>JAFXCD010000060.1 GCA_017521605.1 Lachnospiraceae bacterium | reverse complement strand
GGATTGCTATTGAAACAACAAGAGGTAGTCAGAAAGTTAAATTAGAATATACAGATAAACCAAGAGCAGAGTTTAAACTTGTGGATGGAGAAGAATTTGTGGCAGCCTATGAGTACTGCAATTTACATGGGTTATGGAAGAAATAGGATATAGCAAATAGAGGTACAAATTTCAGGTTTCATTTGCTTTAAGAACTTAATAGGAAAGAATAGATACAGTGGTAGAGCTGAGCGGTTCTACCACTTTTTTACGTCTCCAAATAACTATATGCGTCGTAAAGATGGAAACCCGGGGCACATTGAGCTTGGGTAACTCGAACGTACGAACGTACGATTGGCGCAGAGGATGTTTACCGTGAAGGGGAATTGTGGTATAATGGGAAAAGACAAACTTGAATTTTCTTAATGGAAATAAGCCAGACAGATATGTCTAATCCTTATAAATACGGCATTTCTCGCTTTATGTCGTGTTGTTTACGGATGAAATGAGCTAATCTATCGATGAAAGGAGGAAGCAAATGGAACAGCAAAAAGTTGGAAATTTTCTAAAAGAACTTCGTAAAGAACAAAATCTTACCCAAGAACAATTTGCAGAACAATTAGGCGTGTCTGGAAGAACCGTATCCCGTTGGGAAACAGGTACAAATATGCCAGATATTAGCCTTTTAGTAGAAATTGCAGAGTTTTATGATGTAAGTATTTCTGAAATTATCGATGGAGAAAGGAAAAGCGAGAAAATGAATGAAGAAGTAAAAGAAACAGCATTAAAATTATCAGATTACACAGAAACAATAAACAAGACTATAAGAAAAAGACTATTTTTCTTAACAATTATTGCATTTATAGGAATGATAGCATTTGTAACGATTGAGGCATTGGGATTAGATACACCTAACAGCATATATGAAAATATTGCGGGTTGTGGATTAGGGTTAAACTTTGGAATTCTGATTGTTATTGCTATGTATTTATCTGGTATTCTTACAAAGATAAAAGAAAGACGGATGACGAGAAAAAATGCACGAAATATGTAGTGAGTAATCATAAAGTCGTTATTAGAAAAAATGCGAAACTTCTTTAGGCTACAATCAATAGCGGTGTAAACGAAAAAGCAGTCTTAAACAATGAAAAAACTGCCCTTTCGTTTGCACCGCGTTTGATTTTGCCAAAGTGAACAAAGTCGCGTCACCGGAGCCGACATGTATGGACTTTCAATCTTTGCACTTTACCGAAAAGTAAAGGTTATGTCATTACAGCTGAGAGTCTCATTTCAAAATCCAAGCACGACAAATAGACCTCATTTCTGAGGTTATAAAAAAGATATGGGTACCCGCCTTTAACACCGCAGGGGTATCCGCTGCCTAGGCTTTCCAAGGTGACCGCCACAACACTTACAAACAGTGACTTTTATTCCATAGAGAGTTTCAAGCATCTGTGGTGTTTCCATACTTTTAAGCCTTGAAAGATACTGTTTGCAGCCAAGGAGATTCCTACATAATGTCAGCTGTCTGGTCTTGGTTCTGGTACACAGTAAGCCATAGTGTCTAATTCTGACAAAGCGTTTGGGAGGTACATGCATAAGAAAACGGCGAATGAATTCAATTCCGGAAATGGTATGTTCCTTCCACCTGCCTTCTTCGCGGTAGTCCTTCACATAGTAGGTGACAGTATCCTCGTCCATATGGATGATACGATGATTGCTAATAGCAATTCTGTGGGTGTATTTCCCAAGGTAGTTAATAACGGACTGTGCACCGTTAAAGGTTTTCTTACAGTGAGGAATCCAGTCTTTTTCATAACAAATATTCAGTAATTCCTTGAAGGCATAACGGTTGCGGTACTTTTCACTGCTTCCATGAAACTGAAGCATTTTCTCTTCGTATAGGTTTTTGAGTTCAGCCATGTACTTGCCACGGAACAGCTTTGACATTACCTTTACCGGAAGAAAGAATTCTTCCCCCTTGTCGCGCCATTGATTTTTGGCGGTCAGACCTCCACCAAGGAGAATGACATGGATATGGGGATGATAGTTCATTTCAGAACCCCAGGTATGTAATACACAGATGTATCCGACCTTTGCTCCAAGATGTTTTGTATCTGCTGTCAGTTCATTGATAGTTTCCGAAATGCAGTGATACATGGCATCATAGAGGAGCTGCTGGTTACTGTAGATTAAAGGATTCAACTCCTGTGGAACCGTGAATACTACATGGAAGTAAGGAGCATCCAGAACATCTTCCCGCCTTTTATCCATCCACTTTTCCTTAGGCAGAGCCTGACACATGGGACAGCATCTGTTCCGGCAGGAGTTATAGTGGATTTGCAGATGGCCACAGTCATCACACTTACTTACGTTGGCACCATAAGCACCGGTCTTGCAGTTAATGATGCAGTTGGCGACCTTGGATTGCTTGGGAGAAGGTGTGTATTTATCAAGATATCGAGGGTAAAACCGTAGAAAAATATCCTGTATATTTGGCTTATTCATTCGATATACCGGCTTCCTTGTCAAAGGGACTCTGAACGCCAAGCAATGCTTTGTTGCTGATATGAAGATATATCTCAGTAGATTTGGGAGAACGATGACCCAATAGCGTTTGGATATATCTTATATCAACACCATCTTCTAAAAGATGTGTGGCAAAGCTGTGACGCAGACAGTGGGAATGTATTTCTTTGGGTAAGCCGGCTTTTTTGACAGACTTGTTCAATTCTAAACGAGTTGCAGATGAAGTGAGATAATTCCCGGTCCACTGATTGGGAAACAGTATTCCTTTGGGTCGACCACACTTAAACCAGTATTCCGTAAGAATATCCAGAGCTCGTTTGGATAAAAGAGCATACCGGGAGGTGTGGGTTTTGGTTTCATGTATATAAATCTGCATGTTCGTTCTGGAAATGTCGTCATAATGTAAATGAAGCACTTCTGATATCCGAAGACCGGATGAATACATAACAGCAAAGATTGCTTTATATTTTTTAGATTAGGAGTGGCATCCAAAAGCCGGTCTATTTCGGTGCGGGAAAGAACTTTGGGAACAGCGTAATCATTGATAGCTCTGGGAACAAGGTTATCATCCCAGAGTTTACCCAAAACACGTTTGTAGAAAAACACCAAGGAGCCGTTCTTGTTGTTAAGTGTAGAAGCTTTGTCGCCTTTGTTTTTGAGATACAAAAGGAAAGTTCTGGCATCTTCACAGGTAAGAGTTTCGGGAGCTTTTTGGATGAAGTCCAGGTATTGTCTGATGTTGTTTTGATAGTTTCTGATAGTGCCGGGTTTTAAATTCCTCAGTTTACCGACATCCTCGATTTTGTTGATATATGATTCGTACATAAAATAACCTCCATGAAATAAAAGTAGTAACAACAGTAGTAACTACCTATCATGGAGGTGCATTTGCGAAATAAAACCGCTTGTGAAAGCAGTCTAATAGTGGTATTATTTTCATAGGCAGTAGCGTTTGACCTTTGTTGATTGTTATTTTGTGGTGATTTAACAATACTTCTTATGTAGGCAAATGTCTACTGCTTTTGAGAAAAGTAAAACGCTGCACCACAGCCTTGGCAGGCCATCGCGCAGCGATTTTGTTCACTTTCAGGCTTCTGGAGAGTCTGAAAGCACGCATGAATTTGAATTTTACGATGAGATATGTGAAGATAGTTATGATAGAAATTAGGCTTGACAAATAGTAATAATATGCTAAACTTAACAGTGT
>JAFXCD010000059.1 GCA_017521605.1 Lachnospiraceae bacterium | reverse complement strand
CTGTTGGGATACAGGGAGATGGCATAGTCGATGCTTTCCTTGAAGCCCGCAAGGTTGTCGCCGGGCAGCCCGTAGATGAGGTCGAAGCCGAAGGTGATTCCCGCCTCGTTCAGCAGGGCTATTTTCTTGGCGAATTCCTTGCGGTTGATGCTACGGGCTACCTTTTTCAATACCTCTGGATGGGCGCTTTGCAGGCCGATTTGCAGGGAGCAGGGAATCTTGGAAAATGAGCGCACCAGCTCCGAATCCAAAAGCTCCGCCCGGCATTCAAAATGGAAGAAAATGTTGGGTGCCTTTTGCCGAATCAGCTTGAGGATTTCCACTGCCCGCTGCTTTTGGGCATTGTAGGTGGGATCCAGCACAAAGACCTGGGCAACCTTTCTCCGGGCGAAGAATTCCAGCTCCTGCCGAATCCGCTCCATGGGGAAGTAGGCCACCGTCTTCTCGCCCTTGGACTCGTAGCAGTAGGCACACTTGAAGGGACAGCCCCGTGCTAGCTCCCACAGGGCTCCGTCCTGATAATCAGCGGGATTTAGCACGCCGCTCAGGTAGGGCGAGGGCAGGTGCTCCTGATTGGCCCTGGGTGAAAAAATCTTCCGTGGTAGCCCAGCCTTCTTTGCACCGTCGCTGGACAGCAGCTGGCGCAACAGCTCTGGCACCGACTCGTCCCCCTCGCCGCACACCAGATAATCGAAGGAATCTCCATCTGCCGCCCCCGCAGTCACTTCCGGGCCGCCGGCAATCAGGGGAATTTCGGGTGCCTCACGCTGGATGATGGCCGCTACCTGGGCGAGAATGGTTCTGTTCCACACAAAGAGGGAAAAGCAGATGGCAGCTGGCTCCAGCTCCAGTAGCTGGCGGGCAATGGCTTCCGGCCGGTTTTCCGTAGGGGGGAAGGACACCAGGCGGGCGGACACTTCCTGTTTGGCAGGCTGGCTTTGGAAGCTGCAATTGATGGCTGCCACAATGGATGCCGCTCCCAAAGGAAGGGCTTGGGGAGAGGCTTCAGCGGGAATGGTGCAAACGGGAACGATGTGCATAGCTTGTTTCCTGTCAGAATAATTCAGAGTGGGGGCTTGTTCTTGTAAGATAGAGAATGAGTTCTCCATTTTCAATTTCATAAATCAGCAGCCAGTCTGGTTGAATATGACACTCCCTGCATCCAGAATATCTTCCCGACAGGGGATGATCCTTGTTGAAGCAGCGGGATGTCGAGACCTCGCTTGATTGTAAGCTTCAAGTCCTTTAGTCTTGTATGGCATGATACGCCTCCCCATTCAGTATATCCATTTTTGCCTCCCAAGGCTAGAGAATGGTAAGAGGGGATGGACTGAATCAGCAAGACCAGCCTGATGCTGGAAAACTGGTTTAATCAAGATAACAAAATAATAGCCCTAAATTCGAGTTTTAATTCTAGGAAAAGATTTCAGTCTGCATTCCAGGATGTAGGCTGTAATAGGTCCCACACCAAACTGGCTGCCTCGGTCAATGCTCAAAGAATCGATTACAGAAACAATGAGCTGATCTAGGTCAAAGGAAGGATTATTTCCTCGGCCATCGCTGGTGGGGGCATAGGACAACATGGTAAACCAGCCCTTTTGTTCTGGCAACTCCACACCTCTTCCTCCATAGGTTTGATTTCCCAGTTGGATTTGAAACTGGGCCAAGGAACAGTCAGTTTGTCTCCATTCCACAGCGTCAATGTCGGTGCTGGAGGCAGAAAGCTTGTTCAAGGTATCTTCCAAAGCAAGTCGTGCAGACTGGTAGCGTTTTGTTTCGTATATTCTGATAATGATTTGTGCAGAACAAAATTGATGTTTAAACTGGTAGCCTCATCCATCTCCACTATTTTCTGTTACCACAAAGCCTTCTGGTAGGTCAAGGGAAAATCCAAAGGTAGCAGAGCCCATTTGATCTGCCAGCACTGGAATAGTACAAAAAAGGACAAAGGCTATAATTAACAAACCGTGATACAATCTTTTTCTCTGCAAAACCTTCCTCCTACTATGGATTTTGTGTGGAAATAATTATCAATAAAACAATAGAAAACAAAAACAGGATACAAAAAATGAGGAAAAAGGTCTATTTGTGGGTGCAACCTAAGCCCTAACTTCAAGATTTGGTGGTAAATTATACCCCCCCCCCCCATATATTTGTTGAGGAATCAAATGTGGCCAATCGGTAATTCATTTGTAAAATATCGTTTATTACGGCTTGGATGTGGGCAATTTGTAGCTCGGTAAGTCCTTCGGTGTTTAGGTTGTGCTTTTCCGACAGCCCCAAAAGATAGTCGGTGGAAACAGAAAAAAGCTGGGCAAGTTTTATGAGCATATCTATAGAAGGCATGATGTTCTCGTTTTCCCAGTTGGAAACACTTTGTTTTGTCACTCCCAATATCTTTGCCAAGTCAACCTGACTGAATCCCCTATTAAATCTCAAATTTCGTATTTTTTCGCTTAACATAGTTCCGCCTTTGTCAAATAATATTGTACTATTATAAAAAAAATATTTGACAGTATAAAAATATTTTAGTACAATAAAAATTGACCATAAAAGAAGGTTAAACTACGGCTAAGGAAACTTAGTCGAAAGGAGGTAAAATTATGGCATATACAAAGCCCGTTGTTGTTGCACAGAATAGTGTTTCTGGTAGCTATGCTGCTGGATGTCCTGCACAGGATAGAATGTATAGTCAGAGCTGCTTGAACTGTGAGCGCACAGAGTAGTTGATTATTTCAGCTAGATGGTAGGTACACCCCGCCATGTAAAATAAGGTGGGTGTGATTTTTATTTTAGGAGCAAGGAAATGAGTGAAGCCATCATTACTGGATTGTTCACGATTTCTGGTGTGTTGATTACGAGTATTGTTGCCATAATATCGCAGAGTTTACAGATTAAAGCGAATGCGAAAATAGCAAGGCAAAAGAGGCTTGTTAGGGAGTTGATTAACAATTTAGATGCTTTCCACCATCTGGAGGAAGAGTATATTGCTACTTTGATTGCCTGCAGGACAGAGAAGGGTGACACTACCTTTGTAACTCATGATGCCATCCTTAAAGAATTTAGAAAGAAATTGCGGGAAAAGGATATGGATTTAGATTTTTCCCCCTCATATATTACCTATTATAAGAAAACTTTCGATTGTTAGGAGAATCAATATGCTATACCGTCAGAAAAAGGATACCTATATCAGAAATTACAGTGGAGTAGGATACATTACTTCTACTGGATTATTTAACGACCGTACCGTAAACGAAAGTGGTACGGTATTTTTATGTGCCATTAACCGTCAGCCCCAGAGCTTGGAGCAACTGGTGGACAAGATTTTACCCCAATTTGTGGGAGTAGACAGAGATATCATCACTGGCGATGCCCAAGAATTCTATGATATTCTTGTGGAAGACGGTTTTTTGCTGCGGGGAGAAACACCCCAGGAATTGGATGCTCAAGACACTGGTTTTACCTACAGTGTTTTTGAACCAAAAACCATCAAAGAAGACTTTACCCCCGGTATAAAGCGAGCAGACAAGGATACCCAGGAATTCTTAGAGGAGCATTTTAAGGATAAGCCTCAGCTTACTTCCTTTCAGATAGAGCTTACTAGCCGTTGTAACGAGCGGTGTATCCATTGCTACATTCCCCATGAGTGCAAGCTTCACGACATTACTCCAGAAATGTTCTATAGTGTGCTTGATCAGCTTAGCAAGATGAATGTACTTTCCATTACCCTAAGCGGTGGTGAGCCCATGATGCACCCCCATTTTGTGGAATTTCTTAGGGCTGCAAAAAAATATGATTTTTATGTAAACATCCTGTCTAACCTTACCCTCCTTACTGACGAAATTGTGGAGGAAATGAAGGCTGGCAATGTTTCTAGCGTTCAGGTATCCTTGTATTCCATGAACCCAGAGCACCACGATACCATTACTGCCGTAAAAGGGAGCTTTGAAAAAACAAAGGCAGCCATCCTTAAACTGGTGGAAAATGACATTCCTCTCCACATTTCCTGTCCCACCATGAAGGCCAACAAGGATGATTTTAAAGAGGTACTGGACTGGGCTCATAGCCTCAAGGTTCGGGCACACACCGACTATATCATGATGGCAGAGTTTAATCACGATACCTCCAATTTGGCAAACCGTCTTTCTGTTCAGGAGGCAGGAGAGGTAATTTCCTCCATTCTGGAAGGAGATGAGGACTACCAAAAATCCGTTCTTATGCCAGACTTTGAGCAACGTTGCCGTGAAGTCCAGTTTAATCCTGAGCGTCGCCTCTGTGGTGTAGGTGTTTCTAGTGCCTGTATGGTATCCAATGGCAATGTATACCCCTGTGCTGGCTGGCAGGAAATGGTGTTAGGAAACTTGAACCAGCAGACGTTGCAGGACATTTGGGATAATTCAGAGAAAATCAAATGGCTCCGTGGCTTGAAAATGAAGGACATGGGAGGTGGTGAGTGCTGTAACTGTGACAGGGCAGCCTTCTGTTCCCCCTGTATGGTGCGGAACGCCAACGAGAATCCTGACGGAGACCCCCTCAAGATTAACCGGCACTTTTGTGCTGTAGCCGCCAAGAATAAGCAAATTGTACTGGATTGGCGAAAGGCCAACTATAAGGCTGTGGAAAATGCAAAGAATTGATTTGGAGATTTCCAATCCCTGCAATGAGCACTGTATTCACTGCTATCGCCACAGTATAAATTCCCAAAAAGGTTTTTTGTCTGCAGCTCAAGCCTCCAGCGTTATGGAGCAGGCAAAAAAACTTGGTGCATCAGAAGTGACTATTACTGGAGGTGAGGCCCTGCTGAATCCTCAGTGGCGAGACATTGTTTGCAGTGCAGATCAGCTGGGCTTGAGAATAAGTTTATTCACCAACGGTAGCCTTTTGGAGGAGTCAGGCGCAGATTTTTTGGCTACAGTAACTAACCTTAAGGAGGTTCAGTTTTCCCTGTATGCCATAGATGAAGCAATTCATGACTCTATTACTCAATTGCCTGGTTCCTGTGCCAGAACAAAGAAAGCCATTTCCCTGCTTCACGAAAGGAGTGTGCCAATCTTTGTAAGCTGTCCTGGAATGAAGGAGAATAAGGTTGCTGTTACCCAGGTAATGAGATGGTGTGATGCCAATAAGATTAATAGCTGTGCAAGTATCTTTATCTTTGGCTCATCAGACTATAAGGGAGCGAATTTGGTAAATCGCCTTTCCAATGAGGATTTGGAAGATTTCTTTCAGCTTTCTCTAGAGAATGAGGGAGAATTATCTTACATCTGGGGAAACAAGTGTAGTAACATAGATTTTTCTAAAACGCTCTTTTATTCTGGGATGGCAGATTCCTTGCTGGTATCTGGTGATGGTACTATCTATCCTATGATTGGTTTTTATGAAAAGCTTGGAAACATAGAAACAGACAGTCTAGAAGATATTTACAACAATCATCCATTGCTTCTGCAAGCTCGTTCCATTTATGTTGATGACATATCTGAATGTAAAAACTGCTCTGTAAAGGAGTATTGTGATTTTTGTTGTGTACCACATTTAACTGCTCATAGGGGTCTATTTCGCAAGGTAGATACATCCTTTTGTAATTTTATCCGTTTGAAAAAGGATTTTATAAATCGCCGTGATGCAGCATTGCAGCAACAAGGTAAATGTCACTGGAAGGACTCTTGTAATGGTTGATTATCACGTTCATATTGGACAATGGGCAGAAATGTATTTTCCTGCCCATTGGGTTTTTGATGAACTAAAAGCCAATGGTGTAGAAGAAGCTTGGTTTTCTTCTACATCATCCTGTCGTTATTGCAGGGAAAGCTTTGATGTCATACAAAAAACTTTGGATACTTCTGATTTACCAACAGCTTTGGAGCTTTATAATTTTGTCAAAAATGAAATGAGAGAAGCCTTGTCCTATGGAAAAAGTATTGGTCTAAAAACGGTTCCCCTGTACTGGGTAGTTCCAGAGTTTCATTTTTCAAAGGAAGTGAACCTTTCCGTTGCCAAGGCAATGGAAGAAGTTCCGTACCAAGGATTTAAACTTCATCCACGAGGTAATCACTGGGATTTATCCCATAAAAAGACCTATGAGCTAGTAGATGAAGTCTTTTCTTATGCCAACCGTCACAATTTACCAATTTTAATTCATTGCGGTTATGATGATTTTGAAAATCCAAGATTCTTTGAGGAATTTATTGCAAAGTATCAAAATGTAATGATTCAACTTGCACATTGTAAGCCTGTAGAAGACACTCTGTACATGTTGCAGACCTATTCTAATACGTTTTGTGACACTTCCTTTGTGCCACAGGGTGTTCAAGAACAAATTGAAGTTGCAGGATTTAAATCAAGAATGCGTTATGGAAGCGATTTTCCCATAACCTATTGGTATGAACAGTTGCACTGATAAATCCACAAAAAATTTTAACAAGGATTGCATCACATTTATAAATGATAAAGAAGGGGGGGAAATTCAGAGACGATTAAAAGATTTTACCCTTGTAGCTTTGAGATCTGGTATTTCAACAGGAGTTTCTAACAAGCTCGGTAATGTATTATTATTCTGGATTGAATTAAAACGACGGCTTGATCCGAAATATGAGACAAAAACTCTTCAATATGTGTATCAATTAGAACATATTATGCCTCAAAAGTGGGAAGACAATTGGAAAGATGTTGTTTATGTTGATGAAAATGGAAATACTTTACCCGATAATGAAAAGTCAAAAGCAGATCGTTATATAAAGATTTATTCTCTAGGAAATATGACATTGTTAAATGGTCGATTAAATGCAAGCATAGGAAATAAAGATTTTAAAACTAAAATGGAAGGAATGGGAAGAAAAAAAGGTGTAATAAAATATTCATCTTTATCTGTGACAAAAGACGATCTAGTAGAAAAAATATATCGTCAAAATAAGCAATGGAATGAACAGACTATTATCGAGCGGGAAAAATATTTGGGAGATGAAATTATTTCTTTATGGGGATAATCAAAGATATTTATAGTGATATGTTTCTGACCTTATAATCACAATCTTTCATCGAAAAGATGATTAAACCCATGGAATAAGACAAGCGGATTTGTTCGCACCTAACGATGCTCACAGGGAAACGTGTGAAGGGCGTTGGACCTGAACGAATCCGTGTGGCAATGGGGAAGATAATCAGCGTGCGGGTTTGAGTGAAGAGGAAATCTCCCCCATCGAGAAGCAGCGGTAAAGCCCATGACGAAGCTTCGGCAGGCTCAGCTAGCGTAGGCTGGACTGGGCTTCCCGTCCCTCCCTCTTTTACATTTAATTCCCTCATGCTATACTGCACTCCATGATTATCTCTTCTATTGACTTAAAGGACGGCAAGGTCGTCCAGCTGAAGAACGGCAGGGACAAGGTGCTGGAGCGGGATAATCCGCTGG
>JAFXCD010000048.1 GCA_017521605.1 Lachnospiraceae bacterium | reverse complement strand
TTCTTCCTTTTGCACGTCTTGCTGCTAAAACTTTTCTTCCGCCGGGAGTACTCATTCTTGCTCTGAAACCGTGAACTTTAGATCTTGATCTTTTCTTAGGCTGAAATGTCATCTTCATAAAAAAGGCACCTCCTTCTCTTTTTTAAACCTTAATCTATTAAATAAGGTAAACTATTTTTAAGTTACGACAGACTTTACACCTGCCTATTTACACTCATACGCGTAAAAAACAGCAAGTTGATTGTAATTTAAAAGTAGGACAATGTCAAGTAAAATCTTTAAAAAATAAGGGTTTTCTTCTATTTTTATTAAAGTAAAAAAAAAAAAAATTAACCATAAAAAGTTATCCACATATATATACACATTTTTTTATAAAACATTATTTATCCACATATTGTTGATTATTTGTGGATAATAATATTATGTAAACTCTATATATTGTGGATTATATGTTAATAACATCAATTTTTATCTAATTTATAGGGGTTAATATAATCCACATATTCTATAAGTTATTCACATTTTAATACACACCTATGTAAAATTATATAATTATAACCCTAGTTATCAACATAATGTGGATAACTTTTTAAAAAATAATGTTCATAACTAATATTTGAAATATTTCTATATTTATATTACTATATATTAGAGGTTTTTTCGGCTTAAGGCCTTTTTATAGAATCGGGGAGAATTAACATGAATTTTATTAAAGAAAACTGGACGGAAATTAAAGAAATCGTAAAAAGGGAATATAATCTATCTTCTATTTCTTACGACACATGGATTGAACCACTACAAATTCATAAAGTAGAAAATAATGTAGTTACAATATTAATTCCTTCTGACAAAGGACATGCCTTAAACTACATTAATACCAAGTACAAAAGCTTTTTCCAGGTAACCATCTCAGAGATGTTCAATGAAACCTATGATATATCTTTTGTATTGGAATCAGATGTACATAATACTGTTTATGAAGAAGCAGAAATATTAAATAATTCTTCTATTCACAATGTAAGCTATGAAAATGCAAATCTTAATCCTAAATATAAATTTGATACTTTTGTAGTAGGAAGTAATAATAAATTTGCACATTCTGCTTCTTTAGCTGTAGCAGAATCTCCGGGAAAAGCTTACAATCCTCTTTACTTATATGGAGGAGCAGGACTCGGTAAAACTCACCTTATGCACTCTATTGGTCACTTTATATTAGAAGATAATCCTAATATGAAGGTTCTTTATGTTACCAGTGAAGAATTTACCAATGAAGTGATTGAATCCATCCGTAGTGGTAATAGTGCAGATATGACCAAGCTTCGTGAAAAGTATCGTACTGTAGATGTACTTATGGTTGACGATGTACAGTTTATAATAGGTAAGGAGAGTACTCAGGAAGAATTCTTCCATACCTTTAATGTTCTTCATGCTGCCGGTAAGCAGATTATTTTATCCTCTGATAAACCACCTAAGGATATGGAAACTCTGGATGAACGTTTCCGTTCCCGTTTTGAATGGGGACTTATTGCTGATATCCAGGCTCCTGATTATGAAACCCGTATGGCTATTTTACGTAAAAATGCAGATTTTTATGATCGTAAAATAGATGAAGAGATTATAAAATACATTGCTACCAATATTAAATCCAATATTCGTGAATTAGAGGGTGCATTTAATAAAATAATTGCTTTTGCCAGATTAAATAAAGTAGAACTTACTTTACCTTTGGCAGAAGAAGCATTAAAGGATGTTATTTATCCTAACAAACCAAAAGAAATAACACCTACACTTATTATCAATGTAGTAGCAGAACATTTTGGTGTAAGACCGGATGATATTTCTTCCAAAAAGAGAAATTCTGAATTTGTACAACCCAGGCAGGTTGTTATGTACCTTTGCAGAGAACTTACAGATGTTTCTTTAAATAATATTGCTAAACTGCTTGGTAAAAAAGATCATACCACCATTATCCACGGTATTAATAAAGTAGAAGCAGAATTAAGTACCAATGAAGAATTTCGTAACAAGCTTGAAATAATAAAGAAAAAACTGAATCCCAGTTAATTAAATATAATAATTATTCACATCCTTATGTGGGTAAAATGTTTATTTTAAAGTATAATATGCTTATATCTTTCTAAGGGTTAAAAAGATACTTTAAGTGTATGTGAATAAGTTTCCACTTATCCATAAAGAAAAGTGAAATAATTCACATGTTTTTCTTTCCATTTTTGCTTTAAAATAGTATAATAGATGTAGTTTTACACATATCAACAGCTATTAATATTAATAATACTAAAATCTTTTATAAATTATTATTAAAGGCATTAGCCTAATTTCTTTTTTACAGGAAGGGAGTTATTCACATGAAATTAGTATGTTCCAAATCAGCTCTGTTAAACGGAGTACAAATTGTATCAAAAGCAGTTCCTAACAAAACTACTATGTCTATATTAGAATGTATTCTTTTAGATGCCAGTAGAGGAGTAATTACTTTAACTGCCAATGATATGGAACTGGGTATAGAAACTACCATAGAGGGTAACATTATAGAAAAAGGTATTATTGCACTGGATGCAAAGATTTTTCTGGAAATTGTACGTAAGCTTCCTGACAGTGATATTACCATTGAAACAGACAATAATTTTAAAACTACCATTACCTGTGAAAAAGCTAAATTTAATATTATTGGAAAATCAGGAGAAGATTTCTCTTATTTACCCATTGTTGAAAGAGAAGAAAATATTTCTATTTCCCAGTTTACTTTGAAGGAAGTAGTAAGACAGACTATTTTCTCTATTTCTGACAATGATAATAATAAGCTGATGACAGGTGAATTATTTGATATTAATGGAAATGAATTAAAAGTAGTTTCATTGGATGGCCATCGTATTTCCATTCGTAAGATTGAGTTAAAAGATAATTATGCTCCCAGAAAAGTAGTTGTTCCCGGTAAAACCTTAAATGAAATAAGCAAGATTTTATCCGGTGATACAGACAAGTTCGTAAATATTTTCTTCACACCTAAGCATATTTTATTTGAATTTGACAATACTACCGTAGTTTCCAGATTAATTGAAGGAGAGTATTTCAGAATTGAGCAGATGCTTTCCAGTGATTATGAAACAAAGGTTGTTATAAACAAAAAAGAATTTTTAAGCTGTATAGACAGAGCTACTCTTCTGGTGAAAGAAGGGGATAAGAAGCCTATTATCATGAATATTACTGATGAAAAGATGGAACTGAAGATTAATTCTATCATTGGTAGTATGAACGAAGATATTGATATTGATAAGAATGGTAAGGATTTAATGATTGGTTTCAACCCTAAATTCTTAATTGATGCTTTAAGAGTTATTGATGATGAAAAGGTTACTCTTTACATGGTAAATCCTAAGGCACCTTGTTTCATCAAGGATGAAGAAGAAAAATATATTTATTTGATTCTTCCTGTAAACTTTACAACAGTAAGTTAGGAGTTAGATTATAAAAAATGCAGGTTATTAAACTAAGAGAAGATTATATAAAGCTGGGACAGGCATTAAAGGCTGCCGGTCTGGTAGAAAATGGTGTAGATGCCAAGTTTGTAATTCAGGATGGACTGGTTAAGGTAAATGGTTGTATTGAAACACAGCGTGGTAAAAAACTCGTAGCCGGAGATTTAGTAGAATTTGACGGTGAACAAATAAAAATAGAGGATTAGTTTAAAGATGATTATTAAATCATTGGAGCTTCAGGATTATCGTAATTATGAATTATTAAATTTGACATTTGATAAAGGCACAAATATTTTATATGGGGATAATGCCCAGGGTAAAACCAATATATTAGAGGCAATTTTTGTTGCAGCTACTACTAAATCTCATAAAGGTAGCAAGGACAAAGATATTGTTAATTTTAACAAGGAAGAAGCTCATATAAGGACTTATATTGAGAAAGAAGGTATTGAAACCAGAGTGGACATGCACCTTCGTAAAAATAAGTCCAAGGGAATAGCTATAGATGGTCAAAAAATAAAAAAAGCTGCTGAATTATTAGGTTTATGCAATGTGGTATTTTTCTCGCCGGAGGATTTAAGTATAATAAAAGAAGGTCCTGCAGAAAGAAGAAGATTTGTAGATATGGAACTTTGTCAATTAGACAATTTTTATCTTTATAATCTTAATAATTATAATAAAATTGTAAATCAGAGAAATAAGCTTTTAAAAGATTTATTTTTTCAACCGGAACTAAAAGAAACCTTGAATATTTGGGATTCTCAGTTGGTTTCCTACGGAAGTAAGATTATTGAAAGACGAAAACTTTTTGTAGAGCAGCTGAATGAAATTATATTTGATATACATAAAAAATTATCCGGTGGAAAAGAAGAATTAAAAATAGTATATGAACCGGATGTTAAAATGGAAGAATATGAAAAAAAACTCTTCTACAGTCAGGATAAGGATATTAAAGCAAAAATGACCACTGTTGGACCTCACAGAGATGATTTTAGTTTTTATGTAGGAGACGTAGATATACGTAAATTCGGTTCTCAGGGACAACAGCGTACTGCTGCACTTTCATTAAAATTATCGGAAATAGAATTAGTAAAACGTATAACGAAGGATACTCCTATTCTACTTTTGGATGATGTATTATCAGAATTGGATAATAATAGACAAAATTATCTTTTAAACAGTATAGGAGATATACAAACCATTATTACCTGTACCGGTTTAGAGGAATTTGTTAATAATCGTTTTGAAATTGATAGAGTTTTTAAGGTAACGGATGGTGTGGTTACCATACCGGAAGGAACCATAGAAAGGAATCAGGTTTAATATGAGCGAAGAAGCAATGAATAACACAACAGTGGATCATGAATATGGTGCGGACCAAATTCAGATTTTAGAAGGTTTGGAAGCAGTTCGTAAAAGACCGGGTATGTATATAGGTACTACCTCCAGCAGAGGTCTTCATCATTTGGTATATGAGATAGTTGATAATTCCGTGGACGAAGCGTTGGCGGGTTTTTGTGATACCATTGAAGTTATTATAAATGAAGATAATTCAATAACTGTTATAGACAATGGTCGTGGTATTCCCATCGGTATTAATCAGAAAGCCGGTATTCCTGCAGTAGAAGTAGTATTTACCATTCTTCATGCAGGTGGTAAATTCGGTGGTGGAGGATACAAGGTTTCAGGTGGTCTTCATGGTGTAGGTGCTTCTGTAGTAAATGCTCTTTCTAATTGGCTGGAAGTAGAAATAAGTCAGGGTGGTAAGATATATAAGCAGCGTTATGAAAGAGGACATGTTTGTTTCCCCCTGAAAGAAATAGGTACCTGTCCGGAGGAAAAAACCGGTACAAAGGTTACATTTATGCCGGATGATACTATCTTTACTGAAACTACAGTATATGATTTTGATGTATTGAAGCGCAGACTTCGTGAAATGGCTTTCTTAACCAAGGGACTTCGTATTATTTTAAAGGATTCTCGTCAGGAAGAAATAGTAGAAACCTTTAATACAGATGCAGAAAATACACAAATCAGTGAATTGTTAAAACGTGCAGAAGAGGATAATAAGGCACAGCAGGAAGAAGCTGTGGATAAGTCTTCAGAGAATAAAGAAAATGTAGATAATTCTGTAGAAAATAAGGATTCTTCAGAAGGTGAAAAAGCTTATAAAATTGGTAAGGTAAGATATACAACATTTAATAATGGTAAGAAACAGAAGGTAATTGAGTTCTACTACGAAGGTGGTATTAAGGAATTTGTTACTTATCTGAATAAGAGCAAAACTCCTCTATATGAGAATATCCTTTATTTTGAAGGAGAAAAGAATAAGGTTTATGTGGAGGTATCTTTCCAGCATAATGATTCTTTCAACGAAAGTGTATTCAGTTTTGTAAATAATATTAATACTCCTGAAGGCGGTACTCACCTGATGGGATTTAGAAATGCAGTAACCAAAACCTTTAATGATTATGCAAGAAGTGCAAAATTATTAAAAGATAACGAACCTAATTTAACCGGTGAAGATATCCGTGAAGGTTTGACTGCTATTGTCAGTGTAAAGATTGAAGATCCTCAGTTTGAAGGACAGACCAAGCAGAAATTAGGTAATTCTGAAGCAAGAAGTGCAGTAGATAATATTGTATCTGAGCAGTTGACATATTTTTTAGAGCAGAATCCTTCTGTTGCTAAGACTATTTGTGAGAAATCCATATTAGCACAGCGTGCAAGAGAAGCAGCTCGTAAGGCAAGAGATTTAACCCGTAGAAAAACAGCTTTGGAAGGTATGAGCTTACCCGGTAAGTTGGCAGACTGTTCTGACAAGGATCCTAAAAACTGTGAAATTTACATCGTAGAGGGAGATTCCGCAGGTGGTAGTGCAAAAACTGCACGAAACCGTGCAACTCAGGCTATTTTGCCTCTTCGTGGTAAGATTTTGAATGTAGAAAAAGCCAGACTGGATAAAATATATGCCAATGCGGAAATCAAAGCTATGATTACAGCTTTCGGTACCGGTATCCACGAAGATTTTGATATTTCCAAGCTTCGTTATCACAAGATTATCCTCATGACAGATGCCGATGTGGATGGTGCACATATCAGTACTTTGCTGTTAACTTTCCTGTATCGTTTTATGCCGGATTTAATTAAAGAGGGACATGTTTATCTGGCAAAGCCACCTCTTTATAAGCTGGAAAAGAATAAGAAGGTTTGGTACGCTTACAGTGATGAAGAATTGGAAAAGATTCTGGCAGAGGTAGGGCGTGACCAAAATAATAAGATTCAGCGTTATAAAGGTTTGGGAGAAATGGATGCAGACCAGCTATGGGAAACCACCATGGATCCGGAAAGAAGAATCCTTATGCGTGTGAATTATGATGAGGAGCTTGCTTCAGAGATTGATTTAACCTTTACTACCCTTATGGGTGATAAGGTTGAGCCCAGACGAGAGTTCATTGAAGAAAATGCAAAGTTCGTAAAGAATTTGGACATCTAATTAATGAGGTTTAAAATGATAAATACATTTGATGATTTAAAAAAATGTGCTCTAAAAAATAGTGAAATTCACTTATATACGAAAGAATCTGATTCTTATAATAAGTTTGATAAGGATTCTTTAAAAGCATATGATTATATGCTTCAGTATTTGGCAGATAGAGATATTTCATTCAAAATTCATAAATGTATTAATTATGCTAATGTAAAATATAAAGACTATGATTATAAAATTGAGTTTGTTTTGTCTGAATATGTGGAAGAATGTGAAAAGTTAAATTCTGATTTATCAAATTATATATGTGAAATAGTATATATTTCGGATAAAGATGAGATTAGGACGAATGTTGATTCTTTTATTGAAAATATGGACTGGCAGAATAAAGTAAAAGATGAATTTAAGGAAATATATCCTGACTATCATATAAATTTTTGTGGTAATATAAAGAAAGGCTATAAAAATCTATTTGATACAAAGTATGTAAAAATATATAGAGACAAAAAATATATTAATGTTTTTGTACCACATGATATAGTTCAGGATGAAGTAGATAAGATTTATAAAGAAATGAAGCCTTTCCTAAAAAAGCACAAAATAAATAGAATTCAATTTTTTAAAACCAGAACAGATAAAATTCTTGAAGATATTGTAAATAATGAAGATTTGATTAACAACTATTACAGTATAAAGAAAAATAAAGATATCATCTGGGAAAAGGATTATGATTTAAAAGATAATATGAAATATAAATACAATAAAAAAGAAGAGAAGTATGAAAAAAATAAATTATATTTCATTTATGAATTAATTAAAATGCCTTATTATACTTTTATAGGTATTGTTGTATTTATTACAGTTATAAGTTTTGCATTAATATGTGTTATAGATATGAAAAGAAAAAAACAACCTCCATTTTAAAGATAATACAAATGTAATAAAATTGTGAGTAATTAATCAAGTATGCCTTTTATAGACAGAAATGAGGAAATATGGACGAAAATATTTTTGATAAAGATACGGTATTCGATAAGATTCAGGAAGTGGATTTGAAGGAACGTATGGAAACCTTCTACATAGACTATGCCATGAGTGTTATCGCTTCCCGTGCATTGCCAGATGTAAGAGATGGTTTGAAGCCGGTACAAAGAAGAGTTTTATACTCCATGATAGAGTTAAATAACGGTCCTGATAAGCCACATCGTAAGAGTGCACGTATCGTAGGTGATACCATGGGTAAATATCACCCTCATGGTGACAGTTCTATTTATGGTTCTTTGGTAAACATGGCTCAGGAATGGTCTATGCGTTATCCTTTAGTGGATGGTCATGGTAACTTTGGTTCCATGGACGGTGATGGTGCTGCGGCTATGCGTTACACAGAAGCAAGACTTAGCAAGATTTCAATGGAGCTCCTTGCAGATATTAACAAAGATACCGTAGATTTTGTACCCAACTTTGATGATACGGAGAAGGAGCCTGTTGTTTTACCCGGACGTTACCCGAATCTTTTAGTAAATGGTACTACCGGTATTGCAGTAGGTATGGCTACTAATATTCCTCCTCATAACTTACGTGAAGTGGTAGATGCAGTAGTTAAAATTATAGATAATAAGGTAATTGAGGATAGAGAAACCGAGATTGAAGAAGTACTTAATATCGTAAAAGCTCCCGATTTCCCTACCGGTGGTTTAATTTTAGGTACTACCGGCTGTGAGGAAGCGTACAGAACCGGCCGTGGTAAGGTACGTGTCCGTGCAGTAACTAATATAGAGACTCTTCCTAATGGTAAAAGCCAGATTATCGTTACAGAGATTCCTTACATGGTAAATAAAGCAAACCTTATTATCAAGATTGCAGAGTTGGTTAAGCTGAAGAAGATTGAAGGTATTACAGATATCCGCGATGAGTCTAACCGTGAAGGTGTACGTGTGGTTATAGAACTTCGTAAGGATGTAAATGCCAATATTATATTGAATCAGCTTTATAAGCATACACAGTTGCAGGATACCTTTGGTGTGATTATGCTGGCACTGGTTAATAATGAGCCTAAGGTATTAAATCTTCTGGATATGTTGAAATATTTCCTACTTCATCAGGAGGATGTAGTTACCAGAAGAACCAAGTATGATTTAAATAAGGCAGAAGAAAGAGACCATGTTTTACAGGGTCTGTTAAAAGCTTTAGATTTCATCGATGAAGTAATTTCTATCATTCGAAGCAGCCATAATACTCAGGAAGCTAAAGAAAGATTGATTGTCCGCTTTGAACTTACAGAAGTACAGGCACAGGCTATCGTAGACATGCGTCTGCGTGCGTTGACCGGTTTGGAAAGAGAAAAGCTGGAGAACGAGCATTTAGAGCTGGTAGAAAAAATCAAAGGACTTAGAGCTATTTTAGCAGATGAAAAGCTGTTATTGGGTGTAATTAAAGAAGAAATCATGATGATTTCCGCAAAATTCGGAGACGACAGAAGAAGTAAAATAGGTTTTGATGAGTTTGATATTTCCAATGAGGACTTAATCCCTCGTGCCAATACCGTTATTGCTATGACCAGATTAGGTTATATCAAGCGTATGACTGTGGATAATTTCAAGTCCCAGCATCGTGGTGGTAAGGGTATCAAGGGTATGCAAACCATCGAAGATGATTACATAGAAGATTTATTGATGATGAGTACTCACGATTATATAAATTTCTTTACTAATTATGGTCGTGTATATCGTCTCAAGGCTTATGAAATTCCGGAAGCAGGCAGAACTGCCAGAGGTACTGCTATTATTAATCTCTTACAGTTATCTCCCGGAGAGAAGATTTCAGCGCTGATTCCTATCAGTGAATATACGGAGGATAAGAATCTGTTTATGGTTACCAAAAATGGTACCGTGAAGAAGACTCCTCTCATGGAATTCATGAATGTACGTAAGAATGGTCTGGCAGCAATTAATCTTCGTGAAGAAGATGAGTTAATAGAGGTTAAGACTACCGATAAGGATACAGAAATATTCTTGGTAACCAAGCAGGGTATGTGTATCCGCTTTAAGGAAACAGACGTAAGAGCAACCGGCCGTACCTCCATGGGTGTTATAGGTATGAACCTGTCACCTTCCGATGAAATCATTGGTATGCAGCTTCAGAGTCAGGGTGATTCCTTACTCTTTGTATCTGAAAAAGGTATGGGTAAGAGAACCTACTTAGAAGAATTCAACATCCAGTATCGTGGCGGTAAGGGTGTGAAGTGCTACAAGATTAACGATAAGACCGGCGATTTGGTAGGTGTGAAGGCAGTTAATGACGACCACGAAATCATGATGATTACTACAGAGGGTATTATCATCCAGCTGCGCATGGAGGATATCTCTACATTAGGACGTATTACTTCCGGCGTAAAGCTGATGAACCTGGATGAAAACGTAACTATCGCACAGATTGCCAAGGTTCGTGAAAAATTATCCAACGGTGAGGAAGAAATTGAGAATATAGACGATATTCCTAATGTTCCTGAACCGGTAGAAGGTGTTTTTGAGGAAATAGAGGAAGAAATCACTTTTCCGAAGGAAGAGTCAGAAGAATAATTAATGACAGAGTAAATAGATATGAGAAAAAGATTATTATTTTTAGTTCTTTGTATAACTCTATGTAGTGTTATTTTAACAGGTTGTAGTAAATCCAAAAAACTTATGAAAGAAGCATCTACATTAGTAGAAGAGAAAAGATACGAAGAAGCCATTGAGGTTTATAAAGAAGCTTTGGAATTAGAAAAATCAAACGAAGAAATTTACATATCTATAGCTGATGCTTATCTGAAAATAGATGAATATAATAAAGCTATTGATATTGTAAACGAAGGTTTAGATGAAATAGATTCCGAAGAATTGGAAGATAAACTCAAGAGTATTGAAAGAAAACTGGAAAAAGAAAAGGAAAGATTTTATGAAAGCGATACAAAAATGTTGGATAATTTACTAACAGCATTAATAATTTGTCGGGTAGATCCTGCTTTAAATATTCCTTCTGATTTTTTAAATACTCTTGTAGAAGATTCTACAAATAATCTCAAGGATATTACTACTTGGAACGTAAGTGATAATGATTTTACAAAAGAAGTTGCAGCTATTATGGATATTGATTCATATTCAGAATTAAAAGATATGATTAAGAGTCCTAATGCGACAGGAAGAATCATTGTTACTTATGATCAAGATAAGATGCGCTTTAAAGGAAATTTAGAAGGAACAGATATTGTAATTGAACGGTAATTTAAAATAGGTGGTGCCATATAGGGCACCATCTATTTTTCTGCTTGTTCATATCATAATTTATTTAGGAATGAAATAAAAAAAATAGCACAAATCTAAAATATTTATAAACAAACCTCTTGACTTATTTCAAAATAAGGCATAAATTAAGGAATGTACGGCTTATTTTGAAAAGATACTGTTTTGATAAAGAGGAGATAATATTATGGAATATACATTTTTAAGAGACTTAGCAATCATTATTATATTTGCAAAATGCTTTGGTATTGTAGCACGTAAGCTGAAGGCACCTTCTGTAGTAGGTGAGATTTTAGCAGGTTTGATTATCGGCCCCAGCTTTTTAGGTCTGGTAGAGCAATCCCAGTTTTTGGTAATGATGGCAGAAATTGGTGTAATACTTATGATGTTCTCAGCCGGTTTGGAAACCAATTTAAAAGAACTGATTAAAACAGGTCCTGTTGCATTGGCTATTGCCTGCTGTGGTGTGTTCATTCCTTTGGTAGGCGGTACCCTGCTTTACTGGGGATTTTATGGTATGGCTCCCACCGGAAGTCATGAATTTTACAAGGCAATTTTCATTGGTGTGATTATGACAGCTACCTCTGTAAGTATCACAGTGCAGTCCTTAAAAGAAATGGGTAAACTTAAGGGTAAGGTAGGAACCACTATTTTAAGTGCTGCTATTATAGATGATGTAATTGGTATTATTGTACTGACCTTTGTTATAGGTTTTGAGAATCCTGATTCTAATCCAAGCAAGGTTGTGGTGAATACTATATTGTTCTTTATACTGGCTATTGTAGTAGGTTTTGTACTTTACAAGATTTTCAGTAAATTAGATAAGCGCTATCCGCACACCAGACGTATTCCGATTTTAAGTGTGGGTCTTTGCTTTGCTTTGGCTTATATTGCTGAAGAATATTTTTGTATTGCAGATATTACCGGTGCTTATGTAGCGGGTATTATTCTTTGCTCCATAAAGGACCATGACTATATTGAAGAAAAAGCAGACATCGCTTCTTATATGATTTTCGGACCAATCTTCTTTACAGGCATCGGTCTGAAAACGGATTTCAGTACTTTGGATTTGAGCATAATGCTCTTCTCTATTGGTTTTGTAGGAGTGGCATTAATTACTAAAATCGTGGGCTGTGGCTTGATGGCTAAGATTTGTAAATTTAACAATAATGATTCTTTGAAAATAGGTATAGGTATGATGACCCGAGGCGAGGTGGCATTGATTGTTTCCCAGAAGGGACTTTCAGTAGGACTTCTGGATCCTATATATTTCACAGCAGTGATTCTGCTGATTATTGTATCCAGCATTTCAACACCCATTATGTTGAAATTATTATATGGTAAAGATAAGGTGCTGGAAGAGGCATAAAGGTAAGGAGTAAATCGAAAGGTTTGCTCCTTAAAATTTTGTGTTACCTTTTTCACATATTGGGTACTAATTAATGAAGGCGAAAGAGAGAGGAGGTGTAGCATGAGTGAATTTGAAGAATTGTATAATTTATATTATAAAGATGTTTATTACTTTGTATTGAAATTGGTGGATTATAAGGATCATATAGCTGAGGAAGTAACGCAGGAAAGCTTTTATCAGGCATTTATTTCCCTTCCACGCTTTCGCGGAGAGTGTTCCATCAAATCATGGTTATGCCAAATTGCCAAAAATACATATTATAAATATCTCAAAACTCATGCAAAGGAAACCTATCTGGAAGAGGAACTTCAGCAGGAACAGGAAGAGGAAGCAGTTAGTACCGTAGTAGAAAAGAAACAAGTAACCTCCCATATACGAAAGGTGATTGCAGACTTGGATGAACGAAGTCAGGCAATTGTGGAATATCGTTTGTTTGATGAAAAGTCCTATAAGGAGATAGGAGAACTGGTAGGAATAAGGGAAGCAACGGCAAAGGTGTTGTTTTCACGGGCAAAGGTAAAAATTCGGGAGCGATTAAAGGAGGAATATGGATATGAAATATAGATGTGACATGGTAAGGGATTTGATGCCTCTTTGTCTGGATCATGAGGCTTCGGAGTCCAGCGAGCAGACAGTAATAGAGCATATGGTAGAATGTAAGGAATGTACAAAATATTATGAGGCTCTCGGCAAAGAGATGGAACCTATAGGAGAACAGAGAGATAAGGAAAATGAGTATGTTAAGCTGGCATCAAAAATACGGAAGAGAAAAAAGATAACAGCTGTTTTCATTACTTCATTTGTTTGGTTATTTTGTTTTATCTGCTTAACTTATGCCAGTGGTTATCGTTTGAGTCCCAAAGCGGCAGCAGACTTAAGCGGAAGATTAAATGACACATCACAGGTGATTTCCTGCTATGAGTGGGAGGATGATTTTCACTTTTATATTTATGATAGTTATAGTTGCTATGATGTGGTTTATGTGGAGAAATCACTACTAGGCTGGAAAAAATATGATAACAATTTAAATTGGCCTAAGTGGAGTGCTTACGAGGAAAATGTTGGTATTGAAACAGCCGGTGCCTTGTGCCATTTTAAGTATGATGAAGGAGTGCAGTTATTCCCGGTTAGGGTATATGATGATAAGGTAAAAAGTATAGAAGTAACCTGTTTCGAACAAACCCAGACAAAAGAAGTAACTCCGGGAGAAGTGGTTTTATTTACTTTTGATGCGGTCGTGGGACAATCAAATAAAATAGAAG
Organism: Lachnospiraceae bacterium; assembly: GCA_017521605.1. Taxonomy (GTDB): domain Bacteria; phylum Bacillota; class Clostridia; order Lachnospirales; family Lachnospiraceae; genus Acetatifactor. The sequence goes on along the minus strand of JAFXCD010000048.1, from coordinate 29,882 downwards.
CAACGGCCTATGATGCAAAAGGAAATGCATTGTACTATTTAGATGAAAGACATATTTGGGAGCCGGTTGAGGAATAATAGTAAGGGACAGCTGATTGCTGTCCTTTTTATATAAAAATAATACAATCTACTTGACATAGTAATAAATACTATTTTATATGAAAGGGAAATATTAATGAAAAAAGTTATTCTTGTAGCAGAGACTGGTTCAGATATTACAGTAGAGCTTGCGAAAAAGTACGGAATTGAAATCGTTCCCATGCATGTTTCTTTTGGAACAGAGACATTGGATGACGGAGCATTTCGGGTTGAAAAGATTGTGGAGTTTTATAAGATAACAGGAAAACTGCCACAGACCAGCGGAAGCACACCGGTTGATTTTGAAATAAAGTTTGATGAAATCCATGCAAAATATCCGGATGCTCAAATTCTTTACTTAGCTTATTCTGCCATCACTACCTGCTCATATCAAAGTGCTGTGATTGCATCTGAAGGTCGTGATTATGTTACAGTAATCGATACCAAGCAGGTTTCCATGGGACAGGCTAATATCGTATGTAAGATGGCAGAAATACTTAATGCAAATCCGGATATGGAATTGGAAGAAGCAGTTAGGATAGCTAATAAATTGATAGAGCGTGCGAATATGTGCTTTATCCCAGATAATTTAGAATTCTTACGTGCAGGTGGACGTGTAAGTAATGTGGCATTTGTAGGCGCAAGTATTTTAGGACTTCATCCGTGTATCGAGCTTTTAAATGGAAAGCTTATGGCTGTCCCTGTTTTAATATAATATTAACAACGTCCATCGGCTCTTCAGCCCACAAAAAATCTCCAATATTTTCACGCTTCTTAGGATACCTATTTGTGTACCACTTGGCTTGAACAGGTTTCATTCCCGCATCTTTTGCACCGAATAATTCATTACTGCCACCATCACCTATAAATAAGCATTCATGGATGAACACCCCCAATTTTTTTGCAGCTTCCTCATAAATACAGATGTCTGGCTTTTTCATATGTACTTCATAAGACAAAATAATCTCATCAAAGTAGTCACATAACTTGGATTCTCTTAATACTTCCACTTCTTCAGAAGAACAATTACTTACAATAGCGGTTTTCAGCCCCATGACCTTGATTTGTTCTAATAAATCAAATACTTCCGGCAGAATGTAGTTAAAGCAATCAGATTTCGTCTGAATCCTCTTGGTTGTGATGGCATCCATTTGGGCTGGTGAAATTGTCCTGCCACATTTCTCACAAACATATTGAATACTTTCCCGAAACGTAATGGTTCCCAGATACTGGTCTAAGGCTTTTTCATTCCAGTAAATATCAAAATCTTCTCTGCTAACATTTAAATCTGCACACAGCTCATTTTTTGTATATTTTTTATGTCCCCATTCGGTAATCAGGGTTTCAAATAAATCAAAAATCACTGCTTTGTATTGCATGGAAGCCTCCTTTGAGAAAGAGTTTATGGTGTTTGTTCAGTTTTATTGTATTTTAGAGTTCTAAAAAAAGCAATAACAGTTCGCTATTTTTTTGTTTGGTATTGTGAATTGCCTTATAGTATGCTAAAATTTTCTCAAAGCAAATTTTCTTTTATTCAAAGAATTCTAATTTCTAACATTCAGAAAATTCTTGCTTTTCCATTTAACTAATAGAATAGCAGGAGGACTTTTGAGTGTGTTCCTGCTTCATAAGGAGGAACAGAATATGGATTTAAAAGAAGAAACAATGCCTGTTTACAGGAATTACAAAGACAGGGTATTTCGCAGACTTCTTCAGGATAAGAAGCGTCTGCTGGAAGTGTATAATGCACTGAACAATACGAATTACAAGGATGAGGAACAATTACAGATTACGACTCTTGATAATGCTATATATATCAAGATGAAAAATGATGTGTCCTTTATTATTGACAGTAATATGTGTTTATTTGAACACCAGTCGTCATACTGTCCTAACATGCCTTTAAGAGGTTTTCTCTATTTTGCTGATTTGTATAAGAAGCATATTCGAGATGTGGAACTGAGTGTAAGAAAGTTAATTAAAATTCCTACTCCTCACTATATTGTATTTTATAATGGAACCGAAAGGGAAGAGGAAGAGTTTCAACAACTTTTATCAGAGGCATTTGAGGATAATAGCGAAGGTTGTATTGAGTTGAAAGTGCGAACTATTAATATTAATTATGGTAGAAATAAAGAACTAATGGAGAAGAGTAAAACTCTTTCACATTATGCTTATTTTGTGTCATGTATCCGAAAGTACATGGAAACAATGCCCCTGGAAACTGCTGTAAATACAGCCGTGGAGGAGTGTATAGAAAAGGGTATATTACATGAATTTCTGTGTGAACAGAAAGCGGAGGTGATAGCGATGTCTATATATGAATACAATGAAGAATATGTTCGAAAAACTTTTTTTGAAGAAGGGCAGGAAGAAGGATATGGCAAGGGAGTAGCCGATGGAAAAAGGGAAGGAAGAGCAGAGACATTAGTTAATAGTATTCATAAGATTATGGAATCATTGGATTTGGAGTTAGAAAAAGCTTGCAAATTATTAGGTATATCTGTTGAGGAATATGAGTTGATAAGCAATCCCAAAAACAATTCTAATCAAAAATAAGATTGATGAATAATCGGAAGAATGCTAAGATAAGGACAAATGTACAATAGAAAGGTTAAAAGAGTGTATTATGAAGAATAAGAAGACCAATGCGCGATAGCAGTGGCTATTGCAAATAAAAGATGATACAGATGCGATAGCCATTGCATCCTAGTTAGTTTAGGAGGACGCATATGAGCTATATAAACGCAGAGGACGTGTTGCCAAAGAACCTTATTGATGAAATTCAAAAGTATGTTGATGGGCAATTGATGTACATTCCCAGAAAAAATGAAAATGTTTTATCCTGGGGAGAGAAGAATGGAACAAAAGAAAAAATGGCAGAACGGAATCAAATGATAGTAAACCGCTTTTATTCAGGAGAAACGATTACTGAATTGAGTAAGGCTTATTATCTTTCTGAAAAGAGAATCCAAGGAATTATTCACGAGTATGAATCCTCCAGAAAAGAAAAAGATGGAGGATTTACAAGTGAATAGAGAAAATAAACGCAAACAATATGAAAAAGGATATTACAAAAAACACCCCTGCAACGAATCGTTTGTGTGTAAGAACTGTGGAAGGCCGGTAGTTCCAGAAGGTGCAGGAAGTGATCATCGAAATCATTGTCCCAATTGTCTTTACAGCTTACATGTTGATATAGAACCGGGAGACCGGGAGTCAGATTGTGGTGGTCATATGGAATCTGTAGCAGTATGGGTCAGAAAGAATGGCGAATGGGCAATTATTCATAGATGCAAGAGATGCGGAGCATTTAGCTCCAATAGAATTGCAGCTGATGATAATCCCATGAAACTTATGTCCATTGCTATGAAACCAATTAGTCAGCCCCCATTTCCAATCGAGAGAATTGAAGAAATGACTCGGATGATGGGAGGAGACGGTAGTTTAAACTGATATAGGGGGGAGCCTAGAGCGCCCCCCTATAAATGATTTTTGCCTAAATCTCTTTCTCCAATTTGTAACGTTGATAGATACCATAAAAAGTTACAAACAGATACGAGAAAACCAGTAAAAGAATTACTTGTATTTCTACATTCATTAAAGAAAAGGCAATCATTAGTGCGCCAAATACAAATATCATTATATCATATGCACGAGCTTTAGAACGTTCAGAAATGGTACGATTACGTTCATCTTTTTCTTCAATTTCTTTTTGTTTTTTTAGTTCAGGGTGTTTTTTCAAAGAAAGATTTCCCAATAAACTTCCCATACCGCCACCAAACAAACCACATCCCCATCCAATACACAGATAAGGTAGCACTAAAAATATGCCTTGTGGTGCTGTATTCGTTTTTAGTAATATAAGTCCTCCGACCAATAATGACAATCCAATTACTATTAATACATAATTCAAACTATTTTTTTTCATTCTGATTCCTCCTCATAAATAAAAATGTCTTCAATACTCATACCAAAATATCTGGCTATTTTAAAAGCCAAAGTGATGGAAGGATTGTATCTTCCGTTTTCTAATGAGCCAATCGTTTGTCGGGATACTTCTAAAATACTTGCAAGTTCTTCTTGTCGTATTCCTTTACTCTTTCGAATTTCTTCCAATCGATTTTTCAAATCACAACCTCCTTTCATATAAATGGAAAGTTAACTTTACATTTAGAGAATATCATTAAAAATAAAAAATGTCAAGTATACTTTCCATTTTTATTTTTGTACATTCGTTGACATTATTGTTTTCAAATGTTATACTGAGAAAAAGTTATAGTAGTTCAGCAAACTCTTATGGCTGAACTGTTATTAAAATACTAACGAACAGGAGGACAATTTTATCAGAGCATCAGAGAATGTGTAAACAAAAGGATAATATGTAACTATTCTGAATAGTTATAATAATTTGGCAGGCGAATGCCGGCCTTGTTAAAGTATGCCTTAATGATGCTTGATAATGTGTTCTTACAAAGATTTCGTGATAGGGGTTTTTGTATATTTTGGTATGATCAGGGCATGACGGTAGTCATGCCTCTTTTTTTCCACTATTCAGAGCCCGCATTCGCAAAATCGTTGCTTTGCAACTTACTTTTTGCTCATGTGTGCTTCTCGCCATATAAATTTTGAAAAAGAAGCTTTTACAAGAAAGCTTGACAAGCCTTATTTTTCAAAATTTGCATGGCTCTGAATAGTAGGCATATTAAGGCATCCATGAAACAAGCAGTAAAATGGAGGAAAAAGAAGTGAATTTAGACAAAATTTTAGAATTTGATAAGGTAAAGATGCGATGGAAGGAGTTGGCAGTTACGGAGTATGCACATGAGCAGATTGATGCAGCAACTTTTATGCTGGCAGAGTTAGAGTTAAAGAGTGCTTTGAAGGATACCACGGATGCTCGTGAACTCATAGAAAAGCTGGGGACACCACCCCTTCAAAATGTGACAGAAATTAAGGAAGTGATGGAAGCTGCCTCAAAAGATGAGTGCTTGACTCCTTACCAGCTGGAAAGAGTGGGGATGATTCTCAGCGCGGTGAGACGTTTAAAGGATTATTTGGAGAGAGGCAAAGCATTCCAAAATTCTTTGGCATATTATGAGGAGAATCTAGACTCTGTGGATGAACTTCGGGAAGAGATTGCCAGACAAATCCGTTATGAGAGGGTGGATGATTATGCTTCCAAGGAATTGTCCCAGCTTCGCATGCAAATAACGAAGAAGACAGAGGATATGAAGCAGAAGGCGGACCAGATTATGCGTGCCAATAAGGATATTTTGGCAGATAGCTTCAGTACCTTCCGTAATGGCAGGCTTTGTATTCCGGTAAAGAAGGAGTACAAGCACAGACTTCCCGGAAGTGTGATTGATAAGTCAGCGACAGGCAGTACCCTTTTCGTGGAGCCGGTGGGAGTAGCCCATATTTATGAGGAAATCGACCAGTTTCGTATCAGTGAAGAGAATGAGGTGTATCGGATTCTGTATACCTTGACGGCTATGGTTGCCGGAGCAGAGGCTCTGATGCAGGAAAATATCCGTATGATGGAGAAACTGGATTATATTTTTTCTAAGGGCAAGCTTTCTCTGGATATGCAGGCCTGTGAGCCGGTGATTACCATAGAGAGAAATATAAGATTGAAAAATGCCCGCCATCCACTGATGGATAGAAGTGTTTGTGTACCTCTGCAGTTTGAGATGGGTGGAGAAACAAAAGGAATTGTGATTACCGGACCCAATACAGGGGGTAAAACCGTTGCTATCAAGACGGTGATGCTAAACTGTCTCATGGCCCAGAGTGGACTTCATGTGACCTGTGACGAGGCAAGTATCTGCATGAACAGTAATTACCTTTGTGATATCGGGGATGGACAGAATATTTCCGAAAATCTGTCCACCTTTTCCGCACATATTAAGAATGTGTTGGAGGTTTTGTCGGAGGTAAACGGGAACAGTCTGGTAATCATGGATGAGCTTGGTTCCGGAACGGACCCGGCAGAGGGTATGGGAATCGCCATCGCTATTTTAGAGGAGCTGCGTAAAAGTGAGTGCCACTTTATCGTCACTACCCATTATCCCGAAGTAAAAGAGTATGCGGACAAAGCGGAAAGCATTGTCAATGCTCGGATGACCTTTGATAAGGACAGCCTGCTGCCCACCTATCAGATGATTATCGGGGAAGCCGGAGAAAGCTGCGCTTTTTACATCGCAGACAGACTGGGTATGCCGGAAAGTATGCTGAAGGTGGCAGTGGAGGCAGCCTATGGCAAGAAGGCGGCGGAAACCTTTGTGTCCCATAATCAAAATAAGCTGGAGAAAAAGAAAACCGGTAGTATCAAGAAGATAAAGAAAAATTCTAAGAAAGCCAATATGACGCAGGAATACAATATAGGTGACAGTGTGATGATTTATCCGGACCAAAAGATAGGTATCGTTTGTGAAAAGATAAATGAAAAGGGAGTACTTAGGGTACAGGTAAAGGGCAAGAAAATCTGGATTAACCGGAAACGTGTGAAGCTGCATGTGGCAGCCAGCGAGTTGTATCCGGAGGATTATGATTTTTCTATTATCTTTGAGTCCGTGGAAAATCGGAAGTTAAAGCATGAGATGGGTAGAAAGTATACAGAAGCCACTATTATACATGAAGAGGAATAATATGCAGGAGGTGTAACATGAAGAATATAGAGAATTATAAACAATATTTTACCAAAGAATATATGATGGGACCCAATGCTCTGCGCTTGTTGGATGAAATCGTAAGTGACCATCCACAGGCAGTGAGTGAAGGAAGTGTATTGGATTTAGGCTGTGGAGCGGCACTTTCATCCCTGTTTTTGGCTAAGGAGACTACTGCAGATAAAGTGTGGGCGTTGGATTTGTGGGTATCTCCCACAGAGAATTGGAAACGTATCCGGGAAAATGGATTGGAACATAAGGTGATACCCATTTATGGGGATGCCTTGAAACTACCTTTTGCAGAAGAGTATTTTGATGCAATGATTAGCGTAGATACTTATCACTATTTCGGCTGTGAGGAGAAGGTATTTGGAGAAAAAATACTTCCATTTCTCAAGAAAGGTGGCTACGCCTTACTGGTAGTTCCGGGCTTGAAGGAAGAACCTACCGGCTCCATGAAGGAACTAATGGAGGAATGGGCCGGGGAAGAAATTTATATGTTCCGGACAAAGGAATGGTGGGCAGGTCATATTGCAAAGTCTTGTGAGAAGCAGGTGGAAGTAGAAGTATATGAATCTGCCATCTTTGACTTAGTTTGGCAGGACTGGTTTGACTGTGGCCATGAGTATGGTATCAAAGATGAGGAATTTTTGCAGAGAGGATTAAAGGATATTCTGAATTTTGTGATGATTGTGGTGAAGAGGGTGGAATAGTTCTTTTCGCTTATGTAGGAATGTGGTAAGATAAAAATGTAAGGTAAACTCCCGTGGTAAGGAAAAAGTTTCTCTTGTCGCGGGAGTTTAATTGAGGATTTGTAAAATAATGGATTAAAGGATAAGAATATGGACAATCCAAACAGACGATTTGAACAGGCTAGGGAAAAAATCATAGGTAGTGACAGAGAGCGTATGGGTATCGGTACCCTTTCGGAGAAGACGCTCCATGCTATATTGAAAAACTTCTATGAACCGGACGAGGATAAGCAGGAAATACCCATCAATAAATTTGTGGCGGATATTTTCACCGGACAGGAAATCATAGAAATACAGACAGGGCAGTTTAACCGGATGCGGGAGAAGCTACAGTGCTTTTTAAAGGAGTTTCCTGTGACCATTGTGTATCCTGTGACCAGACAAAGATGGTTGCACTGGATTGATGAGGAAACCGGAGAGGTCAGCAAGGGACGTAAATCCACTAAAAAGGGTAGCGAGTACAGTGCTTTTGCGGAGCTGTATCGTATCAAGACTTTCCTAAAGGAGCCTAATTTAAAAATAAAAATTATCTTGTTGGATATGGATGAGTACAAGCTTCTAAACGGCTGGGGTGCGCAGCGCAAAAATCATGCATCCAAGTATGACCGTATCCCCAATCAATTTGTGGAGGAAATCACTTTGGAGTGTAAGGAAGATTATTTACAATTTATCCCCTATGATTTACAGGAGCCCTTCACTTCTAAGGAATTTGCTAAAGCTACAAAATGCAACACCCAGTTAGCAGGGGTAACCTTGAATCTGCTGAACTACCTGGAAGTGGTGAAAAGAGTAGGCAAGCAGGGTAATGCATTTTTGTATGAAACGGTGGAGTGTTAGAGAACATATTTTATTATGAAGAGTGGAGGATATATAATCCCCTCCGTCCGACAGATGAGTAAATAATAAAGTTTTTTTCAACATGACGTAGCGTCAGGGGTTGCTTGTGACGCTACGTTATATGGTATATATAGATCTAGAAAGGCGGTGAAAAGCTATGTCGCAGTACACCACAGGAGAAATTGCAAAGCTTACAGGGATTACGGTACGTACCGTACAGTATTATGATTCCAGAGGAATTCTGATGCCCAGTGATTTCAGTGAAGGCGGTCGCAGACTTTATAATGATGAGGATTTAAAGAAGCTGCGGATTATTTGCTTTATGAGAGATTTGGATATTTCCATAAACAGTATCGCAGAGATTCTGGAAGCAGAGAATTCTGAAAAAATCATCTCTGTGATGCTGGAGCAGAAGCTGGCTATGGTGGAGGAGGAACTGGCACAACAGGAAAAACGAAGGGATACCTTACTTACCATACAGAAGGAAATGAAGCATTATCAAAATTTCTCCGTAGACCATTTAGGTGATATAGCGCAGCAGATGAAGAACAAAAAGCAGTTATGGAAAATTCGAGCAACTATGCTGGCTGTGGGGATTCCCTTGGAAATCATAGAAATTGCTACTTTTATGTTGGGTCTGTTAAAGGGCATCTGGTGGCCCTACCTGATTGGACTGGTATTGGTGATTCTGGGAAGTATCTTTATCATTTGGTACTATGACAGGATGGTTTCCTTTATCTGCCCGGAATGTCACAAAGTATTTAAACCGGGTCATTGGGAAAGCTTTTGGGCTAATCACACCCCTACTACACGCAAACTACACTGTCCCGGTTGCGGCCACTACGGATTTTGTGTAGAAACCTATCAACCCCAGGAGGAAAAAGAAGATGAATGATTTAGCAACTTTAAAAGAATTTTTACCCTTTATTATTCCCTTAGTAATTGTGCAGTTTACACTTTTGGGATATACCATTTACCATATTTTGACCCATGATCATTACAAAAGAGGCAATCGAATCCTTTGGATGATTGTAGCAATTGTAGGAATGGAGTTTGTGGGACCTATTTTGTATTTTATATTAGGGAAGGAAGAGGCGTAACAAATGGCAATGTTGGAGATTAAGAACCTGCAGAAGCGCTTTGGGGAAAAGGAAGTGCTTAAGGGATTGGATTTGACAGTACCGGAAGGAGCCGTGTTTGGATTCATCGGCAGAAATGGTGCCGGCAAAACTACTACCATGAAGACTGTTCTGGGACTTCTAAAGGCGGATGCAGGAGAGATTTATGTAAATGGTGAAAAGGTGGTGTATGGACAGACCGCCACCAATCATTATATTGGATATTTGCCGGATGTACCGGAGTTTTATTCTTTTATGAATACTAGTGAATATCTGAGGTTCTGCGGAGAGATAACCGGTATGAATTCTGCAGAAATTAAGTCCCGCAGTGAAGAGTTATTGAAATTAGTGGGTTTGGAGGGAGAAAAACATCGTATCAAAGGATTTTCCCGAGGTATGAAGCAACGACTGGGCATTGCGCAGGCATTACTTAACAGTCCTAAGTTATTAATTTGCGATGAGCCTACTTCTGCTCTAGATCCGGTGGGACGTAAGGAGATTCTGGATATTTTGCAGCAGGTAAAAAAGCAGACTACAGTTCTGTTTTCTACGCATATTTTATCCGATGTGGAGAGAATTTGTACAGATATTGCCTTTTTAAAGGATGGCAAAATCGCCATACAGGGAACGTTGGCTGAAGTGCGTGGACAGAACCGTACAGAAGAATATCTTATAGAGACAGTTAGTGAAGAAGATATGAAGAAGCTTTTAGGTAAGTTCTCCTATTTGATACAGAAGGGTCAAACGCAAGTTACTTTTAGTGGAAATGAAGAAGTACTTTTTCAAGTACTTAGCTTTTTGACAGAGCAGCGGATTCCGGTATTAAAGCTGGAACGTCAGGAGCCTACTCTGGAATCTATGTTTATGGAGGTGCTGGAAGGATGAAGACATTGATGGCTTTTATCAAAAAAGAATGGATGGAGCAAATCCGTAGCAGCCGCCTGATGATTTTAGGACTACTGTTTTTGGCTTTCGGTATTATGAATCCAGCTATTGCCAAGATCACCCCTTGGATCATGGAGATGCTGGCAGAGTCCATGGAAGAAGCAGGTCTTGCTGTATTGGAAGTAAAAGTGGACGCCATGACCTCCTGGACCCAGTTTTATAAAAATGTACCTATGGCATTGATTGCCTTTGTACTTATGCAAAGTAATGTGTTTACCAAGGAATACCAATCCGGCACTCTAATTCTGGCACTGACTAAGGGACTGGAGCGTTACAAAGTAGTTCTGGCAAAAATTATTGTTCTGATTGGAACCTGGACAGCCGGTTATTGGTTATGTTACGGTGTAACCTATGCATACAATGCTTACTTCTGGGATAATTCCATTGCCAGTCATTTAGGGATTGCAGCAGTGTTTTGGTGGCTGACAGGTGTTTGGACAATTTGCCTGATGATTTTATTTTCTGTGATGGGCAGCAGTAATTCTACCGTGCTTCTGGGAACCGGTGGTATATTTTTCACAGTATACCTGCTAAGCCTTATCCCGAAGCTGAAGGAATACATGCCCACTCAGTTGATGGACGGAATGAACCTGCTTATGAAAGCGACTGAACCCGGTGAATACACCAAATCCCTGATTGTAGCAGGACTTACAATGATGGTATGTTTTATTATCAGCATCCCCTTATTTAACAAAAGACGATTATAAGAATCAAAGGAACGGGGAAAGCTATAAACAGGGGGCTCTATATATCCTAATGCAGGACTGTAGGAAAACGTCGGTTCTTAGCGATGGTATCAAGACGAAACTGCGTTTCGTCTGCGGCTTAGTGTCCGCTACGTTTGAGTCCAAGCGAAAGCGTGTCCAAATAGGATATATAGGGCCCCCGTCCGTTTATGGGTTATCCCTGTTCTTTATTTATTCTTCTGCAAATCCTGCATGCTCTTTCATCTGCAATGCACCATAGAAAGAGTACTTAGGCTGATAAAGCATATTGTAGAATAAAGGACTGCGTTCCTTTCTCCAGGAAAGATTATCAGCAAATCCCCAAACGGTTAAGGAATCCATCTTTACCTTACCTTCTTCTACACGTTGCAGGATACCATTAATTAAGTTGTAATAATAACGGCCCTGAGCCTTCAGATTATCTTCAGTTGCCATTTTAACATTCTGCCAGGTACCAAGACTTACATCTAATTCAGTTAAGCATACCTTTAAACCTAATGAACCGATTTTTTCTAAAGTAGTAAAGTAAGTTTCCAAATTGTCCTCAGTATATAAATGTGCCTGGAAGCCTACACCGTCGATCAGATAGTTTCCATCTTCATCTACCAGAGTCTGGATGAAATTGTACAGAGTAAGAGTTTTGAACTGCTCATTGTAATCGTTGTAGTACAAATCAATATACTCAGGAGCATACTTATCTGCAAAATAGAAAGCCTGCCATAAATAATCATCACCAATGGTTTTCAGCCACAAGCTGTCACGTTTGCTACCATCCTCCATCCATGCTTCATTTACTACATCATAAGCATAGAACATTTCCAAATAGCCCAACTCATCTAATTTTTCAAAGGTTTGTTTGATATAGCTTTCCATACGAGCCAACATTACATCTCTGCTTACCAAATCTTTTTTGGTATCAAAATCTTCATAGAAAATCCAGTCGGGAGTCTGACTGTGCCAAATAATGGTATGACCACGTACAGCCATGTTATTTTCTTTACACCATTCCAAAAGAGAAAGGGTAGTATTATTAAATTTTACAACCAAATCGCCGGCAGCCACACTTTCCTGATGATTTAAAACAGCTTCCGGTTTCAGGTGGTTTTCAAAAGTAATACTGTTGAACTGCTCTGTAATAATCTGATTACATTTTTTGTTGGAAATCATAAAATCAGAAAGACAGGTGCCTGCCTTGATATCATATTTGCCAAACAAACTCTGGAAGGTTTCGGTTACTACGATAGGCTCCTTAGTAGGTTCCGGTGTAGCCGTAGGTTCCGGAGTGGGCGCAGGAGTTGCTGTTGCCTCTGCTGCGGGTGTTGGGGTAGGGGTTGCTTCCGGTGCAGCGGTTTCCTTGGCAGAACAGGCTGTCATGGAAAGTGCCAACACGGCGGTAAGTAATCCAAGTTTCCATTTTTTCATGTGCTTCTCTCCTCCTTATAAAAAAGAATACCTTTTATCATACCTCCCTATTATACTGATTCTTTGGGGGTATTTGCTTTTCATTTTTTGCGAAATATTATCCATTTATTGCTAGACTCCTTTAAATTGCCAAAGAAATCTAAAAATGTAAGAAAAATCAAGAAGGAGAATCCTTTAAAACGAGAATCCACCGACCTTCCGTCTGATAATAAACCAGCTTGGCCCGGATGCCCTGTTCCAAAATAGTCAGCGTACAATCGAACTCCACAGAGGGGATTCCGGCATATTTTTTCTTTTCCTGATAGTGGACTTCTATCTTCTTAATCACCAACATTTCCCCATCCTCATCCCGCACCTTTATCATAAGAGGAATCATCTTGCCGGTACTGGTAAACCAACATTCACAGGCGATTTCTCTTTGAGTGCCGCGAATAAGGCCGGCATCTGCATCCTTGGTATTGGTTCCGATACCAAAAGCCATAAAGATTCCTCCTTTCCAAAAAGTTATATATTAGGTGTATGCAAGGGTTTCAGTTTATCATAATCCACACTTCGTTTTTCTCTGGAAATACCACCGCTCATATGGTCAATGGGTTGATTCAGGAAAATAGCCCGTTGTACGGAATCTATCCCAAAGCGTTCCCGAAGGGTATCGACAGTCCGATCCATCCGAGCCAGCTTTTCATAGTCAGTAGTATCAAATAGAGTAAGCTGGCGACTGAAATCGTTGTCTTGTATGCGGGAGGTATGAATCCCCAGATGACGAATAGGGGCACCATTCCATAATTCTTCAAACAGTTCACAGGCATATTTGTAGATTTCCGAAGTCAAATTGGTGGAGGTGGTCAGGTGCCTTTGGTGGGACATATAAGAAAGGTCTGTATAGCGGATACCCACTGCCACCACTTCAATCTGCACATTATCTGCCCGTAGACGGTTACCTACGGTTTCTGCCAGTGCCAGCAGTACCTTTTTGGCATTTGGTATATCTACCACATCAAAAGGAATAGTAGTGCTGTTTCCATACCCCTTGTTGGGCATAGGAGCAGAAAGTACGGGGGAACAGTCTACACCATGGGCAAAGCCCCAGATGATTTCTCCCTGCTTTTTTAAGATACTTCGTAGCCATACAGGGTCAGCAGCTGCCAGGTCACCTATGGTTTTGATACCTACGGAAAACAGCTTTTTTGTAGTGGCTCGGCCTACAAAAAATAATTCCGATACGGATAAGGGCCACATTTTTGATTCGATTTCCTCCGGATAAAGAGTGTGTACTCGGTCCGGCTTTTTAAAGTCGGAAGCCATCTTGGCCAGAAGTTTATTACAGGAAACTCCGATATTTACCGTAAAGCCCAGCTCCTCCCGAATCCGGTTCCTAATTAGAGTGGCGGTTTCCACCGGAGTTCCAAACAAATGACAGCTGGCACTCATATCCACAAAAGCTTCATCAATACTATATTGCTCTACCATATCCGAATATTCTCTCAAAATCTCCATGAAAGCTCCTGAACATTGCTCATATAAATTGTAATGGGGAGGCACCAGTACCAGCCCCGGACATTTCCTTTGTGCTTCCAAAAGAGTCTCTCCGGTTTGTATACCATACTTTTTGGCCGGAAGGGATTTGGCCAAAATAATCCCATGGCGCAGTGCCATGTCACCACCCACTGCTGAGGGAATCTTTCGCAAATCCAGTGTTTCACCCCGATGGGCCAAACGATAAACAGCCTCCCAAGAAAGGAAGGCTGAGTTTACATCTATATGAAAAATAATACTTTTCGAACTCATGTTACTCTTACATGACGTGATTGATATACTCCGTCACAGCCTCCTGTGAATCCATTATAACAAACATACGTTCGATTTTCAAGAGGAAAAATTTGTTTATACACATACCATCCCTGCCGGAACCATATGCTTATACTCTCAAAATAAGCTCAACTGCTCGAACTCGGTTTTTCGCTCCAGCAAATAAGGCACTTTCAATAAAATCTCCTTCGCGGCATCCAAGTTGAGCATCCAAGGTAAAATTTCATTTTCCTCCAGTAGCAAGGGCATCCTGTCATGCACCGGTTTCATGGAAGAGTTGGCAGCAGTGGTCAAAATCACAAAACGGTTGCCTTCCTCATAGGGATTGTAGAGACCTGCCATAAAAAGAACCGGTTGGTCTTTCCGATAAAAAATACTTTTTTCCTTGCGCGTGTTCCATTCGTAGAAGCCGGCAGCAGGCACTACAATTCGTCGTTTGTCCATAGCTTCCCGGAAGGTGAGCTTTTCAAGGACAGACTCACTTCTGGCATTGAAAATCACCTGTTTTCCGTCAAAGCCCGGTAGTCCCCACTTTTGCATGTGACAACAAAGTGTCCGGTCATCAGCCACCAGAATGGGTGCAATATCAGTGGGATGGATGTCTCGTGCTGTCATATTTCGCACCTTTTCATCTGCTATTCGGATAATTCGTTCAATTTCTCTGGCCGTATCATCATCTACATAATATCTGCCACACATAAGGACCTCCTTAGGAATTGTTATATTTATATTACTATATTTACTATGATTTGAAAATTTATTTCTTTATATGTATGTTCGGGAAGAAAATGAGGGAGTTGCAGTAGCTGACAAATTATCTTGCAATATGATTTAAAATATGCTACCATACCCTTGCATAAAAGAATATGGAAACATCGCAGGTGTCGGAGAGGTGTGTATGCACTTTGGTCCGGTGAAAAGGGAAGCAGGTGTAAGTCCTGCACGAACTCGTCGCTGTAAGAGAGGAGCTGTTTTTCCACAGGCTTAGGATAAGCCGTGAAGGTCACTGGGGGATAATTCCCGGGAAGATGAATAGCAGTATGGATACTTAAGTCAGAAGACCTGCCTGGGGTGGTACGCAAAAGACCACGAGTAACTGGTTCGTACATAATTGTATGGAGAATATTGTCGTTTTCCATACAGAGTAGGTTTTCGAAAGAGGATCTGCTTTATTAAAGTGCGCAAAACTTTAATAACTATGTATGCATGTAACCCTTTGCTGTATGGCAGAGGGTTTTCTTATTTTGCAGGAGGTGTCAATATAATGATAAGCGTCCTGCTGATAGCCTTTTGTGCACAAAAAACGAAAGGAGGAAAAACAATGGCAGAGACAAAGAAATCAAACAAAAAAGCTCTCTTGGCGGTAGGGATATTAGTAGTGGTGTTGGCTGCAATGACAGCAGCATTTTTTCTGTTTCGTCCTAAGCCGGTAGAAGGAAGTAAGTCCATTACTATCGAGGTAATCAACAGTGCGCAGGAATCCAAGATATATGAGCTGAAGACCGATGCAGAGTACTTACGCCAGGCTATGGAAGAAGCCAAGGGTTTGGAATTCAGTGGTACGGAAAGTGAATTCGGACTGACCTTGGAGACAGTTAATGGCGAGGATACTGACTTCAACAATGGTTCCTATTGGGCACTTTATGTGAATGATGGCTATTGTGATTATGGTCTCGATTCCCAGCCTGTATATGATGGAGACGCATTTCAGATTGTGTATACCATTTATACAGCAGAGTAAAAATTAGAAAGGAGGGAAAGCATGAAAGAGAAAAAAATGGCATTAACCATAAAGGATATTACTTTAATCGGTATGATGGTGGCACTTATAGAGGTTTGCAAAGTGGCTTTGGCCTGGGCACCGAACATTGAAATGACCAGCTTTTTGCTTATTATGTTTACCCTCTTTTTCGGTAGAAAAATTGTTTTTGTAGTGCCGGTATTTGTTTTAATTGAAGGAGCCATGTATGGAGTAGGGGATTGGTGGATTATGTATTTGTATACCTGGCCCATACTGGTATGCCTTACTTGGTTATTTCGGAAGCAGGATTCGGTATGGTTTTGGTGTACAGTGTCTTCTTTGTTTGGCTTTTCCTTTGGCTTTTTATGCTCTTTTACCTATGCTGCAATTGGGGCTATAAATGGAGGAATTCGTAACGGATTAGTCGTAGGATTTGCCAAGTGGGTGTCAGGAATTCCCTTTGATATCCTGCATGGATTAGGCAACTTTGTGATTATGATGATACTTTATCATCCGGTGCGGATAATTTTGAAGGAGGCCGGGAAACGATATGACTGAGAATTCCTATCGATTTTTCCAAAATACTGCGTGTAAATATTTTCCCTGTCATGAAGGACAGCAGGAGCTAAACTGCCTGTTTTGCTATTGTCCTTTGTATGTCATGGATTCCTGCCCGGGAAACTGTACTTACCTGGAACAGAATGGTAAAAAAATAAAGGAATGTACCAATTGTACATTCCCTCATGAACCGCAAAATTATGATGTAATTATGGAGCTACTGGGTGAGTAGCTCTTTTTTATGGTATAGGAAATTGTGCGAGTACAGTGGTGGAGATTAAGAAGAATTGTGAAGCAATTCTTGTAATTGTCGCCGCTGGGCGACAATTTTTTATTCTTCCTCATCCTCCCGGTCCGAAGGAGTCAGGGAGAAAATAAATTCCGTGCCTTCTCCGGGGGTACTGATAACATTAATGTTTTCACTGTGGGCAGTGATAATCTCTTTGGTAATACTTAAGCCTAAGCCCGTGCCCTTCTTATCCTTGCCTCGGGAGGCATCGGACTTGTAGAAACGGTCCCAAATTTGATGGATATCCTCTTTGGGGATACCGATTCCTGTATCTTTTACGGAAACAAAAATTTTGTTCTTCTTTTCCGCAGTTTCCACCGTAATTGTAGAATTATTGTGACTGAATTTAATGGCATTATCAATCAGATTGTAAAGCACTTGCTGGATTTTATCCATATCAGCTTGCACATAAAGAGTTTCACCGGTAAGAATCAGCTCAATGGTGATATTCTTTTTGCGACAGCTTCCTTCCTGAGTGGCTACAGTGTTACGGATGGTCTGATTGATATCAAAATGGGTCTTGTTCAGTAACATACCCTTGGTATTCAGATTGTTCAGGGTCAGCAAACTGTTGGTCAGCTTGGTCAGACGTTCTGTTTCATTCAAAACGATATTTAAATACTTTTCATGCATTTCCGGCGGAATGGTACCGTCCAGCATAGCCTCCAAGTATCCTCGTATAGAGGTTAGGGGCGAGCGGAAATCATGAGAAACATTGGCTACGAACTTTTTCTGGTCATCCTCAGAACGGGCAATTTCCTTAGCCATATAGGAAAGACAGGCCGCCAGATAGCCGATTTCATCCTCACTATCCACGGTAAATTCATAATGCATATTACCGGCGGCATACTGCTCCGTAGCTGTAGTAATCTTACACAGTGGACGATATACAATTTCCGTAAAGAAGATTAAGATGATAATGGACAACAGCAACAATATAGATAAGGTGATATAACTGATATTCAGCAGATTGTAGCTGGAATCCAGAATATGTTGCATATCATAATGTATTACCACATACCCTTTTACCTTGTAGTCTGAGGTAATGGGGGCCAAAACGCTTAATTTTTCACGGGAACCAAAAGTATTAAAAAAATTTCCCACCATATAGTAAGAGCCACTGGTGGCTGTGGAGTCAAAATTTTGGATGCTGTTTACATTTTCCACATCAATCTCTGCGGTGGTATCCAGAATAATCCTACCTGAGGGGTTGATAATCTGGATTATGGAAGGAGTACATTCGGCTAAAAAGTCCAGTTGTGCTTTTACTTCCGGCAAAGTGGTTTCATTTCGATACAACTGCTCTGCATAAGTGGTGGCAATCAGAGAAGCGTCAGCATACAATTCACTGGCTTTTTCCTTTACCAGATGTTCCTGGGTCAGGGTAGGAATAAAGGTAGTGATAATAATGATGCCAAACACACTGAAAATAATATATGCCAATACAAATTTCAGATAAAGGGTTTTTTTCATGATTATTTCCTAACTTCAAATTTGTAGCCGATTCCCCAGATGGTGGAAAGGCTCCAGTTAGCATGGTCCTTAATTTTTTCACGGAGACGTTTGATGTGTACGTCTACGGTTCGGGTATCGCCAATATACTCGTAGCCCCAGATCTGGTCCAATAGTTGCTCTCTGGTAAACACATGGTTGGGTGAGGCTGCAAGGAAATAAAGGAGCTCCAGTTCCTTGGGTGGCATATCCACTACCTGTCCCATATAGGTTACGGAATAATTGGTAAGATTAATGGTTAAATCCGTGTATTCCACATATTTTTCCTTGGAGGATTCGGGAGTGGAAGCGGTGGGCTTATAGCGGCGTAGTACCGCCTTGGCACGGGCCACCAGCTCCTTGGAATCAAAAGGTTTTTCCATATAATCATCGGCACCCAGCTCCAGTCCCAGCACTTTATCAAAAACCTCTCCTTTGGCAGAAAGCATAATAATGGGTACAGAGTATTTCGCACGGACTTCCCGGCATACCTGGTAACCATCCATGCCCGGCAACATTAAATCCAGCAAAAGCAGATTGGGCTGGAAGGTGTTCATGGCCGGCATTACGGATTCTCCATCATTTACAATCATGGTTTCAAAGCATTCCTTAGTAAAATACAAGGAAATCAGCTCTGCAATATTGTTATCATCATCTACAATCAGTACTTTTTGTTTGTTAACCATTTTAAGTCCCCCTATTTAAAAGTAACAATGGTGACACCGGCATCGCCTTCACCATATTCGCCTAAGCGGAATTCCTTTACATGCTTCTGGCGTTTCAAATGACTGTGTACGGCACTTCTCAAAGCACCGGTTCCTTTGCCGTGAACCACACGGACACTGGGTAAATGTGCCAGATAAGCATCGTCCAAATATTTGTCCAGCTCACAAATGGCTTCATCCACGGTACGTCCAAGTAAATTGATTTCTGTGGAAATACCGGTGACCTTGGACATTTTAATCTTACCGCTGTTGGTACGCTGTAAAGTTGGCGCGGTAATGGTAGCTTCCTCAATCAAAGCCAAATCCTTTACGTTTACAGAGGTACGCATAATACCACATTGTACAAAAAGGTTGCCCTTACTGTCAGGCAGAGTGCTTACGGTGCCTTTCAGACCCATGGAAATTACCTTTACAGAATCCCCCTTTTTCAGTTTGGCAGGATCCAAAGCCTTTTGTTTAGGCTGAGCCGGTCCGGATGAAAGGGTCAGCTTGGCATTTTTCTCGGAAATTTTATCCCGCACCTTCTGACGCTTCTTTTCCAAAGCTTTAATATCGGCACCGGCATCCAATTTATTGAAATCGCGGATGGTTTCGTCTGCCACATTCTTGGCCTCCTGCAAAATCTCACGAGCCTTTTCGTTAGCCTCCCGTAAAATCTTATCCTTGGCACGGTCTATTTTTTCATTCTTTGCCTTCAACTGTTCCTGAAGAGTACGAATGCGTTCCTTATACTCAGCAATTTCCTGCTGTTCCTTCTCTATGGTAAGTCGGCTTTGCTCCAAATCTGCAATGACGTCCTCGAAGCTTTCGTCTTCCTTACTGATTTGCTCCTTGGCAGCAGTAATGATTTCATCTGACAGACCCAGCTTGGAAGAAATGGCAAAAGCATTACTCTTGCCCGGGATACCAATCAACAATCGATAGGTGGGCTGCAGGGTTTCCACGCTGAATTCACAGCAGGCATTCTCCACAAAGGAGGTGGAAAGTGCGTAAATCTTCAGCTCACTGTAATGGGTGGTAGCCATGGTCCGAATACCTCTGTCATGGAGGTGATTCAGGATGGCAATGGCCAGTGCGGCGCCCTCCGTAGGATCCGTTCCGGCACCCAGCTCATCAAATAGGCAAAGGGAATTATCATCTGCATGAGCCAGTATGTGTACAATACTCTTCATGTGAGAAGAGAAGGTACTTAAACTTTGCTCAATACTCTGTTCATCCCCAATATCCGCATACACTTCCGTAAAAATGGACAGCTCTGAGCGGTCCAGTGCAGGAATGTGCAGACCTGCCTGACCCATCAGGGTGAAAAGGCCCACAGTTTTTAAGGAAACTGTTTTACCACCTGTATTAGGACCGGTAATAATCAGCAGGTCAAAATCCTTACCCAAATGGATATCAATGGGTACTACGGATTTCTTAGGTAATAAGGGATGACGTCCCTTACGGATATTAATATAGTGGTCTGTGTTGAAAAGGGGCTCGGTAGCATTCTGTTCTAAAGCCAGCTTAGCCTTTGCAAACACAAAATCCAGTCTGGTCATAAGCTTCTGGTTTAAAGCCAGTTCCGTAGTATAAGCACCGGCCTGGGCACTTAATTCTGCCAGGATGCGCTCGATTTCTTCCTGCTCCTGAAGCACCAGTTCCTTCAGCTGGTTATTAAGCTCTACTACGGCAGCAGGCTCAATAAAGAAGGTGGAGCCGGTAGCTGACTGATCATGTACCAGACCATGTACCTGGCTTTTGTACTCGGATTTTACCGGGATACAGTAGCGATTGTTACGCATGGTGATTACTGCATCCTGTAAATAACTACGGTAGAAACCGTTCACCATACTCAAAAGCTGACTGTGAATTTTGTCATTGGTACTAATCATGGAACGCCGAATGGATTTTAACTTCGGACTGGCATCATCCGCAAATTCGTCCTCTGCCAGAACACAGCGATTGATTTCATTGGCTAAAAAGGTCAGCGGCTCCAGTTGTTCAAAATAGATATCCAGACTATCGGCAGGAGTATCCTCACGTTCCTTACGTCCATAGGTTTTAATACGGTTTACATTGTCCAAAAGCTTTGCAATCTTTAACAGTTCTATGCTGGATAGAGTACTGCCGATATCCAATGTTTTTATGGTAAAGCCAATGTCCCTGTTGCCTCCGAAGGAGGTGCTACCCAGCTTGAAAAGTCGGGATAAGGCATCTCTGGTTTCTGCCTGTGCAGTACGGATTTCTTCCAGGTCCGTGCCGGGTACCAGATCCAGACAAACCTGCTTGCCGGGTTCAGAATCCGCAAATTCTGCAAGCTGTCCGATAATTTTATTATATTCTAAGGTATTTAATACTTTTTCGTTCATAACACTCCCTGTGCCGTTGGCGTAAAACTTTCCGCTAAGGCCTTCAAAATAAAAGTCTAAAATTATACAGAATAAGTATAGCACAGATTGTCTGTCAAGGGTAGTTTTTTTTGTGCCGGAGGTGATAAATTCCGCTGATTACAAAGGCTCCCCGGTATCTCCCTTGTTGACTTACATTTCAAGATAAATTATAATTCAATATGGATACTTGTACATATCAGAGGGGACAAAAGATGCAGGATTTAGAAGAAAATAACAAAAGTGACTTTGTCATAGAGAAGATTAAAGAAAGACCCATTAATAAGAAGAAATTATTACGACGGACTTTGATTACTGCTTCCATGGCAGTAATGTTTGGTTTGATTGCCTGTTTTACTTTTTTAATTATAGAGCCAATAATCAGTAACTGGCTTTATCCTCAGGAGGAACCGCCTAAGCAAGAGATTTTCCCGGAGGATGAGGAGGAAATGAAGCCGGAAGAAATGCTTGTGGATAATAAAGATGAGGAGAAGGCTACCCAGGGCTTGTCTTCTACAGCCATAGATAAAAAGAAGCGCCAAGAGGTTTTTGCCGCCATGGAGTATTATCAGTGGGATGTGGATGATTATGCCAAGATGTATGAAACACTGGGAGAGTTTGCCCGGGATTTGCAGGAATATTTAGTTACGGTAACAGCACAGGAGAAAAATCAGGACTGGCTGGACAGTACCAACAGTAAAAAAACCAGGATTTCCGGTGTAGTAGTGGGAAACAACGGAAGAGACCTGTTGATTCTGACCAGTTACAACAGTATTAAAGCAGCTGACGCATTAACAGTTACATTTGCTGACGGATATATGCAGGAAGCATATATTATGCAGAAGCATACTTCCTCCGATATTGCCATAGTGGCAGTTTCCATTTCTGCCATGGGGAAAAGAATTAATCAGGTACGGATTGCACCATTGGGCTATGGAAAGCCGGAAGGTTATCTGACTACGCCGATTATAGCATTAGGTAAAACCATGGAAGAAATTGATGTAATACAGTATGGAACCATTATATCCCATAATAATGAAGCCAGTCTGGTGGATGCGAATTTTGAATTGTTGATGACAGATATATACGGAACCACAGGAGGCACAGGATTCCTATTTAACCTGAAGGGGCAGATTATAGGAATGGTTCCCGGCAAGAAGCCCTCTACAGAAATCCGGAATATGGTAATGGCTTATGAAATAAGTGATATAAAACGTCTGATTTCCCGCTTGTCTAACGGATATGAAATTCCTTATGCGGGAATTACAGGTACCATGGTAAGCGAAGAGGCGCATCAGGAAGAGAATGTACCAAAGGGTATTTATGTAAAGAATGTAGCGCTGAATTCTCCTGCCATGAAAGCAGGGATTCAACCGGGAGATGTGGTAGTATCCATCAATGACAAGGAAATTGTGGATTTTAAGGATTACTTTAATACTCTTGCAGCTCAGGAAAGTGGTTCATCCATTACCTTAAAAATAAAGAGATTGGTAGTAAATGATTTTAAGGAATTGAATTTCAATATTGTACTGAGTCAGGCTAAATAAAAAGAAATGAGGAAAACATATGAAATTTATTAAAGATTATAGAGAAGGCGACAGAATATCGGATATTTACCTATGTAAACATAAGCAGGCAGCAGTGACTAAGAATGGTAAGCCCTATGAAAATGTGATTTTGCAGGACAAAACAGGCACTATTGATGCCAAGGTATGGGAGCCCAACAGTCCGGGAATTGCGGATTATGATGCCAAGGATTATATTGAGGTATTTGGTGAAGTAAACAGCTTCCAGGGTGCACTGCAGGTGAATGTAAAGCGTATCCGTGTGTGCAAGGAAGGAGAATATAATCCTGCAGATTATCTTCCCGTAAGCTCTAAAGACATTACAGAAATGTACCGTGAGCTGACAGGTATTATCAGTACTCTTAAGAATACATATTTAAAGCAGCTTCTGGAAGCTTTTTTTGTAAAGGATGAGGATTTTAAGAAGCGTTTCTGCAATTCCTCTGCAGCCAAAAGTGTGCACCACGGTTTTGTGGGCGGACTTTTGGAGCATACCTTGAGTGTGACCAAGCTTTGTGATTATTATTGTACAGCGTATCCCATACTAAAAAGAGATTTGCTGCTGACAGCGGCTATGTGTCACGATATCGGAAAGGTGAAGGAGCTTTCCCCTTTTCCGGAGAATGATTATACGGATGAAGGGCAATTTCTGGGACATATTGTCATGGGTACCCAGATGGTAGGGGAAAAAGCAGCTGGGATTGACGGATTCCCTAAGGGGCTGTTAAGTCAGGTACAACACTGTATTCTGGCCCATCATGGGAAGTATGAGTTCGGTTCCCCTAAGATACCGGCTATTATCGAGGCAGTGGCGCTGAACTATGCAGACGACACGGATGCTAAACTGGAAACCTTCAAGGAAATCCTGGAAAACGCCGGTGATAACAATGACTGGCTGGGTTACAATCGATTGTTTGAAAGTAACTTGAGACAGAGCAGGGTGGAATGATTTCAGTTGTATTCCCCTGACTTCATATATTATCTTATAGGGACTCGTTCTCACTTCGTGGAAAACATAACAGCACTAGGCTCGAAAGGACCTTGCCAAGGGCTGACGTTTTCCAAGAGTCCTTTATAGGACAATATGTGAAGTCAGGGGAATACGTACTAAAATGCAAGGGAGAGATCATGGAATATAAGAAAAATGACACAGTAATTGTAACCATAGAAGATATCGGAAGTGATGGCGAGGGTATCGGTAAGGTGGACGGATTTACTTTATTTGTGAAGGATGCGGTCATCGGTGATACTGTGGAAGCCAAGATTATGAAGGCGAAGAAAAATTATGCCTATGCAAGATTAGAGAAGGTGATTACACCTTCTCCTTTTCGCGTGGAGCCTAAGTGTGCTTACCACAGACAATGCGGAGGATGTCAGATACAGGCACTTTCTTACGAAAAGCAGCTGGAATTTAAGGCAAATAAGGTACGCAATCACCTGCTACGGATTGGTGGCTTTGAACAGGAGTTGTTGGATAAGGTGATGGAGCCTATCGTAGGAATGGAGGAGCCTTATCATTACCGTAATAAAGCCCAGTATCCGGTAGGTGTGGGCAAGGATGGACGGATTGTGACCGGTTTTTATGCAGGCAGGACCCATAGCATTATTGCGAATACCGAATGTTATTTGGGAGTGCCGGGAAATAAAGCGATTTTGGAACTGATTTTGGATTATATGAAGCGGAACGGAGTGACAGCATACAATGAGGAAACCGGGGAAGGCTGTGTACGTCATGTGCTGATTCGTACCGGCTTTACCAGTGGAGAAATCATGGTTTGCCTGGTGATAAATGGCAGGGATAGGAAACGTTGCAAGGCAGGAGAGTATCTGCCGGTGCAGGAGAAGTTGCTGGAAGAATTGGCACAGA
Organism: Lachnospiraceae bacterium; assembly: GCA_017521605.1. Lineage (GTDB taxonomy): Bacteria > Bacillota > Clostridia > Lachnospirales > Lachnospiraceae > Acetatifactor. The sequence goes on along the minus strand of JAFXCD010000048.1, from coordinate 4,921 downwards.
TTACCGGTATGACCAGCGTATCTGTCAGCATCAATACCGAGAAAACCAATGTAATCATGGGTAAGGAAATCCATACCCTTTGGGGAGAGGAAACTATTTCTGATGTTATCCACGTGCGAGACATGAGCAGGGAAGGTTATCCACTGACAGGACAGGAGTTATGCTTTAAGATTTCACCCTTATCCTTTTATCAGGTGAATCCGGTGCAGACTGAGAAGCTTTATAGTCTGGCTTTGGAATACGCGGGACTTACCGGTGAGGAAACAGTGTGGGATTTATATTGTGGTATCGGCACCATTTCCCTGTTTCTGGCAGATAAGGCCAAGCAGGTCTACGGTGTGGAAATCGTACCGCAGGCCATAGAGGACGCCAAGGAAAATGCCAAGAGAAACGGTATAACCAATGCCCAGTTTTTCGTAGGAAAGGCAGAGGAAGTACTACCCCAGAAGTACGAAAAGGAAGGAATCTACGCAGACGTTATCGTAGTGGATCCGCCTCGCAAAGGCTGTGATGAAGCCTGCCTGAACACCATGCTGAAAATGCACCCTGAGAGAATTGTTTATGTAAGTTGTGATAGTGCTACTATGGCCAGAGATGTGAAGATACTTTGCGATGGAGGATATGAATTGAAGAAAGTAAGACCTGTGGACCAGTTCGGACATACGGTGCATGTGGAGACAAGTGTCCTCTTAGCGAAAACAAACGTAAGAGAAGTTTGAGCTTAGAGGCACAGGTTGTATTTGTTGAGCCGGAGGATGTGTGGAATGAGTTGGATTAAAGGTATGGAAGGGAGTGTATCATTTTGGTGATATGCTCTTCTGCCTTATAGAGTAATATTTAGAAGTGGAGGGTAACAGGTAATGTGTGTTTTTTGTGAGATAATCAAAAGAAAATCCCCAGCTCATATTATATATGAGAACAGCCGATTGATTTCATTTTTAGATATAGAACCGATTAATGAAGGGCATGTTCTAATTGTACCTAAACAACATGTAGATACGATAGAAGAATTATCTGATGAAACATTAACGGATATAATGGGGGTTGCAAAAAAGATTGTGACAGCGTTAAAAGATATGATGAATACAGGTGCAGCAGGTGGTCACTTTGAAGAACATGAAATAAGTGATGCCGTGGCATGTGTGTTAAGGGAGATGCAAGAAGAAATTTCCGTTACGGAAGATATGGTTGAAAACTTGAAGATATGATATATCACAATCAGACGTTCAAAAGGGGAAATTCGTCAGAAGTAGAGGAAGGGAGTAACTGAAAGAGGAGTTTAAAACTATGAGAGTAGCCATTTGTGATGATGAAAAAACACAATTATCTATAACGAAAGCATCTTTAGAGGATGCATATAAAAGCTTGGATTTAGTTGTGGATACCTATACTTCAGGTGTCAAATTATTGAATGCAATAGAAGGCATACATTATGATCTGGTTATTTTAGATATTGAAATGCCGGAGCTTAATGGAATTGATACTGCAAAACATTTGCGTAAAATAGAGGATAAGACAGCAATTGTATTTTTGACTTCTCATGTGGAATATGCACTGGAGGGTTATGAGGTAAATGCATTAAGATATTTAACGAAACCGGTCAATACTGAAAAACTTTCGGAAATTATTACATATTTATTGGAACAGAAGAAAAAAGATAAACGAATACTGGTTAGGAATAATGAAGATGTAGAGATGGTTTTTGTGGCGGACATATATTATATGGAGGCCCAGAATCAGATGGTTCGTATAGTAACTAATAAGGAAGAATATCGAAATAGGTATAACCTTGGAGATTATGAAACAGAGTTAGGTGCGTATGGTTTTTTTAGGATTCATCGAGGATATTTAATTAACCTTGGTCATGTGCTCAGACTGGCAGGAAGAGAAATTGTAATGGACGATAACACCTCTCTTCCTGTTAGCAGGATGAAAGAGGCAGCATTAAAAAATGCTCTGTTTCACTATGTGAGAAACGAGGCAATGTAGTATGGAATTCTTTAGGGATTTATTTATCAGTATAGTTCTAGCAATTTATATTTTATTAATAGGAAAATGTTGCTTTGAAGAAAGCTTTGTGTTGGATAAAAAGAGTATTGTGGTAAACCTTGTAACAGCGGTGGTGCATAGCTTTGCTTTAACTTTATTTGGGGAGAACAGTATACCTTATGGTGCGATTGATATATTAAGCACATTAGTTTTAGGTTGGACAATTATGCGAGGAGGAAAGGGAATTATACGTAGGATTGCAGCATTTCTTCAAATACTTTTTTTCCTGATTTTGCCAATGTTTGTAATAGCGGATATTTTGGCTATTCAATTTGACTCATCCATAGTGTTATATGAAGAAATGGATCATATAGTCATGATAATTGCTGCATGCCTCTACGTTATTGAAGCGGTATATGTTTATTGGGTGCTTTATAGAAAGAAAATTTGTATTCGTTTTCAAACGGCTGAAAAAATAGGTTTGTTTTCCGTTACCATATTTGTATGGGTTGTGTATGGCTTTGTGCTGGTGGCTGAAGAAGAACCCCTCCGAAATTTACAGAGTGGTTTTTTTGTATTGTTTATATTTATGCTGATGGTGATGTATGCTACATTTATGATTGCAATGGTAAAAAATAAAATATCAGCTTATTACCAGCAGGGACTTAAACTCCGGGAAGAATGGATGAAGCATGAGTTGGCTTATTTTAAGGAATATAAAAAATCTCAGGAAGAGACAAGAAGATTCCGACATGATATTATGAATAATTTGGCCTGTGTAAGTGCTTTGTTGCAGGAAGGTAAGCAGGAAGAAGCGGAGCGATATTTGGGGAACATGCTGGGAGAAATTCATGCATATTCACCAAAGGTAGTAACCGGGGATGAAATGCTGGATTGTATTATTTCCGTAAAATGGGAACAGATGATAGAGGAAGGAATTATTTTTGAGGTAGATGGAGTTTTGGACCGTGGTCTTAATTGGGAACCCATTGATATTTGTACGGTGTTTTCTAATGCATTAGACAATTCCATAGAGGCTTGTCAAAAGGTGTCCGGTGAAAAAAATATTCTGTTATCCTTAAAACGTACAAAAAATTTTTATTATATAGAAATTAAAAATTCTATGAATGAAGAACTGGTAAACATAGACGAAATACGAAACAGTAAACTTTTTACAACAAAGAAGGATAAGGATATTCATGGATTTGGTTTAGAGAGTATCAAAAAAATAATTCATAAACATAACGGTGAATTGGAGTTGGTTGCAGATGAACATTATTTTATTTTAAGAATTATTATACCGGGATAAAACCATTCACGACAAAGGAAGTGCATTTTACGACAAAAATCGCACTTCTTTTTTATGTGTGTTAATGTGGGTACATCAAATAACTTGAAAAGAGGAGTGTATAGTATGAAAAAACAAAGAAAAAAAGATTATTTTGAAGGGAAAAAGGTATTCGAGCTGACAGAGGAAGAACAGAGATCATGTATTAGCAGGCAGGAAGGTAATGCATGTCGCCACAGGTTGGAGAAACGTTGGTATAGGAGATTAGTTATATTGAACTTACTTATAATTGTAGTAGTTATTGCTATGCTGGTAAGTAATTTTGCAGAAATAAAGAGCTGGGCTGGGTTAGTAAAAACACAAATGAGTGAAGAGTTTTCAAAGGATTATGTGGAAGATAAGACGCAGTATAAATATGATGCCTTTGCGGATATGCCACTAGAGGTGGAATTATTATTGTCCGGTATTGTGATTCTGCTAATAATTATTCCGGTATTGTATTATATGTATGCCAAGTATCGTTCTATGTCACTTAGGATTACAGAGAAAAACTTCCCGGAAGTGTATGCACTGATAGAGGAATATGCACATAGGTTAGGAATTAAGGTTCCGAAAGCCTATGTCATGCAACAAAATGGTATTTTAAATGCATTTTCTGCATATTTGCCTAGAAGACAGTGGATTTGTATTCATAGTGAACTGTTTGAGGTTGCTTACCGGGAATATAAGGATAAGGATGCTTTGGCATTCATTATTGCCCATGAAATGGCACACATATATTATAAACATGCAACATTGGGATATTATCTTTCTATAATATTTTCCCAGATGATTCCTATACTTGGAACGACAGCTTCCAGAACAAGAGAATACAGCTGCGACAGACTGGCTCAAAGACTTAGTGGTGCGGATGGACTGGATGCTATGTTGGTGTTTGTAGTGGATCGTCATTTATATAAAATGGTAGACAAAGAAGATTACATAGAGGAAATGAGAAGCCAAAGAGGATTTTTCTTATGGATATTTAATTTATTAGCCGACCATCCGGTTATGTGTAAGAGATTCGTAGCATTGGCTGAAGGAAGAGGTAGTGGGAAACTGTATTAAAAAAACATTTTACAATGAATATACAAAATGCGTATCTTGCAAAAGACACCTAGAGAACTTTTGGGGAATCAGAAAAATTGTGCTTATAGATATGTACATCGTAGATGGTTGTGCAAGAGGTTTGTATTTGGAAATAGTATTGCTAGGTGGTAAAAATTTTAGAGGGTTGACAACGGCAAGATACGCACTTTGTGGCCACAAGCCACTTTGTGCATTTTGTTAGGGGAAAAGTCCCTTAAAACCCCTCAAATGTACTGGTATGTCGGAATTTCCAACATACTTACAGAAGGGAGGCAATTGGATGTCTCAAGATAAATTAACTCTGGTAAAGAAGTTTCGTTTGAGTCCAAGAGAAGCGTCAATGCTGGCGGATAAAGCACAGCAAGCAAACATGAGTGAATCAGAATATTTGCGACTTATGATTTCTCAGAAGCCAAATGATTATCCGGAGATAAGGATATTGTTGAGAGAGCTTATTAACGAGGTAAATCATATCGGAATAAATATTAACCAGATTGTCCACAATTACAATTCCGG
>JAFXCD010000047.1 GCA_017521605.1 Lachnospiraceae bacterium | reverse complement strand
TACTGAGTCAATTCCAAAGCGATCTCTGATTGCATCCACCGTCCTGTCAATTCGAATGAGCTTCTCGTAATCCACCTCATCAAATAAAGAGAACTGCCGCATACAATCATCCTCTTTTACCTTCCCGGTGTGGATTCCAAGCGTTTTTCGACCCTTTTTTCGGCTACTTATTTACATGAAAAAGGGAAGTGCACTAAACTCACTCCCCAAATACACTCGTAATTAATATCTCCACACTCAATACATCATTCATTCTACCGGTCTTTACAGCCTCTTCCGCTTCCACACATTGTGTGACTGCATTCTTCAGCTGAGTAGTCTTAAACTTCCCAGCCTGAGTCACATACTTACCCAGCGCGAAGGGAGGTACACCTATAGAAGAGGCCATATCCTTATTGCCATATCCTTTGTTTTTCATAGCCTTTACCTGCAAAAGAATATTGCATTGTCTGGCAATAAGGAACAAAATACGCATGGGTGGCTCCTTCAATGCCAATAACTCATAATACAATTCTAATGCCTTCTTCTGCTTCTTGTCTGCTATGGCATCCACCATATCGAATATGTGGCTGGTCACTCGGGTAGTACAAATGGTTTCCACATCCTCAGGCTCCACAACTTCCTTATCCATACAATAGCAAATCAGTTTTTCCAGCTCACCATAAATATTTTCCATATCGGTACCGGTCTTGCTCAAAAAAAGCTGTACTGTACTTTCTGTAACCTTTTTCCCTTCCTTTTTTAGTATTCCCGCTACCCATCGTTTCAAAGTATTTTCATCTTGAGCTTCAAACTCCACTATACAGCCTTTGGACTGTATAGCCTTATAAAGCTTGCTTCTTTTATCTATCTCCGATTCCACAAAAATGATAATTGTTGTTTCATTCTGGCTACTTAAATACTCTGCCAGCTGCTCTCCACCGGACTTTAGAAACCCACTATTCTCCAAAAAAATCACTTTTCTTTCTGCGAAAAAAGGCATGGTCTCTGCCAAATCAATCACTTCACCAACAGAAATTCCTTTTCCCTCAAAATGATGATTATTCATATTATCATCTGAAACACACAGGGATTTTTTCAACTTATCCTTATACTGTTTTTTCAAATACCGTTCCTCCCCATATAATAAATATACAGGTTGGTAATTACCTGTTTTGATGTCATTATTAATTCGTTGCATAATCCCCATCCTTCTATTACTTCCTATATTTTAATATAACGTATTCCCAGCAAATCTGCAACGCCAAACTTTTTCACTCTTACTTATTCTGCAAATACCCTTCTATTGTACCTTTCTCTGCATTTATTGCAATTCTTCCACACTTTGGTGTTGCCCACACAACACATCCTGCCGATTTCAAACGTTCCAAAGTCTCCGTATGAGGATGTCCGTAAGGATTGTTTCTTCCACAGGAAATCACTGCTATCTTTGGATGAATTTGTTGTAACAGTACCTCAGATGTTCCGTTACCGGAACCATGATGTGCCACCTTTAATACGTCCACCTTGGATAAATCTCTTCTTTGCAACTCCTGTACCAGACATCTTTCACCTTCTCCCTCCACATCTCCTGTAAAAAGCATGGTAAATTCACCTGTCTGAAACCGGTAGCAGGCACTGGATTCATTACTCTCCCCCTCATAATCCTTAGCCGGATGCAGGCATTCCAAAGTAAAAGTATCTTTCCTCCACACATCTCCCCTTTGCACTCTTTCCACTTGTAAAACACCCAAATCTTTCAGGTCCTTCTCTAACTTCTCCAATCCCTCATTCTGTACATCCGGCAAAAAAACCTGTTTTACCACTATCAAGTCCTTTTCTATCATTTGCAGAATGCCATTTACATGGTCCGCATCTCCATGGGAAATAAATACACCCTCCAGCTTTCCAATTCCATGATATTGCAGAAAAGGTGCTATCACCTTTTCGCCCACATTTTGTCGACTGCTACTACCTCCGTCAAATAGAAAGCACTTATCACCCTCAGTTTTTACAACTATACAGTCCCCCTGTCCCACATCCAGACAGTATATTTGCGTATCCTGTGGAAAATGCCACAACAATAAAAATAGTGCTATCACAAAGCATCCCACATGTACCATAACTTTATGCTCTTTTCGCCACCATACTACTACCAATATCAGTCCATAATATATTAGAATCTTCCACATGTCAGGTCTTCCTACTAACAAAGTATGCCCTGGAAATTTATCGAACACATGACACAACCACTCAAACCAACTAAATATCCCAACCTCTACCGGACTTAAGAAAGCCAAAAAAGGCAGGAGCATTACTACAAGCCCCACTCCCATAACCATACTCATAAAGGGGAGCACAAATAGATTAATAAACACAGAATACACAGGAATTTTGTAATAGAAAAACAACTGAATTGGCAAAGTAAATAAGGTTACTGAACAACTGGCCACCAAACCGGCAGTAGCACGTTGCAACATAAGCTTTAGAATCTTTTTCGTCTTATTATCCCAAGGCTTAGTAAGGAAAAGATTAGATTTTGGATTCAATATTGGTACCAGCAATCCCACTCCGCATACTGAAGAAAAAGAAAGAAGAAAACCACTATGATAGGACAATAAGGGATTCTGTAACAGCATGATAACTGCCAATACCCCCATGGCAGTCAGCATATCATAGGTTCGTCCCCAGATTTCTCCTAACATTCGAATCAAATACATCCCTATGGCTCTATAGGCAGATACACCAAAACCGGTCATCATACCATAAAGAAGTATCATCACACCACCGGCAACTGCCGCCCCAAATATAGGTATGGTAAAACGCCTTAACCACTGATAAAACCCCATACCTAACAAAGTAATATGTAAACCGGAAATACTCAAAATGTGTACAATACCATTACTCTGATACAAATCTCTAATCTCTTTATCCAGGCCGCTCCCATCACCTAAAAGCATTTTTGCCAGAATAGAAGCTTCCTTTTCAGGAAATGCCTGATACAGATTTCGTAAAAAATGTTGTCGTAACCTGTAAAGCCCTTCCCGAATAGGCCAATACTGCTTGTTCACACTTATAATCTTTCCTTCCTCTATCTTACCTTCAATCCCTTCTATGGCATAATAATCAGCTGTATCAAATTCCCCTTCATTTGTGGCATGCAAAAAAGACTGTAACCTGCCTTTCAACAAAATATGGCACCCCAAAGGCGGCATTAAATCGGCCTGTTTCAATTCACTTAATGAAATTTCATATATGAGATTATTGGGAATATTTTGGTTCTGAACAACCGAGGCCTCAAGCCCTTCAAGAATGGAAATAGAATCCAGATATAATAATAATTTTTCTTCACCGTTACGAATACGGTATTCTTTCTGATACACCTGCCCTTTCAGGCTCACATAATCTCCCTCCCACTCCGCATATCGGTCGGAGCGGGGAAGGGGATGGGTTATCCTTGTCCACAAAGATAACAAAACAAACAGGCAGATGCAAAAAAACAATAAAGGTCTGCGCATGTTTTTCCTTTCTATTTTTGTATCAAATCCAGGTTTCGCTCAAAATAAGTAGCAAAACTATATTTCTCGCGATATACGCCGGATGTATCACCATTGATGGATATTTGTACTTTATTAACATTAGGCAACTCTACCAGAGAATTGGTAATAGAGAAAATCGTTACCTCCGGAGTAACTGTATAGGTCTGACTTAAAAAGTTTTCATCCAGATTTACATAACAGACACCATCCTTAACAGTTACACTTGCCACCTTAGTAGCCGGATTAATGGTGGGGTATATATTTTCACCATTCGGTCCTTTTATGAGCTCCTCCACAATCAGCTTCTCCAGTGAAATATTAGTATTGTATTCCTTAATTCGAATGGTCGGCATTAGCATATCACCAGTTGCATTAGCAAAGTACAGTTTTAACTTTACCTCTTCATAGGTATTAATCTCCTTACCATCATTCTCAATAAACTGGTCTGCATTCATCCATCCCACCAAATTTCCCAGATTATCAAAAAGCTGTTCGTTATTTACCCGGATAGCCACAAAATTCACATCCGGATGCCCTGTCAAGGTACGTACTATAGCCGCTCTTACCAAAACCTCCTGAATAGTACTTAATTCTTTATACTTTTCATCCATATTAATCAAAAGTTTTCCGTTTTGCAAACTATAATCCAGTATCTGAAACCCCATAGCCAAAGGTGCTTTATATTCGTTTTTTGCTGCCGGAGTAGCCATGGCACGTAACAATTCCTCTATCTGTGCTTTTCCCTCTTCTTCCTGCAAAGCATAAGGATGCATTTCTATTTTGGTTTCCGACTTACTGACATAATATACCGGAAACATATTTTCGGTTTGGTTCCCTTTTTTACCGCAACTGCAACATGTCATAATACATATGATTATACACAAAAGAAGTAATCCTCTTTTCATTTCTTTTTCCTTCCTACTGTGCAATATAAGTCAGAGGAATTTTTACAAGAAAAGTTGTTCCCTCTCCCTCTGTACTGGTTACTGTTATAAAACCTCTGTGAGCAAGCACTGCATTTTTGGAAATCGCTAAACCCAAACCGGTACCACCGATTTCACGTGAATGAGACTTGTCCACACGATAAAATCTTTCATAAATCTGCGTTAATGATTCCTCCGGTATACCGATACCGGAATCTGTAACCTCGAAGGTAAAATACTGATGATCCGCATCCACAATTACTTTTACCCAGCCATGCTCTTTATTATACTTAATAGCATTCTCCACCAGGTTAGACATAATAAGAGTCATCTTTACCTCATCAACCTCTGCTACTACAGGGCGCATACTTTCAAATACCACATCCACATCCTGCTTGCGGGCAATAGGTCGCAAACGCTTCAAAATAAGCTCTGCCAGTTCATTAATATCCACTGCTGTTATATTAAGTTCCGAAGTAGTCTTGTCCATCTTTACCAAGGCAAGTAAATCCGTAATAATACGATTCTCTCTATCAATTTCCGATACAATATCTTCCATAAATTCCCGGTAAAGCTCAGCCGGTGCATTCTCCTGCATCAATAAGGAATCCGCCAAAACTTTCATAGAAGTCAATGGTGTCTTTAATTCATGCGACACATTTGATACAAATTCCTGTCGTGAATCGTCCAACACCTTCATTCGCTGTAGCAACTGATTGAAAGCCTCTACTATATGTTCTGTTTCTGCCAAATCCGGTACAGAAATAGGTTCATTACTATAACCGGCCTTTACTTCATTAATTGCTTTTGTTACTCTTTCAAAGGGTCTTGTCAATATAGCAGACAGAATAAATGCAATCCCTACAATGATAATAATCATTATAGCCTCTAGAAGCATTGCCTTTCTATTTAGTACCTCCATGGTACCTACAATGTACTGATTGGACATACTGGTAAGCATAACACCCTTTACATTACCGGTACCGGAAGACTTTCCGTTTCCTCCACCCTCAGCTGTATTTCCGGATTCGCCCATAATGTCATCCACAATGGGAGTGGTCATTTCTATATAGCCATTTTCCGGGTCATATTTTGCAACACTCTCCCCCAGAAAGCATTTCACTACTTCCTCAGAAATAATGGTCTTTCCTTCACTAATACCATATGTATCTTTGATAATCTTGAAATTACCATTAATGATAAGTACTCTACCATCATAAAGATTTGACAACATATCCAGTTCTGCACTAATCACTTTTGAGGATGGCGTATTCAGATAGTCTTCATTTATCAAATGGTCTGCCACTATTTTCAGCTGAGCCTGTACTGTCTGTGTTCTTTGTTCTACTGCACGTTCTTCGTAATTCTGTACAATCCCCTGTCGCATAAGCACACTTGGAATAATTCCCACCAGCAAAATCATAAAAAAGATTCTGGCTCTCAAGCTTCGAAAACTAATATATTGATACAGAAATCCAAATATCTTCTTTAACATAATTCTCCCTTATTCGTTGAGAAAATAATAACCTACTCCCCATTTTGTATGAACATATTTAGGTTCACTGGGATTCTCTTCGATTTTTTCTCTGAGTCTGCGGATATGTACATCAACCGTACGTACATCTCCGGGATAATCCGTTCCCCAAATAAGCTTTAGTAACTCATCCCTGCTATAAACCTTGTTAGGATTTAATAGTAAAAGCTCCAACACTTCAAATTCTTTGGCTGTAAGACTAATTTCTTTATCTGCTATATAACAACGTCTGCCTTCACTATCCAGACGCATCATACCACTTACAATCTCTCTCTGTCCTGTAGTATTAACCTTTTTAGTATCCACACGTCGCATAATCGCCTTAATACGTGCTTTTACCTCCAAAATGTTGAAAGGCTTAGTTATATAATCATCCGCACCATATTCCAATCCCAGAATTTTATCCATGTCATCATCTTTGGCAGTCAGCATAATAATCGGCACATTGGAGAATTCTCTAATCTGCTGACACACTTCAAAACCAGTAAATTTAGGCAGCATAACATCCAAGAGAATAATATCATATTCATTGTTTCTGGCATATTCCAGTGCCTCTTCTCCATCATACGCACAATCTACCTGCATATCATCCTGTTCCAAACTAAAACGAATACCTTTTACAATTAACTTTTCGTCATCCACTACTAAAGCTCTTCTTGTTGCCATCTTAACCGCCTTTCTATTATTTTACAATGATTTTGTCTTCTATCTTCTCATAAAGATTTTCCTTAATGCCGGGAACCTTCATCAAATCCTCCTTCTTTTGGAAGGAGCCCTCTTTCTCACGATATGTTATGATATCCATTGCTTTGCTTTCCCCAATACCCGGCAGTTTGCAAAGTACCTCTATACTTGCTATATTAATATCTATCAGTTTTTCCATACTTTCTTCTGCCTCCCACCGGGAAACCTCTGTTATCGTGGGAACATATATCTTCTCTCCATCCTGCAGTTTTGCAGCCAGATTAATATAGGTTTCGTCTGCTTCTTCTGTAAATCCCCCTGCCAAAGCAATGGCCTCTACCACTCTCGCATCTTTTCCCACTTCAACCACGCCCGGTTCTTCTACTGCACCGCAAACATAGATTAGAATTTTTCCTGTCTTATCCCCTGCTTCCGATGGCACTTCCATGCCCTCTGTGGTTTCTGTTTCAAAAGCCGGAAAATACCATTCATCTTCTTCAGTACATCCGGCAAACACTATTAGGCTCCCTAATAAAATCAGGAGCCGTGTCATTTTTCTTTTCATCATAGTTCCTTTCCCTAACGGGTAAGGTTTCGCCTCTCTATGCTGATAGAACCATTGTAAAATAGTTAGAAATAAACTGCAAGTAGGTTTTTTATTTATTTCCACTTAAATATAACAATTCCTAAAATTGCAATACCCATACCTATAGCTTTCCGCCATTCCCAAGGCTGCTTTTCCGCTCCAAACAGACCAAACAACTCAATCCCATAAGCAACCATAAGCTGGGCCACCACTATTAATAGAACTGCTTTTGCAGGTCCCAATGCCTCCATACTTTTGATTACCGTATAAGTAATGAATGCACCAATGGCACCTCCCAGCAACATATATTTAGGTTCCACTCGCAAAGGTGTAAACAAGTGTGTTCTGTCTGTAATTGTCCATGCCAGAAGACATACACATAAGGCTGTAAACTGAACAAACACATTGGTTGCCCAAACACCGGCTGTTTTTGTCACACCGGTGTTAAAAACTCCCTGTATACTCATCAGAGCTCCGGAAATCAGTGCAATAAGTAAGCCAATCATAGAATACTCCTTTCCCAAATTCAGTCATTGGTAATAGAATATCCTAATGATTGGCTAATTATGTGCAAAATCTTTATTCCTTTACATGAATCTGTTCATTCATTTTTTGTGCCATCTCTGCTACCAGCTCAGCCACATCTCCTCCATTCCATACTTTGGAAAACAGAATTTCCAGCTGCACCCAATAATTTCCTGTTTCAATCATTTTAGGCAGAGAAACACTTCTCTCATATTCCTGCTTAAATACTGTAAACAAATCATTCTTATATTTCACATGATGATAAGCTGCCAGACGCCCACATCTTTCATACATACGCGGTGCGTAATCCGTTGTCATATACACTGCAAACTCTTCTGCCAGCTTCGCATTCTCAGAATAACCATTGACAGCCACAACACCTGTTACAGATAAAGGTCTGCTCTCTAATTCTTCTCCCGGATCAGGCAATAATGCCACACCATAATCAAAAATTAATTCTCCCTCTTTTTGAGCCTGCTCCAGTATTGCCAAAGCATCTGTAGTCACAATGGTAAACATAATCTTACCCTCTATAAAATCCTGAAGTACAGATTCATAAGTCACCTTGTCTGATTCAATATAAAAGAACTCATTTAAAGCCTTATAAATCTCCAAACAGGAAATAGCTTCCGGATTATTAATATTCAGTTGTGTTGGGTCATCTCCTGTATTCCCTCCAACATTCATATAATTGCCTATAAAATAGTAATTATAAAAAATGTCCGACACATCCCATTTAAAAATACCTTCTACTGTTTCCGGCGGGTCGAAGGTATCAGCAACGTTTAAAATGTCATCAATCGTCTGTGGTACAGCTACTTTCAAAATTTCATCCGCCCTTGCCTGTAAAACCGACTCATCTACAACACTCTCTGTTTCTTCTGCCTCACGTACAGCCTGTTGCCTGGACCATTCTTTTAAGAATGTTTCATTATACAATAGTACGCTGGTTTCAAAATACAAAGGATATGCTACCCGCTTTCCATTGTATGTTACTGCATCTAAAGCCACTTGGGGAAAATGAATGGTATTCATACGATTGGCTAAATCGGTTACCGGGGCTGCCAATCCTGCCAGATATGCTTTTTCCAAGGAATCGTTACTAATCAGGTAGGCATCCGGCATATGCTCCTCATACAAGGTAGCATAGTTAATAGCTTCCAAGTATTTACTCTCTGAAACTAATTGAGGCAATATACGCACATTATACTTTTCCCCAAACATAACTGCTGCACCTTTAATATAATCGGACATGCTTTCGTCATCATACCAAAAATAGATTGTCTCCTTCTTTTTCTCAAAGAAAGACATGGGGTCCTCTTCAATTCCCTGCTCTCTGGTACTTCCCCAAAAAGTAACACTCAAAAATATTACTAATGCAAGAATTGCAAAAAGTTTTTTTCTCATATACATTCCTTCAAAATTGCTATCATCTCATCAACATTCTGTTTTGTAATAGTCAGAGCCGGAACAAAACGGATAATATTCGTTCCTGCATTAATCAGTATTAATCCTTTATCCATAGCCCGGGCAATAATATCACCTACAGGTTTATTAAATACCAGTCCCTGCATAAGCCCTTTACCACGACTACTTTCAATACACTCAAATTCTGCCGCAAGTTCTTCCAGCTTCTCTGCCAGATAAGGTCCTACTTCCTTTACATTGTTCAAAATATCCAACTCTTCGTACAAATCAAATACCTTAGAAGTGGCCGCTGCTGCCAGAGGATTACCACCATAGGTAGTTCCATGGTCACCGGCGCATAATGAATTCTGTGCCACATGCTCTGTCATCAAAAAAGCTCCACCCGGAACACCGCAAGTTAACGCCTTGGCTGAAGTCATAATATCCGGCTTCACACCATAATCCTGCCACGCAAACATAGTACCGGTTCTACCCATACCACTCTGAATTTCATCTAAAATCAGCAGAATATCCATTTTATCACAAAGTGTACGCACCTTCTGCAAAAACTCTGCTTCTGCAGGATAAATACCACCTTCACCCTGTACTGTTTCCATGATTATTGCACAAGTCTTTTCGTTTACCAGTTCTTCTACACTTGCAAAATCATTAAATTTAGCAAACTTCACAATACCTGCCAAGGGTTCAAAGGGATCACGATACTTGGGGTTGCCGGTTACAGACAAAGCTCCCATGGTACGTCCATGGAAAGAATGTTCCATGGCAATAATCTCATGATCGTGTGCACCATCCTTAAGATACGCATACTTAATTGCCGCTTTTAAAGCACCTTCTACCGCTTCTGCACCGGAATTAGTAAAAAATACACGGTCCATACCGGAAGCCTTTGTCAGCTTCTTTGCTGCTTCTATAGCAGGCACATTGTAGAAATAGTTGGAGGTATGAATCAATTTATCTATCTGCTCCTTTAATACATCATTATAAGCCTTATTATTGTAACCAAAAGCAAATACTGCAATACCTGCCATAAAATCCAGATACTTCTTACCATCAGTATCATACAAATATACTCCATCACCCTTCTCCAGTACAATCTGGTACCGGTTGTAAGTATGTAAAAGAGCATTTTCCGCTTCCTCTATATAATTCTTCATTGTCTCACTCATAAATTTACCTCCTTGCAGCACTTAAGTATTGCTCTGAATTTCTGCAACATTTACATAAACACTTCATTAGTGACTCTCATCATCATCCGAAATAATAGCTGTCCCCACACCTTGATTGGTAAACACTTCCAAAAGCAGGCAATGAGGTACACGCCCATCCAAAATATGTACCCTGCTTACACCATTCTTAATTGCAGAAGTACAGTTATTTAACTTAGGCAACATACCGCCACCGATAATACCGCTGCCGATCAGATTATCTGCTTCTGATGCAGTCAGTCTGGAAATAAAGGTGGATTTATCGTTAAAGTCACGATACAGACCTTCTACATCTGTCAAAAATACCAGCTTATCTGCACCAACAGCCTTTGCAATGGCACATGCCGCATCGTCTGCATTAATATTAAAAGTGTCAAAATTATCATCCATTCCAATAGGTGCTACGATAGGAAGGAAGTCATTTTCCAACAAGTCGTAGAGAATCTTGGCATCCACTTCCTTTATATCGCCTACAAAGCCGATATCCTGACCGTTAGAATACTTCTTATCGACCTTTAACAAACCTCCGTCCTTGCCACTGATACCAACTGCTTTTACCCCCAGCTCCTGCACCATGGACACCAGGCTCTTATTCACTCTGCCCAATACCATTTCAGCGATTTCCATGGTTTCTGCATCGGTTACACGCAGACCATTTACAAATTCTGCTTCCTTGCCAACCTTATTTACCCATTTGCTGATGGCCTTACCGCCACCATGTACAATAATGGGCTTAAAGCCTACTAATTTAAGTAAGGTTACGTCCTTGATTACATTTTTCTGCAATTCCTCATCGCTCATGGCACTTCCGCCATACTTGACTACGATGATTTTTCTATTAAATTTCTGAATATAGGGAAGTGCTTCAATAAGCACCTCTGCTTTTTGTAAGTATTTTTCAATATTTTTTTCCATTTTGTAGTTCCTTTCTTTGGCTTTATTATTCTTCAAAAAATCCAATTTCTCCTATAGCACTGTTTATCCAGAAACCATACATGTGAAGATGATTATTATCCCCATTATCATACAAAACATAAATCTCAGTATTCTCCGGGTCCGAAAGATGACTATAATATGGGAACATAATTTCCAAACCTCCATACTCCCTGTCATATACATATTTCTTGGCCTTCGCTTCAAACCTCTCAACAACTTCATCCAGATATGATTGAGGTGCTTTAAAAACTAAAAGCTCATAAGGAGAACCTTGCATAAGCCCGGGAACCACCATCCACTGCACATCCTTTGCCTCCTTTGGTAATTCATCCGGAAATGCCTCAAATTCTTTTGGATACAGACTTTTAAACTCTTTTATATCACCTTTGTATTCCCAACTCGCATGTCTTGAATTAATTGGAAAGGCAATGAGTATTGTTGCAACTATCATTACTATAAATAATGGTTTTACAAAAATCAGGTTTACATTATACCTTTTCATCCACAATTTAATTGTTGCATATAATGCTATTAATCCAATCACAATGTTCAAAGCTCTAGGATGAATCACAACATACAGAATCAATACCACACAAACACAAGTACATGCTATAGCAACTATCAATGAAGTCTTAGACCTCATTGGATAATTCTTCTCATTTCCTTCTTCCATTTCATTACTCCATATAAATGTACTCACAAAAACGCATTATGATCGGTAGTCGGCGTTTATCTTCACATACTCATAACTTAAATCACAACCCCATGCAGTAGCTTCGGCTTCACCCATATGCATATCCACATAGATGGTTACTTCCTCATCAGAAAGAACCTTAGTTGCTTCTTCTTCGCTGTAATCCTTTGCAATACCTTCACCGTAAATATAAATACGTCCGGACTTGCTCTGGAAGTACAAATCTACATTTTCAGGATCAAATTGTACACCACTATAACCCAGTGCACAAAGGAAACGACCGAAGTTTGCATCATGTCCAAAGATAGCTGCCTTGCTTAAAGAAGAACAAATTACAGATTTTGCAAGAGTTCTTGCATTTTCTTTGGTATCCGCACCTACAATCCGGCATTCAAACAATGCAGTTGCACCTTCTCCGTCACCTGCCATTTTCTTTGCCAGATACATGGTAACATAATCCAGAGCCTCACAGAATGCTTTAAAATCAGCGTTTTCTGCTGTAATCTCTTCATTTCCTGCTAAACCATTTGCCAATACCAGCAAGGTATCGTTAGTAGAAGTATCTCCATCTACGGAAATCATATTAAAGGAATCTACTACACTTGCCGAAACAGCCTTCTGCAGCATTTCCTTTGAAATATTCACATCAGTGGTTACAAATCCAAGCATGGTACACATATTGGGATGAATCATGCCGGAACCCTTACACATACCGCCGATGGTTACAGTCTTTCCGCCAAGCTCCACTTCTACAGCTACCTGCTTATGTACAGTATCCGTAGTCATAATTGCCTTTGCAGCATCCAATCCCGCCTCAGGGGTAGCCGCCTTTGCTGCCACCAGCTTCTCAATACCGGCACACAATCTGTCCACAGGCATAGCCATGCCGATTACACCGGTAGAAGCTACCAAAACTGCCTCTGCCGGAATTCCCAGAAGCTTCCCTGCATGTTCTGCCTCTGACTTACAGCAATCCATACCCGGCTTACCGGTACAAGCATTTGCAATACCGGAATTCACAACCACTGCCTGTGCAAATGCGCTAGTTTCTACTACCTGCTTATCCCAAAGCACAGGTGCCGCTTTTACTACATTTGTAGTAAAGGTTCCTGCCACTTTACAAGGTACAGTGCTGTATACCAGTGCCATATCCTTACGATTTTTATATTTAACGGCAGCTTCTGCACCTGCTGCCTCAAATCCCTTAGCGCTTGTTACGCCGCCTGCGATTTCTTTCATATCTTACTTCCTCCTATTTATTAAATGCGGTTATATTCGCCTCATTTAGGGTAAAATCATAATAGTTCAAATCTTCTCTCTTAGTCCAACCAATGGTATTCCAAAAAGCATTGCCTATATCGTTTATGGTAAATGCGATGAGACTTACCTTGTTGATTTTCTCCGCCTTCAATGCATTCATACAATGAACTACCATTTCCTTGCCGATGCCCAGTCTGCGATAATCCTCTCTTACGCATACATGATACAGACAACCTCTTCGTCCGTCATGCCCGCAAAGAATACCTCCTACAATTTCTCCTTTTTCGGAAACTGCCACCACACTGGTGGAAGGATTTCTTTGTATAAACATCTCCACGCCCTCTCTGGAATCATCCACGCTTCGTATTCCAAAGCCGTGTATGGTCATCCAAAGAACATACAGACCATCATAATCTTCTATTGTCATAGTCTTAATGGTATATTTTTTCATAGCTGTAATCCTTTTTCTTCCTCACAACCCATTACAATATTCAAACACTGGATTGCTGCACCGGAAGCGCCCTTTCCTAAGTTATCAAACTGTGAAGAAAGAACCACTCTGTCTTCATTTCCGGTGATGAATATTTTCAAACCATCCCAACCGGAGCAACCATTGCCGGCCAGCATATTACCTTCACCTGCTTCTGCTTCCAGAGGCATTACCTTTACAAATTTTTCACCTGCATAAAACTCGCTGAACATTTTATGTATTTCTTCCGGTGTTTTTGCTTTTTGAAGCATATCTGTATAAACAGGCACGGACATCACCATACCACTGTAATAATCACAAATAATAGGGGAAAACAAAGGCTCCTTAACCAAACCTGTAATAGCCTTCATTTCTTTTAAATGCTTATGAGACTGTGTTAAAGCATATTCTCTGGGTGCATCAAAATCCACAGGACGCTCCTTGGCTTCATATGCCGCAATCACCTTCTTACCCGCTCCGCTGTAACCTGAAAGTCCAAATGCACTGACCGGATAATCTGACGGCATAATACCTTGTGCAACCATGGGATATACCAAAGAGATAAATCCTGTTGCATAACATCCCGGCACTGCAATTCTCTTACCGTTCTTAATGGATTCTCTATGTCCCTTAGACAATTCCGGCAAACCGTAAGCCCAACCTGCTTCTGTTCTATGCGCTGTAGATGCATCAATAATCACTACATTTTCATTCTCTACCAGCGAAACAGATTCCTTGGATGCTGCATCCGGCAGACACAGGAATGTCACATCCGATTCATTAATCAAACGTTTTCTCTCATTAATATCCTTTCTCAGCTCCGAATCTATCTTCAAAAGTTCGATATCATCTCTTCCCTGAAAACGTTCATATATTCTAAGTCCGGTAGTTCCTTCACTACCATCAATAAAAATCTTCATCTTCTTGCTCATACCAGCCACATCCTTTCAAATTTATACTTTACCCATTGTAAAGCATACATAACTACTATACTCTTTCTTCTCACAAAACTCAACTCTTTTTAAGAGAATATTCGTATTCGCAATTAGTTGATTGCATAATCATACACCTTTTATGCATAATATGCAATACTTTTTTATAAAAATGTGGTTTTTCATTGTTTTTATGCATATTTTTGTTATGATCATTATTTTATACATTCAAATATGCATAAAACTCTCAATCTTAAGAAATTTGTAAGAATTTTGCTACTTTTTTTGTAAGAATTTTCTGCTATAGTAGAAGTAGAAATATTCCTATTACAGTTTATATACGGAGAAATATCATGAATCAGGAAAAGATACTGGTTGTTGATGATGATAAAGATATTGTTAACACCCTAAAAATTCAACTGGAAAAAGAAGGCTACTCTGTTTTTTGTGCCTATAATGGTCTTGAGGCATTGCACATATTGGAATCAACACAGATTCATCTCATGCTTCTGGATATTATGATGCCTCAGATGGATGGGTTTTCCACTATACTAAAAATACGTGAGCGCAACAATATTCCCATTCTGGTAATGTCCGCCAAATCAGAAGAATCTGACAAAATTCTGGGACTTTCCATTGGGGCAGATGATTATATAACAAAACCATTTCATTACAAAGAAGTTCTGGCAAGAGTAAAAAGTGGATTACGCCGATACATGCAATTGGGAGGCGTCAATACAGTCAACCAGGAGGCTCGTATAGGCAGACTTATGTTTGATTTTAATTCTCATATTCTAAAGGTGGACGGTGAAGTGGTAAAGCTTACTTCCACTGAAACTAAAATATTAGAACTGCTTATGAAACATCCCGGACGTATTTTTTCCGCAGAAGAAATTTATACTGCTGTATGGCAGGAGCCTATTGCTTATAATGGGGAAAAAACGGTCATGGTACATATTAGGCGCATACGCGAAAAAATAGAAATCAATCCGGGGGAACCCGAATATTTAAAGGTGGTGTGGGGCATTGGATACAAACTTGAAAACAGGTAAAAAAATACGACTTTTTTTGTACAGAATCCTACTGGTAGGTTCCTTCTTTACCATGCTGGGAACTCTGCTCATGGGACGTGATACCCTTTACGCATGGCAAACAGAGGGAAGATCCATTCTAACGGGAGAGCTATACTATCTGCCGGAATTCAGAGAATATATCAGCAAGCTATACACCTATGGCATGGTATCCTATGCCGGTGCAGGAGATGATTACGGCTATCCTCTTACCTTTAGGGATAACAGCATTGCTACCGGACAAGCCTTGACAGCCTTTCAGGAAGAACTGGAAAAAGGGAAGGCAGACTTGCTTTATCACATTAAACGGAACAATTCTGTAGTAGCAAAAAGTGACTTTGATTCTCCTCTGTATTCTCCTCAAGACGGTCATCTCTTATTACCGGATGATGTTACCCTATGCTGTTATTGGGATGGTGCCAATAACAAACTACATTTTTTTGAAGGAGATGTTTATCATAATTCGGTAACACCGGAGAGTTATTTCTCTTATCAATACAAGGCTAATGCGGAGGTGACTCCTAATATAAACTTTCTTGTTGCCTTAAAGACTGGGGCTTCCTATTCATCTTCCTACCTGAAAAGTCTGGACCGCCTGTCGCAGAATCATCGAATAATTATAATAACTCTTTTCATCAGTACCTTTTTATTTACGTTTTTATTACTGATTAGGATATTTACTGCCAAAAATACCCGTCGTGTTTTACTGTCTTTCAGTACTCTGACCGGTAAAATCCTTTTAGAACTTAAAATACTACTACTAATCATCTTATATTTTTGGAGTAGTCATTATTGCCTATGGAACTTTACTGCTCCGCAGCACCTTCGTTACCAAGTCATACCAAATGTATGGCTGTATGGCTTAATTGGTATCCTACTATATTTACTACATAAAGATCTCAGATACAATAGCATAAGAGTCCTGCAAAACTCTATCCTATTTACTTTGATTTTATCCGTATCAGAATATTTCCATAATATAGGTTGGCGACGTAAGGTTTCATCGTTTCATATCGGCTTCTTAGTATCCGGCACATTATGTTTTGTAGCGGGCTTGGTTATTCTTTGCTTAAACCCTGCCATAAACCTCCTTATCTTTTCGTTTTTTTTGATATTAACAGGCCTGACGGTATTCTTTTTGCAAAAACATCTTTATCATTTTATTCGAGATATTTTCTCAATTTCCGGCCGTCTGGATGCCATAAACAGCGGTAATCCGGAGCAGCCCTTACACTTAAGCAAAGATTCCTTATTAACCGGAATGGCCACTCATGTCACTGAAGTGGAACAGGGTATTGAAGCTGCAATAGAGAACACTTTGCGTGCCAATAAAATGCGTGTGGAACTAATTACTAATGTGTCCCATGACCTAAAGACTCCTTTAACCGCCATTATCAATTATGCTGATTTACTCTGTGAAGAAAAGCTTCCTGCTCCTGCTGACAATTATGCACTTTCTTTACGTCAGAAAGCTTATCGCTTAAAAGGAATGGTTCAGGATGTCTTTGAGTTATCCAAAGCTACCAGCGGAAATCTATCCATAGAAAAAAAACGACTGGATCTTACTAAGCTGATATATCAGACCCTTGCAGATATGGATGAACGTATACAGGAAAGTACCCTTACCTTTAAAACCAACATCTGTGCTCCCCCTCTTATGATTGAAGCAGACGGGGAAAAGCTGTACCGAATCTTTCAAAACCTGATTGTTAATGCCCTGCAGTATTCCCTGGAAAACTCTCGGGTATATATTGAAGTAGAGAAACAAGAAAAAAATGCTTGTGTCCGGATTAAAAACATATCCCGACAAGAGCTGGATTTTGACCCCAAAGAAATAGTGGAACGTTTTGTACGTGCTGATGCCTCCCGTACTTCCGAAGGAAGCGGTTTAGGTCTCTCCATTGTACAAAGCTTTACAGAAGCCTGTGGTGGAACCTTCTCCATAGACCTAAATGCAGATTTATTTACTGCACTTGTCTCGTTCCCTCTTTCTTCGGAACCATTAGAGGAAGAAAAAAATGAGGAAGATACCTAAAACTTATGCATTCTCTTTGTTTTCAGATAAGGCATTACTAATACTGATTTCTATTGTAACCTTATTACTGCAACTTATATCCTTTGCCACCACTTGGGATGGTGCTAAAGTATATTTGGAAAATATTTTTCCTTATGCAGCTCTGTGTTTTGCCATAGCTATACAGGCTACTTCCTACTTTTTTGGCAATTCCCTCCGCCAGAAAATAAGCCCTTTAAAGTTATTGGCCCTTTTGGTAACTGTATGTTGTTCTATATATTTTTCTTATATTGGTATTTATAACTCCGTTAATTCTCCTGTAACTTATTTACAGGAGAATTATATGCGGATTTCTGGGGACTTAATCCATCTGTACCAGACAGAACTAAACTCTGTCCAAACAGATGCACTCTTAACTGTACAAGAATCCTCCTCTTCCATTCTTGCTCATTACACCTCTCTGTTAACAGAACAGGAAAATATACTTGCCTGCCAAGCTGCATTAAATGAATCCGGGCCTGAACATAGCACAGCTCTTCGTGCTCCGAAGCAAAGTTCTTACGCAAACTATGAAGATTATGCTACTGCGTATCAGGCATATATTAACAGCCTTTCCCAAAGTAAAAACACAGAAACGGATGCACTTCGTATATCCCTTTTGAATTCTCATGGTTTTGCTTCCATGGAAGAGCTAAATACCTGCCTTCAAGATAATACTGCTGCTCTAAGCACCTTGAAAAACAGCTTAAGTATTACAGAGGAAATCTCCCTACAAGAGGCAGTTTCCACCATCACCATAGAACTGCTTTCCGCCATCCGAGATACTTCTCAGGGGAATACGCTGTCTACAAAGGAGTGTGCTGATTTTGACCGTCTTTTGCAAGTGGCAAAATTGTGTGGATACCACTCTTCTCACACTTCCTTAACTAATGCCTTGAATCAATGGACCCGGCTAAATTCCCATACACAGTTAAAAAAATGTGATGAGTTGGTAAAGGCGTTACCGGATGGCATTGTAAATAATGCCAATGTTATGGAACTGAAAGCTTCCATGGATTCTGAAATAATGGCTGTCATCCTGAAACTGAATTCTATCCTGCCGGAAAACCGCAAACTTAGTGCCACAGATACCCGTTATCAAATAGCAGATTTATATTTTGTTCCTATTTTGGCCTTACAACAGGATGACACCCTTCTAACAGCCCGCTTTTCCCTATTGTTTGCAGGCTTGATTGATCTTCTGTCTCTGCTCTTTGCTATCTCCCTACGGGCAAAGAAACCTATATGGAAGCGTCATACTTTGCTCTTCAACCAGTTAGAGGAATACGAGCCACTGATTTATGCATCCCTGCCAACTAATGATAACTCTCTGCAGCCTTTGGCAGATTTTCTGTCACATTTTGTACCCAGCCCACACACAGAAGCAGATGGTTATATGCTTTGTGGCAATCCGGAAACCTTGCAACAGTATAATGCACTCATTGCATTACTCTGTCAGACCAATCTGGCAAAGCTGTTACCGGTCGGTTTTGAAGACAATGAAAAAAATACCCTGTTGTTAAGAGCCCGTTTTGTGTTCTGGGCAAACACCAAAATGTATGAGGAGCAAATGTATGAATAGTATCACTATATCCCTTTTCGTTCTGCTTATATTTTTCTTTCATATGTATACCAAGCGGTATATGCGCTTGGGCAAATTAAAGGAAGCCTTAAGTGCTACCTGGTTTATGGATACGGTATTCACCATTTGTGGAATTGTAGTTAGTTTCTATATTTACCATTATAACTTAACTGCCTTTTTCACCCTTCGTAATATACTGTTGGTATTGACCTACCTGCTTATCACCCTGTTGTTTATACTTTTAGCACCCTCAGGATTGCATCTGCTTACCTTTAAGAAACGGCTTACTATGGAGGAACTGCTCTGTGCGGAATATCGCTTTAATGATACTCTTTGTATGGTGAGAAACTTTTTGCTATGCTTATTGTTTTTTGTTCCTATTATGGCACACCTGCCTATAAAATCACCGGATTATCAAAAATTACTACTGGCTTGGGAAAATTCCCAAATACCTGCCGGCTTTTACTTTACGGTTTTTCTGTTACTGTTACCCATAACTTTACGGCAAACCTTTTATTGGATAAAGAGCCTGAAACAGGAACCCACCGCACTGGAGTTACATCTAATGAGGCATTATATCTTACCTTTTTATTGCTGTAATCGCAACTTTTTTGTATAGCAATGCATATTTATACATCTATACATTGTTTTTATACATTTCTGTGCATATTTTAATATTCTAATTGTATTTATCATTTTGTTTTATGCATATTTTGCACTTGCATTCCTGCATAAAATGTTGTATAGTGGTTTCAGATTGAAAAAACAAAACATTTCTGCGAAAGGCAAGGTATTATTTTATGAAAGAAAAAGTTATTTTAGCGTACTCAGGTGGTCTTGATACTACCGCCATCATTCCTTGGTTAAAGGAAAACTTTGATTACGAAGTAATCTGTGTTTGTATCGACTGCGGACAGGCAGAAGAATTAGACGGTCTGGATGAAAGAGCAAAATTCTGTGGAGCAGAAAAGCTATACATCTTAGATGTAATTGATGAATTCTGTGATGAATATGTTTCTCCCTGCGTACAGGCGAACGCTATTTATGAAAACAAGTACTTATTGGGTACTTCCATGGCTCGTCCTCTTATCGCAAAGAAGTTGGTAGAAATTGCTCGTAAGGAAAATGCTGTTGCAATCTGCCATGGCGCAACCGGTAAGGGTAATGACCAGATTCGTTTCGAGCTTGGTATTAAGGCTTTAGCTCCTGATTTAAAGATTATCGCAGCGTGGAGAAATGACAAGTGGACTATGGATTCCCGTGAATCAGAAATCGAATACTGCAAGGCTCATGGTATTGACCTTCCTTTCTCTGCAGACACTTCCTACAGCCGCGACCGTAACCTCTGGCACATCAGCCATGAAGGTTTGGAACTGGAAGATCCTGCAAACGAGCCTAACTTCGATCATTTATTAGTTCTTGGTGTTACTCCTGAAAAGGCTCCTAATGAAGGTGAATATGTAACCATGACTTTTGAAAAGGGTGTCCCTACCTCTGTAAACGGCAAAGCCATGAAGTATTCTGATATTGTTCGCACCTTAAATGAATTAGGTGGCAAGCATGGTATTGGCATTGTAGATATCGTAGAAAACCGTGTTGTTGGTATGAAGTCCCGTGGTGTATATGAAACTCCCGGCGGTACCATCCTTATGGAAGCTCATCAGCAGTTAGAGGAATTAATCCTTGACCGCGATACTTATACCTTAAAGAAAGAAATGGGCAACAAGTTTGCTGATTTAGTATATGAAGGTAAGTGGTTCACCCCTAAGCGTGAAGCAATTCAGGCATTTATCGAAAAGACTCAGGAATATGTAACCGGTGAAGTTAAGTTTAAACTTTACAAGGGTAACATCATCAAAGCCGGTACTACTTCTCCTTACTCTTTATACAATGAGAGTATTGCTTCCTTCACTACCGGTGATTTATATGACCATCATGATGCAGAAGGCTTCATCAATCTCTTTGGTTTATCATGCAAGGTTCGTGCCATGAAAATGCAGGAAGCTGAGAACAAGTAATGTTTGATGCCATAACGATTATAGTAATTGCGTACTTTTTGATTATGAATATTGCAGGCTATGTCTCTATGGGGCTGGATAAGGTAAAAGCCAAACGTAATGCTTGGCGTATTCCGGAAGCAACCTTATTTTCCATTGCAATCCTAGGTGGCAGTGTGGGTTCCATCTTCGGAATGTTTCATTTCCGCCACAAGACCAAGCATTGGTATTTTGTAGCCGGACTGCCCATAATATTCTTTATACAGTTGGCAATTGCAATTCAATTAACCACATAAATTTGACGGCCCTCTACCAAATCCTAATAGGATATTTAGTGACTTGGTAGAGGGCCTGCTTATTTTTCAGCTATAGAAAGCTAAAATCAAAAGAATTGATTAGCTGTAATCCATGGATTCACTCTTTACAGCATCCCTAAAGCGTTCTATAATAATTTCTATAAAGATATTCACAAAGGAGAACCACCATGCATGTAGCTGTATGTGACGATAATGTAGCTGACCGTAAACAAACAGAACGCTTACTGGGTCGGGAATCCGATCGTCGTGCCAAAATTACTGAAGGACTCTATATTGATGCATATGGCAATGAAGCAGCCCTTTTTCGTAATCCTATGCAATATGATATTTTTTACATTGATATGTGCAAAAGTGCGGACACGGATGGTATCAGGGTTGCTCACAAGCTTTGCGAAATTGGCATTCATGTACCTATTTATATGTGCTGCTCTACTTTGGATTACCGTCAGGAAAGCTTTCCTGAAAATGTCTTCTTCATGGA
The DNA here is from genome assembly GCA_017521605.1 of Lachnospiraceae bacterium. Classification (GTDB taxonomy): domain Bacteria; phylum Bacillota; class Clostridia; order Lachnospirales; family Lachnospiraceae; genus Acetatifactor. Next base: position 32,181 of record JAFXCD010000047.1, on the reverse strand, counting down.
CAAGCCTATTAAAAATGAGCACTTAATTGCCTCTTTAGATAAAGCTTATGAGTGGAAGCAAAATGCAGTTCCTCGCATTGAACTCCGTGACGAAACAAAAACCTACTACATAACGGCTCAGGACATTTTATATGGCATTGCAAGTGGCAAACATGTAAAAGTTTATTTAACGGACGGACGTATTATCAGTGTGGCTTCCGGCTTGGAAAACCTGTATGGTCAATGGGCTCATCACCGGGTCTTTCTGATACTGTCTGCTAAAATTATCATAAATATCTCGCATATAGAACGTATGGGACTTCTGAAACTTTCCATGAAGGATGGTGCCTCTTTTTCTCTGTCGCCTTCCTGCAAAAAAAGCATTCAACAATTGTTAAATGCAAATACACTTTCCTGAAAGGATTACATAATGTTAGCACTTAAAATAGATTCTACCAAAAGCTTTATGAATCATCTTTTGGTAGCTGATACTTTTGATAATTTTCTATTGGCAGAGGCTACTGTATCCACTGCACATACTTATCAGATAGACGGACATATAAACAAGGAGTTTTTTTCTTCACAGGAAGATACCGATACATCCGGTATACAATATAACTTTTCAGAATGGAAGGATATGAAACCCCTTTGCTTTAACCTGATAAAGGGCAAGCGTACTCCTCTATTCTTTAAATTTGTATTACACCTGAAACCGGAGGCGGTGGGCAAGTTAATGGCAACCGGAGCATGTAGTGTTCCTTCAGAGCAAATAAAAGCCCTAGTACTCACAATTAAGTATGATGGTACTCAGGTAGTTCTGACTACCGGTAGTGCTTTCCAAACCTTTGTTATGAGTAAAGAGCCTGATACAATTTGGGACAAGGCTCTGCAACAGTTCCTTGCCCGCAAAGGTATTGATTATGAACTTCTTTAAGGATTCAACAAACAATCCTGAATAATTTGATAATAATTTTCCTGTAGAATATAGGCGCTGAAGGAATATCGGCGCTTTACTTCTTCTGTCATATAATCTAAATATGCTTTCTTTTGTTCTTCCGTCAATTCTTTTTTCCAGGTTGTGGTCTTAGCCTTTTTGTCATAAATAACAGTATCCGTAACAAAGCTACGATTGTTAAAAATCACCATGCCCTCTTCCGCAGAGAAAATATCCCTTCCTGCATACATTCTGGAATCAAATTCAAAACCAAACAAATTTAATAAAGTGGGCAGAATATCAATAGAACAGCATGTCTTTTCCACTACAACAGGTTCTTCAATTCCTGCATTCCATAGAATCAAGGTATTACGGAACTTCTCCATATTTTGTGACAAATCCTTACCCGCCAGTTCCTCATATTCTCCTTCTGTCATAGCATAAGGATAATGATCTGCACTGAGACAAATCACTGTGTTCTCTAATTTACCTGCTGCTTCCAGCTGCTCCAACAAATACTCCAAAGCCTTATCAAGCTCAATATGACAGGCATAATACGCTTTGGCATTTTCCGACATATCCAGATGCTTTACTGCCTCTTTATTCTTAGAAGACATACTGTTTCCGGAAAAACTGTAATACATATGGCCGGAAATTGTCATATAGTACACATGAAACCGGTCTAATCCCGCATACTCCGGTACAGTCCCCACCATCATCTCATAATCAGAAGCCGGCCACTTGCCCGGATTTTCCATAGGAAAAATATTCTGACCATATTCCTTTTCAGAACATGACCCAAGCTTAGAGGTCTTAAAAATATACCCCAGATTAGGATGGGTAATATGTCTGTCATAATAAGACATAGTATTATTATGATAAGCGTAACTGGTTACTCCCTCTTTTGCAAAAAATCTGGGCAAACTGAACCCCATATAGTTCGCACCACTTTTACGCATACTAAACTGTCCGTCCGGTATCAGGCCGGTACAATTTACGTATTCACCATCACTGGTACTGGTCTGCCATAAAGGTACATAATAATTGGTAAACACAAAGCCTGAATTAGCCAGTTTATATAGAGTAGGTGTTAACTCCGGATGAATGGCATAGGTAGAAAAGCCCTCCGCTGTCAGATAAATCAAATTATACCCTTCAAACATTCCGGTATATTCATTGGTTTGTGTAGGCTGTAAACTGGAAATGTACTCTGCCAACCATTTCTTTTGTTTATCTCCCTGGGAAGCCTCTACCAGCTTGTTCATATCCAGTTCAAAGACTTGCGGCACAGGAGCCGGAGTAGGTGTAATTTCCGGTATATTTTCCACCGGCACATCCTCTACAGGTGCTTCTGTCACAACCGGTACTGCAGTTGGCAAAGGTGTGGCAATAGGTGGTAATTCCTCCAACAATTCCTGCGCCGTATGAGATTCCTTCCCAAATAAACCTTTTATTTCAAATGCACAATCTCTCTGTACCAGAGTAATAACACCCATCTTTTCTGCAACGGATTCCGGCGAATAAAACTCGGAATACTCCTCATAATACTCCGTCTCCATATATTTACCAATTCCTAACACCACATAAAGTACCAGAAAAGAAATGCCCATCAGAAAAAGGGCTCTAGTTTTCTGCAATACTCCGGTTTCTTCAAACCTTAACACCCCTTTCTTAATGAAAAGGACTGATACTACCAATGGAACTGCCAAAAACAAAAACTGTGGCAAGGCTCTTAAAAAGGCCATACCAATTTCCCTATAATAATTAGTTAACGCATCCTGCCCTCCCACAAATGCTGTACGAATCTGCAACGGTTGTTTGAAAACCGTAAAGTATTCAATTTGTACACCATATACTATGTATTCTGCAATCAAAAAAATCCAAAATAAGACTTTCTGTTGCTTTCTCTTTAACACATCAATTATTACAGACTCCATAGAAGCTACTATGGCAATCCATACCAAAGGCAATAAGGGACTCACTGCTGTAAAGCCATAACACCCAATGTGATATACCATTTCCATAAACAAAAGAGTCCCGGCAAAAATCACCCAAATCATCATAACCACCCTTATTATTTCACACTACTTTTTCATCTTTGGTTTAAAAATCAAGCTGGCTAAGTAACCAAATATCAAGGCTCCGGCTGTTCCTACTGCACCGGCCTTTAACCCTCCGGCAAACAGCCCTAAAACTCCTTGTTCATCCACAGCTTCCTTTACACCTTCCATAAGCACATGACCAAAGCCTAAAAGAGGTACACTGGCACCTGCTCCTGCAAACTCAAGGAAAGACTGATAGAACCCCAAAAAGCTTAAAACCGCACCCGTAACCACCAATAATACCATAATACGTCCCGGCATTAATTTAGTCTTTTCCATGAGAATCTGAACCAAAGCACAAACTGCTCCCCCTACTAAAAAAGCCATTATATAATTCATTTCCACAACTCCTTCACTAAGAATTTACCCTTATTATTTCCTGTTGTGGAATTAATATGTATTTATCTTTTCTTTTTTTCAAACCATTCTTTAGGCAGCTGTACCAAAATAATCGCCATAAATACAATAACACAGCCTGCAATCTGCTGTCCTGTCATGGTCTGGTCCACTTTTAAAAATCCTATACGAAAAGCAATTACACCTGTAACGGTGGCCACCACTGACTCCAGACTCATAAGCAAGGCCGCTACGGTAGGATTTACACCATTTTGCCCCACAATCTGTAAGGTGTATGCTACACCACAGGACATCACACCGGCATACAAAAGGGTACTGATACCGCTGGTCACCTGACTCCAGGCAGGACTCCCCCAAATAAAAGCACAAATCATACAAAGAACACCACAAACGGTAAACTGAATTAAGGATATTACCACACCGTCTGTTCTGGGAGAAAAATAATCTACTATCATAATATGCGCCGTAAAAAATATGGCACATACAAAAACCAACACATCTCCCAAATTAATGGAGAAGGATTCATTTATGCAGAGAAAATACATTCCCACTGCCGCCATAGCCGCTGCTACCCAGACAATCCAAGGCACCTTTTTGCCAAATAGAATCCCTGCAATAGGTACGAAAATAATATACAAGGTGGTAATAAAACCGGCCTTACCCACAGAGGTATACACAATACCAAACTGCTGTACCGTACTGGCCACTGTCAGTGCCAGACCACAGCAGATACCTGCGGTTATGGTAAGCTTCCAGTCCAAATCCTTCAATTTATGCTGTACAAAGCGGTCTCTGATCAGCACAAAGATCAGCAGGGAAAAAGCTCCTATTAATGCTCTGGCACCATTAAAGGTAAAGGGGTCCATATATTCCATCCCCTTACTTTGAAACACAAATGCCAGCCCCCAGATGCATGCTGCTACAAACAATAAGAAACTATTTCTTGTTGCTTTGCTCATAGTACAAAACCCCTATCCTAAATAAGCAATCACTTCTACTTCACAAAGCACATTCTTAGGTAAGGTTTTTACTGCCACACAGCTTCTGGCAGGTTTTTCTGTAAAGTACTTGGCATAGACTTCATTAAATGCCCCAAAATCTTCCATTTCTGCCAAAAAGCAGGTAGTCTTTACCACTTTATCATAATCTGCACCGGCAGCTTGCAATATAGCCCCCAAATTCTTCATCACCTGTTCTGCCTGCTCGGTAATGGTGGTTCCTACTACCGCACCTGTTGCCGGGTCCAGTGCAATCTGTCCGGATGAATATAACATCTTCTCTACAATAACGCCCTGTGAGTAAGGACCAATGGCTGCGGGAGCCTTATCTGTTGCAATTTTCTTTAACATATCATTTCCTCTTTTCTACTATGTATTTATGTAATGGAGAAACCTTTATTAAAGGCTTCTCTTTTATTTCACTTCCGGTTCGTCAAACTCTGCTGTCACATAAAAGCCTCTGGGAGTCTCCTCAATCTTAACTACCTTACCTCTTTTTGATTGCAGTCGGTTACGAAAAGGAATATTGGCAGACATGGCAAGGGAAGGGTCTATTGTATAATAGTAATTACTGGGCAATACTCCCTCTGTTACTGTAATATCCTGTCCTTCCTCCAATAGTCCGGGACGCTCCATTTTAAACTCCATCTGACGCATAATCCGCACCTCCTGCCACCTTTTCTTCCAAAGCTTATTGTACTAAAGGCTACTGATATTTGCAATAGAGTTTCTGGATTCTTAAGCATTTTTATACATGCTCAATCACTAATGCGTGCGCTACTCCCGGCACGCTCTGTCCTTCATTAAAGCTGGTCTTGCTAAGCAATGCTCCTGTGGGTATAAATAATACCTTTTTCCAAAATTTCTCTTCCATTTGTTTTAAAATATAAGCCGAAAAGGTAACTGCACTACAACCGCATCCGCTACCACCTGCATGGGTATCCTGAGTATCTGCATCATATATTTCAATACCGCAATCCATATGCACATCCGCGATATCGTAGCCCTTTTCTCTCAGCAAATCCAAAAGAATCTGCTGTCCCACGGTTCCTAAATCCCCTGTAATGATTCGATCATATTCTTCCGGACCACATTGAAAATCCTTAAAATGTCTCTCTATGGTAGAGGCAGCCGCCGGGGCCATACAAGCTCCCATATTCATGGAATCCTTCAAACCATAATCGGTTACAATTCCTACGGTAAAGCCGGTAATCTTAGCTCTATCACCATGACTATGCTTACCGGATAACACAAAAGCACCACTTCCGGTTACGGTCCAGGTGGCGGATAAAGGACGCTGGTTACCATATTCTAAAGGAAATCGAAACTCTTTTTCTGCACTGGCGAAATGGCTGGAGGTTACACATACCACCTGATCCGCAAATCCACCTTCAATTGCCATACTTCCCAGCAGCATGCTTTCTCCACAGGTGGAACAAGCCCCATATACTCCAAGCATAGGAATCTCAAACTGTTTTAAGCCAAAGCTGGTAGCAATGGACTGCCCCAATAAATCGCCTGCAAACATCATTTGTATTTCTTCCGGCTTTTTTCCGGCTTTTTTCAAAGCCATATATACCGCTTCCTTCTGCAGGGCACTTTCTGCTTCTTCCCAAGTATTACAGTCAAACAAATCGTCACTTCCCACCCTATCAAACAAGTGCCCTAAGGGTCCTTGTCCTTCCTTGGTTCCTACCACACTGGCACTATTTACAATATAAACACCTTCTTCATATTTTACACTGGCTCTTCCCACTCGCTTATGCATATGCTTGCTCCTTCCATTCATACATTTTTACTTTTAGTATGTACAGAAAGCAAAAAAAAATGCCCGGAAAACTCTTTATAGTCTTCCGGACATTTAAAAACATTTATTCTACTGTAGGTGCTTCTGCTTCAACCATATATGCAGTAGAAGCATACACTATTGTATCTTCATAAACAATTTTGGACCAACCGGTTTCTTCGTTGATACCAATTCTGTGTACCGCCTGACCATTGTTCAACTTTACAACTACGGATTCCACACCCTTTTCTGTGCTGGGCTCACTACGCAGGTTAGTTACTTCCTTGGCCGTAATCCAATCATCCATTTCCTCAAACACTAAGCCCTGGTCATTGGATTTCTCAGCAATTAACTGCAGAAGAGATTCTGCTTCAGTATCTACCACTGTTTCCGGTGCAGGAGTAACAACCATATCCTCCTCCACACTTTCTCCCATAGTAGGAATCTCCACAGTAGTATTGGTACTATTATTCATAACCAGCTTATCATCCTCTTGATGAGTCACATTCCACACAATTACACAAAACAGTATCACAATCAACAGGCATACAGCACCACCAACTGCAATATACGCCGGATTTTTTAAAGCTTCTTCTAAAGTTTCCCTTTGATTACGCCTCATACTTTGCCGCCTGTGCTCTAATCAGCTCTTCATCCTCAAAATAATTGATTCGCATTGCACTCTTAACCTCTGACAAGGTCTGGGCTGCAACTTCACGAGCTGTTTCGCTACCCTTCTTTAATATTTCGTAAATTGCCGGAATATCCTTCTCCCACTCTTTTCTACGCTGGCGAATAGGCTCTAACTCTTCCTGTAATACACTGTTTAAGAATCTCTTCACCTTCATATCTCCCAGACCACCTCTGGTATAATGGCCCTTTAATTCATCCAGATTCGCATACTCAGGAAGATATCTTTCAAAATGCTCTTCCTTGCAGAAAGCATCCAGATAAGTAAATACCATATTACCTTCCAGATGTCCAGGGTCTTCCACACGTAAATGCTGAGGATCGGTATACATCTTTCTAAGAATGGTATTGCTTACATCATCTGCAGAATCCGCCAAATAAATACAGTTTCCTAAGGATTTACTCATTTTTGCCTTACCATCCACACCGGGCAGACGCATACAAGCGTCGTTGCTGGGTAACAGTGCCTTCGGTTCTACCAATACAGGCTTATATACAGAATTAAATTTGTGCACGATTTCCTTGGTCTGCTCAATCATCGGCAGCTGGTCATCACCAACCGGTACGGTGGTTGCCTTAAATGCTGTAATATCTGCGGCCTGGCTGATAGGGTATGTGAAGAAGCCTACCGGAATACTTGCTTCAAAATTACGCATCTGAATCTCACTCTTTACAGTGGGATTACGCTGTAAACGTGATACAGTTACCAAATCCATATAATAAAAGGTCAATTCACAAAGCTCCGGAATCTGGGACTGAATAAACAGAGTGGACTTGGCCGGGTCCAAACCACATGCCAGGTAATCCAACGCAACCTCAATAATATTCTGACGAATCTTTTCCGGATTTTCAATGTTATCTGTCAATGCCTGTGCATCCGCAATCATAATAAAGGTCTTCTTATATTCTCCGGAATTCTGCAATTCCACTCTTCTTCTCAGGGAACCTACATAATGACCGATATGTAATCTTCCTGTAGGTCTGTCACCTGTTAAAATAATCTTATCCATTGTTTAACCTGCTTTCTAATTCCTGTTATTATTCAGCACCTACATTCACAAAATCGCCTCTTTGAGGCTTTCCTTTTGCTCATGTAGGTTTCTCACCATATGAATTGATAAATAAAGCCTTCTGTAAGCAAGCTTACTCCGTCTTCATTTATCAATTCGCATGGCTCTGAATAATAACATCATATCATCTTTTTCGAATATTGGAAAGAGGTAAGTTATGCTTTTCGCAAACCTTTGGGATAATGGTTCTTCATAATACCTCCCGCAACCTTCCCCCAGCCCAGGCTGTAACCATCTACCGTGATTAAATACCAGCCCTTTTCACCTTCTGTAGGGAAAGTTTGTCCAGCAATAAATGCAGCCGCACTGCCATCTGCCACCGTCAATTCATGACTATGAAACACCTCTTCTTCACACAATGCCAGTGCTAATGCATGAGAAGGTTCAAATCGATTCTTTTTCATAGTTCCCAGATGCAATCCCGGACGAAGTACCTTCAGCCCTTTCAAGGCTGGCAGCCCTTCCGGTGCCGCGTATAACTGGTCTCCGAATTTCAAATAAATACCCTGGGGCGGGTTATTTAAGGTCTCCCTGGCAAAAGCCAGATAATCTGTAATTTCTTTGGTGGAAATACCTTTTTCCAAACCATATAAGCTAAGTGGCTGCGCACTATTCAGACTTCCTTTCTTTTGTAAAACCGCAAGGAAATGCCCCTCACCATTCACCTCATGGGGCCAGATACGCATAGTATTTTTTATACCTTCTGCTTCACAACCTGCCCATGCAGGATTACCTTCTGAAAATCCTTCCGGCATATTCACTTTCAAAACAGCGAATTCAGGGTGTCTTTCTAAGAAACGGGCTATACTTCCTTCATTCTCCTGTGGAGCAAAGGTACATGTAGAATACACTAACCTGCCTCCGGGACGAAGCATATCCGCCGCACAGTCCAAGATACCATCCTGGCGGTCCGCACAAAGTCCTACATTCTCCAGGCTCCACTCTTCTTTTGCATCCTCGTTCTTACGAAACATACCTTCTCCGGAACAGGGGGCATCCACTAAAATCTTATCAAAATAACCCGCAAAAATACTTCGTAGCTTCTCGGGACTTTCATTGGTCACCAAAGCATTACGAATGCCCAAGCGCTCTACATTTTCGGAAAGTATCTTGGCTCTGGCAGGATGAATTTCATTGCACACCAAAAGCCCTTCCCCTTGTAATGCCACGCCAATCTGAGTACTCTTTCCTCCCGGTGCAGCACACAAATCCAAAACTCTGTCTCCAGGCTTTATCTCTAGAAAGGGCACCGGCGCCATAGCGCTGGGTTCCTGTATATAATACACGCCAGCCTCATGATATGGGTGCTTACCGGGAGTATCCTGCGTTGTGTAGTAAAATCCATTCTCCTCCCAAGGCACCTGTTTCAAGTTAAAGGTAGTCTTCTTCAAAAAACACTCCTTATCCACCTTTAAAGGATTTAGGCGCAGTGCCTGATATTTTTCTTTTTCATAACTTGCCTCAAATGCAGGATATTCCTCTCCCAACATCTGCTTCATACGTTGTTCAAATTCTATAGGTAACATGGTTGTCTCCGTTTCTTACTTTTGTTACTATAAATCATTCATACACATAATCCGGCTCATGATAAAGATTAGGGCAGTCCTTAATCTTAATATCTCATATCAACTAAAATACCATATTTGACAGCCATTTTTCAATCACTTATCACTAAGTAAACACTTATATATTTATACAAAAAAATAAAACTAAGGTGTAAAGTCTTATTAAGTTATTAAGACTTTACACCTTTTCTTTACACTTCATACTCTCTGAAAAACTTCTCCAAACCAATCAGCACCTTGGTTACCTTAGGAACCTCTTCCTCCTTTAGATTGGCCAGTGCCCGCTCTGTCATCTTCATATGGAAGTTACGATGATGCTCGTAAGCACGCAGACCTTTATCAGACAGGCGGATAGTTACCACTCTACGGTCCTGCTCGCTACGCTCACGGATTACATACTCCTTCTTTACCAGACTGTTCATAGAAGTCGTCAAAGAACCTACCGTTACTCCATGTCCTTTTGCAATAGCGGACATATTCTTTCCCTCACCCGGCCCTATCTTATCGATAATATGCATATCATTTACCGAAATATTAGAAAACTCGCCGGTAGTCAAGCCTTTTTCCTCTAACACTAAAATCTCTTGAAACAAATTAGTCAATACATCATTGATAACGTCAAACGAATTGATTGAATTCAAAGTACCAGCTCCTTCTCTTTTGTCTTCTATAGTAACATACTTATTCTAACATTTTTTAAATAATTTTTCAATAACCTCTTGCACAGTACTGATTTTGGTAATCTTGTAGGTACCTGCTCCACAGAATACAAGACCATTTTCTCCATCTCCTCTTGCTGAGGTGATAAGTGCTTTGGTAATACAATAGGGAATCTCTGCAGGATTACATTTTCTAAGGCAACCATAACATTTACTAATGGGTTCTCTGATACCTGCCTCTATTTGTTCAATAAAAGCATTGCGTATGGCTCTGCCGGGCATTCCCACAGGGCTGGTTACCAGTTGTATATCTTTACAACCGGCTTCTATATACTTTTGTTTGAAACCTTCCGCCGCATCACACTCCACTGTGGTGACAAAGGAGCTTGCTACCTGCACACCATCGGCTCCCAACTCAAGGACTCTCTTTACCTGTTCCGGACTATCCATCCCACCGGCCACTACCACCGGTATTTTCCTGCCATACTTTACGGCATACTCTTTCACTACTCTGATAATCTTCTGAATGGTACCCTCATATTCTTCCGGAGTAATGGCTTCTACCTCTTCCTTGGGAAATCCCAGATGTCCTCCTGCCAGAGGTCCTTCAATGACCACCATATCTGCAGTGGTCCGATATTTTCTGTCCCAAACCTTTAAAAGTAATTCAGCTGCCCTCTCTCCGGATACAATAGGAGCAATTTTGGTTGCAAAGCCCTTTACATAAGCTGGAAGTTCTGTTGCCAGCCCTGCTCCGGAAACAATAATATCTGCACCTACTTTTGCTGCTTGTATTACATACTCTTTGTAATGTTGTAGTGCTACCATAATATTAAATCCAATAATTCCATCCGGTGCCTGTGCTCTTGCTTTTTTATATTCTTTTTCCATAGCCCGCAGATTCGCCTCAAAAGGATTCTCTTCAAAATCTTCCTCCTGAAAGCCAATCTGTGCTGAGGATATCAATCCAATACCGCCAACCTTTGCCACTGCTCCTGCCAGTCCTCCCAGACTGATACCGACTCCCATACCACCCTGTACCAAAGGATACTTCGTTTTCTTATTTCCTATTATCAATGGCAAATACTCCATATTTCTTCTCCAATTCCTAAAATTTGCGAAATCTTTCATAACGCTGCTGTATCAATTCTTCTACATCTTTTTTACTACATTCTTCCAGAAATCTATTTAACAGTCCTTCCAACTGTTCTATTACAAGCCCCATATTTTCTCTGGTATACTCTTCCGGCTCTTTCAAAATACCATCCACAATTTGCAATTTTTTTAAATCTTCTGCTGTAATTTTCATTATCTCTGCTGCTTCCTTTGCCCTCTTACCGTCCTTCCATAGAATGGAGGCAAAACCCTCCGGCGACAAGATGGAATAAATAGCATTTTCCAACATCCACACCTGATCCGCTAACGCCATGGCTAATGCACCACCGCTTCCACCTTCTCCGATAACCACGGACAATATAGGAGTCTTTAATGCTGACATTTCCATAAGGTTTCGTGCAATTGCCTCTCCCTGCCCTCTTTCTTCAGCTTCCATTCCACAAAAGGCCCCGGGCGTATCCACAAAGCAAATCACGGGTCTTTTGAATTTCTCTGCCTGCTTCATAAGACGTAGTGCCTTCCGATACCCTTCCGGAGACGGCATACCAAAATTGCGTTTAATATTTTCCTTTGTATTTCGCCCTTTGCACTGAGCAATTACTGTTACCGGTACACCTGAAAATTTTGCAATTCCGCCTACAATAGCTGAATCATCTCCAAAATACCGGTCTCCATGAAGCTCCATAAAGTCCGAAAATAGTTCTCTGACATAATCCATCCCTGTAGGACGGTCTTTTTTCCTGGAAAAAAGTACTTTTTCCCAGGCTTCTGTTTTTTCCCCACTTGCTATAGGTACAAAGGCATCCGGCATTCCCTGCGGCATTTCTTTTGTTGTATGTAAAAACAAAATTTTACTTAAAGTGCTTTTCATATTTTCTCTGGTTACTATGGCATCCACAAAACCATGCTCCAGCTGAAACTCTGCTCGCTGAAAGCCTTCCGGCAGTTTCTGTCCTATGGTCTGCTCAATAACTCTGGGGCCGGCGAAACCAATCAATGCTCCCGGCTCTGACAGAATAATATCACCCAACATAGCATAACTGGCCGTCACACCTCCAGTAGTAGGATCCGTCAACACTGTAATATACAGATTTCCGGCATCACTATGCCGCTTAATGGCAGCAGCTGTCTTAGCCATCTGCATAAGAGAAATCATTCCCTCCTGCATACGTGCACCGCCGGAGCAGGCAAAAATAATAACCGGTAATTTTTCCTCTGTTGCCCTTTCAAAAACTCTGGTGATTTTCTCTCCTACCACGTGGCCCATGCTGGCCATGAGAAATCTTCCGTCACAAACAGCCAATGCCACCTTATTCTTTCCTATTATGGCACTTCCTGTTATCACAGCTTCATCCAATCCTGTTTTTTCCTGTAAATCCCTTATCTTTTCTTCGTACCCTTTAAATAGTAATGGGTTGGATGTTTCCAATCCCCTGTCCCACTCCATAAAAGTATCAGGCTCCACCAATTCTTCAATTCTCTGTTTTAAGGGCAATCTGAAATACCCATTGCATTTTGGACATATATAATGATTGCTAATGACCTCCGAGGTATATATGGCGGCTTTACATTTATTACATTGTTTTAGTAATCCATCCGGCACCTCCGGTCGTGACTGCTGCATTCCTCGTACAGGAATATAGCTATTCTTTTTGAACATATTGCCTAAATTCATACTTCTATCTTACTCCCACAACTTCCCTCATACTCACATCTCACACTATTACTCTGCCAGTACCTTCTCTTCCATCTCACATAAAATGTTATAGAGATAATCCACATTCGTGTCTATTCCTTCGATAATGGTTTCTCCCAAGGCACTCTTCATCTTTTGTATGGCTTCCTTACGATTTTTTGCATGTACAATCAGCTTAGCCAGCATATTGTCATAATAAGGAGGTACATCATAACCACTGTAAATAGCTGTATCTACCCGAATCCCCTTGCCACCCGGCAGGTAAAGCTCTGTAATCCGTCCGGGAGATGGTCTGAAATTCAAGCTTGGATTCTCAGCATTAATACGACACTCAATAGCATGACCGGTAAACTGAATTTCTTTCTGGGTAATACTTAATTTTCTGCCGGATGCAATTCGTATCTGCTCCTTAATTAAATCCACACCTGTTAACCACTCTGTTACCGGATGCTCCACCTGAATACGGGTATTCATCTCCATAAAATAAAAATTGGCCCCCTCCAACAGAAATTCTATGGTACCTGCATTGACATAGTCTACCGCCTTTGCTGCCTTTACCGCCTCTGCACCCATAGCCTCTCTCAGTTCCTTAGATATGACCACACAGGGAGCCTCTTCTATAAACTTCTGATGGTTTCTTTGAATAGAGCAGTCTCTTTCTCCCAGGTGAATCACATTACCTTCTCCATCTGCCAATATCTGAAATTCCACATGTCTGGGATGTTCAAAAAAGTGCTCCATATACACTGTATCATCACCAAAAGCCGCACCGGCTTCCTTCCTTGCTGACAAATATGCATTCTCCAGTTCTTCCTCACAAAAAGCTGTACGCATACCTTTTCCGCCACCGCCCAATGCCGCTTTGACAATTACCGGATAGGTTATCTTTCGGGCAATTTCCTTGCATTCCTCTACATTTTCAATAGGGCTGTTCCAACCGGGAATCACTCTGACGCCGGCCTCCTCCATAGTTCGCCTGGCCTCTGTTTTATTTCCCATACTTTTCATCACCCGGGAAGAGGGACCAATGAAAATAATATTACACTCCTCACACAGCTGCGCAAAACGATGATTTTCTGACAAAAAGCCAAAACCTGGATGTATAGCCTCCGCTCCGGACACAATGGTAGCACTGATAATATTCTCCATATTCAGGTAACTGGTCTTAGAGAGTGCTCCACCAATACAAATAGCCTCATCTGCCAACTGGGTATGTAATGCATCCTTATCTGCTTCAGAATAAACCGCCACTGTATGAATCCCCATTTCTCTGCAGGCACGGATAATTCGAACCGCAATTTCTCCCCTGTTGGCTATTAAAATCTTCTGAATCATACTCAGCCCCCAACGATAAAGGTAAGCTCTGCAGTGACTACCACCTTACCATCCACACTGGCAACGGCCTCACCCACACCTACCGGTCCTTTTTGCCTGATAATACGGGTTTCCAGCTTCAGCTTATCACCCGGCACCACTTTACCCTTAAACTTACATTTATTAATACCACCAAAATAAGCTACTTTCCCTTTATTCTCTTCTACGCTTAAAATAGCTACTGCACCGGTCTGCGCCAGTGCCTCGATGGTCAGAACTCCGGGCATTACCGGCTCCTGCGGAAAATGTCCTTTAAAAAACTCCTCACGGAAACTGACACATTTGTAGGCCACTGCATATTCACCGGGCACATAATCCTCCACATAATCAAGGAGAAGAAATGGATGTCTGTGAGGGATAATGGCTTCGATTTCCTTAATTCCTAACATAATTGCTCCTCTATCCAATGGCAAACAACGGCTGACCGTATTCCACCATATCTCCATTCTTTACAAACACTTCTGATACCACACCTTCGTATTCCGACTCGATATCATTCATCAGCTTCATAGCCTCTACAATGGCAAGAGTCTGACCCTTTTTCACTCTGTCTCCCACCTTTACAAATACTTCCGCATCCTCTGCCGGAGCAGTGTAAAAGGTACCAACCAACGGCGATTTAATAATATTTCCTATTACTGCTTTTTGCTCTTGCTTGACAGGAATCGACTCCGCCACATCTTGCAAATTTGTCTCCAATCTTTCGGGAACACTTCCCATCATTGCCTTACCGGTCTCTCCCGCACAACCCGGCAAGGTATTTTCTCCTGTGGCAATGACTATTCTTGTATCTCCATCCTCATATTGAAAACCTGAAATATTAGACTCCGAAACCGTTTTAATCAATTCCAGTAAATTGTTATATTCCATACCAATCTCCTCTACCCTTTGTATTTGGTTATCAAAAGAGAGGCATTGTGTCCTCCGAATCCCAGCGAATTGCTAATAGCATATTCTACTGCTGTATGAACCCCATCTCCAAATACATAATTCAAATCACATTCCTCGTCTGCTTCTTTCGAATTCACAGTAGGATGTATATAATCCTCCATCACTGACTTCACACAGACAATACATTCCACTGCACCTGCTGCACCCAAAAGGTGTCCTATCATGGACTTGGTAGAGTTTACATACAGTTTACTTGCCTGTTCTCCAAAAGCTGCCTTAATAGCTCTTGTTTCAAACAGATCATTATGATGGGTACTGGTACCATGAGCATTTACATAAGTCACCTGTGCAGGCTCCACACCGGCATCCTTCATAGCCAACTTCATAGCGGCAGCTGCGCCGCTGCCATCCTCTGCAGGAGAGGTAATGTGATAGGCATCGCAGGTAGCTCCATAGCCTACAATTTCCGCTAAGATTTTAGCCCCACGTGCCTTTGCATGCTCCAGTTCTTCCAATACAAGCACACCTGCACCTTCTCCCATGACAAAGCCACTTCTCTCCTTATCAAAGGGAATGGAAGCATGTTTTGCATCCTCACTGGTAGTCAATGCAGTCAGCGATGTAAAGCCGGCTACTCCCAAAGGGGTAATAGAGCTTTCTGCTCCTCCTGCCAACATCACATCTGCATCCCCATACTGAATAGCACGAAAAGCATCTCCGATAGAATGGGAGCCGGTGGCACATGCAGTCACCACATTGGTACACTTACCTTTGAGTCCTAAAGTAATAGCCACATTACCTGCTGCCATATTACAAATCATCATAGGCACCATGAGTAAGCTTACTCTGCCCGGTCCCTTTTCCATCAGTTTGGTATGTTCTGTTTCCATTACACCCAATCCGCCCACACCGGAACCGATGATAACACCCACACGGTAAGGATCTTCCTTCTCCATATCCAAACCGGCCTGTTCAAAAGCCTCCTTTGCAGCCACTACAGCATACTGTGAAAATACATCCATACGCTTTGCTGCCTTAAAATCCATATATTGCTTGGGTTCAAAATCTTTTACCTCTGCTGCCAGCTTTACCTTAAAATCTGCTGTATCAAATTTGGTAATAGGGCCAATACCCACTTTATTTTCTTGAATTCCCTGCCAGAATTCATCCACTGTATTACCGATGGGGGTTACTGCTCCCATACCGGTGATTACCACTCTTCTTTTCATCTCTTTTCCTCGCCTTACATCGCCATGCCGCCATCTACACAAAGCACCTGCCCTGTAATATAAGCAGCCTTTTCAGAAGCCAGAAACAATACTGCTTCAGCAATATCCTCCGGTCTGCCCATTTTCCCTAATGGTATCTGCTTACAGGCATTTTCCTTTACTGCGTCCGATAATTTATCCGTCATATCCGTTTCAATAAATCCGGGAGCCACTGCATTCACTGTGATTCCTCTGCTTGCCAGTTCTCTGGCAGTTGCCTTTGTCAAACCAATAAGCCCTGCCTTGGATGCCGAATAGTTGGCTTGCCCTGCATTGCCCATGATACCGGAAACGGAAGAAATGTTGATGATTCTTCCACTTCTTTGCTTCAGCATCTGCTTGGATGCTACACGTATGGTATGGAACGCCCCTTTAAGATTCACGTCCAATACACTTTCAAAATCTGCATCTGTCATACGCATTAACAGACCGTCTCTGGTAATCCCAGCATTGTTCACCAGAATATCCAGCTTCCCATGCTTCTCTAAAATATTTTTCATAGCCTCTATGGTAGCCTCTTCTTCTGCCACATTAAAGCACATGCTTTCACAGGTTCCACCCGCCTCTTCTATAAGCTTACACGTAATACCAGCTTGCTCCGCTGAACCATTATAGTTTACAATTATATGTGCTCCTTCTTTTCCCAGTGACACCGCTATGGCTCTGCCGATTCCCTTAGACGCACCGGTTACCAATGCAATTTTACCCTGCAACATTATAATCCTCCATCAATATATCCAAATCCTCTACCTGTGAAATGTTTATTACCTTCACATCCGGATTAATTTTCTTAATAAAACCTGCCAAAGTTTTGCCGGGACCGATTTCCACAAAAGTATCCACACCCTCAGCAATCATTTTTTCCACACTCTGGATCCATTTTACAGAAGAAGCCACCTGACGTACTAATAAATCTTTAGTTGCTCCTATGTCTTCCACATACTCTGCTGTCACATTGGTCACATAAGGGATTTCTAACTCATGAAGTTCTGTCTTCTCCATAAATTCACCAAGCTTCTTTCCGGCTCCCTTTAGATAGGGAGAATGAAACGGACCACTAACTTTCAAAGGCAGGCATCTCTTACAACCTACATTCTTTAACGCTTCACAAGCCTTATCTACCGATTCCTTCAAACCTGTAATCACAATCTGCCCCGGGCAGTTATAATTGGCAATGTATACTCCCTCTATTTTGCTCAGTACCTTTTCAAGCTGTACAACCTCCATGCCCAATACAGCTGCCATGGCTCCCTTTCCATCCGGCACAGCCTCTTCCATAAATATTCCTCTGGCACGTACCATTTTAATGGCTTCTTCTGTAGAAAATCCGCCTGCAGTAGCGATTGCCGCATATTCACCCAAGCTTAAGCCTGCTGTCACATCCGGCTGTATACCTTTTTCCTTTAGCACGGCTGTAATAGCTAAACAAGTTGTCACCAACGCGGGCTGGGTATAAGCTGTCTGGTGCAGATATTCATTTTCATTGAAGCACAAATCTGTTACTGAAATATCAAGTATCTCATCAGCCCTGTCAAAAACCTTCTTTGCTATGGGAAAGATATCATAAAAGTCCTTTCCCATACCACACTTTTGGGCTCCCTGACCTGGATAAACAAAAGCTATTTTTCTCATAAACTATCTCCTCTCCATGAGACTTGTAGCCTCTGCAACAATTCGTTCTATCAGTTCCTTACAGGTGCATTCCTCTTTCACAAGCCCTGCACTCTGTCCTGCCATAAGGCTACCATTTTGAACATCTCCATCCACTACTGCCTTCTTCAAGCCACCCAGACTCAACAGCTCCAGTTCTTCCAGACCTGCACCTGCTGCTTCCAACTTTAAATACTCCTTGGTCATCTGATTACGCAGACACCTTACCGGATGACCGGTGGTTCTGCCTGTAACCTTGGTATCGATGTCTTTAGCCTTTAAAATGCTGTCCTTGTAGTTTTGATGCACCTGTGCTTCCTTTACCACCACAAAATGGGTCCCCATCTGTACCCCTACTGCTCCCAACATAAAGGCCGCTGCCATACCCCTGCCGTCAGCGATACCACCTGCTGCAATGACAGGAATATTTACTGCATCCACAATCTGAGGTACCAGCACAAAGGTAGTAGTCTCACCAATATGTCCTCCGGCTTCTGTTCCTTCTGCCACAAGGGCATCAGCACCACAGCGTTCCATACGCTTTGCCATAGCCACGCTTGCAACCACAGGAATCACTTTAATACCCGCTTCCTTCCACATAAGCATATACTTTTCCGGACTACCGGCACCTGTGGTTACTACCCGTACACCTTCTTCCACTACCAATTTAGCAATCTCATCCACCTGTGGATGCATGAGCATAATATTTACACCAAAGGGCTTATTTGTAAGCTTCTTTGCCTCACGAATCTGTTCCCTAAGCCACTCCACAGGTGCTCCTCCTGCTGCAATCAGACCTAAACCTCCTGCCTCAGATACGGCACTTGCCAAATGATACTCTGCCACCCAGGACATACCACCCTGAATCACCGGATATTCAATATTTAAAAGCTCTGTCAATGCTGTTCTCACTCTCTCCACCCCTGTAAATTACTTATTTATTTGTTTCAATATAGTCCATTACATCCTTAACAGTTACCATCTTTTCCAGCTCTTCTGCAGGAATACTAACACCGAATTCCTCTTCAAAAGCCATTACCAATTCATATAAATCCAAAGAATCTGCACCCAAATCCTCCTTAAAAGAAGTCTCCGGTGCTACCTTAGCTGCCTCTACTCCCAAACCATCTGCTACTAACTCTTGAATCTTTTCAAACATAATTGTTTCCTCCTAAAATTCTTTTACATTGTTATATTTGTAATCCGCAACGCGGTAATTACCTAAATTGTAATATACCCGGCACCCCATGTTAATCCGGCTCCAAATCCAGCCATAATCATCTTCATACCCGGCATTAACTCTCCTGCCCTATTTAACTCATCTATGAGGATAGGCAGGCTGGCAGAAGAAGTATTGCCCATACGTTCAATATTGGTAGGTACCTTATTAGAATCCAGTCCCAATCGCTTTATAACTGCTTCAATAATACGCATATTGGCCTGATGTAATAAGAATAAATCCACTTGTCCTTTTTCCATCTTCAGTTTATCAAGAAGTTCCTCTATCACCTCCGGCACTCTCCTTAAAGCAAATCGAAACACCTTCTGCCCATCCATGGAAAGCTTACCACCGGTAGTACATTGTAATGCCTCCCCGGAAGCACCATCCGAGTGCATTACAGCGGCACCCTTTTCCTCGCTGGCTGTTACTACCACCGCCCCAGCACCATCGCCAAAAAGGATACTGCTTCCACGATCATTCCAGTCCACTATACGGGACAACTGTTCGCTACCAATAATAAGTGCTGTCTTAATTAATCCGGATTCCATATAGGAAACTGCCATGTTGTAAGCAAATACAAAACCTGAGCAGGCAGCATTTATGTCGTAGCAAAAAGCATTTACTGCACCCAACTCCTTTTGAATTTCACAAGCTATGGGGGGCACACAGATGTCCGGAGTAACGGAGCATACAAAGATGGCTCCCAAATCTTCTGCCTTAAAGCCTGCCTTCCCCGCATCTTCCATAGCCTTCTTAGCTGCTTCCAGTGCCATACCACAAGCTCCGAGTTCTTTAGAAATATGTCTTTGACCGATACCGGTTCTTTCTCGAATCCATTCATCACTGGTATCCAGCCACTCTGTTAATTTATGATTATCCCAAATCAATTCCGGTAAATAAGAACCGGTTCCTATGATTTTTCCAGTCATATCCTTCCTCCGCTAGTTTGTTTTTATTTCAAATTATTTTATATCATTATTATTTTATTTTAAAGTCTTTTGACATTCAAAGTATATCACATATCAATTTATTGTCAACTACTTTTTCCAGATTTTAGAAATAGTATGCACATGCAGACTCAAAACCCTTCTGCTTATACACGAAAAAAGAGACAGTGCATTTCTTCAAACACACTGTCTCATAATATCCTTTTCCTATTCTGTAGCATCCATAATCGCCTTCAGCAAATCCGGATAAGGGAAGGTTAACTCTCTTCTGTTAATCAGTCCAAAGTTTTCTCCGGAGCCTTGGAAGGAGCCATTGTCCCACCATACACAGGGTACTCCGATTTCCTTGGCCTTGGTCAGATAATAGGTTACCCATTCCACACGCTCAGCTTCATTTTCCTTATTCAGGGCACCAAATTCACCTATAATAACCGGTGTACCCTTTTGTAAAAACACCTCATCAATTGTTTGCATCAGATAATCAATATCCCTGATATCTTTCTCTATATCCCACTCTGCAGTTCCGGTGATATTCAACGAAAACTCATAGGGTGTATAAGCATGTACTGATACAATGATATGGGAATCCTTGGGCCAACGCAGGCTTTTCAGCGTATCCTTATTGTTGGAAGCAGCATAACCGGTAACCATCAGGTTTCGAATAGAGTTGTTACCACCTGTAGCACGCACCGTTTCCACAAACACCTTGGCAAAATGATTTACCACCTGTTTGCCCTCATAGTCACCACCATTCCACTCCATATTGGTACCTTTTTTACGAGGCTCATTTAAGCCCTCAAAAATCAGCTTCTCATCATAATCACGGAATCGCTCGGCAATCTGGGTCCAAAGAGCCTTAAGTATTTCGCTTGCTTGCTCTTTGTTTTTCTCAGAAGGGAAATGCCACTCCTCATGATGGCAGTTAATAATTACATACACATCTCTCTGGGCAGCATAATCCACTACTTCCTGCACACGATTCAGCCATGCCTCATCAATCTTATAATCCGGAGCACTACCAAAATGGCCGTCCCAGGTAATGGGAATACGTATCACATTAAAGCCTGCATCCACGATAGCATCGATCATCTCCTTAGTGGTCTTGGGATTCCCCCAGGAGGTTTCACTACTCAAACCACTTCCACCGGTAGCATCCAAGGTATTGCCCAAATTCCAGCCTATACGCATATCCGCCACCATATCCACAGGCGAAACATTCGCCATGGTTATCTCATGCTGTTGCACCTTAATTTCCTCCTGTTCCGGTGCGGGAGTCGGTTCTGATTCTTGAGAACTTTCCGGTGTATTTACGGACTCATCAGTATTTTCCACACTGCTTTCCAAACTGCTGCCCGGCAGTCTTTCAGCCCCCTCATCTACAGTCCCCTTATTTCCGCAGCCACACAGACAACCGATTATAAATAATGTCATCCCCCAACATATCCATTTACGTTTTGTCATATGTTTCATACCTTCCTTTGTCATATAGCTACGGCGAAGCCTTCGCTTCGCCGTCACATCCTCAATCCTATAACTTCGCCAAATCCTCCTGGCAAGCTAGCTTCACGCCGTTTTTACTCAGTACCTGAACTGCTTTTTCATTGTCTTTTACTCGGAAAATCATATATGCCACATCCTTCTGTCTGGTAGTGAATGCATACATATATTCCATGTTAATCCCTGCTTCACCAAGGCAATGAATCACCTTAGCAAGTCCACCGGGTTCATCCGGAATAGCTACTGCCAGAACCTTGGTTGCAGAGCACACATAGCCTGCATCCTTTATCACCTGCATAGCACCATATACATCATCTACGATAATCCTTACAATACCAAAATCTGCAGCCTCTGCCAATGATAATGCACGCATGTCAATATTATTCTTAGATAATACATCGGTAAAAGCCGCCATAGCACTGGGCTTATTCTCCAAAAATACAGAAATCTGTTTTACTGTCATATAAAACCCTCCTTTTCTTAATACAGCTTACGCTTATCAATAATACGAACTGCCTTACCTTCACTTCTGGTGATGGTCTTAGGCGCCACTAAGGTAACCTTTGCGTAAATGCCAAGCATACCCTTTAAAGCATTTACCAGCTCCTTTTCTCTTGCAGATACTTCACTTAAGCTATCGGAGAACATTTCCGGCGTCATCTCTACCTGTACCTCAATGGTATCACCATGATTTACACGGTCTACAATAATCTGGTAATTTGCTGCATAACCATTGTTCAGCAGTACGGTTTCAATCTGCGAAGGGAATACATTTACACCCTTGATAATCAGCATATCATCGCTACGTCCCATAGGTTTACTCATTCTTACATGAGTTCTGCCACAAGCACATTTCTCTCTATTCAGTACACAAATATCACGGGTACGATAACGCAGAAGTGGGAATGCTTCCTTGGTGATACAGGTAAATACCAGCTCACCCTTCTCTCCATCCGGCAGTACCTCCCCTGTATTAGGGTCAATAATCTCAGGGATAAAATGATCCTCATTAATATGCATCCCCCCCTGTGCACTACATTCATAAGATACACCGGGACCGGAAATCTCTGTCAAACCATAAATATCAAATGCCTTAATACCCAACTTCTGCTCGATATCACGACGCATTTCCTGGGTCCATGCTTCTGCTCCGAAAATACCGGATTTTAACTTAATCTGATCCTGAAGCCCTTTTTCAATAATACTTTCTGATAAATAAGCTGCATAGGAAGGTGTACAACAAATAATGGTAGAACCCAAATCCGTCATAAACTGAATCTGACGGTCTGTGTTACCGGAAGACATGGGAAGTGTCAGGCATCCCACCTTGTGAGAGCCACCATGTAATCCAGCACCACCGGTAAAAAGTCCATATCCATATGCCACATGTACTACATCCTCATCAGAACCACCTGCTGCCACAATCGCACGCGCACAGCAATCCTCCCAAAGGTCCACATCATGCTGGGTATAATATGCTACCACACGTCTGCCTGTAGTACCACTGGTAGAATGAATACGTACGCATTCGCTCATAGGTACCCCTACCAACCCATTGGGATATGCTTCTCTCAAATCATCCTTCGTAAGGAAAGGAAGCTTATGTAAGTCATCCACTGACTGAATATCTGCCGGAGTTAATCCCTTCTCCTCCATCATCTTGCGATAATAAGGTACATTATCATATACATGCTTTACCTGCTTCACCAGACGTTCATCCTGCCACTGGCGAATCTGTTCTCTGGAAGCACATTCTATTTCCGGTTGGAAATAATTTTCCATATTTATTACCTGCCTTTCATGTACTCTTGGGCCTTTCACCCCTTTGTTCTCTATCACTATAGCACTTTAAATCAGAAAAGTAAATATGCTTACACAAAAAAAACAGATTTTTCACAAATTATTTAGGGAGTGGCCTACACCACTCCCAGCATTTTTCCTATATAATAAACTACCCCCAATACCCAGCTAGTGAAGATTCCATACAGAATCACCGGACCAGCTATTGTAAATATCTTACAGCCGATACCAAATACCTGTCCTTCTGCCTGATATTCAATAGCAGGTGCTGCTACAGAATTTGCAAATCCGGTAATAGGTACCAATGCCCCGGCTCCGCCCCACTTTACAATATTGGGATAGATATTAAATCCTGTGAGCATAACTGCACACAATACCAGAATGAGGGAGCACCAACTGCCTGCTGTCTTTTGGTCCAGTTCAAAATAGGTGGTAGCCACATTCAAAATAACCTCACCAATTACACAAATAATTCCTCCGGTAATAAAAGCCTTTAACATCTGCATTCCCAAACTGTGGGTAGGTGTAACCGACTTTACATACTTTGCATATTCTTGTTTTTTGTTCTCTTCTTTTTGTTCCATTTTTGAATTCTCCCTTCTACATATTAATTCCCACGCATAACATATGCAGCGCTTATGTTACTGCTCAAATGAAAATTGAAAAATCTTTGATTTTTCACACTAATCCGTCACTATATTCTTAATAAAGAAATAAAGTGTTCCAAATAACTTTCCCATTGCAATACTTAATATCATAAACCCCAACCCATGCCGAAAAGCGATACGCCTGGTAAATATGGGAATACTGTCCAACATCTCTGCAATTGCAAGTGCCAGACACCCAATAAACATCCCTGCAAAAAGTCCCGCCATCATTAAGATTCCTCTGGACAGCCATGTGGCTATATCAGGTGCTAATATGTTTTGTAACCATGCACCCAGTTTAAGCTGATCACCAAAAAGACTAAACACACCACCTGTTATGGTTCCCAAAATAATTAAATTTTCATACAAAAAAATTTCCTTCGCAGAATGTGTCTTTCCCACAAAACGTGGAATTAATCCTACTGCTGTTAAGATTGTGAAAACACCCGCCGCACTCAACAATCCGAAACAAAGTCCTCCAAAGCCTAATCCTAAAAGCTTAAACATCCTCTTCCAATCCCTCTCTATCTGCAGTTTCAATTAATGTCTGATTGACATCTCGTTCATAATTTCTCATGGATACTTCGATAGGTGTCGGATCCTTTGTTATTCTTCGTCCACCGATATGATTAAAGAAAACAATAATACCTGCTGCTAATCCTATAGCATATGAAATCTCCAAAACATCCACTCCAGGAGGCTTTTCATTTAATACAGCCAGATATACCTTTTCAAAGATGTCCATAACGCCTGCATCATTGTTATATGCAATAATGGTAAAAGCTGTTCCGAAAAAGCTGATTAAACATACTACAACAACCCTGATCCATTGCTTCCAGCCCTTATAGGCACCCACCTTTACCTGCTCTATCAAGGTATCTGTCTCCCCAATAGACTGTACCAATACTTCGGGATATTCCTTACAGATTAGCTGGATTACCTTTAGGGCACTGATTACCGCCCTCTTATTTTCTTCCTCAAAATGATACACATGAAGTTCCTTGCATTTGTTACAAATATTTTTTTCTTCACATTCTATAGTGGCAACATCCTTTAATAGGACATCCTTTTTCTGTATCTCCACATTTTCCTTACACTTTAAATAGAGCACAATCTCCTTCAAAACAAACCATATCCTCTCATTTCATCATGGTCTTATTCTTTGCAAATTTATTTAAATTATACAAAAAAGAGGACGTTTCAGAACGTCCTCTCCGTTTAATCCTCCCATAAACTGAAGGATATATTCATATCTACATCTCCATTAATGCCATCCACTTTTCCTTTGTCTGAATACTGCCACACATCATACGCATATGGATAATATAGTTCCTTATTGTAGTAAGCAAACCATTTTTGATACTTTTCCAGCTGTGTCATATCCAGCTTCATAGTAGCCATTTCCATATTGTGGTACAACATGGTTTTGTAACCGGCAGCCTCTATTTCCTGTAAAAATGCCAAAGTATTGGTGGTTCTCTGCTCTGTAGAAATCTTATTCATACGAGCTTCACTGTCATCCACCTTCTCCACATCCAATACAATGGGACAGGTAATCTTGTACGGAGCCACCTTTTCTAATACAAATCGGGCTTCTTCCTGAGCTTCCTCTACCGTAATCGCCTGGGAAAAGAAATAGACTCCCACCTTAACACCATGAGTTATGGCGCCTACTATATTGGCCTCAAACTGCGGATCTTCCACAATTGCGCCAGAACCATATCCACGATTGCCTACACGAATAAAGGCAAACTCCACACCATCTGCTGCCACTTTTTCCCAGTCGATTTCTCCCTGGTGCTTGGACACATCTATTCCTTTGTGGGAAATAATCACATCATTCTCTACATACTCTACCAGACCATTACTTAAAATTTTTAAATTCTCTTCCTTATAGTCATTCTTCTTCAAATCAGGATTAATTGGTATAAAGTGATAGGCACCTTCACTTGCTACCACTAATTGATCCTTATACAAGGGACGCAAAGCATTGGTAATGGTAGCACTACTGTTAATGCTTTCTGCAAGGCGCTCCAAAACCTCGTCTGCCCCTTCACGCCTTGCCTCCTCCAGTAAGTTCTTCAATTCTTCCTCACTAATGGTTTCCGGCTGATTCACCACAACTTCCGAAATCACTTCTGTCTCTTCAGAAACCATCTGTAGTTTCTTATCCACCCAAATATATAATACTATACTAATTATGATAACTGTTAAAAACAATAAAATACTCACAACCAGCATAATCATAGATAAATTTTTTCTCTTTCTTTTACGTTTCCTTTCTCTCAAACGTTCGGGTTGTTGCAAATCATCCCGTTGTTCTTCAATTAACATCCTTTGTACCCCTACCCTTTCTAAACTGTTTCCATTTACAGCTTTCTACATCAGTATAAACAAAAACTCTCCTCTTGTGAAGTGCTAAGTTTCTTTCTTTAGGAAATCTTAACAAACCTTGCCTTCAGCGTATTTTCTCATACTGAGAAGTATCTTTTTTTCCAGTCTGCTCACCTGTACCTGGCTAATACCCATACACTTTGCCACTTCGGTCTGAGTTTTATCCTGAAAATAACGCATCTGTATTAACAGCGTTTCCTTCTCATTTAGTTTACCGATTAATTGCCGCAAAAGCATCTTATTTAACAGTTCCTCTTTTTCATTATCTTCCTTTCCCAACATATCCACCAGAGCTACTTGATTACCATCATTCTGATATACGTTGGTATAAATAGATTCTACCTTACAATCTGCCTCCGTGGCCATAACAATTTCTTCCATTGTATATCCAGACTCTGTCATCAGCTCCTGAAGGGTAGGTTCCCGCCCCAACTTTACCTGCATACTTTGTCGCAAAAGTTTCAACTTCTGGCTTTGTTCTTTAATGGTACGGGATATTTTTACGATTCCGTCATCTCGCAAAAACCTTTTAATCTCTCCGGTAATTAATGGCACTGCATAAGTGGAAAACTTTACATCAAAGCTTAAGTCAAAATTATCAATGGCTTTAATTAAACCGATAGTTCCGATTTGAAATAAATCCTCCGCTTCTACACCTCTTCCTATAAACCGTCGCACAATGGCATGTACCAGTCCCAAATTCTTTTCAATCAGTACTCCTCTTGCTTCTTTATCCCCTTGTTGTGACTTTGCAATTAGTACTGACACCTCTTCCATACATCACCACCTAACAGGCTTCAATCCAGGAACCGACGCCTATTTTTTTCTGCATTTTCACCACAGTTCCCCTGCCCTCTTCACTAAACACCTCCAAATCATCCATAAAGGCTTCCATAAAAGCAAAACCCATACCGGAACGATTGTATTCCGGCTTCGAAGTAAAAAGTGGCTCCATAGCCTTATCCACATCGACAATGCCTTTCCCTTTATCCTGAATCACTATGTAGCAAGTATCTTCTTTTATTTCGCAATGCATGTACACCTTGCCGGGATGTATCGTCTCGTAAGCCGGCACCCTATCTCCATGTTTCCCATACCCGTATAGGTTTTCATAACCATGGATAATTGCATTGGTTACTGCTTCTGAAACAGCTGTTTTAATATCCGCCAATTCCTCCATTGTAGGGTTCATGGCAGAAACAAAAGCTGCTACTGCCACCCTGGCAAATCCCTCATTTATGGATATTGCATCAAATTCTATTTTCATCTCGTTTTTCATTCTTCTCCTCCTACTCTACAATCTCTACCAGCTGTTCCATACCTGCCATTAACAACATCCGCTTAATCTGCTTGTCCGGATGTAAAACAAAAACCTTCCCTCCAAAACAGCTTATCTTTTTATACCGCCCCATAATTAATCCAATTCCTGAGGAATCCATAAACTTGGTTGTACCAAAATCAAAAACCACATGCTCTACATTCTGTTTCACAATATACCAATCTGCTTTCTCGCATATGTACCCTGTCCGATAATGGTCTATTTCCTCCGGAAGCTTCACCATTAAACAATTATCTACTACCTGAAATTCTTCCATACTAACCTTCCTCTCTTCTCTACAATTTGTTCCTCCATTCTACAAAAGGAGGGCAGCTAAAAGGGACATATAGTATCCTATATGTCCCTTCTCTTTTGTACTTTATTTTATTTCTCTTTAGTTTGCTTGTAAGCGGTTCAGATGGTTCTGTGCTGTTTTCGCACGCTCTGTATCTGCCGGCACCAATTCAAGTACCTTGCGGTATGCTCGTATAGCTTCATCATTGCGTTCTAATTGTCTGCATGACTGTGCATAATAATAAAATGCGTTACCATGCATTTCATCATACTTAATGACTCTGCCCAATAAATTAGCAGCTTCTTCATAATTCTTGGCAGTATATGCATCATAGCCCTGCTCATAGCAGCTCTCCACAATCTGAGGTGCAATAGCCTGATGTAATGCATTATATAAATTTTGGAAAGCATTGGAGGTTTCTTCCAATACAACTTCTTCCTTTACTTTTTCTAAAGCATCGGAAGCCTTTACTATATCTTCCCCACTCAAATATAGGGTGGCTGCATTAATCAAGTCTTCCATACTCTTTAGGGTACCATCCGTACCTGCATATCCGCTCAGTTCATCCTGTAAAGTCTTGTTACTATCCTGCAAATCCTTTAACTGATTCTCCAGTTCTGCAATAGCGGTATTTTTTGCATCTATCTGGTTACCAATCTGAGCCACTTCTGCCTGTGCTTCATTCTGTACATTTGTACGCACAGAAGGAACTACCAAAAAGTACATAGCTGCAGCACCAATACAAAGCCCAATACCTATATTCAACAATGTACCGGCACCACTTCTCTTGGGTTCCTTAACCCCCATAGGCTGAATAATAATCTCATTATCACTCTGATACCGAACTGCTTCATCCTGCTTTTTCCTAGCCGGTTTTACACCATCCTCCGGCGACAGGATATTATCTACTTCACGTAAATACACTAATGTCTGGGTATTATTGCGGTCCAGATTAATGCATTTTGCCAATTCTCTTTTAGCTCTGTCCCACTGCTCTGCATCCATATACAAAAGTGCCAAGAGCTGATGAGCACGTATAAACTTGGGATTCATTGACAATACTTTCTTTAACTGAATAATTGCCAAATCCTTACTACCCTGCTGACAGTAAGCCAGTGCCTGATTGTATTTTTTAATGGTCTGATTAATGGAATCCAGTCTGGCTGCACTGGACTGCACATAACTCAAATAATCATCTGCTACATTCTTCTCTGCCTTCAGATTTTTACTGATAATCCACTCGCAAAGAGCCGCTACCATTTCACCCATTTCAAAGTAGACCAGACCCAATAGATTTCTTGCGTCAACATTATTCTTATTAAACTTTAAACTCTGCCGTAAGCTTGTCACCGCACCGGTCAGGTCCCTTACCTTGGCCTTATCCAGTCCGTCATTGTAATACATATTGGCTAAGTACATAATTTTCTTGTATCTTCCTGTATCCACACCACAAGATGTACAAAAATCATGCTCTGACAAACGGCAGCCACAATTATAACAAAACATATAATCCTCCTATTGTGCTACCAATTATGCATTTGCTTCGCTTTCTCTTTCTTCCTTTTCTTCCTTAACCAGCTTAACCAATAAGTCTGCCAAATCCGTCATGTCCTGGTTATAAATGGTATCTGTAATATCCTCTACTTCAGGACTGGGATGAAATTTCTTCAATTCTTCTTCAAAGTTTATCATCGTTTACGTACTCCTTTATCTCCCCTACCAAATACAGGGAACCCACTATATATACACGCTCATCTCTAAGTTTCTTCTCTTTTACCGCTTCAAAGGCAACCTTTACAGTATCATAAAGAACGATTTCTCCCCTGTAATACTTCGATAAATAACGTTTCATTTCTTCCAATGATGTAGCACGATAATTGCCCATCTGTGCCAAGTATATCCTGTGAAACAGACCTGACTCTGCAAGCTTTTCCAACATACAGGCATAATCCTTATCAGAAACCACACTAAACAAAAGGCTACGTTTTCCTTCAAAGTCATCCTCACTCACCGTTTCCAAAAAGGCTCTCACGCCATCTGCATTATGTGCACCATCTACAAAAATCTCCGGCAGTACTTCTTCCATTCTACCGGGCCAATATGTCTGTTCCACGCCCTTGACCAACACCTTATGTGAAATCTCTCTATCTACATCCAGCACCTCTATAGCTCTAAGTGCCAGTGCACAATTTTCCATCTGATATTTGGCCAATGTATTTAAATGTATATTAACATTATAATCATAACGAGAATTATAAGAAAAATCAATGCTTTTATTCTTAAAATTTAATAATGTATAGTGGGATTTCGACACTGGGAAACACATACACGACAAATCTTTTGCCTTTTCGAGGAAAACCTGTGTTACAGTCTCATCCGTATCTGCAAAAACTACGGGTGTATTTTCCTTCATAATTCCGGCTTTTTCTCCTGCAATCTGTGCCAGGGTATCCCCCAGATACTCTGTGTGCTCCAGGCTGATACGGGTAATTACCGCCAGCTCTTTCTTGTAAACAGCATTGGTAGCATCCAATCTGCCGCCCAGCCCGGTTTCCAGGATACAATAATCCGGTGCACTTTTCTTAAACACCAGCATGGCAATAAAAAACATATATTCAAAGAAGGTAGGATGATAGCCTTCCCCCGCCTCCAATTCTTTCCAGTCTAATAAATTATAAATGACTTGAAAAGCCTCATAAAAGGCTTCCTTACTAATCATTTCACCATCTATAATAAAGCGCTCTCTCACATCCACCAGGTGCGGAGAAGTAAACACTGCCACTTTCTTACCGGCAGCCTCCAAAACACTGCGTATATACGCACAAACAGAACCCTTCCCATTGGTACCTGCTACATGAATGATTTTCAGGTCCCGGTCCGGATTCTCTAATTTTTCTAAAAAAGCCTTTGTATCGGCCATGGTATTCTTTTTTGTAAAACGAGGCACGTTAAAGATGTAGTCAACTGCCTGCTCATAGGAGTTAAGCACCTGTTTCTCCATAGTTTTCCTTTCAATCGCCCCCTCCATGCAGAGGGGGCGCCTTTCTTACTGTAACTGAGCCAAACGCTCTTTTACCTGTTCCATCATCTGGGTGTATTTTGCAAGCTTAGCTTTTTCTTCTTCAATCTTAGCTGCAGGTGCCTTGGAAACAAACTTCTCATTGGAAAGCATACCATTTACACGAGCAAGTTCACCTTGGAGACGCTTCTCTTCCTTCTGTAAACGTTCAATTTCCTGTGCAATGTCAACCAATTCTGCAAAAGGAATGTATACAACCGCACCGGGAATCACCACGGATACCGCATCCTGTGCAATACCTTCCTTATCAGATTGAATCAATACTTCATTTGCATAAGCCAATGATGCAAAGAAGAGCTTACCTTCGGTAAAAGTATTGCGGATATCTTCACTTTCACTAACTACAATACACATTGCCTTACGGCTGGGTGCTACATTCATTTCGCTACGGATGTTACGGATACCACGAACTGCTTCCTTGATAGTTTCAATATCCTTTTCTTCCTTTGCAAAACTTCTGTCTGCTGTGTACTCAGGCCACTTGCTGATCATAATGGACTCTTCTTCGCTCTGAAGCGTGCAGAAGATTTCCTCGGTAATGAAAGGCATGTAAGGATGTAATAACTTCAATGCATCCAAAAGGACTGTCTTTAAGGTCCAAAGGGCTGCATTCTGGCTTACGGCATCGTCAGAATTGTAGAGACGAGGCTTAACCATTTCGATATACCAGTCACAGAACTCATCCCAGATAAAGTCGTAAACCTTCTGTACTGCAATACCCAGTTCGAAGCTTTCCATATTGTCGGTTACATCCTTTACCAAGGTATTTAACTTGGAAAGAATCCACTTATCTACAGGTGCCAATTCGTTTACTGCAGGAGTGGTTACATTCTTGCCTTCCATATTC
>JAFXCD010000058.1 GCA_017521605.1 Lachnospiraceae bacterium | reverse complement strand
TATTCATTCATACATTGCAACGGGATGTATAGCATATTATTTTTATCCAGTAACAGAAGTAACTCCTGATTCTTTTCTACATAGGAAAATATAGTTGTCAAAACGTCGCCTTCCGCAGTATTTACAATCATAAAATATTCACGAAACGTTTTTTTGATTAAGGAATACAGCACGTCATCCTTAGATTCAAAATTACGGTAAAACGTTTTTCTTGCCAGTTTTGACTCCAACAATATATGTTTGACGGTTATCTCATTATATGGGTGTATTTTCATAAGGGAAATCAATGTTTTAGTAATTTCTTTTTGGGACCTTATGGCTGATGGGTTTTGGGACTCAATCATTTTATTCTCCTCTTAAAATGACACATTTTCTTTAAATAGTGTCTCTTAGCTGAGTTTTATTTACAATTACATCAGCTATTATATAATAAAACAAAAACTGACACAAGAGTGTCAGTTGTGAAGGAGGAGAAAATGAAAGAATTTTTATTACTTTTACCTGTTATTTTTATTATTCATGATATGGAAGAGATTGTTGGCTTTGGATGGTTTTTTGGAAAGAATCCATGGGTTTATAAGAAATATCCAAGGATAACAAAGACTTACCAAAATTTTAAAACAGATATATTTGCGGTAGGAGTCTATGAAGAGTTTGTCCCATTTTTTGGTGTCAGTTTGGTAGCATATTATTTTCCTAATTATTTTCTGTTTGCCTTTTGGTATGGTTTGATGCTTGCGTTAACCGGGCATTTTTTGATTCACATAGGATTTAGTGTTTATATAAGAAAGTTTATTCCATCAGTGATTACAAGCATTATTTTTCTGCCGATATGTATCTTGATTTTAATCAAAACCGCTGAATTTTTGACTTTTGATTTTGTTACAATTTTCTTTATAGTGATTGCAATTATCGTTATGATTTTAATTTTCCGTTTTGTGCATTGGCATATGAATAAGCTGAAGAATTCGATACTTATTAAAGAAGGATGAATAAAAGGAAACTTTCAGGTTTACAAAGCCTCGCCATGCCGACACTCGCAAGCAAGCTTACTCATTGTCGTGGCATTCGCCGTATATATCTGAAAGCGAATATGCCTGCCCGTGAGCAAGCTCCCGGCAGTCAATTCGTTTCATCTGTGCATGGCTCATTACTACGCACAATTTGAAAATCGAATAGATATTTGATATAATGGTGGTAAGGCGATATTATAATAATAAAAAAGTGCTACTGATAGACGGTTAGCCTGAGTATATATCAATTTAAAAATAACTGCTAAGTTTTCTCAGGACTAGGGCGGTTATTTTTGTGCCTTGCTATTCTTACCAAGCGAATATCCAAGACTGAAACAAATCAAGCATAAGCTGATGACAGTAATCAAAGGCAAGGAGAGAACTGAGAAAAAGAATTCGTGGCATAAAGTAAGTTACAAGAAGGAAAAACTATGATATTATATATTTTGGACATTAGTAAGTTTGAAAAAAGTGAATATTGCACAGAGGTATCTAAGCATAAGAAACACCATGCGGCAGGACAGTTTCTGCTTCGGTGTGTACTTGGGAATGAGGTGTATGAAAAGGCGGAATTTGCCAAGAGGGATCACGGAAAACCTTACATAGTAGGTACTCCTATTCATTACAACATTTCCCATTCCGAGCAATATGCGGTACTGGTTACGGCAAACAGCGAAGTGGGAGTGGATGTGCAGGAGAAAAGACCGGCGCGCATGGAAACCTTGGCGAAACGCTTCTTTTCAAAGGAAGAGTGGCTGGCATTTTCAAAATGTGATGGTGAAAAAGAGAAAAAAGACTTGTTCTTTCATATCTGGTGTCGCAAAGAGGCTTACGGAAAATATCTTGGCACCGGACTAAATACAAAGGTATTGCAAACCAATGTGTTAGTGGATTTAGAAGATGTACTGTTTATAGAATACGAAGCAGTGGAGGGATATCAAATCAGTATCTGCTGTGGAAAGGAAGAGAGCATTGAAGAAGTTATTAGTGTATTTGAAGGATTGTAAAAAGGAAGTGGTGCTGGCTCCATTGTTTAAGCTGTTGGAGGCTTGCTTTGAGCTGTTTGTGCCACTGGTAATAGCCGGCATCATTGATAAGGGTATTCCGGATGGCGATATGGGTTATATCGGCAAAATGGGGCTTTGTTTGTTGGCACTGGCTATTATTGGTTTGGCTTTTGCCATTACGGCCCAGTTTTTTGCGGCAAAGGCGGCAGTGACCTTTTCTACCAGACTGCGTCAGGCTTTATTTGAGCATATTCAAGGGCTTAACTTTACTAATATTGATAAGGCAGGTACCTC
This sequence comes from Lachnospiraceae bacterium, assembly GCA_017521605.1. Classification (GTDB taxonomy): domain Bacteria; phylum Bacillota; class Clostridia; order Lachnospirales; family Lachnospiraceae; genus Acetatifactor. The sequence goes on along the minus strand of JAFXCD010000058.1, from coordinate 17,880 downwards.
TACTCTGATTACCCGTATGACAGCGGATGTAAACCAGTGTCAGAACGGTGTAAATATGGTACTTCGTCTGTTTTTACGTTCACCAATCATTGTATTTGGTGCCATGATTATGGCTTTTACCATTGATGTGAAGTCGGCTTTGATTTTTGTGGTGGCTATCCCGATGTTGGCTATTATCGTGTTTGGTATCATGGTAATTACCATGCCTTTGTACAAAAAGGTGCAGAGCGGATTGGATGCGGTACTTGGTACCACCAGAGAGAATCTGACAGGTATTCGTGTGATTCGTGCCTTTCATCAGGAGCAGAAGGAAGAGGAGCGTTTCTGTGAGCAGAATGCCCTTTTGGCGGCAGCCCAGATGCATGTGGGTAAAATCAGTGCCTGTATGAATCCTTTGACCTATGTGATTGTAAATGGAGCTATCATCGCGTTGATTTATACAGGTGCTATCCAGGTAAACGTGGGTAATCTGACACAGGGTGATGTGGTGGCGATTATTAACTATATGTCACAGATTCTGGTGGAGCTGGTGAAGCTGGCCAACTTAATCGTGCTGGTGAGCAAGGCTATGGCCAGTGCGGATCGCGTGGCAGCTATTTTTGACATTACCAACGAAGAAATTGTACCTGAGAAGGAGCGAGTGGCTACAGGAGAGGTTCCGTTCTTGGAGTTTGACCATGTAAGTGTAACCTATGCAGGTGCCGGAGATGAAACCCTGCATGACATGCATTTTACCGTAAATAGAGGGGATACCATCGGTATCATCGGTGGTACCGGTTCCGGTAAATCCTCTTTGGTAAACTTACTTCCCGGCTTTTATCCGGCGACAAGTGGTACCATTCGTTTAGAAGGCAAGGATATCAAGGCCATACCGGAGGATGAATTACGTGAACGTATGGGTATCGTGCCTCAGAAAGCAGTGCTTTTTAAAGGAAGTATCCGCAGTAATCTGCAGTGGGGTAAGCAGGATGCTACCGACGAGGAAATGTGGAGGGCTATTGATTTGGCTCAGGCCCGTGAAGTAGTAGAGGGTAAAGGGGGATTGGATGGAGAAATTGCCCAGAATGGTAAAAATCTGTCCGGTGGTCAGAGACAGCGTCTCACTATTGCCAGGGCCTTGGTGCGTCAGCCGGAAATCCTTATTTTGGACGACTCTGCCTCCGCTCTTGACTATGCAACAGATGCTAAGCTTCGTGCGGCACTGCGTTCCTTAGAAGGGGAAACAACCGTGTTTATTGTTTCTCAACGTGCTTCTACCATTATGCATGCGGACAAGATTATTGTGCTGGATGATGGAGAAGTGGCAGGTTTAGGAACCCATGAAGAGTTATTGGCAAGCTGTGAAGTCTATCAGGAAATCTATTATTCCCAGTATGAGAAGGGAGGTGCAGCAAATGCCTAAAACAGAAAAAAGTGTAAGTCAGAAGGGAACTATGGGGAAAATCCTTCGCTATATTCATAAATATTGGTTCTATGTAGGTCTGTCGGTACTTCTTGCTGCACTGACTGTGGCCCTGATGCTGTATATCCCTATTCTGATTGGTGATGCAGTGGATTTAATTGTAGGCAAAGGGCTGGTAGATATGCCCGGTGTGTTTACTGTCATGAAGAAAATCGGTATTGTGATGGTGCTGACGGCTATCGCCCAGTGGGTCATGAATACCTGTAATAATTATATTACCTTCCATGTGATACAGGATATCCGTAAGGAGGCTTTTGCAAAGCTGGAAATCTTACCTCTTAAGTATATTGATGCACGTTCCTATGGAGATATTGTAAGCCGTGTGATTGCAGATGTAGATACCTTTGCCGATGGTTTGTTGATGGGCTTTACCCAATTGTTTACAGGTATCATAACCATTGTAGGCACCCTGTTTTTCATGCTGATGACTAATGTGCCGATTACCATATTGGTGGTATGTATCACACCGGTGTCCTTCTTTGTGGCGAAATTTATTGCTAAGAGCACCCATAATATGTTTAAGGCACAGTCCGAAGCCAGAGGAGAGCAGACCGCTCTCATCGAAGAAATGGTGGGCAATCAGAAGGTGGTAAAGACCTTCTCCCAGGAAGAAGAAGCTATCGAACGTTTTGAAGAAATTAATGAACGTCTTGGAGTTTGCTCTCTTAAGGCTACTTTTTATAGTTCCATCACTAATCCGGCTACCCGCTTTGTCAACAGTTTAGTGTATGCGGGAGTGGGTATTTTTGGAGCATTCGTGGCCATTAAGGGTGGCATATCCGTAGGTAGACTTTCTACCCTGTTAAGCTATGCGAACCAGTATACCAAGCCTTTTAATGAAATCTCAGGTGTGGTAACGGAGTTCCAGAATGCACTTGTGTGTGCTTCACGAATCTTCGAACTCATCGAAGAAGAGCCACAGATACCGGATGCAGAGGATGCCCGTGTGCTGGAGGATGCACAGGGTAATATCTCGCTGGAAGATGTGTATTTCAGCTATGTACCTGAAAAGAAGCTGATTCAGGACTTCAGCCTAAGTGTAAAGCCGGGACAGCGTGTGGCTATTGTAGGTCCCACCGGCTGTGGCAAAACTACAGTAATCAATTTACTGATGCGTTTTTATGATGTGAATAGCGGTAGTATCAAAGTGGATGGTACGGATATCCGTGACATTACCAGAGGGTCACTACGAACCAATTTCGGTATGGTATTGCAAGAGACTTGGTTAAGAAGCGGAACTATTCTGGATAATATCCGCATGGGTAAGCCGGAGGCCACTGAGGAAGAAGTGATTGAAGCGGCTAAAGCAGCTCATGCTCATGGCTTTATCAAACGACTTTCTCAGGGATATCATACTGTGATTACAGAAGATGGCGGTAGCCTGTCCCAGGGACAGAAACAGCTTCTCTGTATTGCCAGAGTTATGCTTTGCCTACCCCCTATGCTGATTTTGGACGAGGCAACATCATCCATTGATACCCGTACTGAAATTCGTATCCAGCAGGCTTTCGCCCGCATGATGCAGGGCAGAACCAGCTTCATCGTAGCTCATAGATTATCAACAATACGAGAGGCGGATATTATCTTAGTTATGAAAGACGGAAACATTATAGAGCAAGGAAATCACGACAGTTTATTAAAACTGGGTGGTTTCTATGCAGAGTTATATAAGAGCCAGTTTGCGCGTTAGCTACAAGCCTTGCGTGTATGAAGCCGAAGCGGCTACCGGGAGTTTACTCATGGGTAGCCGTTTTCGGCTTTAGACACATACGGCGCTAGCCGCGACAGCGAGCAAGCTTGTCTTGCGAGTCTGTCGGCAAGGCATGTACCCACTCGGCAGAGTGGTGGGACGCTGCCGGGAGCTTGCTCACGAAAGCCCTTATTTAGACAGTAGACAATACGGCGACAGCCGCGACCCAGCAAAAGCTTGGCTTGTGCTGGGTGGGCAAGGCTTATATAACAGAGGACTGCTAGCCGCGACAGCGAGCAAGCTGTGCTTGTGAGCCTGTCGGCAAGGCTGGTAGCCCGCCTTTCGTATCTATATAAGTAAAAAATCTAATTTAGTATCCTTTTTCATGATGATTTTAATCAATTTTATGGCGTAATCTGTATCTATAGGGTTGAATTATCAAAAATAGTACCACTATTTTCCTAAAATGTGGTACTAAATAAAATATTACATTTTTATAGATACATTTCAGTATTAGGAGATAGTGTGAAATGAGAAGAAAAGACAGGGCAATTACAGATACAAACGCTATTGCAGCCTTCATTGCTAAGGAACAAATCCTACGTATTGCTTTTTATGATGAAGGTGATATTTATATCGTTCCGGTCAATTATGGATATTCATTTGATAATCAATATACTTTTTATTTTCATGGTGCCAAAGTTGGACGTAAATACGAACTTGCAAAGAAAACACCGAAAGTAGGTTTTGAAATAGACGGAGATTATACGTTGTTAATAGGTGAAATGGCATGTGATTTTTCTGCTACTTTTCAAAGTGTTATAGGCACAGGCATACTTTCCATAGTAAAAAATATTGAGGAAAAAATCAAAGGACTTAATGCTATCATGAAACAAACCACATCGAAAGAACAGTGGGATTACAGTGAGGAAATGTTGGATGCGGTAGCCATATTCAGATTAGATGTTGATAAAATGTCATGTAAAGCAAAGTAGGTATGGTATTTGATTTTGGAGGCTAGAATACTATGAAAAAAACAATCCGCTTATTATTGATAACATTTATCTTACTCACCCTTTCCGCTTGTACCCCCAAAGAACCTACAATAGTTAAAACTTACGAGGTAACAACCGAAGAAGTCGATTTTAGCAATGACGAGCTGATTACCTTGGTGGAGTATCATGAAATGAGCGATGGTACTTGGAAGGCTGGGGATTATACATACAAATACAGATTGGTAATCACGGGAAGAATGCCAAATGCTGTGAAGGATACCACATATGTATTTTTAAGCAATATAGAAGAAATCTCTTTTCATAAAGCCATGATGGCCAGTGGGATCAGTAGTAATATGAATGACTATTTTAAGCCAGAAGTGGCAATGTTTGTAGCATTGAAATAGATTTGTTTAGGAGTAAAGATTTCGAGCCAAAACGGAGGAATGAATAATGAGAGATGTACATATACATTTTTTGCATGGTAATCCCATAGGCTATAATATAGAATTTTTTGAAGGGTTTATTAAAGTCGCTCAGGAAGCGGGGCTTGATGAAATATATTTGCTTGAGCATACCCATCAGTTTACTGAGTTTGAGAAAGTATACGAACCTGTAAAAGCATATAACGATTATCAATATAACTGGATTACAGAAAGAATGAATGGGTCCATAGAAGAGTACATTGATTTTATTAATAAAGTGCAAGATACCGCGTACCCTGTAAAAGTAAAATTTGGCCTTGAGGTATGTTATATTCCTGAGACTGCCGACATTTTGGTAGACATTCTCAATGAATATGATTTTGATTTTCTCACAGGTTCCGTACATTGGATTGATGGTTGGGGATTTGACCATATGGGGCAAAAAGAACTTTGGAAAAGCAAAAATGTAGAAGAAGTATATAAAAGATATTATGAAATTATGTTTGATTTATGCGAGAGTAGCTTGTTTACTGGCCTTGCCCATCCTGATTCAATTAAGTGCTTTGGCTATATGCCAGACATTGATTTGACGGAATATTATAATAATTTGGCCTTACTTCTAAATAAGCATGGTATGTATGCTGAGAATAGCGGTGGATTACAGTTAAATTATAGCCCCGATATCGAACTTGGTTTAAATCCTAAACTATTATCAATTTTAAGAAGGAATAAGGTGCGAATTGAAACTGCTTCAGATGCACACAAACAAAGGGATGTTGGTGCAAATATCCAAGAACTGGAAAGGATGCTAAAAGATTAGGTGTGCATTTATACAGTACAAAGGATTCCATATTGGAAGAAAAGAAGTATTTTGATGAAAAAATAGAAGGGGATGTGTACACTTTACAACATGGATGCTAAAAAAACAAAAGAATTAAAACAATATATACTCAATAAACTTGCCATAGTCGGTATTTCAGAGCAGCAAGTGGACAAGCACATACATTTTACGGATAGGTGTAATGGTATGGGATTTTTTGCATATTACAAAGCGGATAAGTACTACTTCGCATATATGGGATTTCGGGAGGCAGAGTGCAGCACGGATATTTATGATACCATGGAAGAAATCCTGAAGCAATGTCTGATTGCGCTGGCTATTAATTCACCACGTGGAGATTATCAGCAACTTGCAGTAGAGTGGGCGCTGCAGATTGGACTGGATGTAGATATATAAAGGAAAACTAAAAAGGATTAGGGACTTCGGCGTTTGGCGAAGTCCTTTTTCGTATGCGAAAATACATGACACCAAGAAAATCCATTGTTTCCAGTGGTAAAGAATGGTAAAATATAAATAATATGGGATAGTATACACCCTTACTCAAAAAAATATCGGAATGGCTTTAAAAAGTGGAGGCAAATTATGAAAAAATTATTATATATTGATGCATGTATTCGAAACGTAGAATCCAGAACTAAAAGAATCGCCACACCTATAGTGGAAGCCCTAAAAGAAAAATATCAAGTGGATACACTGGTGCTGAATGAATTGCCGCTGGATATTGTAAAAGAGAGGCTGATTCAAAAGCGTGTGAATGGAGTGATTGAACCGGAAGTAATGTCTTGGGCAGAGAAGGTACGGGATGCGGACAGAATCGTGATTGCTGCACCTTTTTGGGATATGTCTTTTCCAGCAGCGTTGAAGGTTTTCTTTGAATTATGCTCGATTTTTAATGTGACCTTCGGTTCTGATGACAAGACTTGCTTCGGCAATTGTAGAGCAGAGAAAATGCTATACATAACAACCAGAGGAATGGATATCCCTACCGGGGATGTATTGGAACAGGCTACGCCCTATTTGAAGGCATTGTCATGGCTTTGGGGAATCGGTCCCTTGCAGGTGGTGGCTGCTCAGAATATGGATTATGTATCATCAGATGTAATAGAGGAAAAGATAGCTGTGGCAATTGCAGAAGGAATGGAGATTGTGAAAGTATTTTAATGATAAATTGAGGGGAACCCAAGATGAATATTTGGAAGATTTTACAGATTGAAGCAACTACAGATACGAGCCAAATCCGACGTGCCTATGCACAGATGTCGAAGGTGTATCATCCGGAGCGTGAGCCGGAGAGATTTCAGGAGTTGTATAAGGCCTATCAGGAAGCATTGAAATATGCCAATACCTATCAGGATGATGAAGATGATTTCTGGGGAGAGGATGAGGAAGAATCAGATGGATATACCGGACAGAGTGACGAGAAGGATAACAATCAAAGAGATTCTTTTGAACAATTAGATTTAGGACGGAAATATGCAGGTTTAGAAAAAACTGTTCAGGAGGAGAAGGAGGATACTGAGTGGGAAAACGACTCTTTTGGAGACAAACTTTACACTCATGTATCAGCTGAGATAAAGGTAGGTTTAAATGCATTTCAGGAATATTTCTTGCAACAGGGACCGAAGGATTGGTGTGTTTTTTTCGCTACGCCGGCCTTTTTAAGGGTGCAGTTCGAGGAGCAGTTTGCAGCACTGCTTGCGGAGTTTTTTAAAGAGCAGAAAGTTTATGCACCGGAGGAACTGCCCTTTGAGCTGGTGAGAGAATTGTTTTTTGCTTATGATGCGTTTATGGAAGAACGTGGCGAAGAACTGTTTGAGGATGGCTTTACGGCACTGTTTGATGTACTGTTTGCCAATCAAAAGATAGAACTGATATTGAACCAGTTGGAGGAAGAGAAATATCAGTATGAGCGTAATGAATATAAGACTTATTATTCCATATACAAACGGGTTATTCTGGAGAAGGATACCCAAAGTACGGACATATGGGAGTTTCATATAGGGGTAGGAGGTATTAGTATTAGAGGCGGAGAGCTTTGTGAGAAAGTGGCATTTATCATTTCAGAAGCTCCGGAGTTTTCTCCGGAGGTTTATAGGTATCTGATACACAGACTGGACCTGACCAGAATAAAGAATTCTACTCGGTGGCAGGAGCTGGAACCGATCTATCAGGCCATTGAAGGCAAAGGGATTCATATTGACGCATATGCGGAAGAGGAAGATAGAAGACCGGAAGAGGTACGTGCTCTGATGGCAGAAATAAAGAATTGGAAGAAAAGCCAGCTGACGGAAGCGGACCGGGAAGGGATTAGAGCTTTTTTTGAAGGGGAATTGTACAGTAAGTATGCTTTAGACCAGAAGTTTTTAGGGGAAAGATTCTACGTGTATAGCGTGGAGGAGGTTATGTGGCCTCAGATTTTCCTGGAAGAATTTGTGGCTTATTATGATAGATTGTATGAAAAGACAAATTCTCTGGCAGGCAGAAATTTATATCATTTGATGCAATCACGAATTGGAGAAGAAAGTACGGTTGGAGATGACTACACAGAGATTACTGAGAATCGAAAAGAATGGGTAATGCAATACTTTTTTGAAGAAAGCTTTACGAAGGTTTGGCATTCCGCTACTCCAAATAGTATGAAGTCGGTATATCGTACGCTTTTGTTAAATCATATGGAGAATCTGGAACGGCAGCAGAATTATGAGTGGGATCTTATGATTGACGGTCATTTGTATGCGGTAAAGGACGGTTCAAACTATGTATTTATGTACGATAAAATAAACGAGAAGGCTGTTCTTTCTATGGAAGAATACTGGTCCATACTGGAAGAATTATTCAATGTATTTACAGGTAAATTTTTCTGTCTTTCCTCAGACAAAAACAAATGGGCGGATATGTTAGAAAGGATACGTAAAGAAATATGGCAATCATAGGAATTGATCTGGGAACTACAAACAGTCTGGTGGCTGTATGGAAGGATGGAAAAACACAGATTTTAAAGAATAAGCTGGGAGATGAGATGACTCCCAGTGTTGTATCCGTGGAAGATGGAAAGATTTTGGTGGGAAAGCCGGCCAAGGAGCGTCTGGTAACCCATCCGGAACTTACGGTTTCCGGCTTTAAGCGGTATATGGGTATGAAAAAAGAATTTCATCTGGGGGATATGGTGTTTTCACCGGAAGAATTGTCCTCTCTGGTGATCGCCAAACTGGTAGAGGATGCGGAGGCCACTTTGGGTGAGAAGGTAGAGGAAGCCATTATCAGTGTGCCGGCGTATTTTAATAATGACCAGCGTTTTGCCACCAAGACGGCAGCAAAGCTGGCAGGGATAACCTGCAACCGTATTGTGAATGAGCCATCTGCTGCCGCATTAGCCTGTCGTATGCAGGATATGAGTGTGGAACAAACCTTTTTGGTGGTGGATTTTGGCGGAGGTACCTTGGATGTTTCTGTGGTGGACTGTTTTGAAAATATCGTGGAGATACAATCCATTGCAGGAGATAATCATCTGGGCGGAAGAGATTTTGATGAAGTAATCGCAAAGAAGTTTTGTGAAGAAAACGGAATTGATTTTAACAGATTGACAGAAGTGGAAAGAGGAACTCTGTTACGAAGAGCAGAAGTGTGTAAAATGGAGCTTTCCAAAACTACCAGCACCCGGATGCATTTTAGAATGGGTGAGAAGGAATACTCGCTGGAAATGACAGAGGATATACTAATTGAAATCGCAGGTAATCTGTTGCTGCGATTGAAGAAGGTTATGAGTAAGGCCATTAAGGACAGTGGAAGAACACCAAGAGATATTACCAAGGTGCTTCCCATCGGTGGTACCTGCCAGATGCCCATGATAAGAATATACCTGGCATATTTATTCCATAAGTCTGTGGACGAAATGCCAAGCGGTGATAGAATCGTTGCTTATGGTTTAGGTACTTACTGTGGTATCAAGATGCAGAATAAGGATGTGAAGGATGTATTACTAACGGATGTTTGTCCATTTTCTTTGGGGACAGAGGTGACCAATTATTTAGAGCCAATCAGACCTATTATGAGTGTCATGATAGAGCGCAATACAGTATTACCGGCTAAAATCAGTCAGGTATACCATACCACTTCGGATATTCCTATGTTTAATATCTATCAGGGAGAAGGGTATTATGCGGAGGAAAATGTAAAAATAGGTTTTTTGGCATTGGATGATTTGCCGGATGATATCAAAGGAATGAGAAAACACATAGAGCTTATTTTTGCCTATGATATCAATGGTATTTTGGAAGTGACAGCTAAGGAACTTAGCACAGGACAGGAAAGCAGTGTTACCATTGTCAGTGCCAATAATCCCTTATCAGCCGACGAAATAGAAGAAAAGCGAAATAAAATGAAACAGATAGGTTTCGTGGAAGAGGAAGAGAATCAGGAGGTAATTGCACTTGCTTCCCGAATTTATGAAGAAAGTGTAGGAAGTATTCGTGACAGAGCAGATTATTTGCTGCAGATGTTTCTCAATATTTTGCAAAGCAACTCCCCCATACGAATCAGGAAAGCACGTGAGCAGATATTGCCTATCTTGCGCAGTATGGAGTTGTATGTAAATACGGATGTCTTTGATATGGAGTTTGAAGATGATTTTGAGGAGTTTGAAGAAGAGGATAAGTAAGAGAAATGCTTATATTAGGTTCTAAAGAAATAGCTATATAATTTCGGATAGAGAATGGGTGCAAAATGCAGAAAGGTGGTATTTTATGATTCGTGTTACATCGACTTTGATTGTGCATAGGCCGGAAAGATGGCTTTATTATCTGCCGGAGACAACAGCAGATGTAGAGAATTGCATCGCTGACGGTGTATGTCCGGAAGCATTGAAAAAGTACCAGTATGCATTTGGTACCTATGATGATATCGGCGTTTTTTACCTGCCGGAAAACCTACAAAGCGAAACCGGACAGAAATGGGTGGTAGGTATAGAATATCGTAAGGATGATGACAGATTGGATTTGCCCAAAGAACTTCCTTTTGTAATGCTCCCTGCCAGTAATGTGATTATTCAGGATGTGGCTTATGAATACCAATTAAATGAAGAACTGTTGGAAGAGATTATCCGTTATGCCAGAAAAGAAAAGAACGATAGGACAGGAAGTTTTCAATATGTGAAGGGGGGATTGGTTTCTGCATTTGTGGTAAAAGAAAAGCTGCGTATCATGTATGAGATAGAGTTGACAGAGAAAAAGTGTTCTTTAAGCAGTTGTAATTTTGAAGATTACACAAAGCAGGAACTGTATCATCGTGCATATCATGAGCCTATTACAGAGTACTACAATTGGACCTGGATGAGTGAATGTCTGGAAAAATATTATCTGGAAGGCGTAAAGGATTATGCATTTGTTCATTTTGATATAAAAGAGTTTAAGATGATAAATGAACTATATAATCATCAGGTAGCAAATGAGGTGTTACGACGTGTTACCCATAATATGGATAAGCATAAGGAATGGATATATTTCGGTGCCAGATGTGATAATGATAACTTTGCAATGATGATTAAGGATATGCCGGAAGAGGAAAGCAGGGAGCGGTTAAGTGATTTCTTTGAGGAAATTTCTGAACTTGATGTGGACCCCAACTATGAAATTTTCTACCGCTGTGGTGTGGTGAGTATGCGTTATGCCATGAATACAGGCGACATTGTGGCAGATTGCGCCAAGCTGGCACAGTCAATGGGGCAGGAAATAAATACCACAGAAATACATTTTTATACCAATGAAATGCATGAAAATGCATTGTGGGGAAAGCAATTAAAGGCCTATCTGGATACGGCCATCCGTGCCAATGAATTTATTGTATATTTACAACCCAAAATGGATGTGAATAAGGAATGTGTTTGTGGTGCAGAGGCATTAATACGTTGGAATTATAAACATAAAGAGTTACTGGCACCATTTCGGTTTATCCCTCATTTTGAGGCAGATGATTCCATTATTAAGGTAGATGAATTTGTATTACATAGAGTATGTGCCAAGCTGAAGGAATGGAAGATGAAGGGATATCCTTTGTGCCCTATATCTGTAAACCTGTCCCGTAAGCATATGGTGCAGCCCTATCTGGCCAGGCATCTGGCTGCAATCGTGGATTCCTATGGTGTGGATAGGTTTCTCATTGAATTTGAAATAACAGAAACCATCGCCTATGATAATCAGGCATATATGATAGCTATATTGAAGGACTTAAAGCGAAAGGGCTTCCGTATTTCCATGGACGATTTTGGAACAGGCTATTCCTCCTTTGCTCTTTTGAAGGAGATGCCACTGGACACCTTGAAGATTGACAAAAGTTTTGTGGATTTAGTCGGGGCAGATGAAGATAATGATAAGATTAACATCATTTTGCGCCATATCATCTCCATGGCAAAGGAGTTGGGAATCGATTCTATCGCAGAGGGTGTGGAAGAATATACCCAGGTGCAGGCATTACTGGAATGGGGATGTGAAATGGTACAGGGTTACTATTACAGCAAGCCGGTGCCAATTGTGGAGTTTGAGGAGACGTATTTGAAGGTATGAGAGTATTAGTGAATGTGAAAAAGCTGGGAAAACGTAAGAATTCCATAATGCAGGTTCCTTATGAGCTGGAGGGGCAACCGACTACCGTGAGAGAGCTGATAGTCCAAATGGTAGTGGTTTGTGTAAATGACTATAATGTACATAAAGAAAGTAAGGAATTACTTAAGAATCTTTCGATGTCAGATATGGAGGAGCAGGCAGAATCCGGTAAGATTAGCTTTGGGGTGAATTATGGAGAGAAGCCAGCAGATTTGGAAGCATCTGTGTCAAATGCCTTACAGTGCTTTGAGGATGGTATTTACCGCATTTTTTTGGGAGAGGAACAGTTACAGAAATTAGAAGATGAAATTGTACTGGTAGAGGATTGTGAGCTTACTTTTGTAAGACTGACAATGTTGGTTGGCAGGATGTGGTAATGAAAACAAAATATATGGGAGGGCGATCAGGTGGCTATGAAATTAGATAAAGAAGAACAGGAAATTTTAGTAAATCAGCATTATAGAGTATTGCGAGAGAGACTGGGGATACAGGCTGACGTTTCGAATGCAGAAAAAGTAATGAGGGAAATGTTTGAAGAGATGGAGGCTGATATCTGGCAGGCTACCCAAAACAACAAACCTTCTGCTGTTTTGCAACAAAAGTATCAGAGAGTCATGGATGCTTTCATTGCAAAGGAAAAACAGGCTGAGCTTCTGTATATTATTGATAAATCCGCAGGATTCACATATACCACAGGATATGGTAGGAGAACCGTTCGTACAAAGTATAACTGGTATATGGATAGTTGGACTCTTAGAGCTATCTTTGAAAGTTACTATCATTTGAGCTTCTATGGTAAAAACATGATGGAGTATTACGCTAATACAGAGTATGCCGGGACTCTTCATGATCTATTGGGTTATCGGGCACCTGATTTAAAAAAATACGGGTACTTAATTGCAGCTGAGTTGGACAAAGGAAATACGAATCTGGAAGAGACGCTTAAGGAGATTCTTCTGTCTGAGAATAACACTAATATTGTGACGCCGGATATTATTGATGGAATTGTAAAGAGTGATAACATTCGTTTGTATAAGGTTTTGGGGGATTTCATGCTGGCAGCCAGATTGCAGGAGGGAGTGCGTCAGGTGATTTGTGAGACCATGGACCATGGTACCGTAGAAGCCTTTTTGCATCTTCTGGGTGTGATAGAGGAGAACGATTTAATACGTTTTTCCGCTGTAAAACGTGGGGTATGTGTTTGGACCGGAATATGCAGTGAAGAGCATATGGAACGGATTACCAATAAGCAACTGGCGATAATGACAAAGGCGCTACAGGATACAGAATATCTGGATACACTATTATATAGTAATGATAGTATTGAGCTGTATATGGGTCTTTGGGCGCAGGGCTTTTATGAGGTGGAAGAGTCAATAGCTACCTGTCATAGGTTGATGGAAGAGGGAACTAAGAATCAGAAGCTGGTGGTATCCTACTACAATATCGCTTTACAGAGGCCAAAGCTTGCCGGAAGAGTTGCTAATCGAATGCTGGAGACTTGTCCTGAGGACACAGAACTTTGTGCTGCATTTTTACCCACTTATATGCCGGGATTAACATATGTAGCTTTTGAAGCGTTGTATGGGAAACGTGAAAATCCCCATTACTATTCTGCAGATAGAACATGTAAATATTTACCGGTTTCCTATGAGGTGTATTTTGAGAGTGAGGAACAGGCAAGGACGCATTTTGAACTATTAAAGCAGCTTCGTGAGGGAGTACCTAAAAAGGGATATACCTGGTCTCCGTGCATCTTCCCTTGGTATAGCGTATCATTTGCTCCTGCGAATGTATTAGAAAATATGGCTATGATTGCGTATATGCTTCAGGACGATGCTATGATTGATGAGGTCTGTGGCTTGTTGCCTGAGATTAAAGAAATTTATGAGAGATGCAGATATCTGCGTCTGCTTCTGCATACACCTAAGACTGTCATACAAAGAAGAGCTTTGCTGGATGCTCTGGCGGATAAGGGACCGGATGTACGCAAGGAAGCCTATGAAATGATTTGCAATCTACAGCTTACGGGAGAGGATTATGAGCAGATTCGGGGCTGCTTGAAATATAAGGCGGCGGATATTCGTAAGAATACCATTGCTTTGCTGGAGAAACAGAATGATGTTGCCTTAAAAAGGACCATAGAAGTTGTTTTGCGGGATAAAAAGGAAGAGGTTCGCTTAGGCGGACTGGATCTTGTGATGCGCTTAAAGAAGGATGAAATGCGTCAGGGACTGTTTCAGGAATGTGTAAAGCTATTAAGCAGTGTGGAAGGTGCTTCTGAAAAGGAGGCTGTGATTATCAAGGAGTTGGCCGGAGATTCCCAAGCGGATTCTGTATTACAAGAAAGAGGGTATGGATTGTATAACCCGTATGCACCTTGGGAGATAGAGAAGAGTGAAGAGAACGGAGGATTTTTTGCCAAGCTGCTGAAAAGAGGTGCCGGAAAGGATTTTGCTGAAGAAACGGATGCCAACTTTATCACTGAATTTCTGAAGAAAAGCGACCGAAAAGACTTTGACCGGCTGTTGATAAAGCTGGATGAGATTTATGAGCAAAATAAGAATCGAGAATATAAAAATGCATGGGGAGCAGAGCTGCTTCTGGGTGAGAATTTCATGATTACCAAGTATGGTGCTGAAGAGGAAATCATTAACAAATACCCTTTCCCTGAGCTATGGATTGGTTTTTATGAAGAACATATCAGGGATTTTGAAACTCTGATACGTTTGCATGTGTTCTGTGACATGGTGGCAGGGGATAGGAATATATATGATTTGGCAAAAAAACAGTGGTTTAAACCGGTGTTGGAAAAGGTGCTGGGAGAAGAATATATAGTCAAAAAGGCAGATATGTCTTGTAAGAATACCTATATTTATTATGTGATAAAGATATTGTTTGAGAATTATGCGTCAAAGCCTGAGAATACCCGGATTTTGCGGGAATTGGGATTTTCCATGCTGGCAGCCCTTTTAAATCAGCCTGCTCAGGCTGGAATCTATACTGAGGAGACCCAATATGCCGGTAAACAGAAGCATTATATAACTGATAGTATCGGCATAAAGGATTTTATAGAGTATACAAAGGGATGGAGTTGTCAGGAAGACTTTGACCGGATGTTCCTGCTCAGTCATAGACTGAATGCACATTATGGGGAGAATGTAACAATGCTTACCTTTCTGCATTATGTAAAGGCGTATACTCGTGGACTGATTACCATGGATAATGTATATCAGGCAGTATTTGACAAAATCGGTCTGGCTTACTCTTTACAGAATATGCGAAGCTATTTGACTGATGAGCGTACGGACATGGTTTATCGGCATTTCTTGCAGTTAGATGGCCCGGTACTGGAGAATCCGGTATTAAAGAAGGCTGAGGAAATATACTGGATTCTTACGGAAATGATATTAAAGGTGGAGCTGAAACGTAGTGAAATGCCTACAGAATTTTCGGAGGCGGTGGGAAAAATCAGCAAAATAAAAGGTTGTACCCATTTGTTGGATATTTTGACCGCATTGGGTAAAGATACTTTGGAACGTTCGGTTTATTATAGCTATTATGGCAATGCAACGGATAAGAAGACCTGCCTGTGTCATCTGTTGCATGTAAGTGAGCCCTTGCCTGAGGAAAATGGTGAGACATTAGGAAAGCTTTTGAAGGAGCGAAAGATTACGGATAAACGTCTGGTAGAAGTGGCTATGTACAATGCCAAGTGGATTGATATCATAGAGGAATACTTGGGGTGGCCCGGACTTAAGAGTGGTGTGTATTATTTTACAGCCCATATGAATGAGAAGTTTTCGGAAAAGACAGAAGCTATCATTGCGAAATATACTCCGTTAACAAAGGAGGAACTTAATGACGGTGCCTTTGATCTGAATTGGTTTTTGGAGTGTAGCAACCAGCTGGGGGAGAAGCGTTTTCAGTTGTTGTATGACGCAGCAAAATATATTTCCGACAGCAATAAACACACCCGTGCCAGAAAGTATGCGGATGCAGTACAGGGTAAAGTAAGCGTAGAGGAATTGGAAAAAGTCATTACAGATAAACGAAATAAGGACTTACTCATGTCTTATCCTTTGATACCTTTAAAGGATGGGGGAGACACTTTGCGAAGATATCAATTTTTGCAGAAGTTTTTGAAGGAAAGCAAGCAGTTTGGTGCCCAGAGAAAGGCCAGTGAAACCAAGTCGGTTGCCATGGCCATGCAGAATCTGGCTACTCGAACAGACTATACGGATGTCACCAGACTCACACTGAATATGGAGACTAAGCTGGTAGAAGAGCTGAAGGGCTATTTTGAATGGCAGCCGCTAGAGGATGTGCAGTTAAGAATTGAAGTGGCGGAGGAAGGCAAGCCGGCAGTGGTTTGTCAGAAGGATGGCAAGAGCCTCAAGACCATTCCTGCTAAGCTGAAAAAAAGTGAAGCTTTATTGAATATTAAAGAGGTTTGCAGTCGATTAAAGGAACAGTACATCAGAACCAAGGTAATGCTGGAGCAGTTTATGGAGGATTGCGTAACCTTCACGGCAGGAGAGCTTGCAAATCTACAGACCAATCCCATCATCAGGCCTATATTAAAGGATTTGGTATATATCACAGGGGAAAAGACCGGCTTTCTGGAAGGCTTGGTAATGACCGATTATGCAAAGGTTTCCGAAAAACTGAAGCCGGAAGCAGTAGTGCGGATTGCCCATCCCTTAGATTTGTGGAACCTGAAAGTGTGGCAGGAGTATCAAAGAGTTTTATTCGAAAAACAGGTGAAGCAGCCCTTTAAACAGGTATTCAGAGAGCTTTATGTAAAAACCACGGAAGAGTTGGAGAAGTTTCATTCCTTACGCTATGCAGGTAATCAGATTCAGCCGAAGAAGACAGTTGCATGCTTGAAGGGACGCCGCTGGGTGGCGGATTATGAGGATGGCTTGCAGAAGATTTATTACAAAGAAAATATTGTGGCCCGGATTTATGCATTGGCAGACTGGTTTTCTCCCGGAGACGTGGAAGCTCCGACTTTGGAATGGGTAGAATTTTCGGACAGAAAGACTTTTAAGCCCATTGCCATTAAGGATGTGCCGGACTGTATTTTCAGTGAGGTAATGCGAGATGTGGATCTGGCTGTAAGTGTAGCCCATGTGGGTGGTGTAGACCCCGAAACCAGTCATTCTACTATGGAAATGCGAAAAACAATTGTGGAATTCAACCTGCCCCTGTTTGGACTTACCAATGTTTCCTTTGCCGGTAATCATGCGATTATCCAAGGTAAGCGTGCCGACTATACGGTACATTTGGGAAGTGGTGTGGTATTTAAGCGTGGTGGTGCACAGATTGCTGTGTTGCCGGTACATTCTCAACATAGAGGTAAGCTATTCCTTCCTTTTGTGGATGAAGATCCTAAGACGGCCGAGATTATGTCCAAGATTGTGCTTTTTGCAGAGGATATGAAGATAAAGGATCCTTATATTTTGGAACAGATTGTATAGATAACAAGATGTATTAATTAGATGAGGGAGAGGAAGCAATATGACAAACATAGGGAAGAAGGGCTATCAGCCGGTAGTTTTGCGAATTTACAACAAGGATAGGCTGCTAGTGCTGGAGGATGAGGTATTGTGTGCCTATGATATCCGAACCAATCAAATTAAAGCTATAGGCAGGGAAGCACGTAAGTTTACAGAGGACAATCAGATAGCAGTGGTGAATCCTTTGAAATGGGGTATAGTGGCGGATTATACCATATTTGAGAAGGTAATCAAACTTCAACTGCAAAAGGTTATGAAAGGGAAGCTGTTGAAAACCAGACTTGCTTTTTGTGTGCCGGCTAAGCTTTCTGAAGTAGAAAGGAAAGCTTATGAAGATGCCTTTTATATG
>JAFXCD010000057.1 GCA_017521605.1 Lachnospiraceae bacterium | reverse complement strand
ACACCGGACTCATAGTTTTGGATGGTGCGGTAGGATACCCCTATCAGTTCTCCCAGAGCTTGCTGTGATAGCTTTTTTTCAACTCTCAAATTCTTAATCTTATCGCCGAATTTCATAAAATGCCTCCGAAACAAAGTGAAAATGATTTGTGTGTAATTTGACAAAACGCGAAAATGATTTTCGTGATTTTACAAAAACAGTATTGACAAACGAAAATAACTTTCTTATAATTTGCCATAGGACGAAGATAACTTTCGTATTTATCTTAACTGATGTGAAAGAAAATGTCAAGCAGAAGGAGGATAAAATGCGAACAATTCTACATTCTGATATGAATAACTGTTATGCGAGCATAGAACTTCTGCACCGTCCGGAACTAAGAGGGAAACCGTTAGCAGTTGGTGGAGATCCGGAAGCAAGGCATGGTATAGTGCTTGCAAAAGACCAGTTGGCAAAGAAAGCCGGGGTACAAACCGGTATGGCATTGTGGCAAGCACGGCAGGTATGCCCTGAAATCGTATTTGTGCCGCCACGGATGGATTTGTACCTAAGATTTTCACGGTTGGCACATGAGATATATGCGGATTATACAGATTTACAGGAAGCATTTGGTGTGGATGAATCATGGCTGGATGTAACTGACAGCTGTTCCCTAAAAGGGGACGGATACCAGATTGCTACGCAAATCAGTAACCGTATCAAGTATGAGCTTGGTATTACGGTCAGCATTGGTGTGAGCTGGAATAAGATTTTTGCAAAGCTGGGTTCGGATTATAAGAAGCCGGATGCAATAACAGTTATCAGTAAAGAGAACTATAAGGATATAGTGTGGAAATTACCGGCATCCGATTTGTTGTATGTAGGTAAGAGTACCGAAAAGAAATTAAGGACACTGGGTATTCATACCATAGGACAGCTTGCACAGGCTGATACAAAGATGCTTCATGCCGTTTTTGGAAAGATGGGGCTTGTGTTAAAAGTGTTTGCAAATGGGGAAGACCAGACACCGGTAAACAAGGAAAACATTCATGCTCCCATAAAGAGCATTGGCAACAGTACCACAACGCCCAGAGACTTAACCACTTATGAGGATGTAGCCATTATTGCCTATGTACTTTCAGAAAGTGTTTCTGCTAGACTAAGGGATAATAATTTTGTCTGCAATGTAGTAGAGATTAGTGTCCGGGATAATGAGCTACACAGTTTTACAAGACAAAAGAAGTTGCAGAACCCAACGGATATAACAAGTGAGATTGCAACGGCAGCACTGGAACTGTTCCGGGCAAATTATAAATGGGACAAGCCGATAAGAAGTATCGGAGTTCGGGCATCTGATTTGACAAATCCGTTTTGTGCTACACAGCTTAGTTTATTTGTGGATGAGCATTACCGGGATAAGATGCGTAAAGCAGATAGGGCGGTTGATGATATACGGAGGCGTTTTGGCTTTGCCAGTGTTCAACGTGGGCTTATGTATTGTGACCGGGCATTATCAAATGTAAATGCAAGAGAAGACCATACCGTGCATCCGCATGGGTACATGGAGGCAGGAAATCGCACGGGTGTATTATAAAATGTAACTGTGAATTGCTTCACAGCGTAGATTGTGTATATGATGTGGGGCAAAGGAGGAGTGATTATGAAGAAATTAGACAAAGAGCAAAAGGATAAATTGTTTGTTATCAATTTGGAGCGAATCCTTGCCGACAAGGGGATGAGTAAAAAGGAATTGGCAGAGAAGTTACATTGTACGCCACAGACCATATCAAATTATTCTAAACGTGGTGTTCCGGAAACCGTTGCACTTGAAATAGCGGAGGTGCTTGGTGTTTCAGAAAAAGAACTATACCGAACAGAGGCAGAGAATGAGTTTTACGCCTTAAAGAAAATAAACATTGAAAGAGCTATTTTTGCAACGTGGAAAGGAAAATTGTATGTTGCATTGGGTTTTGCTTTTTTGTGTTATACCATGTATTTCTATGGAGATATTATCAGTTTGTTTGCCACTCTTATTATGTTACTTTTCTTTGAAGTGGTTGGAGCGATTGGAAACGAAAAGCTAATTGATAAAATATTTAGAAAGTGTATGCGAGCAGTAGAACTTCTGGCAATAGTAGTCATTCTTATACAACCTTTTATTGAGGTATAGGCTATGGATGGAAAAGTATATGTAGAAGTAGATGCGAAATTTACCGCAGATGGTCAGCTTAGACCTATGACAATAACGTGGGAAGATGGACGGAAATATGAAATCCAACGTGTAAAGCAATGCGTGAGGGCCGCAAGCCGTAAGGCAGGTGGTGTAGGTTTGAGATACACTTGCATCATAGCAGGTGGGGAGCATCATTTGTATTATGAAGAAAATTATAGGTGGTTTGTTGAAAGAAAAGACCGTAGCTGACAAAAAGGGGGTAAAACCTTGTCAACTATTTTGAAAAAACATCCTTTATAATAGAACCATAATCATTTCGAGGAGGTAGTTCAAATGAAAGTATCATTAACATCAATCTGTGAAGAAATAATAATTAAGAATGAGCTTATGTCGGTAAGAACATTGCAGAGGCGGTTTGAAAAGCTGATAAGCTGTTGCGGCGGTAGTCTGGATACGTTGAAAAATAAGAATAACCATGTCTTTTTTGAAGAATCAGACAAACTCTTTGTAAAAACAATTTTGGAAGAATTGTACTTGAATGAAGGAATTGCAGCCCAGTTTATTGATAAAAACAAAACGGATGAATATGTCGGATTAGATAAGGTACATGAGTTTGTGCAGAAGTATTTGGAGAATCTTGCAAAACACGGAGCGAGTGAGAATGAAATACAAGGAAACTTGAATTTTCTTGCAATGCTGTTTTTATTACCAGTGAAGGAAAACTACCAAAAATGCCATACATATTTGGACTACATTTTTTTGAATCTGGAGCAGTATCCGTATACTCATCAGGCTATTATGACAGATAAAATAGTCAATGAAATGAAAAGAATGTTTGCTTGTACTATGGTAGAAGCAATGGTAGAGATGGAACATCTTTTACAACTCATTAAGATGGGGCGGGAGCTGTCTGATGAACCGAATAGCCTTAACTGGTATGGGGATGATGATATAGCGGTTGAATACAGAGAACGTGACCGTAGGGCATACCGTATGTTAAAAGAGGATGATAAGTTAAGGGCATATATGGAAGACAGATTAAAGGTAAATATAGATGAGATATTTCCAGAAATAGCAAAGGAATACGAATAATAATTTGGGTTCCGGATAATCCCACCTTATAGGTAAAAATCCGGATAGTGGTAGCGCAGTTGTGCGTGTCGGAACTTGCCACTATCAGGTGTAATCTGTTTACTTTCCCTTTATGGATTACACCGAAACGGAAATACTATACTTTATTTCAAGGGAGAGAAGATTAAAGATGAGCAGGAGAAATACACAAGCAATCAATAGTATTCAAAGAATTTGTCATATTCAAAAGTTGGCTATGGATGATATTTATGCCAGGGCAAAACTGCTGTTATCCATTTACCGTGATGTATGCTGGTCAACAGCAGTGAGAGCAGAGGATTTGGAAGAAAATCTTATATGCTATTGTAGTGGAGATTTGTCAGATGCATTGGTATATCTGGAAACCTTTGCACCGGCAGAGAAAAAAGTACAGTTTGAGGAGCGAGTACAGAGTTTATTTGAAACACGCTGGATGATTGAGCTGGTAGACAGTGCAATGATGAAAGTAAGAGAGTTCCCACATAACGGAAATCTGTATTTTGAAATTTTATCACGTTGTTATCTGGATAAATTCAAATATACGGAATCGGATTTGTTGGAGCTTTTATCAATGGAACGCAGTACATATTATGATAGAAAAAAAGAAGCCATCTATGTATTTGGTATTTCCCTATGGGGAGATGCATTACCAAAGATGATGCGCTTTATTGAGGATGTAGCTGATGAAATGAAAGATATGCCGGAGGAGGTGCTTTGTGGATGAGAAGCAGAGCAAGCCGGAAGATGGATGTTTTACACTGCATCCAGTCATATAGTGAACAGAGAGGATTTCCACCAACGGTCAGAGAGTTATGTGTCATGACCGGGTTAAAGTCCCCATCATCTGTACACAATTATTTAGTACAGCTGAAGGAAGATGGGCTGATAGAATCTGATGAATCGAAGCCCAGAACCATAACAATAAAATAGGTACGATTAAAGTCCGACTAAATTACGATAGTTTTACGATAAATGTACGAGGGGTTTCGTACTGAAAGTCCGACTTGTCAAGTGGTAAGATTGGTATGCTGGGAGAAGCATACTGATTATATAGGCATTGCCTCATGTGAGAAATCGCATGGGGCTTTTTTTATGCCGTTTGCCACGCTCCCAGACAAATAAAAATCTGGGAGGACAGAATGATGAGCAGAGAATTTAAGCAGAGAGAAAACTATGTAATCAAGGTAGGTACAGAGCTTGTACCGGTATCAAGGGAAGTCTATGAGGAATATCATAGGATGGAGCGTAGGGAACGCTACTTAGTGGAAAGGGATCAGGAAAACAGCCTGATTCTTTTTTCTACCCTTAGAGCAGAGGACGGTTCAACAGATGTTCCGATTAAGGATGATGCAGTGAATGTGGAGGAGGAAGTTATAAAGCAGATGTTTTTGGATAAGCTCCCTAAAGCACTTGCTTTACTATCTGATGATGAGATTGATATGATTAGAGATTTGTATTGGAACGATATGTCAATCCGGGATTTCGCAAAAAAGACAGATACGGCAAAATCCACTATTCTTAGCAAACGTGACCGGGTACTTGCGAAGCTCCGTAAGGTATTGGAAAATGAGTAATACCCCACTATAATTTATTATGGATGCTTCATGGCCGCAGTTGCTATGAGGCATTACAAAATATAACGGAGGTATGGAAAATGGAACTTAATTTTACAGAGGAAGAAAGAGTTAAATGTCATAAGGTGGTGGCTGCCTTTCAAGAGTATTTTGATGATTTGGGAGATACAACCGTAGCTGATTGCGGAAAGTTTGGTATGCTGTGGCTTAGATGGTATGATGATGGCGATTTTGGAGCGCAGGAGCTACATGACAATGCAGAGGAATTGTTTGATGCATTATGGACGGCATGGAAAGAGCATCAGTTACTTACACCGGTACTGGGGACTAAATTAGTTGAGCTGGAATATGAGGAGCTGTATGATTTGCTGACACCAGAAAAGAAAGCAGAGTATGAGAAAAAGCATCAATATTTCTGGGAAAAAGCCTTTGGAAATCAGTAGTGTTGGCAGTGGTATATATTATCTCAGGGGTAACAAATAAAAATATTTTATAAAAGTTTCGGACACCTTGCCTTTTTGTCGGCTTATAGGTAAGAGGTAATTTCTCTTACAAAAAATATGTTGAAACAGTATAAACTGTTAGAAAGGCAGGACAAAATGGAAGCAGTAGTAAGAACCAACCCCTATGCAAATCAGGAAAATGGAAAGATGGGTGTAGCAAATGTTACATTCGGAGAGGTATTCAAGGCACGAAGCATGAATATCCTTAAAGGCAGGAATGACGAGTTGTTTGTATCCATGCCCAGTTACCCTACACGTAAGGTAGATGAGAATGAGCGTCCGATATTTCAGGATTACTGCCACCCGGTAACAAAGGAATTTAGAGAGCAGTTGTACGGTGCAATCTTGGAGAGTTTCAAGACCGGGCAGGATGTGACGATTGATACCGGAACCGGTAAGGATGAACCGGATATTGAAGTTACAGTAGTTCCTATTGAGGGAGATAATTCCACAAAGGCACTTGCAAGAGTTTGTATTGACGGTGGATTTGTGGTAAACAATATTTCCATTAAGGAAAACAAGGATGGAGAGCTTTTCGTATCCATGCCTAGTATTAAGACTACCTTAACGGATGAGAACGGCAATCCGGAATACCGTGATGTATGCTATTGCACCAGTAAGGAGTTCAGAGAGCAGTTGCAGGATAAAATCATTACAGCATATCGTGAGGCAAAGGATATTGCTATGGATGCAGTGGATGATAAGGCAGAGAAGAAGGATAAGGATGCTGAAAAAGCTCCAAAAGAAAAATCATCCATTCGTGGCAAGATTAAAGACGGACAGGAAAAGGTAGCAAGTGCAGTACCGAAGCCTACGGAAAATGCGAAGGTCACTCCGGAAAGATAAACTGTCACGGAATGTATAAGGGAAAAACATAAGGTAGATGCCGGGTAAGGTTATAAAAATGACTTTATCCGGTATTTTTTTATAAAAAAGTTGCAGCCGGATGTCCTTAGTTAAAGTAAATTGCAAATATCTGTGTTATGATATGTTCATCAAATCAATTACGGAGGTAGATGAAATGTACAATGAACCACCAAAACCGATAGAAAATCACTTTGAACTAAAAAAGGTATGCAGAAATGCCGGGCTGTGGTATGTCGGCTCATTCATGGGAGAGTTTATAAAAAGAAAAGCGGAATGGAAGGATGAGACAAAAAAGCCGGCTTT
>JAFXCD010000046.1 GCA_017521605.1 Lachnospiraceae bacterium | reverse complement strand
GTGGCTACTGCCAAGACCACTCTGCCGGACAATCCGGATATGGAAAAGGTGGAGCAGTTTGTGGAGTATGTAAACAGGAAGGCCATAGAGGGGGATTTCGGTGAGAGATATTAGGAAGGAAATACTGGAAAAGCTGGAAGAGATTGAACAGCAGGAGAATGTAAGGGTCCTGTATGCGGTGGAATCCGGCAGCAGAGCCTGGGGTGTGGAATCACCGGACAGCGATTATGATGTAAGATTTGTTTATGTAAGAACCAAGGAAGATTATTTGTCCCTGCAGGAGAAGCGGGACGTGATAGAATGGCAGCTGGACGAGGTGCTGGATATCAATGGTTGGGATTTGCGAAAGACCCTGATACAGTTTCGTAAAGGCAATGCCACCTTGTTTGAATGGGCTGATTCACCTGTAGTATACAAGACTACAGAGGCTTGGGAGCAGATTAGTGAGGTTGGTAAGAAGTACTTTTCTAAGAAGGTGGCACTGTATCATTATTACGGAACGGCCAATAGTACCTTTTGCCAGTTTCTCCAGGGAGAAGAGGTAAAGTATAAGAAATACATTTATGCGCTTCGTCCCTTACTGGCTTGCAAATATATCGAGCAGTATGAAACCATACCGCCTGTGAAGTTTGAGGATTTGTTAAAGCAGCCCCTTCCTAAAGAATTGTCGGATGAAATCCAAACTATGCTAACGATAAAGGCAAATAGCGATGAGAAGGATTTGAATCCCAGAATGCCCGTGATACATAACTATATCCAAGAGGAAATCAAGCGCTATGAGCAGATTTCCAAGGAGATGGAAGACGACCGGTACGGGGATTGGAGTGCTTTGAATCGGGTGTTTTTGAAGGTGATTTAGCGACTTTCGTCCAGATAAAGCTGTACTCGGTTTTGTATGATTTCGGCGGCTTCTTTGGCGCTCTTGGCACCGGCAAAGAAGCTGTATGCCTCTTCTGTAACAATTTGAAGTACATTTGCATCGTTGTAAGTTCTTTTCTCCAGGCTATAGATAAAATCACGTATCTCGTTGATTTCTTTTTGAGAAAAGGGTTCCAGAGTGGTTTCTGCATCGACTCGATAGGGCTTCTCGGCGGCTTGTGTTAATTGTTCTTCAAAAACTTTTTTCATAACCGGCAGTCCCTCTATTTGGTCACCTGTCTGATATTCTTCTGTCAGGAAGTATCTTACAAAGCTCCAGGCACCTTCCCGGTGTTCGCTTTTGGAAGACAAGAGAAAACCGTCACAATCGGAAATGATGACGGAACTGTTTCCTTTTAAGCCGGGAAATCCTATAAAGGAGGCCTCGGAACCAAGGGTTCCGTGAATATCATAGAGCAATTCCCCCATTTCCCAAATGAAACAATAGGAGAGGACTGCTTTTTTATCACGGAAGATGCGTTCCTGAGCGTCCCAATCGTAATTGTTCCAGAAGCTTTCGCTAAGCTCTGCAGGGAATGTTTTGGCAAATTCCAGCCAAGCGATAAATTCAGGAGAATCAAAACGGCAGGTGCCGATATTCAGGTCCAAAAAGTCATCGACACAGTACTCCATAAGATAGTTTATCATGGTATCCTGAAGTATAGGAAATCCAAAGGGGGTTATATCATCCGGCAAAGTATTCATATACTCCAAAAATTCCGGCATGGTCCAGGAGGTTCTGCTATTCACCATATCCTTGCGTGCAATCATGGTTGACACGGAAAACGACGGAACTACGGTATAAAGAGTATCATTTACAGAAAAGGCATTGAATACATTTTCCAAATATTCTATGTTTGCTAATTCCTTGTCATTTTCAATTAATTCACCCACATCGGCTAATAGTCCCTTGTTTGCTAAATAATCAATATCTAAGGTACTGTTGATCAACAGAATATCCGGCATATTACCACTGATGATATCGTTGTGCAACTGAATATTTCCAAGGCTGTAATCCTCCATGGTGTTATATGAATCGTAGTTTTTGATAACAATGCGATATGTATCGTTGGTTTTGTTGAAATTGGCTATCTGTTTGCTGAGATTACTGTTTAAGTATTCGCACCCCAGTACAATATTGATTTTATCTGTAACTTCAGTGCTGTCTACATAAGTAAATTTGGATAATTTGTAAGTTTCCCGGTCTGTATCCGGGTAAGTTGCAATAAACTCCTTATCATTTATAAAAGCAAGAGATTGAAAGTCAAGTCCTGCAAAATCAGAATTGGCAAAATCCATAAATATAGAGGGTTCCAAATCACCAAGATTATAAGTGTAAAGACCTTTAGCGTTACTTATTAAAAGGTCTGAGGTTTCTCCGGGATAAAATTGATAAGCAAGGAAATCTATGGGTAATTCCACCTTTTCCCCCTTGTTACCGGAAGCAAAATCGGGCTTGCTGATATAGCGTTTGCTCCAGTCATTATTGTAGTATGTTGCTACCAGGCTGCCATCCTTTTGAAGAATCATCTGACTCAAATTATTGATACCTACTTGTACCGGGTCAATCTTTTGGTTCTCCACAATTTTTCCTTCGGAGTCCCACTTTAATACAGCGTATTCAGGCTCCTGATAAGCATCCTCGGACTCCGAATTATATTCCGTATTCATAATGTAAAGACCGATAATATTGCCATTTTCTAAAAAATGTGCGCCGGATACAGAACCGCCTATCATAGAATCCTCTAATTCAAGCGGAAGCTTGTTTTGAACGCTTCCATCCGGATTCATGGTAACTGCATAGAAGCCGATGGTAGTATCCTTTATAAGGACATGCAGACAGTCCTTTAGATAGGTCATGGCGCATATTTGAGTATTTTGCAAATCCAATCCTAAATCTAATGCCTGTTCCCGAAATACATACTGTTTGGTAAGATTCGGGTCCACGCTGGCCGCATTTTTAGCGGTGCCATCATCGGTTGCATTTTTTGTGGATTGGCAGGCTGTCAGTGCCAGTAGTAACGTACTTGCCAAAAGAAGGCAAAGTGATTTTCTGAATCTTCTCATATCTATTTATTCTCCCCGTTATCCTCATAATAATGAACATTAGACAATGGTATAAGAATGGTCTGTGATATCCATAGTAACCTTTGCATTATCATCACAATCATATTTGATGGTCAACTGATTACCGTCGATGCTCATTTCATAGGGCCAGAAATAGTCTGCAAATTCATCCACCTTAAGTACGGTATTACCGTTAGGGTCTAAAATCAACAGAGCAGGAGAGAAGTAGCCGGCCAGATACAGGTTGCCGTCGTCATCCATTTCACTGACAGTACCACCGCCCTGATAATCACTGTTTCTCCAAAGAACCTTACCGTCTGTTAAGTTAATGGCTGTAATAGTACCGCCTTCATTTATATAGATGCAGGATGCAGTAGAAGCGATAAGCTCTACATTAGAACATTGAGCCACTTCAAATCTGTCTGTTTCATACACCCAATAGCTACCCTTTTCTCCCTGGCAGATAATGGTTGCATATTCCTGATAAGTATTCTCATCGGTTTTAAGGTTAAAGGAATAAGCCAGTTCTTCTTCCGCAGGAAGTGCAAAGTGCCATTCTTTGTCCGCATCCAATGTGGTGCTCCAATCGGTGGTGGGCTCCATGGTAAATTCTTCGGTAGAGTTATCTTCCGGACTTGCAGGAGCATCCTGCTTACTTGCAGTGTTTTCTTTCTGCGTCTGGGTAGCAGTGTTTTCAGTAGCATCGGTTTCTATTTGAATGGAAGTAGTGCCTGTCTCTTCCCCATCGCCAATCGTTACCTTTGTAGAGCATCCGGTTAGGGACATGGCTCCAATCATTGCTGCTAAAGTTAAAATCATTTTTGTTCTTTTCATAATTTCCTCCATCCCGCACTTTTTGTGCGTCGTTTTTGTTCTTCACCTAATAAGACGAGACTTGTCAAAAAACATAACAAAAAGATTATAAAAAATTTTTTCTTTTTTTCTACCCTGAATATGTTATAATTTTGTTCGAATTACGTCTATTAAAGTGAAGGCCTTACAAAATGAGGAGAGGAACAGTGGAAGATCAAAAGATAATTGAATTATATTTAAATAGAAAAGAAACAGCTATTGAAAAAACATCAGAGAAATATGGACAGTATTGCTTTTCCATAGCGAATAATGTGTTACATAGTAAGGAAGATTCGGAAGAATGTGTGAATGATACCTGGATGAAGACCTGGAACAGCATACCTCCTACCATTCCTACTTATTTAAGAGTATTCTTGGGAAAGATAACCAGAAATTTATCCTTTGATAAGTACCGCTTTTTACATAGCGAAAAGCGTGGCGGCGGTGAAATCGGACTGGTACTGGAGGAGCTGGAAGAGGTGATTGCCGGTAGGGACAGTGTGGAGGCGTTGTATGAGCAGAAGGAACTGATCGAAGCCATCAATACTTATTTACATACTCTTTCGGAAAGAGACTGTAATGTATTTATCAGAAGATACTTTTTTGCAGAGGATGCCAAGACTATCGCAAAAAAGTATGATTTGAAGGAAAGCAATGTTCAGATGATTTTGTCCAGAACCCGTAAAAAGCTGCAACAGCATTTGAAAGAGGAGGAATTACTATGACGCAGGCAGAAGAGTTATTTCAAGCAATTGGTTATATAGATGATACATTGATTTTAAGAAGCGATAGACAAAAGAAGAGAAAAAGTTGGTTCGGAGTATATGGGGGACTTATGGTGAGTGCAGCTTGCCTGGCACTGCTGTTTGGAGCGAACTATATTGTAAACAGGCCGGTTATGGATGAGCATCAACCTACTGTGAGTACACAGCCTAACCATCAGGGAGACGGCAATGGCCCGGATTATTATGACCCATCAGCCACACCTATACTGGATGATGATTGGACACAACAGGAATCCTCTAAGGATTATGGTATGATGCCTGAGCTTGGCTGGGTGGATTTTAATCCCGGTCCCATCATGCCTCTTACATTAGCAGAGGAAAAGGAAGGGATTACAGCAGAGAGAGAACTGCTCTATGACTTTAGTGCAGTGAGCAAAGAAGATAAGGGCTACGTGCCCATTAGAGACAGCTATGTTTTGTCCAATACTACGGATAAGGATGAAACAGTGACGGTATATTATCCTTATGTAACGGATGTTTGGGAGTTGAGCACTTATCCGCCTCAGCTTACGGTAGATGGTGTGGTAAGAGACACAATGATATTGAATGGTGCTTATATGGGAGAGGATAGCGAAGGTATGCCTCGCCTGTTCGGACCTACCGTATCCACAGATGAGTATCCTTCTATGCTGAAGGAAGTGAAGCCTTTAAACGGTGCAATCGATGAAGAATTGATGAAGCAGAAGGTATGGGCATACGAATTGGAGGACTGGGATTCGCAGAATGTTCCCCAGAATATCGCCACCTATGTGGTAAAGTTTGAGGTAGAAGCCCCGAATAAGGTATTTACAGCTCATAACTATACCACAGAATATGATGGTGAATATCTGCAGGTAAGTTTTAATCTAAGCACTCTTTTGGCAGAGCAGGCCAACGCGGCGGTATATTTCCTGGGAGAAGCACCTACAGAATGCATAGAGCAGGGATACACATATGTAGATATAACGGATGAGAACAAATCCGATAAGGTGACCGCGAAGATGAAGATTTATGAAACAACCGTAAAGGATGTATTAAAGGAACAAATGGATATACAGCTAAAGAAGCTGGAAAAGGATGCTGACAGACCTTCCGGAGAGCTTATGGACTTGTATTATGAGCGTATGGCACATATGTTTAGCGATATGTACCTCTGGGCAAATGACGGAGTGGATACCCCTAAGGATCAGGTGTTTTATGAGAAAAGTATTTCGGATATTGCCTATGCGGTATGGGATTATGAGTCAGTGTATCTGCTGAGCGAAACCATTACCATCCCTGCAGACAGCAGCGTAAAGGTGGATTTTGACTATAAAAAGTCCGGTGCATGCAACACCTACGAGCCACAGGCGGAGTTTAGGGATAATTATTGTTACGATAACATGCCCAATCTGTTGACCAATCTTAGATTTACAGAGCAGGCGGCTGCAATCCTGGAGAACGGAAATATTTGTATTGAAGACCAGAATTATGGCTTTGACTTGGAGAAGGGCATAAAGGAAGTTTTGTTGGAATTAGACGCAGAGAGATATTATATGATTGTGAAGATGTTGAAGTAAAGAGTAGAAACCGGAAAAGGATAGTGAGAGCTATCCTTTTCTAAATTGAGTAGGAGTCATTCCTTCATAACGTTTAAATAGTTTACAAAAGTAGCTGCTGGTACAAAAACCGGTTTCTTCTGCGATTTCTTCCACAGAAGTAAGGGTATTGGAGAGCAGCTCTTTTGCTGCCTGGATTCGGCACTTGGCAATATATTCCATTGGACGGGAATGCAAGGTGGTTTGAAAAAGCCGGCAAAGATGCTGTTTGGATACTCCGGTACAAGCACAGAGATCTTCCATGGTTATCTCTTCCCGGTAGTGGGTGTGGATATAGTCCATGGCTCTGATAACAGCGGAATGGGCAGTAATGCCGGTGTTGACCTGAGAGGTAAGACGATAAAACTCAATGAGAAAATCGTACAAAAAACCGGCGGCGCGATAGTTGCCAAAAAACCGGTCTCCTATCAAGGCATCGTGCAACTTTCGAAAATGATGGTCCAAAGTACGGGTGTCTCCCAGTTCAAAGATTCTGGGCTTATTCAGACCAAAATGTTTCAAAAGTTCATTTATCGCAAAGCCGGATGGCACGACCCAGTGAATGTCCCAAATATCTTCTTCTGCCCAGTATTCGTGAGGATAGCCTGTAGGCAAAAAGAAGGCCATGTAGGGTTGAATACTATAATGTCTGCCTTCCAAAATCAGGGTGCCGCTACCCTTTGTACAATAAAGTATCTGAGGATAGCTGAAGCCTTCTTCGCGGATGATGTGGTTCTGTCTTTCATGAAGTCCTACATTCACTAGGTAGAGGGGTAATTCGCTTTCGGTACCGATAATGGGAAAGTCATAAAAAGCCATAAATTTTATCTCCATGTTCATATTGTTATATAATGACAATATCATTTATTGACTTATGAGTCAATTCCATGCAAAATAGAACTATTCAGAGTCGTATAGATTGATAAAAGGAGACCAACTATGAATATACAATCCATATCCAAGGCCGGCAGTGCCAAAAGTAAGATGATTTATCATGAAGATTTGGAACAGTTACATATCAATACTCTGCCCAATCGTTGTTATTTTGTTCCCTTTGGGAAGGGACAGAATCCCTTTGAAAGCAGAGAAAATTCACAGCGATTTGAACTATTAAACGGAGACTGGGGATTCCGGTATTTTGCCAGTATCATCGATTTGGAGGATGATTTCACGTTAGTGGAGGCTGAACAAACCATCCCTGTGCCATCCAATTGGCAGCTTCACGGTTATGATGTGGCTCAGTACACCAATGTGGTTTATCCTATCCCCTTTGATCCGCCTTATGTGCCGGATGATAACCCGGTAGGTGTTTATAGCAGAAGTTATACCTATAAGCCTGACGGGAACAGGCGGATACTGGTATTTGAAGGCGTGGATAGCTGTGCGTATCTTTATGTGAATGATGCATTTGTAGGATACAATCAGGTGTCCCATATGACAGCAGAATTTGATGTGACGGATTATCTGCATGAGGGTGAAAATAAGCTGACCGTGGAAGTGCTCAAGTGGTGTGACGGTACCTATTTAGAAGACCAGGATAAAATCAGACTGTCCGGTATTTTTAGGGATGTGTATATGCTATCCCGTCCGGAAAAGAGGTTGCAGGATTATAGGGTGAAAACCATTTTGAAGCCGGAGAATAATACTGCGGTATTGGAATTGACAGTTACTGGTTCGGATGCAGAGGTAGTGCTTAAGGATAAAGAAGGGGAGCTTGTGGGAGAAGGCGTGGCTAAGGAAGGAGAGATTTTCACCATTATTGTTGAGAATCCTAAGCTTTGGTCCGCGGAATGTCCTTATTTGTATGAATTAACCTTTATAACCGATGAAGAAGTGATTGGGGAAAAGGTTGGTTTTCGTGATGTTAGCATTGGAAACGGTGTGGTGAAAATCAACGATATTCCTGTGAAATTCCGTGGTGTGAATCGCCATGACAGCTATCCGGATACCGGGTACTATGCTTCGGTGGCACAGATGAAGATGGACTTGGAACTGATGAAACGTCATAATGTGAATGCAGTAAGAACTTCTCATTATCCCAATTCGCCGCTTTTTTATCAGTTATGTGATGAGTATGGTTTGTTTGTGATTGATGAGGCAGATTTCGAAAGCCACGGCTGTGCGGATGTATATCAGGATTTTAAGTGGAGTATGGAAGGTGGATATGGCGGTATTGCCTTAATTGCCTGTGATGAAAGATTTCGAACAGCCATTGTGGACCGTGCTAAGATGATGGTAGCCAGGGATATCAATCGCCCCTGTGTGGTATTTTGGTCCCTGGGTAACGAAGGCGGATACGGAACCAATTTAAAGGCAGCGGCAGAGTATGTGAAGAGTGTGGATGACACCAGATTGGTGCATTATGAAAGCACACATCATTTGGATGACACCTCCAATGCGGTGCTGGATGTGGTATCCCAGATGTATACTGCACCGGAGCATATGATGAAATTCTTAGAGAAGGAGGAAGAGAAGCGTCCTTTTATTCTTTGTGAATATTGTCATGCCATGGGTAATGGTCCCGGGGATTTGGAGGACTATCATAATACCTTCCACGCACATGAAAGATTCTGCGGCGGCTTCGTATGGGAATGGTGTGACCATGGTTTACCTGTTGGAGTGACAGAAGATGGCAAAGTGAAATACGGTTATGGTGGCGATTTTGGTGAGCGACACAATGATGGTAACTTCTGTATGGATGGTCTGGTATATCCTGACAGACGTCCTCACACAGGGCTGCTTGAATTAAAGCAGGTTTATCGTCCGGTGCGTATGAGCAAGGGTGAGAAAGCCGGTACCTTTATACTGAAGAATCTATTACATTTTGTGGATGCAGGAACACTTTTGGGTGGTGCTTATGAGATTACCTATGATGGTGGTGTATTAGCAAAGGGAAGCTTTGATTTCAAGGTGGCACCTTTAAAAACGACAGAGATTGTAATATCGGAAGCTACAGTTGATTTTAATAGAAGTACATATATCCGTTTTGTCTTTACTGCCAAGGAAGATACTATGTGGTGCAAAAAGGGGTATGAAGTATGCTTTGATCAGTTGGTTCTTTGTGAGGTAGAGGAATCTGTGACTGAGGCTGCCGGCGCTAGTGTGGTTTACCTGGATGAACCATTGGTGGTTAAGATTAGAACAGGTACCGTGAATTATATATATGATAAACGAAAGGGTGTTTTTTCTTCCATTCAGCAGCAGGAGCAGGAGCTTCTTAGTAAACCCATGGAATTTAATTTCTTCCGTGCGCCCATTGATAATGACAGTATGCGTAACGATTGGTTTAGGGCACACCTGAATGATTATATTGTGAAGGTATATAGTACGGAAGTAAATAGTAGTATTGATAGCGTGGAGATACAAACCAAGCTATCCTTTGGTTGGAGCATGTATCAACCCTTTGCCCATTTGGATGTGGTATATGTGGTGGATGGTAGCGGGGAGTTGAATATCAAGTGCCATATGAAGGCTACTAATAAACTTACTTTCCTGCCACGTTTCGGTATCCGATTGTTTGTGCCCAAGAGCTTCGACAAGGTAGAATATTTCGGTTACGGACCTTATGAAAGCTATGTGGATAAGCATCATGCTTCCTATCTGGGAAATTTTAGTGCGAAAATAAGCGAAATGTATGAACCCTACGTAAGACCACAGGAGAACGCTTCTCACTATGGCTGCAAGTATATGAAGTTAAAGAGTGATACCATGCAGGTGCATTTTGAGGCAGGCAAGGAATTTTCTTTCAATGCTTCGGAATATACCCAGGAGGAACTATCTGCCAAGCGTCATGATTATGAGCTGGAGAAATGTGAAGACAATGTAATCTGTATCGATTATAAGATGGCAGGTGTGGGGTCCAATTCCTGTGGTCCCATGCTGGCAGAAAAGTATCGTATTGAATTGCCGGAATTATCCGCAGAGTTTAAGATGAAATTGGAACTTTAAATATAAATATAGAAAGAGAGGAACATATGATGGTAAAGCATGTGATTTTATGGCAGTTGAAGGATGAGTTGAGTGCAGAGGAGAAGGAAAGTGTCAAAACAGGTATTAAGACTGGTTTGGAAGGTTTGCAGGGGCAGATTGATGGTTTGGTGGAGATTAAAGTGCAGACAGATTGTCTTGCATCTTCTAATGTAGATGTGATGCTGGATTCAACTTTTACAGATGAAGCTTCTTTAAAGAGATATGCAGTACATCCTGCACATGTGGAAGTAGCAGATACAAAGGTAAGGCCGTATACTAAAACCAGAGCTTGTATGGATTATGAGATTTAATAGAATAAAAATAGACATTTCAGCGGAAATGTCTATTTTTTATTGATTTTTTTAAAGATGAAAATCAAAATAATTACAACCAATAAAATAGCTATAGCTAATGGCCAGTAAGAACGGAGTGTATAGGATAACTCTTCAAAGGGTGAAACAATCGCATCCAATGGGAATGAGTGATTTAATAAAGTCAACATAGAATAACCTCCTTTCAACGTAGTGTTTTATGTAGCCCAAAGGCACTTAGCAGTGATAAAATAACTATCAGTATACTATCAAAAAGATAACCCATAGAACCAAAAAACATTACAGGACATAAACCGAGGAACAAGCCTATGGTAGTAATGCCAAAGGCCACTCCGGGATTGTCTTTAATGACACTAAGTAACATGCCAAAACAGATGGACATGGTTAGTGAAAATAGAAATACACCGATAATGGATAATAACATTATGTTTTTTCCGATTATTAAAAAGGGAATGCAAAACAGGGTTGAGAATACACCAACTTTTCGTGCTCCATATTTGTCGGACCAATAACCACCCATGGCTTTTCCAAGTCCCATAATAAAGAAAAGCAAAAATGCTTGCCATAGAGTTTTGTTCCAAGATATAGGAATAGCATATCCAATGTGGGAACGAATAACTGTCACCAGGAAAGCCACTAAGATAATAAGCTGTTCACTTTTGTTTTCTTTAGTAATTTGAAAAACAGGCATTTTGCGTTCTGCAAGCAACCAATGTTTATTTGAATATAAGACCATTATTTCAATAATAAGTAATGGGAGAAGCAACCAATAAGTATTGAGTCCTGCTTTCCCTATAGTTTGTCCAATAATAAGACCAAAAGAACCGCCACTAACAAATAAGGCGCTGGGAAATAAACGTCCGTTGCTGACAATTACGGTAGCAATAGCGCCTGCCTCATGTAACAGTGCATTTCCCAAACCAAGGATGAGGACACCACATATGTACAGTGATAATTCCTGCTGATTTAGAAAAAATATGGATATCCCCATTAATAGGACACCGATGGAACCAATATCAAGTTTGGGAAAGTGATTGCTTAATTCACCAAATATTGCTTGTGGAACAAATGCAAAAAAATCAAAGGTAAAAGCAATAATAAAGGTTATTCCCGGTCCTAATCCATTGTACAAAAGTGAAAAACAGATTAGTTCTACCAATGCATGAATAACAAAGTAAGTAAAGGATAGGTTATTAGTAATTTTGTTCATAAATAATTCCTCAGAATACAGGTATGAGGAAACCTAAATTACCTGCAAATAAAATATCAATCAAAGGGAGACCAATAGCCCATGAGAAAAAGTTTGCAATGTAACAAATAAGAATAATGGCTTTCCGGCTCCTCTTTATGCCGGTATATGAGAACAGGGCAGCTTCAATAAGTGGAATTATTAGTTCCAGCCAATTGGCACTTGCTATTCCAATTACTATAAGAGTGTTGAGTGTTAAATTAGTAATAGCATTAATCAAGATAAAATTAATTACTAATTTAGAAAAACTGTTGCAATGTTTATGAAAAAGAGGTAACACAATAACACTTTCAATTAGTAAAGTAATTAATAAAGCCGAAATTAATAATATCAATATAGTGGGTTCCATAACAACACTTTCTGTTTATGCAAGAAATTTTGTATTATAATAACATATATCTAAAGGTACGACAATAGATATTTGGTGTGTCAGAGAAATGAAAACCCCGAAAGTCGGTAAAACTTTCAGGGTTGTTTTTATGAAATGTCAATTTTACAGGTTGACATTGGATCATTCACAATTAATTCATTTACGGACGGAACTTGGATTTGTCCACGGAGGGGATTCTTAATACTAATTATGGGTGTCGTGATAGAAGCATTAACCTCTGATTTTTCAAAAGCTAAGTCTGTTTCATGCATTTCGCAGTTAATTAGTGTGAGATTTTTACAATAGCAGAAAGGTTGAGTTCCTATAATCACACAGTTTTCAAAAGTCAGATTTTCACAATACCATGCTAAATATTCTCCTTTTATCACACTATTGCGAATCACTGTATTTTTGGCATGCCAGAAAGCATCTTTAGTGTCAAAGTTACAGTCTTCAAAAACAGAATTGGTAATGTATTGGAAGGAGTATTTGCCTTGTAAGGTAACATCTGTAAAGTTCAAATTATTACTTTGCATCATAAAATATTCACTCATAACTTTAGTGGATTCTATGTTAATGTCCTTGGAAAACCAGCCAAATTCCTGTGAAAGGATGTCACAATTGATAATACGGATATTGGAGCATTCTCTTAGTGCTTTAATTCCATGTAGTTTGGTGTCCTGAATGGCAATATCTACCGAATACCAAAGAGCAGCACGACAATTTTCTGTTAAATCACAGTTGTTGATAGATATTTTGTGGTCGTGCCAAAAAGGATAACGTAAGTTGAAAAAACTATCTGTTACTAATATGTTGCTACTTTCTTTTAACGCGCTTTCCCCATCTGCAGGACCATCAAAACGGCAATTGGTCAGTTCAATACCATTACTATCGTATAAGGCCCGCTCTTCATCAAATGTTTGATTTGTTATTTTAGTCATTTGTATATTCTCCCTAGATAATTCCCTTAAAAACAGGGGCCATTAATAACGGCCCCTATGAAATAAATTCTCTATTTATTTGTCATGAATTTCAGCATGTAATTCCTGTAAAGACTTGAGTGGACTATCTGAATTTGCTTTAATATAACGGATACCTTCAGCAGTAGCCTTGGCAGCAGCGATAGTAGTCATATAAGGAATCTTTGCTTTGATAGCAGCCTTTCTTAAATAGCTGTCATCATTTGCACTGTCCTTACCAACAGGAGAGTTGATGATTAAATCAACCTTGCCATTGGTGATTACGTCTAATACATTAGGACGACCTTCTGAAAGCTTTTTAATCTTTTCAGCAGGGATACCGGCCTCAGTCAAGATGTCACAGTTTCCGCCGGTTGCCAAGATATGGAAACCATCTTCGTGAAGCATCTGAGCTACTTCTACGATTTCAGCTTTATCCTTGCGATTTACAGAAATCAGTACGGTTCCTTCCAAAGGAAGCTTAGATTGTGTTGCTTCCTGTGCCTTGTAGAATGCTTCGCCGTAAGAAGCGGACAATCCTAAAACTTCACCGGTAGAACGCATTTCCGGTCCAAGTAAGGGGTCAACCTCAGGGAACATATTGAAGGGGAAGACAGCTTCCTTTACACCATAGTTAGGAATAACCTGTTCCTTTAATGCTGGAACGGGAGAAGGTCTTCCGGTTAATTCCGAAGTAATAATTTCGGTTGCCAAAGGTACCATGCGGATATTGCATACTTTAGATACCAATGGAACAGTACGGGAAGCACGAGGATTTGCCTCAAGTACATAAACCTTGTCGTTTTCAATAGCGTACTGCATGTTCATAAGACCGCGTACATGCATTTCCTCAGCAATTTTTCTGGTATATTCCTTAATGGTTGCTACATTTTCCTCAGATATGTGAGCGGAAGGAATAATACAAGCGGAGTCACCGGAGTGAACACCTGCAAGCTCAATGTGCTCCATGACTGCAGGAACAAATGCGTGAGTACCATCGCTGATAGCGTCTGCCTCACACTCCAAAGCATGATTCAGGAAACGGTCGATAAGGATGGGTCTGTCAGGGGTAACACCGATAGCAGCATTCATATAGTTAATCATACCGGCATCGTCATATACCACTTCCATACCACGTCCACCCAGTACATAGGAAGGACGAACCATGGTAGGATAACCTATCTTGTGAGCGATTTCCAAAGCTTCATCAACGGTAACCGCCATACCTGATTCAGGCATAGGAATTTCCAGCTTTTCCATCATTTCACGGAATAAGTCACGGTCTTCTGCAAGATCAATAACTGCAGGAGAGGTGCCGAGAATTTTTACACCATTCTTTTCCAAATCAGCAGCTAAGTTCAGAGGTGTCTGTCCACCAAACTGAGCGATAACGCCAAGAGGCTTTTCCTTATTGTATATACTGAGAACATCTTCCAATGTGAGTGGCTCAAAATACAATTTATCTGAGGTATCATAATCGGTTGAAACGGTTTCAGGGTTACAGTTAACGATGATAGTTTCAAAACCGAGCTTTTTAAGTGCCAATGCCGCATGTACACAGCAGTAGTCAAATTCGATACCCTGACCGATACGGTTTGGACCACCACCTAAAATCATAATCTTAGGTCTGTCGGTAGATACAGGGTTCTTATCTTCGCCATTATAAGTTGAGTAGTAGTAAGCATTGTTTTCGGTACCACTTACGTGCACACCTTCCCAGTTTTCTTCCACACCCAGTTCAATACGCTTGTTACGGATATCTGCCTCAGGAATTGCAAGAATCTGGCTTAAATACTTATCAGAGAAACCGTTCTTTTTTGCCTGAACAAGAGCTTCGTCAGCAGGAAGGCTGCCCTTAGATGCCATAAGAGCTTCTTCTTCCTCAACCAATTCCTTCATCTGTTCAATAAAGTAGTGCTTAACCTTGGTCAATTCATGGATTTCTTCTACAGTAGCACCTTTTCTTAATGCTTCATACATTACGAAATGACGCTCACTGGAAGCAGTGATAAGCATTTTCAACAATTCTTCCTTGGTAAGTGTATCAAAGTTCTTGGCATGTCCCAGACCATAACGGCCATTTTCCAAGCTACGGATTGCCTTCTGGAAAGCTTCCTTGTAGGTTTTACCGATACTCATAACTTCACCAACGGCACGCATCTGAGTTCCCAGCTTGTCTTCAACACCTTTAAACTTTTCAAATGCCCAGCGGGCAAACTTAATAACAATATAATCTCCGTCCGGCTCATACTTGTCCAGAGTACCATACTTACCACAAGGAATATCCTTCAGGGTAAGACCGGCTGCCAACATTGCGGATACCAATGCAATAGGGAAACCGGTTGCTTTGGAAGCAAGAGCGGAAGAACGAGAGGTACGAGGATTGATTTCAATAACAATAATT
Source organism: Lachnospiraceae bacterium (assembly GCA_017521605.1). Lineage (GTDB taxonomy): Bacteria > Bacillota > Clostridia > Lachnospirales > Lachnospiraceae > Acetatifactor. The sequence goes on along the minus strand of JAFXCD010000046.1, from coordinate 100,334 downwards.
CTGTCGCTTACAGGGTCATGTGCAAACTGTACATTGGTACCACCAATAACCTGTACGGATTCTACAATTTTAAAAGCCTGTTCCTTCAAACGCGCCTGACATTCTTTGGAAATAGTCAGCATGGGTGCAGAACAGAAGGAGTCACCGGTATGAACACCAAGAGGGTCAATGTTTTCAATGAAGCAAACAGTAATCATGTTGTTGTCTGCGTCACGAACCACCTCTACTTCCAGCTCTTCCCAGCCTAAGATGGATTCTTCTACCAGAACCTGTCCTACCAAACTGGCCTGTAAACCACGTGCACATACGGTCTTTAATTCTTCTTTGTTGTAAACGAGACCACCGCCTACACCACCCATAGTATATGCAGGGCGGAGAACTACGGGATAATTCAAACGGTCAGCAATATCCAAAGCTTCTTCTACTGAATAAGCCACTTCGCTTCGAGCCATTTCAATGCCTAAAGCATCCATTGCTTTTTTAAATTCAACACGGTCTTCACCACGTTCAATAGCATCTACCTGAACACCGATAACTTTTACATTGTATTTGTCCAAGATACCTGCATTGTTTAATTCTGAACACAGGTTTAATGCAGACTGTCCACCTAAGTTGGGAAGAAGTGCATCGGGACGTTCTTTTGCAATAATCTGCTCTAATCTCTCTACATTCAACGGTTCGATGTAGGTTACATCCGCCGTCTCAGGGTCGGTCATAATGGTTGCAGGATTGGAATTCACCAATACGATTTCATAACCCAGCTTACGTAAAGCTTTGCAAGCCTGTGTACCTGAGTAGTCAAATTCGCATGCCTGACCGATGATGATAGGACCGGAGCCAATAATCAGTACTTTGTTAATATCTGTTCTTTTTGGCATTGAAATATCCTCCTTTGTCCTCCGAATCTCATAGTAATCCAGAGTAACATATTTTCTTCTCATAATATTATATAGGAAATACAAAAAAGCACAAGAGTTTTTTACGTAAAAATCGTTAGAAATTTTGGGGTATTTACAGTAAATATATGGTAATTTTCACAAGCAATTCTACACAAAGAAAAAGGAAGGACTATTTGTCCTTCCAGATCCGAATCATTTTAATTAATTTTATCTTTTCGCTATCACTTAAATCTGCCAATAATCCCATAATTTCGTTGTCAATAGCAGTTGCTGTATAGGAAGAATCCATGCTTCCAACCAAAGAGTCTAAAGTAACATTGGTCAGCTTTGCAAAATAAACCAACATACGTAAGGACATTGCAGTTCTGCCGTTTTCCACATTGCAAATATATCCGGGAGTGGCATCCAAAGCCTTTGCCACCTGTTCCTGAGTAAGATGATTGTCAATTCTGATTTGACGGATTCTTTTAGCCAGATCCATATCCGTATTAGATGTAATCATAAATGCCTCCTATAATGTGTCTGAATGTCAAGTATTTGTCATTGCGTTTACAAACTAATGGTATTATATATCATAATTTGCGTATAAGCAAGTAAAAGCTTAATTTTTCTTTGGTTTATTTTTCGCATTTGTTGAAGTGGATATACGTGTAGTTTTGTCACGTAAGCTTAGCATGTCAAGTTGTTCCATGAGATTGATTCTGCTGGGTTTGGAAAGTTGTATCACTGTATTGAGAACATCCGAGCAGGTATAATCATCAATTAAAGGCTGTTCCAGATAAGACATGGGATACTGGTAATTTGTACGATTCAGCAAATAGTCAACAGATACATTGAAGTAGTCTGCAATCTTTATAAGTGTACGCAGAGCGGGTTGATGTACATTATTTTCATAATTGGAAATGGTACTGATACTTACATGCAATAAGCGAGCCAGTTCTTTTTGCCCAACATTTCTGTTTTCACGTAATTCATATATTTTATAACCCAGAGAGGTCTTGTCTACAATAGGTTCTTCAATTTGCTTATCCATAATTCTCCCTCTGAAATAGTAATAAGTATTTTAGTATCTATAAAAATATTTTAGGACAACCCCTTGGAATTGCATTTATATTACAGATGATGTGTAAAATATGTTTAAAATATTTATGAAAATTTAGTATAACTAAAAAAGACATGTGTAATAATAAGGTTTTAGGTTGCTAAAAACAGAAGATAAGAGTAAAATAAAGTCACTATACAGAAGGAGAAGAATTATGGAGTGGAGCCGATTGTTATGTCCGGAGAGAATCCGCAGGGTGAAAAGTAATCATGGGAGTAATGATTTGCGGACAGAATTTGAAAAGGATTATCATAGAATCATTGGGAGTGCATCTTTTCGACGTTTACAGGACAAGACACAAGTGTTTCCATTGGATAAGAGCGATTTTATCCGTACCCGTCTGACCCATTCGTTGGAGGTGGCGTCCTTTGCCAAGTCTTTGGGACAGAATATTTCTCAGAAGATATTAAAGGAAATTAAGGATCCGGGATTTGCACCGGAGAATCAGAATGATGTTTGCGATATTCTGGAATGTGCAGGATTGCTTCATGATATTGGAAATCCTCCTTTTGGCCATTTTGGTGAGACTGTAATCAGAGAATGGTTTCGTAATAATATGGGCAGGATGACCTTTAAAGGAATGGCGTTGACTGAATATCTGACTCCCCAGATGCTGAATGATTTCTATCATTTTGAAGGTAATACTCAGGCGCTTCGCCTGGTAACTAAGCTTCATTATTTAATAGATGAGCATGGTATGAATCTGACCATGGGGCTTTTGGGAACTATTATTAAATATCCCGGTTCTTCTTTGAAGATAGATAAAAGCAGTGGGGATATACATACTAAGAAGATGGGTTATTATTATGCAGAAGAAACAGTCTTTGAAGAAATACAAAGGACACTGGGTACCAATGGACGTCGTCACCCCTTAGCTTTTGTGTTGGAGGCAGCAGATGATATCGCCTATAAGACAGCGGATGTGGAGGATGCATTTAAGAAAGGATGTTTGACATTTGAACAACTTTTATTTGAATTGAAGCAAGGTGGTCGGGGAGAACCCGAGGATGGAGAATATTTTGAGCTTATTCGTCTTTTGGAGAAGCGATATGCCCAGGCAAAAGAGCGGGGTATGACAAGACCGGATATGAATGCTGTACAAAACTGGATTGTAACAGTACAAGGGAGGCTTATAAGCTGTGCGACCAATACCTTTGTAAGGCATTATGATGAAATCATGAATGGACAATTTACGAAAGAGTTGATTTCCGAAGGTTACGAAGCTAAATTAGCCTATGTTTTGGGAGATATTGCTTATCAGTATGCTTTTATCACCGTGCCTATTTATAAGCTGGAAATTGCAGCAGAGACAACCCTGAATTTCCTGTTGGAGCGTTTTGTTGGAGCGGCAATTTTATATGATACCCAGGAATATAAAACAGATGTACAGAAGAAAATGATGGCACTGGTTTCCGATAATTATAAAGCAATTTATAAGATTTACAGTGAAGGAAAAAGTGAAGAAGAAAAGCTGTATTTGCGCTTGCTTTTAGTGACGGATTCCATCTGCGGTATGACGGACAGTTATGCCAAAAGACTTTATCAGGAGCTTAGCGGAATCCTGTAATGAAGAAGAAAAACCCGGCATATATTCTACAAAGAATATATGTTGGGTTTATTTTTATGAAACAATTAGGAAGTATGGGAGCAATGCCGGAGTGGTTGAATGCAAGGAATGTTTTGACAGTAGTATTTTTATTGGCTATGTTTTTTGTGGGAAGGGCCATTGCTTATGCAGCAACACCCACAGCAGGAATTGTGACCCAGACAGAAAATTGGGGACTGGGATTTGGTGAAAAAGGCACACAACCTACGGGAAATGAATCGGCTCAGGCATTGAAGGAATATGAAGCCTATTATGTGGGGGATGATAAGGAAAAGGTTATTTATCTGACCTTTGATGCAGGCTTCGAAAACGGCAATACAGAGCCTATTTTGGATGCTCTAAAGAAACATAATGCCAAGGGAACTTTTTTTGTGGTAGGACATTATCTGGAAACAGCACCAGAGCTGATTAAACGCATGGTGGAAGAGGGACACACCGTGGGAAACCATACCTATCACCATCCGGATATGTCCAAGATATCTGATAAAGCTGCCTTTACTAAAGAAATGCAGGATGTGGAAAAATTATATAAGGAAATAACCGGAGAGGATATGAAGCCTTATTATCGTCCTCCTCAGGGTAAATACAGTATTTCCAATATGGAGATGGCCAAGGAATTGGGGTATCATACCTTTTTCTGGAGTTTGGCTTATGTGGATTGGTATCAGGATAAACAGCCCAGTCATGAGGAGGCTTTTGATAAGCTGTTAAACCGTATTCATCCCGGTGCAATTGTATTATTACATAATACTTCCCGGACCAATGGAGAGATTATGGATGAACTGCTGACGAAGTGGGAGGAGATGGGTTACCGCTTTGGAACTTTGGAGGAACTGATGGAAGAAGAGTAGAATCCTTACAAGGGGAATGGGGCATATTCCACGTCCTGTTCCCCTTGCTAGTGTTCCCGGGGATGTGGTAGAATAGGTGAAAGCTATGAATGAAACTCACCCTGAATGGGTACAGATAGTGATAGATTAAAGACGAAAGAAGGGTGCAAATGGCAAATAGACTGGAACAGGAAAAAACAGAACAAATCAGTGCATTGGCCAGACAGGTATTATCCCTTGCCAGGGACAATATTCTGGTTTCTTTGCGCTTTTTTGACGTGGCACTGGCCGGGCTTACTTGGAAAGAAGTCCCGGGAACCAGCGTGATTACTACAGATGGTAAAGATCTACAGTATGATCCGGTGTACGTTCTTTATGAATATGAAAAAGAACCTAAAAGAGTCACAAGAATGCTTTTGCATACCTTACTTCATTGTATTTTTTATCACAATTTCCAGTATGATAAGGTGGAAAAGGAGTGTTGGGATTTAGCAGTGGATTTGGCGGTGGAAAATACCATCCTGGAATTGCAGGTACCCTCGGTGCAAGTGGAAACAGATAGAGAGGCGGTGGCTAAGCTGCGAGTCTGGAAGGAAGATGTTGGTGTGCTGACAGCAGAGCGAATTTATAAATATATACGGACCAACCCTATATCTTCACGGGAGAAGGAAGAGTTGAACCGATTGTTTCATCGGGACAGTCATTACCTCTGGCAACCTAAGGAGGAGTTGGTAGTATCTCAGGAACAGTGGCAGAAAATCAGTGAACGAATCAAAGCGGATTTAAAGGCCTTCAGTAAGGCAAGGAATAACACAGAAAGTTTGGAAAAGAATCTTTCGGAGGCCACAAAGGAAAGGTATGATTATGGAGAAATCTTGCGTCGGTTTACGGTAATGGGAGAGAATATCACTGTAAATGATGAGGAATTTGATTATATTTATTATACCTACGGACTGGAGCTGTATGGCAATATGCCTTTGGTAGAGCCCCTGGAATATCGGGAGAGTAAGAAGGTAAAGGAGTTTGTCATAGCCTTGGATACCTCCGCTTCCTGTAGAGGGCAGATTGTTCGGGAGTTTTTGAAAAAGACCTATTCTATATTAAAGAGTAGTGAAAACTTTTTTTCTAAAATAAATGTGCACATTATTCAGTGTGACAATAGCATACAGCAGGATACCAAAGTCACAAGTGATGAGGATTTTGAAAGATTCTTGAAAAATGGTCGTTTACAAGGGTTTGGTGGTACGGATTTCAGACCGGTTTTTGATTATGTGGAGCAATTACAGCAACAGGGTGAATTCGAAAATCTGAAGGGTTTGATTTACTTTACGGACGGATATGGCATATATCCGGAGAGGATGCCCGGATATGATGTGATTTTTGCTTTTTTGGAGGAGGATGAACATCGCTCTCCGGTGCCACCTTGGAGTTTGCAGGTAGTTGTACCTATAGAGGAATAGAAAGGATAGGAAAGATGAACATAAAGCAGGCAAAGGAGTATATTAAGAGCTCCGTGAATATCTATTTAAAGAAAGATGAGTTTGGAGAATATTGTATTCCGGTAGTACGCCAGCGTCCCATCTTTTTGCTGGGAGCACCGGGTATCGGTAAGACGGCGGTGATGGAGCAGATTGCCCAGGAAATGGGGATTGCACTGGTGAGCTATTCCATGACTCATCATACCCGCCAATCAGCACTTGGACTTCCCTTTATCGCCCACAAAACCTATGGGGGCAAAGATTATAATGTTTCTGAATATACTATGAGTGAAATCATTTCTTCAATTTATGAAACTATGGAAGAAGGCGGTTTAAAAGAAGGGATTTTGTTTCTGGACGAAATCAATTGTGTGTCAGAAACTCTGGCACCTTCCATGCTACAGTTTTTACAGTATAAGGTTTTCGGCCCTCATAAGGTGCCGGAGGGCTGGGTCATCGTTACTGCAGGAAATCCACCGGAATATAATAAATCTGTACGGGAATTTGATGTGGTAACCATGGACCGTATGAAGCTTTTGGAGGTGGAAGCGGATTATGGTGTGTGGAAGGAATATGCTGTCGAAAGACAGGTGCACAATGCAATTTTAAGCTTCTTGGATTTAAAGAAGGAGCATTTTTATCATATGGAGATGACTACAAAAGGCAGAAGTTATGTGACTGCCCGTGGTTGGGAGGACTTGTCGGAAATCCTGTACCATTACGAAGAGGGAAAGCTGCCCGTGGATGAAACCTTGGTGGGGCAGTATATCCGCAATGACAGAATCGTAAAAGAATTTACGGCATATTATGATTTGTATAATAAATATAAGAGAGATTATCATATTGAGGAGATTTTACAGGGACAGGCTTCGGAACAGTCCGTGACCAGAGCAAAGGCTGCTGCTTTTGATGAAAGATTATCTTTGCTGGGTATGCTTCTGGACTGTTGCATGGCTGAAATGAAGGAAGTGGTGGAGCAGGCAGCTTATTTAACAGATACCCGTGCTCTACTACTGGTAGTAAAAAATACTTATGAAAAGCAGGATGGTACTGACCGTGTAGAATTATTGGAGAAACTGGCAGAACAGAAGCAAAAGCAGATGTATGGATTAGAGCGTTCCAATGCACTATCCAGAGAGGAGCGTAGGAAGTATAAAAAGGTGTTACGCTTTTTAGCTGAAGCCAGAAAAGAAGCTTTATTATTGTTAGCAGAAGATGACATGTTTGCCTGCCTGAAGGCGAAGTTCGAGGCAGAGGTTTCGACTATGAAGGAAAAAACAACATCTACTCAGGATATGCTACATTATTTGTTTACCTTTGTGGAGGAAGCCTTTGAACAGGGTAATGAAATGCTTATCTTGGTAACAGAGCTTACTGTAAACAGCGCAAGCAGTCGATTTCTGGCATCCTTTGGGAGCCCGGACTACCAGCGTCACAATCAGGAGCTGATGCTCAGTGAGCGCCAGGATGATATCAAGAAGAAAATCGGAGAATTAGGACTGTAATTTGGCTATGAAAAAAGAATACGAGTATCAGGGAGAGGGGTATTATCTGAAGCTGCACGAGGCAGAGGATGGACTGTGGGTGACCGCGTGTGGTGGCCGTGCTTCTTTAGTTCAAGTGCCGGAAACTGTGAAAGGCAGACAGGTGACCGGGATTGCTAAGAAGGCCTTCTTAAGCCGAAAGCATATCCGAGAGTTGATACTGCCCTCTACCATAAAGAAAATAGAAGATTGGGCCTTTGCTTATTGCAGCCGGCTGGAGAAAATTACTTTGCCGGGGGGGATTACAGAGCTGGGAAAGGCTGTTTTGGCAAATGCAGATTCACTGCAAAAAATCAACTGTGTACAAAACGACAAACTTCACCAGTGGTCAGAGGATGTTGCTTATTTGCTGGCTGGTGCCGTGAAGGATTTGGAAGCCTATTATTTACTGGATTTACCGGCGGCAGGTAGCAAAGAGTGGTTTGCTAAGTGGGATGCCAGATTGCTTGCTGTAATGGAAGAGGATGATAATGAAGGTTATTTAAAGCAGGTACTTTGTGGCGAAGAGGATTATGGTAGTACAGATTTAGAAGCTTTTTTGTCAGGAAAACGAAAGAAAAAGGTACGTCTCAGCATGTTGCGCCTGCAGCATAGTGAGGTGCTTTTAGAGGAAGTGCGTGTCTATTTAAGCAGATATTTACAGAAGCATACCAAAGGCTGTGAGCAGGAAGAAACCTGGCAGGTGCTTTTACAGGAGCGTAGCTTTGACAAGGAAAGCTGGGATTTGTTTTTAGATTTGGGCTGTGCCAACGGAGAAAATATGGAAGGACTGCTTGGGGATATGGGAGAGAACTATCCGGAGATGAAAGCTTATTTCCTACGATACAAGGCAGAAAAGCTTGGATACAAAGATTTCTTTGCAGGATTGGAGTTGTAGACGGCTTTGAAATGTTACAGAAATATTAAGAAAACTTAAAGAATCAGTGTAATTCATTGCTTAAAATCAGTAAATGATGTATACTTGCATAAGTATAATTGGAAAGTATTTCTAAAAGTGAGGGAGTATTATGACATTCGAAGTAGCAAAACAGAAATGTGAAGAATATGGACAAGAGCATGTCCTGAGATATTATAATGAATTGTCTTCTACAGAACAGGAGGCACTTTTGACTCAGATTGAACAAACGGATATGAGTATTTTAGAGAAGTGCAAAAACATGGAGGAACTGGTCAAGAAGGGCGAAATTAGTCCTTTGGCGGCTATGGAGTTGGACGAAATTGAAACCAATAAAGAGAGTTTTACAGCTATTGGCATCAAGGCGATTCAGGATGGCAAAATAGCTGCAGTGCTTCTTGCAGGTGGCATGGGTACCAGACTTGGCTCTGACGACCCTAAGGGTATGTACAATATCGGTGAAACCAAGGATTTATACATATTTGAGTGTCTGGTGAATAATCTCATGGATGTGGTGAAGCAGACGGGTACTTGGATTCATTTTTTTATCATGACCAGTGATAAAAACAATGATGCCACCATCAAGTTCTTAACAGAGCATGAGTTCTTTGGTTATAAAGCAGAATATATTCATTTTTTCAAGCAGGAAATGGCAGCAGCTACTGATTATAGTGGAAAGATTTATTTGGAAGAAAAGGGTAAGCTTTCTACCTCTCCTAACGGAAATGGCGGATGGTTTGTATCCATGAAGAATGCCGGACTTTTAGAAGTGGTAAAGAGAGAAGGTATCGAGTGGCTGAATATTTTTGCAGTAGATAATGTATTACAAAGAATTGCAGACCCTTGTTTTATTGGTGCTACTTTAGCGAGAAATTGTGTGGTGGGTGCAAAGGTGGTTCGTAAGAATGCTCCGGATGAAAAGGTAGGAGTAATGTGCCTGGAGGATGGCAGACCTTCTATAGTGGAGTATTATGAACTGACTGAGGAATTAATGAATGCCAAGGATACAAAGGGTGATCCGGCCTATAACTTTGGTGTGATTTTAAATTATTTATTTAATGAAAAAGCATTGGAAGGGCTGTTGGATGGTAGCCTGCCGCTTCATATCGTAGAGAAAAAGATTCCTTATTTGAATGAAGCCGGTGAATTGGTAAAGCCTGAAGAGCCCAATGGCTATAAGTATGAGAATCTGGTGCTGGATATGATTCATCAGCTGGATACATGTTTGCCTTACGAGGTAGTACGAGAGAGGGAGTTTGCGCCTATTAAGAATAAAACCGGTGTGGATTCCGTAGAGAGTGCAAAAGCACTTCTGAAGCAAAATGGTGTGGTGCTATAACTATGAAGAGTATATTGATAAAAGATACAACTTTACAGGAAAGAATTGCCCTGATTAAGGAGTGGCAGCCTGTAGATGACGGACTGGAAGATTGCGAAATCGATTTGTGGGATATGTATAAGGATTACATAGACGGCAAGAAGGAAATCGCAGAGATTAATGCGGAGTTTCAGACGGAATTTTTGGCGGAGTAGAGATACTGGAGGAAAAGAATATGAAAATATTAGTAACAGGCGGTGCCGGCTATATCGGTAGCCATACCGTAGTAGAATTGCAGAATACCGGTTATGATGTAGTGGTTTTGGACAATTTAAGCAATTCCAGTGAGAAGTCCCTGGAAAGAGTAGCTTCCATTACCGGTAAGAAGGTGCCTTTTTATAAAGCGGATATTTTGGACAGAGAGGCTTTGGAGGAGATATTCTCCAAGGAAAAACCTAACGCCGTGATCCATTTTGCAGGTCTTAAGGCAGTGGGAGAATCTGTACAGAAGCCTTGGGAATATTATGAGAACAATATTGCAGGTACCTTGACTTTGGTGGATGTGATGAGGAAGCATGGTTGTAAAAATATTATTTTCTCTTCCAGTGCTACTGTTTATGGCAATCCTGCGTTTATTCCGATTACCGAGGAATGTCCCAAGGGACAGTGCACCAATCCTTACGGCTGGACTAAATCCATGCTGGAGCAGGTATTGTCTGATATTCAGAAAGCAGATCCGGAATGGAATGTAATACTGCTTCGTTATTTTAATCCTATTGGTGCGCATAAGAGCGGAACCATCGGTGAAAATCCCAGCGGTATTCCAAACAATCTGATGCCTTACATTACACAGGTGGCAGTAGGCAAGAGAAGTGAGCTGGGTGTATTCGGTAATGATTATGATACCCATGACGGTACCGGTGTGCGTGACTATATCCATGTGGTAGATTTGGCTATGGGGCACGTGAAGGCACTGAAAAAGGTAGAGGAAAATGCCGGTCTTAAGATTTATAATCTGGGAACCGGAACCGGTTACAGTGTGCTTGATATAGTAAAGAATTTTGAAGAAGCTACAGGTGTACAGGTGCCTTATGTGATTAAGGAACGGCGTCCCGGAGACATTGCCATCTGCTATGCAGATGCAAGCAAAGCGAAGGAAGAACTTGGCTGGGAAGCACAGTACGGTATTAGAGAAATGTGTGCTGACTCTTGGAGATGGCAAAGTAATAACCCTAATGGATATGAGGAATAAATAAAAAGCGAATCCCGGAAGGTTTTAGTAAAATTATTCCGGGATTTTTTATAATACTGAACCTTTTCGTGTTCCCCTACGTCTTTATAGGTGAAGTCGATTTCAAATACCAATGGCGGGAGGTGAGAATATGTCACTTTTTGAACAATTGCTGAAGGAGCATGGTGTTGTTGCGGAGCGTTTTGTGAAGTTTCGAATACCCCTTAAAGCAGATGCAGAGGATGTTTTGCAGGAGGTATATGCTCTTGCATATCAGAATTTTGCACAACTGAAGAATAAGGACAGCTTTAAATTCTGGTTGATTAGCATTGCACGGAATAAGTGTAATGACTATTTTCGCAAGCAGGCTGTCAGGCTGGAAATACCCATTGAAGCACTGGAAGAGAAACAGTTTACCGATAGCCGATATGGCATGACAGAAGTAAGTGTGCTGCAGGAAACCTTGGAAAAGCTGGGAGATAAGGATAGGCAGATTCTGTACCTGTATTTTTGGAAAGAACTGCCACAAGCGGAAATTGCCAAACGGTTGGAAATACCGGTGGGTACTGTGAAAAGCAGACTCCATACTGCCAAGCAAAATTTCAAGAAGCAATATCCGGGCCATAGAGATGAGGATAAAGGAGACAAAGCAATGAAAAGATTACCTGAATATTTACCAACATATACCATAGAAGCATCCACGGAAGCACCATTCCCGGTGAAATGGGAGGAGCTGATGGGATGGTTTTTGGTACCCAAGCCGGGAGAAGAATTATCCTGGGGGATGTATGATATTCCTTCTCGGAAATGCAATCATATCTACGACCTGAAGGTCACCGGAAAGGCTAAGGTCCACGGCATCGAAGGAGTGGAGCTGACCGCCAGGGAAGCAAGCTATTCTGCGAAAAAGGAGGTTATTAACCGTACCTTTGTGGCACAGTTGACGGATACCCACTGCAGATTTTTGGCTTCTTTACGGACCGATGGAGATGTGAGGAATTATATTACTTTTTTAGATGGAGAGGAATTTATGCCCAACTGGGGCTTTGGAGAAGACAATTGCGGTAATGAAACCAACCTTTCACCTAAGGGAGACATCAAAAGAGAGGGCCAGGAGATTACCAGCCTGGATAAAAAGTTTTTACTGGATATTGTAGGTCGCTATACTGTTACCATCAATGGTAAAAGCTATGATACGATATGTGTTATGGACATCGAAACCTACAATGCGGGAGTGGTTTCTGAGCAATTTCTGGATAAAAACGGAAGAACCATTCTATGGCGCAGATTTAATCGAAATGACTGGGCTTATGACAGGTATGGGAAGCTTTGGAGTGAACAGTTGCCGGAGAATGAGCAGTTAATCATCAATGGACAGACTTATGTTCAGTGGTATGATTGTATAACAGACTATATTATATAATCAAAAAAGAGTGCAGGGATTGTCCTTGCACTCTTTTCTTCTGTAGATATAATACCACAAAATGAGCTTCATTACAAGTCTGTAAATTTGACAGAAAGTATGCTTATACTATTATTGTTATAGTTTGTGTAGCGGTTATAAAAACAAAGAACTGATTTGTATAAGGGGAGTGGGAAACGATGGAAACCAGGGAATTTCAGGAAGAACAAAACAATCTGGAGCAGGTGGAGGAGTATATTGAGAAGCGTATTCTGACACTACAGGAAAAAAAGGAAGAACTGCGTGAGGATATCAGCAAAGGAAGAAAAGACATGTGGGAAGAGGGCAGACATGTTGTTAGTGACTTTGATGATATTGTGGATATTTGTCAGCGTAGCGAAGTAATTGTAGCAGATGAAAAGCAGTACGTGGAGAATCTGAAGGAATTGCAAAAGCTGGAAAAGATGAAGGAGAATCCCTATTTTGCAAGGATTGATGTACAGGATGAATACGGTCCGGAGGAGAGCTTTTATATCGGGGCAGTGGGTCTGAAGGATGAGAAGACCTATGAGATGTATGTCTGTGACTGGCGTGCGCCTATCAGTTCCCTGTTTTATGGCTTTGATGTAGGAGATGCCTGGTATGAGGTGGATGGTCGCCGCATGGATGTGACCTTACAGCGGAAGCGTCAGATACAGATTGAGGAAGGTCAGCTACAGAATATTTATGATACGGATTCCTCCATGCATGACGCTATTCTGGGGAAAATATTGTCCGAAAATACGGTGAATAAATTGCGTGTTATAGTCAGCAGCATTCAGAAGGAGCAGAATACTGCCATTCGTAAGATAGATAAGAAGGCTGTGCTAATTTATGGTCCTGCCGGAAGTGGCAAAACTAGTGTGGGGCTACATCGTTTGGCATATATTTTGTATCATCAGAGAGAGCAGCTGACTGCAAAGAATATTGTAATTTTATCCAATAGCAATATTTATCACTCCTATGTGTCCGGGATTTTGCCCGCCTTGTGTGAGGATGAAGTGTCTCACAGTATTTTCCAAGACATCCTGCAAAAGGGACTCCCGAGAGATATCCGTATTGAGGGATACTATCAGCAATATAAGGCGTTGGAGGGACTTGATGGAGAGGAAGTCTTGCGTGAACGTAAAAAATTTCTGGAGCTAAAATACTCCAAGGAGATGTTAATATTTATTGGGAATTATTTTGAAGAGTATAAATTTGAACTTCCGGATTTGAAATATAGCGGTCATTTAATACTGAGTGCAGAAGATTTAAGTAGGAAGGTGGCACGGGTGATATGTGGTAGCTTCAAGCGAAAATATGAGATTGTGGAGGGTACCATAAGGAAGCTGTATGAGGATTATTTTGCGGAGCACAAGGAAGAGATATACAAAGAAATAGAAGAAAAAGTAGAGGATTATATCAGTCAGCAGGAGCTGGAGGTTTTGTATATTAAAACCAAGAAGCAGGTAATACAGAATGCTTTGGAAAGACTAAAGGAGCGAAACAAACTGGATGGTGCAGCCCAACTTTTACAGATTATGAAAACTTATGAGGCTCAATTAACTCAGCAGAACGGTACAGCATCGGGTATGCATGCTCAGTTGCAGAAGGATATGGAGAGAAAGCATTTGTGGTATGAGGATGCTTTACTATACCTTTTGGTTCGTATCTACATGGGAGAGGTTCACCCCTTGCAGAATGTGCTACATGTACTGATTGACGAAGCCCAGGATTACAGTATCCTGCATTTGCTAATTCTTAAGATGCTGTATCCAAAGAGCTCTTATACACTGCTTGCGGATGTGTGTCAGGCCATCAGCCCGGTAACTACAATAAGAAGCTATGGGGAGTTTCAGTGGGTATTTGGAGATGATTTAGAACAGTTGCCACTGTTCAAGAGTTATCGTTCTTCCGGTAGTATCAACGCCTTGGCTTTTCGCATGATGAGTCAGTTTCAAAAGGAATATAGTGAGACCTATTCTTATTTCCAAAGAGAGGGAAAGAAGCCCCAGTATATATGCAGTAGGAATAAATATCAGACTATTCAAGAGAAGTTAAAAGTACTGGAGAATTACAACATGGTAGGGATTCTTACAAAAGATGAGAGTACGGCTCGCCGTATTTATGAAGAACTAACCAAGTGTGGAGAAATAGTGCAACTTATTGATAAGCCTTATGATGAGATGAAGGAGAGAATCATTGTGCTGCCACTGGTGTATAGTAAAGGCTTGGAATTTGATGCGGTAATAACCTATGATTTTATGCAAGGAGATGGGGATGACAGCTTTGCCGGCAAGATGTATCTGGCATGTACCAGAGCTCTTCATGAATTATACTTTGTAGAGGCTTGTGAATTGCCTATTAGGTGGCAGGAGTGTAGGGAGTATCTGGAGATGGTCCAGGAGCTACAGTAAATAAGTAATACTAAAAAAGAGTGGGGAGTACCCACTCTTCTCTTATGATAAGAATATGTTTATTTTTCTTTCTCTTTCCGCATTAGTAACAGATAGCTTATCAATGCAATGATACCTAAGACAGGAAGTCTTACTAAGGCGAGAATAGTACCTGGCACATATGGCATTTTGTACAATGCAGTAGGGACGGCAAAAATTTGTAGTAAAACGTAGTCTCCCATACCATTGTTTATTGCATGGCACAAGGCTGCGGGATAAACTGACTTGGTTCGTTCGGTAAGAAATGTTAAGAAGGCATTCATAAAAATGCAGAACACACACATGATTAGAATGCCCAGCCAAGGATAAAACTTGTACCTTATGCCAAAATTATGTCCGGAAATGGTTAAAGGTGCATGCCATAGCCCCCAGATAATACCCCCTATAATGATGGCAAGAGACTTGGGCATCAGCTTCATTAGTTTGGGCATCATATAACCACGCCAGCCCCACTCTTCTCCAAGAGCCGGTAAAAATATGATAAGAAGTGAATATCCCAGTTGAAAAAAGAAATTAGATGCTTTAACTTGCCAGTTGCCTATCAAAAAAGTAATACGAAAGGAAATGCCGTCTATAAATATGGCCCAGATAAGAAACATTATTATAAAGGATGCTATAAGACGAATAATAATAGAAGCTATATAGTAGCGAATGTTGCCTTTTATGTTTAATCTTAAATAGGTATTTTTAAAGCCTTCTTTGGTAAATAGTCGGGTTAGTAATAAGGCGACAGAAGGTGCAAACATGATAAATAAACTGTATGTATTATTTATCATGATAGAATAATTATTTGCATTTTCTGAAAAAATGAGTTCTCCACACATCTTATTTAGGATAGGGGTTATCACATAAAGTGGCATGTAAGCCAGCACGCAGAAAATCACCAGACGTAGGATGGTGATTTTTTTCTCTTTCGTGTTCATAGGTATTGAATTCCTTTCAGGTAGGTTTATATATAACCTATGCGCAATAGGTATTATTTACGTGTCTATATACAGATTAGCATGGTTATCAGATAGGGGTCAAGGAAAAACAACTAAATAGAAAGCTCATATTTATGTTGGCTGAGGGATTTTGTTCGAAAGAATTCAGTGTTGACAAAATTATTCATCCGCTCTACAATTATTATATCGAGTAATCTAAAAGTTAAGTGCATTCAGCACATTCGCGGCAAATCAGCCATTTTACTCTTTAAAATAATTGTAGTGGCGGATTTGTTTTTTTCGTTATGGAAGCTGTTAGTACGTGATGTACGTCTTCTTTTCCCATGGCAGGTTCGTCCGAAAGGAGGATTCTTTATGGGAGAAGTGAATAATATTGTCTGTGATTATCTGGGACTTCCCGGGTATTATGCAGATTTCTGGAACGGTACGGTGTTTCGCGGGAAACGAAAGATTAAAATCTGGCAGTTGCAGCGCCATGACAGGGAGTATTACAAGAACAAAAATAGAAATGGCAAAACCGGAAATGTTCGCAGGGATGTACAGATGCGGTGTAAGGGAAAAAGGGACGTACTACTTGGAGTAGAACTATTGGATACGTTGGATTACACCATACCTGTGAGAGTGATGGATTATAATGCCCAGGAGTTACAGCGGCAAATCAGGGACATAGGTCAGAAAAACCGTATGGAGAAGAAAATACCTGCCGGTACCTTTTTATATGGTTTGAAGAAAACAGACAAACTGCTACCGGTTCATACCATAGGGTTGTATTGTGGAGAGGAAATTTATGATGGCCCTCAAGGAATCATGGATATGCTGGATGTAGAAGGCCTTGGGAATGACTATCGTAAGTTGTTAAAGGATTATCGGGTAAAGATTTATAACCTGAGAGAGTTAGAAGAAGAGAATTATGAGACTAGTCTGCGGGAGATTATAGCTATTTTTAAGAGAAGCAAGGATAGGGAGGCTATGAAACAATATTATCTGGAGCATAAGGAACGATTCCGGCAGTTAGATGAAATTTCCATAGATACCATGGGTGTTTTGATAGGAAAGAGAAGTTTGAAATTGTTTCCACAGAAAGAAGGAGGATTAGATATGTGTAAGGCATTTGAGGATGAAAGAGCAGAAGGAAAAGCAGAAGGAAAAGCAGAAGGAGAACGTATTGGACGTGAGAAAGGTGCCTTTGCCATGTTATGTAGTCTGGTAAAGGATGGTATTTTGAAATTGGAGGATGCTGCGAAACGGATGGATATGTCGGAAGAGATGTTTCGAAGCAGAATGCAGGAATTGCAGTAATATAGATTCTATGAAAAGAAGAGTGCGTGGACGAACCACGCACTCTTTTTGGTGAAATGACACTAGTATTATGACTTTTGTTTCTTCATAAACAACACCATACTCACAACCGCAGTGACACCGGTAACGGGTAGCATAATCCAGAAAGCACTAATATTGGAAACATCGGTCACGGATGCCAGTACGGTTTGGCTTGCAAAGATGCTAAGGAGTATTCCGGCACCAAGGTTGTTGTTTACGGCATGGCAGAAAGCTGCCGGGTAAATGGATTTGGTGCGCTCCGTAAGCAAGGTCAAAAAGGCATTCATTAAGACACAGAATACACTCATTAGCAGGATTCCTAACCAAGGATAGAACTTATACTCTAAACCGAAATTGTGTCCGGAAACCGTAAGGGGTGCATGCCACAGCCCCCAAATCACGCCACCTACGATAATGGCCACAGGCTTAGGCATTAGTTCCAAAAGCTTGGGCATCATA
Source organism: Lachnospiraceae bacterium (assembly GCA_017521605.1). GTDB lineage: Bacteria > Bacillota > Clostridia > Lachnospirales > Lachnospiraceae > Acetatifactor. The sequence goes on along the minus strand of JAFXCD010000046.1, from coordinate 82,829 downwards.
TAACCGCGCCAGCCCCATTCTTCACCAAAGCCGGGGAAGAAAAGAATAATGGAAGCGGCCAGTTGAAGCAGGAAGATACCAATTTTTAACTGCCAGTCTCCGCCCGGGAAGACCTCTGAGAAGGAAAAGTCCTTTAGCCATATAGTCCACATAAGGAACATTACAAATGTGGCTTCCACAAGCTTTACGACTACAGATGCAATGTAGTAGCGGATATTTCCCTTAAGATTCAGGCCTAAGTATGTATTCTTAAATCCCTCTTTTGTAAACACCCTGGTCAGTATATGTGCCACAGAGGGGGCAAACATACCGAATATGCCAAAAACCTGGGCGGCAATAAGGGTACTGCCACTGGCAGTTTGGGAGAAAATATACTCCCCGCACACCGTGTTTAATATGGGTGTCATTACATAAAGGGGCAGATAAGCCAGTACACAGAAAATCACCAAACGGATGATTAATAGTTTCTTCTCTTTATTGTTCATAAGATTCTACCCCCTTTCTGTAAAGTGCCAGAGAAATCCGGTAGGAGAGGTAATACATGGCTACCGAAATATAGGGAACCAGGGAAAGAGCAAAAATCACTTTTCCACTGGATAAATATTCTTTTAGCATGGCTAAGAGGTCGTGCTCTTCCATAAAGAAGGAAAGGTCGCCAAACAAAGCATATAATATAATTCCAAAGAAAATCAGGATGATACCTGCTATCTGTAAGGGGAAACTCACGGCAGAGCCAAAACGTACATGAAGGGGTATTCTTAGGGCTAACAATATTAAGTTCATGCAGAAGAACATAAGGCAAGGTAAAGAGGCTGAGGAAGCATATTCTCCTACTCTGCCCATAATGATAGTATCCGTAAGAAAACATAATAGCAGAATGACAGTATTTAATATTAGTAAAAAGTAGTACTTACTCTGTATCTGACCTTTGGCAGCCTGTGGAGTGGAGAAAAGAAAACTTACAGTGGTTGGCTTCTCATCTGGGGTAAACAGACTGGATGATAGAGGAGTAAGCATGATAAAAAAGCAACAATAACCGACGGCATTTAAATAAGAAATGCTGTAAGCATCCTCCGGAGAAGCTATTCCAAAGGCGATATTCATTTCTGTTATCCCTATACAAATGACAATAAGGATGAATGCGCCCATGCCTATCAGTGTACGAAGTGTATTTTTAAAAAGTACATAATCTTTGTAAAGAAGACCTTTCATTATTTTTCCCTCCTTTTATAAAGCATGGTGGTACAGAGGATTCCTACAAGGAGTGACCCTGCAAAAATCAGCGGTGCAAAGGGGAGAAGTTTGGTACACCCCTCCACAAGTTTGTTCATGCCGGCAGGATTGGAAGGATACAGTATGTCTATAATCTGCGGGAACTTTATGAAAACAAAGAAAAGTCCGCCATACATGGGTATCATGATAGCAAGTATAACTCTTTCCATGGTTCTAAGCCAAATGCTGATATTCTGTACGTAGGCAATGAGTACCATAATAAAGGAATATGTGATTGCAATAATAACTATGTTGTCTCGGGTAAGCGTAGAGCCGGTTAGGAGACTGTGCAGTCCTAACCAACCAAAGGTAAGTCCAAGGGAAAACAAAAATAGAATCAGAGTGCAGGCGTATTTAGCTAAAGCGAGACGAAAAGGAGTCACCGGGCAAGCAGTACGAAAACGCTGCCAAGGTGTTTTTTCGTCGTTGGGGGTAGAGTCCGTTCCACTACTGGTAAAGCCGATGGCCATGGTAACCGGAATAATTTTAATGAAAAAATCAATCATTTTTGTTGTTTCTTCATTTATCAAGTGAGCATATCGGTGTAAATTACCACATTTATAACTAAGTAGTGCCAATAAGGCTAAAATGATGAAGAAAATATAGATTAAAAAGTAACTTACTATCGTTTTTCTTGCTACATAAAATTCTCGAAACAGTAGTCCTTTGAAGGTTCCTTTTTTCATTATGACCACTCCTTTTTCTCCTTGTTCACATAGAACAGCATAATTTCTTCCAGATTGGTATTTTCAATTAACAGTCCCGAATACTTCTGTTTGCAGGCAGTCTTGTCGGGAACCAGGAAATCCACGCCAAAATCATTCATGCGGGCACTGATGTAGTCGTTAGGATTGATTTCCTTGAAATCCTCCCTGCTGCATCTTGCCATACCATGGCTTTCCAGGATTTCATCCTTATAGCCGGTAAGAAGAATTTTACCATGGTCAATAAAGGTTACGGAGTCAGCAATTTTATCAAGGTCACTGGTGATATGAGAAGACATAAGAATGCTGTTGGTATCATCATTTAAGTACTCTCTGAAAATATCCAGAATTTCGTTACGTACTACCGGGTCAAGCCCGGTGGTGGCTTCGTCCATAATCAGAAGCTTGGCACCATGAGAAAGGGCAGTAGCAATCTGAAGCTTCATTTTCATACCCTTGGAGAATTTGCTGATTTTCTTCTTCATAGGTAAATTAAAGCGTTCCAGATAAGCATAGTACTGTTCCTTGTTCCAGCCTCCATACATGCCTTCGAACATAATTCCCAGAGTCTTGGCAGTAAAACCATCATAAAAAGGAAGCTCATCGAATACTGCAGCAATCTGTTCCTTGATGACATATTCGTTTTCATATAAATCCATGCCAAGCATATTGATAGTACCGCTATCGATTTTGGTGATATTAAGCAGGGCACGGATGGTGGTGGTTTTGCCGGCACCGTTTTGTCCGATAAAGCCCATGATACTTCCCCTTGGCACATTAAAACTGATATTATCCAAGGTAAAGCCATCGTATTTCTTGGTAAGATTCTTAATCTCTATGGCATTTTCATAATTATTCATTTGCTTCTCCTCCATACACAAGCTCCAGCATTTCCTTCATTTCGTCTAAAGAAAGATCACACATCTTTCCTTTCTGGCAGGCTTTTTCCAAAAGTTCCTCAGTCTGCTGAATGACCTCTTCCCGAAGGAAATCGGAGTTTTGTTTTTTTACATAGCAGCCCTTGGAGGCGATAGTTTCGATATAACCATCCCGTTCCAGCTCCTCGTAGGCACGCTTGGTGGTAATTACACTGATTCGTAATTGTGTCGCCAGTAATCGCATGGAAGGCAGGGCGTCCCCAGCTGCCAGCTTACCGCTTATAATCTGAGCCTTTATTTGAGAGATAATCTGCTGATAAATAGGCTCGTCCGAAGTATTACTTAAAATAATGTCCATGGCACACTCCTTGTTATTCTGTATATATACGGTATACACAGAATAACACGGATATATACACAAGTCAAGGGAAAAACTACCAAATGAACTTGATTGAAATAGTGCAAAATAAACAAAAATAAGAAAATACAAAATAAACAGTATAAAACAGTTGACAACAGTTATAAACTGTTATATAGTGTTTATGTCGACAGGAGTTAAGGAACAATGGTAAGAAGTTGTTCCATTAAGAAAGGAGTTGCTAATTATGATTCATGTATGCCCTAAGTGCAATAAACAATATGATGAAAATATGAAAAAGTGTCCTATATGCGGAAAAAGGCTGAAGAGAGAGTATACACAAGAGGAGCTTGAGAAAATAAAAAAGGAGAATGATGAGGCACTAATTATAAATACATTTTTCATGTAAATCAGTATTTTACAAATGTAGAGAGGTACCTAATATGAACATTATTATTAACAATTCATCCATGCAGCCCATATATGAGCAGATAGTGGAACAGATTAAAACAGCCATTATGAAAGAGGAATTAAAGAAGGAGGAAAGCCTTCCTTCCGTACGAACCTTATCCAAGGATTTGCGTATCAGTGCCCTGACTGTAAAAAAAGCCTATGATACCCTGGAACAGGATGGCTTCATCGTAACCGTTCATGGTAAGGGAAGCTTCGTGGCAGGTGTGAATGTGGGACTGCGTCAGGAAGAACAGAAGAAAGAAATAGAACAGGAGCTGGAAACAGTGATTCGTAAGGGCAGGACCTATGGTATGAGTAACGAAGAACTGGCAGAATTGTTTGAATTGATTTTGGAGGAGTAAAATTATGAATTTGGTATTAGAAAATGTAAAGAAGAAATATAAAACATTTGAACTGGATCTGAGTATGACCTTGGAGCCGGGTACAATCACCGGTTTAATTGGTAGAAACGGTGCAGGTAAGAGTACTACCTTTAAGGCAATTTTAGGTTTGATTAAATTGACCGATGGTAAGATATTGATAGATGGCAAAGAACCTAAGGATTTAGAACCGGCAGATAAGGAAAAAATCGGTGTGGTGCTTTCCGATTCCGGATTTAACGGATATATGACCGTAAAGGATGTGATTGCTACCATGAGTGCTATGTATAAAAAGTTTGATAAGGCAGACTTTGTATCCAAATGTGAGCATTTTGACATTCCCTTAAATCAGAAAATCAAAGAATTTTCCACCGGCATGAAAGCAAAGTTAAAAGTGCTTTTGGCTATATCCCATGGTGCAAAATTGTTGATTCTGGACGAGCCCACATCCGGTCTGGATGTAGTGGTACGTAATGAAATACTGGATTTGCTTCGGGAATATATGGAGGACGAAGAAAACAGTATATTAATCAGCTCTCACATTTCTTCAGATTTAGAAGGATTGTGTGATGATGTGTACTTTATTGAAAATGGAAAGATCATTATGCATGAGGAAACGGATACACTGATGGATGCTTACGGTATATTGAAGGTAACCCCTGAACAGTATCAGAAGCTGGCGCAGGAATACATCCTCTGCACCAAAAAGGATAAGTATGGTTATACCTGCTTAACCAATGAAAAACAGTATTTTATGGAAAATCATCCGGACATTGTAATAGAAAAGAGCGAAATTGATGAAATTATTACATTGATGCTTAGTGACAGAAAGGAAGGAAGGTAATATGAAGGGTTTATTAGTGAAAGATTTTCGATATATATTAAGTCAGAAGAGCAGTTTTATTATATTTGTGGCATTAGGATTATTCTTTTTACTTACAGGCGAAGAGGTTGGCTTTGGGGTTATGTATGCTATGCTGATGATGTCTATATTTTCTACCAATAGTATAGCCCTTGACAGTCATGAAAACGGAATGGCTTTCTTACTGACACTTCCGTTTAAGAGAAAGTATTATGTGTTAGAAAAGTACCTTTTTAGCTTTGTGATAATTATGTTGATGGGAGTAGTTATGGCAGTGCTTACATTTGTGTGTAATGCATTAGGATTTACAGCATTTACAGCAGAAGCATTTAAGGAAGCCTTGCTGGTGGGTATTGCTTTTGGTATGGTAATGATTTCTTTAATGATACCTGTTTTAGTGATTTTTGGTGTGGAGAAATCAAGAGTGGCGATAGTAGTAATTATGGGAATTTCGTTTGCTCTTTATTATGTGATTACAACGGTATTTGGAGATAGATTGGATAGTGTTCCGCAGTTTCTTATGAAGTTGGATAGTTTAAGTAATTTGCAAACCTTTTTACTTGTTGGAGGAATCCTGCTGGTACTCGTGACAGTGTCCATACTAATCACAATCAAAGGATTAGATAAGAAGGAATATTAATGGTATTTTCAAGGATAAGAGAATAAAAAATATAATTTAGATGGGAGAATAAATAATATGAATAACGTGAGCAAAAAGAAAACAGAAGCATGGAGAATTATCGTAGGAGTAATTGCAATGGCATATATCGTCTTTATGTGGGTTAAAAAGGACATTGTATCAATTTATACCACTATGCCGCAGGAAGAAGTCCTTCCCCTTATGATCACAACGATTATTGTTTCTATGGTTAAAGTAGTAGTAATTACAGGTGGAATTTTGTTAATTAAGTGGGGGATTAGTAAAGTTAAAAAGAATTAAATAATATCTTCTCGAAAGTGTGAAAGGAAAAGCCCCGAAACGGTATTAGGAGTCCGTTTCGGGGCTTGCACTATTAATAAAACTATGCCACATACATATACATAAAGATGAAGTGGCACACACTGCCACCCATTACGAACAGGTGGAAGATTTCGTGAGAACCAAAATACTTGTGCTTTGCGTTAAAAAGGGGAAGCTTCAATGCGTAAATGATGCCTCCTATGGTATAAATAATACCACCGGCCAATAACCAACCAAAGGCTGCTTTAGGTAAAGAACTCCAAAGCTGACCAAATACAAAAATGCACACCCAACCCATGGCAATGTAAATAAGGGATGAAAACCACTTGGGACAGGTTACCCAGAAGGCCTTAATCAAAATACCTACAAGAGCGATTCCCCATACTACTGAAAGCAAGGTGTAGCCGATTTCTCCACCCAGGATAATCAGACATACAGGAGTGTAGGTGCCTGCAATCAATACAAAAATCATCATATGGTCAATTTTCTTAAAAAGCTTCAGCTTTTCGCCGGTTACATTTACCGTATGATAGGTGGTGCTGGCTGCATATAATAAAACCATGCTGAAAATGAATACGCACATGGCAGTAAATTCCCTTCCTGTGGAATTTAAAGCAGTTTTTACCAGCAAAGGTGCTGCGGCTATTAAGGCCGTCATCATGGCGATGGAATGAGTTAATGCGCTACCCGGATCACGAACTGTTATTTGCATAATGTTTACCTCCTCAATCATAAAAATATCTCCGAACTATTATATGTAGTTTTAAAAACTATATGTGATTGAGTTAATATTACATCATGTGGAAAAGCTTGTCAATCGTTTTCGCAAAAAAATCCCAGAGGGGTTGCGTGCCCCCTATGGGATTTTTGGGAAGACTCTAATCCTCCTCGATCACATGGATTTCAAGATAATCAAATTCGATGGAGTCTATGAAATTGTCCTTGGTAAAACGTGCTTTATCATGGCGTTTGAATTCTGCAACCGTTTTATCCAGCCAGATAGGTTTGCTCAAATCAAAGGCATAGCATACCTTGTCCAAGGCGTTAATGACCTTGTGGGTGCGCGTGTCTAAAGTGTTATCTTCTATTACAATATCCCGAAGCATTCGGTTGTCCTTAAATTCTTTGGCCCATAAACGAAACATGTCGGATTCCTCCTATCAAAGTTATAATGTATCATATAGAGTATATCACAAACGGGAGTCTTAAAAAAACATAAATTTTAGGCAAAAAGATACAAATATGAATAAGGATATGATATACTGAATCTATAAGGGGTGAAAGCAGTTGACATACGTCAGTATGAAACTGTATGGAGGAGTTAAAATGCAGATAAATAAAGAAAATGGGGATGGCATTGAAAGCTGGCAGGAGGTCACGCTGGTTTATAATGCAGCATTAAAACAGGTGCAGACCAAGATGGAGATTCTGAATCAGGAATTTCAGCATGTACATCAATATAATCCTATTGAACATTTAAAGGCTCGTATTAAGAGTCCGGAGAGTATTGTAAAGAAGCTGAAACGACAGGGCTTTGAGTCCACCATCGAGAACATGGTGGAGCATGTAAATGATATAGCAGGAATACGAATTATCTGTTCTTTTACATCAGATATTTATACCATAGCAGAAACGATTCGTGCACAAAAGGATATTAAGGTGATAGCTACCAAGGATTATATTACATATCCCAAGGCCAGTGGTTATAGAAGCTACCATATGGTGGTTACGGTACCGGTGTATTTGTCAGACAAAATTGTGGATACTAAAGTGGAAATACAGATTCGTACAGTAGCCATGGATTTCTGGGCAAGTCTTGAGCATAAGATTCATTATAAACTGGAGGGAGATGCTCCGGAGCATATTAGGAATCAGTTGATTGAATGTGCCCGTATGGTAATGGATTTGGATGCAAAGATGCTGTCCTTGAATGAAGAGATTAATCAGACCAGTCAGGAAAGAAAAGGAAAATAAGAAAAGAAAAAGGACGTTTCAAAATGAAGGGAAACGTCCTTTTTAGTTCCTAAAAATGAGGAGTGCCCAGGCACCTTGCGGCACCCAGGCTATTATGAAAAAATTTATTCATTCAATTTTAAAAGAGTCATTCATTTGACTATTTCAGTATAACAATTAATTGTGAACAAAATGTGAATAAAATTTGAAGCGTGTGTTAACGTTCCAAAAATGTAAAATTATATTTGAAATAATTGTACAAAGTGCACAAAAACCCCCAAAAAGCTTTGTATTGTATTGTTTACAAAAAAATGTTAAAATAGGAAAAAAGAAGGTACTTTTGTCTATTGGGAGGAAAAGTTATGGATTCATTTATTGATAAGCTGGCGCAGAAATTTACTGCACAGGAAATTATAAAGGCAAATGCTTCCGCGGAAGCAGAAGAATTACATCGTGCCAGAGAACAGGTAAGACAGTACGAAGAGTGTCTGGACGAGATGAAGCAGGTGAATGACTCAACCAAAGAGGCACTGGAACAGTTTGCAGAGTTTAATCAGCAGGCAAGAGAACAGTTGGAGCAGGCCTTATTAGTTGGCGTGGAGAGAATCAATGAAGCACAGGTACCTACAGAGGGTATCAATGAACTGGTAGAAAGCAGTCTGGCTCAGATTAAGTCCATGCAGTATAATGCAGATTCCATGAAGGGTGATTTGGAAAAATCCTTTAATGACCAGATTCAGGAACTGAAGGCTCAGCTATTGGAACAGCTTGAAAACCAGATTTCCACAATTGAGACCAGTAAGGAAGTAACTAAGGCACAGTTCTTAGCGATGCGTGAATTAGCAGAGAAGCAGATTTCCACCACCAAGTCACAAGGTGATGCGCAGTTAGTATCCTTAAAGACACAAGGTGATGCACAGATTGCAGCCATGAGAGAACAATCTGCAGCACAGCTTGCAGCTTTAAAGGAACAGGCAGAGTCGCAAGATAGTTTAAAGATGTTATTAGAAGGACAGAATGATCAATTTATGGATTATCTCCACAAGGAGAATGTAAAGGTGTATCGTAATGTTCAGGCTTCTGTAATGGAAGAGGTAAATAAACAGACTGAACAAATTGTACCTAAGCTGGAAATTTTATTGGCAAAGAATAAATCACTTACCACAATCGCATTTACTTCATTGTGTGTATCAGCAGCATCTATTGTTGCATCCATTGTAATGTGGTTGGTAATGTCAGGAGTGTTCTAATATGGCAAAACAACTTTGGAAACCCGGAAATATGCTGTATCCTTTACCGGTTGTAATGGTCAGTGTAGCTGATAAAGAGGGCAGAAATAACATTATTACTATTGCCTGGGCAGGAACGATTTGTTCCAATCCGCCTATGGTGTCCATTTCTGTAAGACCGGAAAGATATTCTTATGATATTATTAAAGAAACCGGTGAGTTTGTGATTAACCTGACCACAAAGGATTTGACCTATGCTACGGATTATTGTGGTGTGAAGAGTGGCCGGGATGTAGACAAGTTTAGGGAGATGGGGTTGACTGCACTTTCCGGAAAAGAAGTAAAAGCTCCCTTAATTGCTGAAAGTCCTGTGAATATTGAATGCAAGGTAACACAGGTGATTCCACTGGGAAGTCATGATATGTTTCTGGCAGAAGTAGTGGCAGTTCATGTGGATGAGAAATATATGGATGAAAAGGGTAAGTTCCATCTGGATAAGGCAGAGCCAATTGCTTATTCCCATGGGGACTATCTGGCAACCGGTGAATTGTTGGGAACCTTTGGATATAGTGTAAAGAAATAGTTAAAGTATATAAGGGGCACCTGTTAAAGCAGGCTGCCCCTTTTTATAATGTCTTTACCATATTTATCACGCAGAGAATCCAAAGCAGAATCCAGCTTTTGCTGTTTCTCACTTTTAGGTGTGGCTTCCTGAAGTTCAAAAAGGCTCATTTGGCGTGGTGCTGTATCGGGTACCAGCTTGGAGGTACGAATGCCCAATAATCGTATGGGCTTACCATTCCACAATTCATCAAATAAATGGCATGCAGTTTGATAAATAACATCCGTAGAAGCAGAGGGAATGTCCAAAGTGGTCTGATGGGAAACGGACTGAAAGGATGCATATTTGATTTCCGTGCTGACCATGCCGGCTAGTTCATGGGAGGCACGAACTCTTCTTCCTACACTTTCTGCCAATTGGAGAAGTGTATGATAGGCCTCTTCTTTAGTGACGGCATCATTAGTTAAAGTAGTAGAGTTGCCGATTCCCTTCATTTTAACCGGTTCCGCCATTATGCCGGAGGAATCAATACCATTGGCATATTCCCATAGTGTCAGACCATGACTTTTAAGGTGGGCCTGAAGAATTTCAGGGTCGGAATGTGCCAAGTCACCTATAGTAAGGATGCCTAATTTTCGTAAAGTTTCTACGCTGGAATGTCCGCACATAAAGAGGGAGGATACCGGCAATGGCCATAGCTTGGTGGAAATTTCAGGGGAGTATAAGGTGTGTACCAGGTTAGGCTTCTTAAAATCTGAGGCCATTTTGGCCAATACCTTGCGGTCAGAAATGCCTACATTTACTGTGAAACCGAATTCCTTATAAACAGAATCCTTTATGATATGCGCAGCTGCCTCCGGAGAAGTATATTTATTGGTGATAGGGGTATAATCCATATAACATTCATCAATACTGACCTGTTGGATATCCGGACAAATCTGTGACAGAAATTGCATCAGCTTTTGACTTCTCTCCTGATACATCTGATGGTTGGGAGGAACCATAGTCAGATTGGGACATTTGCGGAAAGCATTGACAACCGGTTCGGCAGTACGGATTCCATAGGCTTTAGCAGGTATGGACTTGGCCAGTACAATTCCGTGCCGAGTATGAGTATCACCACCTACAATGGCCGGTATGGTTCGGATATCGATATTTTCTCCTTTTTCCAGCATATCCAAAGCAGTCCAGCTAAGAAATGCGGAATTTACATCAATATGAAAGAAAATGCTCATGGTGTTTTCCTTTTTAAAGATTACAATGCTATTAAACGAAATTTAGAAATTCTTTTCGTATTATACACCTAATAAGTGGTACTTTACAATTAAAAAAATAATTGGTAGAATGAAACTGTTACGAAATTGTTACAATTCACAAGCGGATTGGATTTATATAGATATGAAATTGACAAAATACAGTAAAAAATTAAAGTTTACATATTTGTTTGGAACTTGGGTTACTCTACTTTTGGGAGTACTTCTTTTTGGAGAATATGTGACATTTGAAGAAGCAAAAGAGAATAGGTTCCACATTTTTGTGAATGCTACGGAAGTGGGAACTGTTAATGACCCTCAGGAAGCAAAAGAATGGGTACAGACAGCCAGAAAGGAAATAGCCAGAAAGAGTCCTGAGCTGGTATTTTTGGAAGTGGAATTTTCCTATACAGGAGAGGCTATTGATTTTGGCGAAGTGGATGAGGAAGAAGTTGTAAAGGCTAATATTAAGAATGTATTAGAGGCCAGCGTGCTGGAAACCTTACAGCGTTCTTATACAGTGAAGGTAAATGAATATATGACAAACCTTTCCACAGAAGCAGAAGTAAAGCAGCTTTTGGAGGCGGCGATTGGTAAATATGATACCTATGGACGCTACGGAATTGCTTTGGAGCAGGATCCTAAGAGAGAATTTAATATGCTGCAGGCCAAGGTGGTAGATAGCGGACAGGTACAGGCTACCATAGCGCAGAAACAGGAGCAGGATCCTTTTGTAAAAGCCGGAATCGGTGAACAGATGGATATAATGTTTGCAGAGTATGAACCGGAAAGGGAACTGGATTTCGAGGACTATGAGCTGGGAATACAGCAGATGAACTTTAAGGAAGAAATAGAAATCGTGGAAGTTTATTTGCCGGAGTATCAGATACAGTCGGTAGAAAACGCCGTACAGGAATTGGTTGAGGAACAGGAACAGCAGGTGATTTATGAGGTGCAAAGCGGGGATACACTATCAGAGATTGCTATTAAAGTAAATATTCCTATGGATGATATTATTGCCATGAATGCCAGCTTGGAAAATGAAAGATCCGTATTGCAGATTGGTCAGGAGCTGATTATTACTGTGCCGGAGCCGGAGCTTTCCGTTGTTCGTCAGGAAGTGAATTATTACGAAGAAATTTACAATGCGGATATTATCTATATTGATGTAGATGATTGGTATACTTATCAGACGGAGGTTGTACAGCAGCCTTCAGCAGGCTTCAGAAGAGTTGTGGTTAATGAAACCTTTGAAAACAAGGAGCTGATAAACCGCGAAATTTTAAAGGAAAAGGTAGAAATGGAAGCGGTACCCAAAATTGTGAAACGTGGTACCATTGTGCCTCCTACCTATATCAAGCCTTTATCCGGTGGACGCAGCAGTTCCGGATTTGGACCCAGAAAAGCACCTACCAAGGGCGCCAGCACTTACCACAAAGGTCAGGACTGGGCAACACCGGTGGGAACACCTATTTATGCTTCCAGCGGTGGTACAGTAGCCAAGGCCGGATGGGGTAGTGGTTATGGTTATGTGGTTTATATCAACCATACAGATGGTCGCCAGACTCGTTATGCGCACTTGAGTAAGGTATTGGTTAAGGCCGGTCAGACAGTTAAGCAGGGTGAAAAGATTGCTTTAAGTGGTAATACCGGTATCAGTAGTGGTCCACATTTACATTTTGAAATGCTGATTGGTGGCAAGCAGGTAAATCCTTTGAAATATCTGGAGTAAGTTGTATACTGTGTGATGAACATCTGTTCAGTTTACAGATTAAAACAAATGTGATAATATAACTACAAATAGTGTATATTTTCCGAAAAGGGGGAATATCTAGTGGTTGAGTTGGATATTCTCTCCCGTATAAATAGATTGAGAAGTAAAAGAGGTAACGAACAATGGAACAGTACGCAATAAAAGGCGGTAATCCATTAGTAGGAGAAGTGGAAATAGGGGGTGCTAAAAATGCCGCACTTCCTATTCTTGCTGCGTCGATTATGACGGATGAAACCGTATATATAGAGAATATGCCGGATGTGCAGGATACCAATGTGCTTTTAAAAGCTATGAGAAACATTGGAGTAATGTTGGATAGAAACAGCAGACACAGCGTCACCATCAATGCAGGTCAGATAAACAGCTTTGTAGTAGATGATGATCATATCAGAAAGATTCGCGCCGGTTACTATTTGCTGGGTGCATTATTAGGTAAATATAAGCATGCAGAGGTGGCGCTTCCCGGTGGTTGTGATATCGGTTGTCGTGCCATTGACCAGCATCTGAAAGGCTTCCGTGCTTTAGGTGCAGATGTACGTATAGAGTATGGTTTGATTAAAGCTCATGCAGAAAAACTTAAAGGTGCTCATATTTATATGGACTGTGTTAGTGTGGGGGCAACCATTAATGTGATGATGGCAGCGGCATTGGCAGAAGGCCAGACTGTAATTGAAAATGCGGCAAAGGAGCCCCATGTAGTTGATTTGGCCAACTTTTTAAACAGCATGGGTGCCAGCATTAAAGGTGCCGGTACGGATGTCATTCGTATTAAGGGTGTAAGCAGACTTCATGGTACCGAGTATGCCATTATTCCTGACCAGATTGAAGCAGGAACCTTTATGTTTGCAGCGGCAGTAACTAGGGGAGATATTACTGTAAAAAATGTAATTCCCAAACATTTGGAATCTATTTCTGCAAAACTCATAGAAATCGGTTGTGAAATCAAAGAATCTGATGATTGTATGCGTGTCGTGGCTTCCAAGCGTTTGAAGCCTACTCATGTGAAAACTTTACCCTATCCGGGCTTCCCTACGGATATGCAACCACAGATTGCAGTGGCACTTGCGTTATCTAAGGGTACCAGTATTGTAACAGATACGATTTTTGAGAATCGTTTTAAATATGTTGATGAATTGATACGTATGGGTGCCAGCATTAAGGTAGAAGGTACCACAGCCATTATAGATGGTGTGGAAAACTATACCGGAGCTACCATATGTGCTCCTGACTTAAGAGCAGGTGCAGCACTGGTTATTGCAGGCTTAAGTGCAGATGGGTTTACAGTAGTGGATGATATCCATTACATTGCAAGAGGCTACGAGGATTTCCACTTGAAGCTTCAGAGTCTGGGTGCACAGATTGAACTGGTAAATTCTGACAGGGATTTACAGAAGTTTAAGTTGAAGATTGGATGATGGAGTTTGCCGGTTCCATAAAGGGACACAGGGGGCATACCCTTCACTCACACACTAATGAAAAAACATCAAACATAAAATGTATGTCGAGGTCCGTACACACAAGTGTGTTCGTCCCCGGACATACATTTTTTATTTGCTGTGTTTTTCAGAGTAGTATTGCGTGAAGGGTATGCCCCTGTGTCTTTTATGGAACCGGCAGGAAGAGATAAATGTTTACGAATTTCTTACACTTTTTTACAATGTGTTTAAGGATGTTTACATTGCATAGTGCAAAGGATAATATGAGTATATTACTCTATAGCGGTAAGTGTGCCCTTGTAAGCGGCAATGGTATTTCCGTCTTTAATGTAGAAATTATATAATTTCAGGGAGCCTGTATAGGTTATGCCATTATGTATCTCTGTCCAAGTAACAGGAGAAGGTGGAGCGATGATTCCTGAATAATGAAATTCGCGGAGAACTTCTATGGTATCTCCTACAGCACGTGATGATATTGTATCCGTTTCGAGTTCGTAAACAGTATAGTATATACCATTCGAAGTATAACCATCAGAAATCATGGTGTTTTCACTTGCGTGAACAGGAAAGGATAATAGGGTAGAAAGCAAAAAAATAAATAGAGTAGTTAGTGATTTGTTCATATGACCTCTTTTGATTAGCGTACCACATAGGTACTATGTGACGGTGAGTTCCATTGTAGTGCATCGGTTTCTTTTGCATAAAAGGAAACTTTCATATAGCTGATATTTTCTTGAATGGATGAATTCTTTGCCCAATCTTCTGATAGTTGTACTATGAATGGAGATGTGGATGTAATATTCTCCGGATTACCGGTATAAATATATGCCACCTCATATACAGTTCCAAAGTGTTCATCTTTTGTAATTCTGGAAGAGATAGGATATAGATTGGTAGAACTGGATTGTTGGTTTTCAAAAACCTTGTATATTCCTACAATGGAAAGGAGCAGTAGAGTGGATATACTCAAAACAACCAGAAGTTTTTTCAAAGGTAATGTATAATAAGTTGCTTCCTTCTGTTTTGAATTAAAAGCTATATTCCCTGTGTTGGGGTTGTTTAACACAGATAAGGTATCTTCTGCATGATATAAATCATCAATTGATATACTGAAGATGGTAGATAGTCGATGAAGGATATCAATGTCGGGAAGATTTTTGCCGGTTTCCCATTTGCTAACTGCAGAAACAGTGACATCAAGCTTCTCTGCTAAATCTTCCTGTGTCATATGATGTCTTTTTCTTAAAACCTTGATAAGCTCACCTAGTTGTATTGTGTTCACTTTACATTGTCTCCTCTTCTGGCATACATTTTATGTAAAAATTATACAATGGAATAATTGGAAAATCAATTAAAAGGATATGGAGCAGTTGGAAAATTTAGATAACCTAAATTTTCCAACTGCTCCATAGATAAATTCCGACAGAGGATGTTAGGGTGGAGACAGATAGAGTGCGCAGTCTATTTATAAGTACAAAAGAACTATATTTTCACAAATGAAAGGAGACAATAACAAAAATGTATAAAAAAGGATTTAAGAAATTATTGGCAGGAACAATGCTAATGTTGATGATGTTTGGAAGTAGTTTAACTGTATTTGCATATGATTGTTTAGAAAATGGACATTTATTTTCTACAACTAGAACTTTTCACCATAGAGAAGTTGTAAGCAGACATACGCATACGGATCAAGCGACAGGACTTACATATAACTGTACATCATATAATTATTACTTTGAGGTTAAGCAAAGATGTTCGAAATGCAACATTGAGTTTACATTACCAGAGTTGGATGTAACATTTTATGAACATATGACACAATAAAATAGAATTAGGTAGGGGGTATCATATGTATCAACGCAAGTTTATCAAGTTAATAGTACTTTTAGGGATACTGACCATATTCTTTGCCGGTTGTGGCAAAAGAAATCCGGAGGAGAGTGTGGTATTGTCAGAGTCTGCTACAAAAACCTATACCATAAACAGCCGGACACTGGAGCTTAATACGGATGCTTTTGCTATAAATCGGAACTTCCAAATCATAGGAAATACGCTGTATTTTCAAAGTAATGACCAAGAAGGAGCCGGGATTTATTATGAACCCATTGACAGGGAAGGCGACTTACAAAAGATGCCCATTGATTTTGGGGCTTCTGAGATGCTGTTGTCTTTTGTGGTAGATAAGGAAAACAATGCATACTGCTTTCTGAAGGATGAGAAGGAACAGTATTTCTTAAGAACATATACATCCCAGGGTATTATAATGGTAGAACAGGATATTACCACATTAACGCTCCAAAATCAGGAAGATATTCTGTTCGCTAAAACAGTTATAGATGAAAGCGGTACAGTCTATGCTATGGCTAAGGGTAGTATATGGTTATTTGATAAGGATGGATTGTATCTTGGAAGGGTGGAGCTACCATCAAAAAATATACTGGATATGGTAAGTGGAACGGATGGTAAGGTATATATTAGCTATAATAGTGAAGGTGATATTCATATCTATCTGGCGAAAGTGGATGTGGAAAACAAGAAGTTTGGTGAACCATTTTCTTTCCAGGGTTCAGGGAAGCTATATCCCGGTACTAAAGCAAAAATAATTACATATGATGCCCGCTATCTTTATGAAATGGATGGATTTACGGGAGAATATACTGCTATTTTGGATTTGGCTAAGCATTATATAAAGGCAGGCAGTATCTGTGCTTTTTCGGTAAATGACACAAAGAAATATACATTTGTATTAAATCTTTCAGAAGATAAAGCTTTTACCATAAATAAGTTAGAGCTGATTACCTTAGAGGAGAGTGTTGTTGCAAACAGTGTTTCAGATGTAGAAAAGACGGAGATACGGCTGGTGGCACCGGGCACAGACGGAGAAGATACATATTTATTGAATTTCATCATGGAGTTTAATAAACAGAGTGAAAAATATACGGTAACCTATGAATCGCTGGGGCTGGCAAGTGAGGAAGATTTTGCATTATTTATCAACTCCCGTCTGGTATCAGAGGATTGTCCGGATTTGTTACTAATCAATTATTTCATGTATGAAACCTACGCAGATGCAGGGGCCTTGGAAGATTTAACACCCTATATAGAGCAAAGTTCCCTGATTACAACAGAGGATTATTTGGAGAATGCTGTGGCACCATACCGGAGTGGGGAGGCCATTTATGGGATTCCTAAAATACTGAATGTACAAGGGTGGATTGGAAAGAAAAGTCAGGTGGAGAGCTTATATAAGAAGATGACGGTGGATTACTTTTTGGACTTTCTTGAGAAGAACCCAACTGCAAAGTTTGAGTATGATGGAGAATACTGCGGACTGCTAAGGACTTGTATGAAGTTTGGCTTAGATGAGTATGTGGATTTTGAAAAGGGAATCTGCTCTTTTGATCAAAAAGAGTTTAAGGATTTAATGCTACGAATTAAGAACACCAATAATGCTCATGCGGTAACCAGTGGGCAGTGGGACACATTGCTAAAAAGCGACGAGATACTGTTATCAGAAGTTCATTTGTATGATTTTTATACGCTGGAAAAATATGCTATGGATTATGGTGAGGAGTTACTCTTCTTAGGATATCCGTCACCGGATGGCAGTTTGGCAGGTGAAGTCAGACCGGAGGCCAGCTTAGGGATTGCGGCCAATAGTCCCAATAAAGAAGGTGCATGGGAATTTCTAAAATATTATCTCCTGAATTATCATGTTCCCCATGGAATACCGGCAGATGAGTACAGCTTTGAAAAGGAATGGAATGAAGCAAAGACGCCAAAATATGAAGAGGATGAAAATGGTGAATTGGAGGAAGTGCCGGTAAGCCAATTCTTTTATCAGGGCGATATGGTGCCATTATATGCAATGTCGGAAGAAAATGCTGAGCATATTCATGAGGTAATAGAAAGTGCACTACCGGTTTCTAAGGATGCACAAACCATTCAAAATATTATTTTTGAGGAATCTTCTGCGTATTTCTATGGGCAAAAAACTTTGGAAGAAACGGTTGATATTATACAGAATCGGTGTCAGCTGTATTTGGATGAAAGCAGATAGGAAAAGTGATAATGCACACCTTGGGATTTTTCGTGTAAAAGCCCTAAGGTGTGCATTTTAAATTACGTCAATGTGAGTCTTTCTTCCAATTCTGTAATCAGTGTCTGAAACTCTTCATTTGTTTGTAAATACTCATATTCCGGCGAATGCTTTAGTTCCTGCATCAGTGGGCGGATCATTTCTTTCAGAGATGATCCGGTATCATTGGTAGGCACCCGGTGATATAAAGGGGACTTTTGAACCTTCCAGACAGATAACATGGAATCAAACATTTTCCGGAGGAATGCCACCGTCTGCCCGGCATCCTGATTGGCGGCGGCAATCGTAAAGTGAGCCACTGCGGTATTATATGGATTTAAATCAAAAGTTTCTGCCAATTTTGTTATTCGCTCAGCCACATAAGCTGCCGTATCCTTATCACCCAACGCAATGTTTGCATCAATCAATTTATACATCACCGTTTGCACATCGTTTACTGCTGTGAGAAGCGACTGCTCCAATAGCTTGACGGCATCTTCAGCCTGATTTCGGTCAAGATATATGGTGGCTTGTAGCATTTTCTTGTCCGGAGTATCGTTGCGATTTGGCATTTGGTCGAGGTATTCCTGAGCCTTGTCATACTGTCCGCCACTGATAGCGCGACTAGCTAGCATGAAACACGCACCGTTACGAATAACAGCTTCATCGCTTTGGGTTAAGCGCTCGTACCAGGCATCGATTTTTGCCATATATGCATTTGTTTGCGATTCTTCCAGCCCAGCAATCATCAGCAAGCCTTGAAGCAGAAGAGCGAAATTATGAAGGAGCGTATCGCTATTGGGATACTCACAAATTTTCTCCTGAGCAGCAGAAAATCCTGCATCAAATCCATCGGAAAGAGCCACTTCGTGTATTTCTTTGCAGAAAAGTATAAGCTCCTGTTGGGTAATGTCCTCGTAAAAACCGAACAGGGTGTTCAAGTCAATTTTTAATAGTCGGGCCAGGGGTGGCAGTAATGTTATATCAGGGCAGGTACTGCCCTTTTCCCATTTATTGACTGCGGGTGTAGTGATGCCAAGATATTCTGCTACCTGCTCCTGTGTTAAGCCCAGAGCTTTACGTCGTTCTTGAATTATTGTATGGATTACCATTATATTTACTCCCTTCCATAAGAGTTATCAAAGAATTCCTTGTAATGATATTATATCAACACAAGGGAGATTCTACAATTGAGCAGAATTTTAATTTCCTATACATTTTTTAACTAACAGGAAACAGGAGAGAGGATTGACAAACTGATACTGTGGTATTACCAGAATCTTAAAGTGGGATGTGCCGGAACTATATGATTGAGTTGACACCAAGCCCCATAAAAGCTATCATAAAAGGTAAGGTAGAAACAGCTATTTTGGGAGGGAAACCATGGCATTTGAGAGTATTTTAGATTTACATAACAGCTCCTATAAGGACGAGATACGCCCCAGCTTTTATGTAGATTTTAATCTGGATCAGATTATTGACAGGATTTGTAGGAATTGGGGAGAGAATATCAGCTCCTTCTATTATTATTTGCCCGCAGATAAGGAGAGCGAGGATTACCGCCGTGCTGTTATGGCAGACATAAAAATAGAAAGTTTAAATGTTGCTTTGATGAATTTTGTAAAGGGTATGAAGCAGCATGGGGAAATTATTAAGACGAAAGAGTTTGTGAAAAGAGAGATTCAGAAAGCTGCCTGGCATATTTCAGAGGTGCTTCAATATGGGAAAGCTTTGCAGGAGCTGCTTGCAGCTTTACAGGAAGCAGATATCCGTTCTCAGGGAATGATTGAGCTAAGAACCGATTTGGAACAGTACCTTACTTCGGAAGAGTTCAAAACCATGTATCAGCAGGCAGGAGAGCTTGTACAGGAGAGAAACAGCTTTCATTTTACAATTAGTTATAATGATAATCAGGTGGTTGTGTCGGAGGGGGATATTCCGGGAACTTATGATACCTTCCTGAAAGACAATCTTACCGAGCCGGAGAAACCTATGAAGAGTCCTTTTGTAGAAAATCCGGATTTGGTATCTTTAGAAATGCTGATTATAGAGATTTTGCAAAAAAAGAAGCCGGAACTGTTTAAAAAGACCACTGGTTTCTATGAAAAGTACAAGGACTATGCAAAAGAGGTATACATACAGCTGGGTAAGGAATTGCCATATTATCTTGCCTTCTATAAATATGAAGAAAAGATGCAAAAGCTGGGCTTTGCTTTTACGGCACCTTCTGTAGATGCAAAGCAAGATATGTTTGCTACAGGACTTTATGATTTGGCACTGGCTTGTGTAAACAGTGAGGATAACAAGGAAGTAACCAGCAATGATTTTGTGTATCATGAAGGGGAAACCTTTATTGTTCTGACAGGTCCTAATCAGGGTGGTAAGACTACCTTTGCCAGAAGCTTAGGACAGATGATGTACTTTACCAAGATGGGGCTGGATGTGCCGGCTATGGCAGCCAATGTCCACTATTTTAACCACATACTAACCCATTTTACAGTGGAGGAAAGTGTGGAAACCGGTAGAGGTAAGCTGCAGGAGGAATTGGTGCGTTTAAAGCCTATGATGAATGTAGAGAGTCATAATGATTTTGTGGTTATTAATGAGTTGTTTACTACTGCGGCTAATTATGATGCCATTATTATGGGACAACGTGTATTGCAACATTTTATCGGACAAAAATGCAGAGGTATATATGTGACCCATTTGAAAGAGCTGACGGAGGCTCATGAAAGTGTGGTAAGTATGCGTGCCATGCTGGATGAACAGGGCAAACAAAATCACAAGATTGTCCGCAAGGAAGCGGAAGATATAGCCTGTGCCATCAATCAGGTGAATAAGTATCGTCTGAAATATGAGCAGTTAAAGGAGAGACTATCATGAAGACCTATTTATTGTATCAGGATAAAGAATGGATAGATGTAAAGCCTTATTTTGATGAAAAGAGTATTATTCAGGATTTAGGACTGCGTATTTTGTATATGATGGCTGCCCGGGAAGTGATTTGGGATGGTGATAATGTAAAGGAAATTAGTACTCCGGACACCTTCATAGAGGAGACCATGAAGACGGTGATGATGGTACCTTTGGAAACAGAGGAGGAGATTCGTTATCGGCAGCAGGTGTTAAGGGATAGTTTGGAGAATCCGGAATTTACCATACGATTGTATAATATCAGCAGTGAAGTGCTGAAAAAGTGGGATGAGTTGGGGCGTAAGGACAAGCAAAAGGTAGGATACAAGGACCCTGTCAGTAATCTGGTAGGCGATATTCATCTGATGGAGCTCTTTTGTGATGGTTTGACTAGAATAAAAGCACTTTGTCAGGAGTATGAAGGAAAGCTAATGTCTCCCGGCTATAAAGAACTGAAGAATCGACTGGATGTAATTTTCACCGATAAGGTGCAGGAGAGTCTGCAGCAAATATTGATGGATATATCCTTTTATGGGGAAGGTATGACAGTGGATGAGATAAGCGGTAATAAATTGATTATGCGTCCCCATATGGTCATGGAATGTACCTTAGGAGAGGGCTTTAAGCTGGAAGGTTTTAAGTTGGAGTCCCTGACTAGTGAGATAAAGAAATATCGTTCTCCGGCAAGCACCATTAGTAAGGTGCAGACCTTTATTCATTCCAGAGTACCGGATAGTATACAGATTCCGGAGGATACCCTTTTGAAGGATGATGCGGATCACTTGGATTGGGGAATTGTGCGACATGTGATGAATTATTGTAGCAAATTCATGTTCCGATTCCAAAAATTCTTTGACCACTTGCATTTTCAGACTGCCTTCTATCGTGGAGCAGTAAATCTGGCAGATCACTTTAAACGATTTGAGTTAGAGTATTGTTATCCCAAGGTTACCGATAAGGGAACTCTTCGTTTTAAGGAGCTGAAGGAAGTGGTTATGGCTATGGAACAGCGTATCCTGCCGGTAGGTAATACCTGCGATATGGAGGATATGATGTTACTTATTGTTACCGGTGCCAATCAGGGTGGTAAATCCACCTTCCTGCGTAGTGTGGGAATTGCCCAGGTACTGATGCAGTGTGGACTTATGGTAACAGCCCAAAGCTTCGAAAGTGGCATCTTTCCGTCACTGTTTACACACTTTACCAGACGCGAGGACAGTGCCATGAACAGTGGCCGTCTGGATGAGGAGTTGGGACGTATGAACCAGATTATTGAGCATCTGGGTGACAGAAGCCTGGTGCTTCTTAATGAGTCTTTCGCTACTACCACGGAGAAGGAAGGCTCTGTAATTGCTTATGATATTATTAAGGCATTGAATGAGGCCGGGGTAAAAGTACTGACCGTAACCCATCTGCTTTCCTTTGCACAGAGAATGTACGATGAAGCGGCACATGGTGTGGAGTTTTTCAGTGCCCAGCGTTTACCCAATGGTAACCGTACCTTTAAGATGATTCAGCACGAGCCGGAGCTGACCAGCTTTGGTCTGGATTTGTATGACAAAATCGTAAGGAATTCGTAAGAATTCGTAAGAATTTGTAAGAAAGATATAAGAAACGTTTCTGTTGAAATAAGGTATAATCAAGATGACAGGGGCCATACAGTTGTTTTATTGTATGGCTCCAAGTGCTTATGAGAGAATGGATTGGAGGCGTTTTTATGAGAGGAAAGATTAAATGCATACTATTGCTATTGTTACTGTGTCTAATTACCGGATGCAATAAGGCTTCTGTGGAAGAGAAAACACAGGAAACACCGGTGCCTACGCAGGAACCCTTGGTAGAATATGACTGGAAAAGCCAGGAGTGGAAAGCGTTTGAAGAAATAGTGGAAGGAACTCCTTTGTCTATCATGGAGTATATTCCCTTAGAGTGGGAGGTGCCGGAATTTGAGTATACTTTTCTGAGTGAATCTTATGCCAATTATGGGGGAGATTTATATCTTTTACAAGAATATAGCATAGAAGGTGGAATGCGGTATTTTTTGCATAAGCTGGATGGAGATACCAAAGAAAAAAGCTGTATGGAATTGGATAAAGAAGAGCTGGGAATAACTCATAGAACTATAGTTCATATGCAGGTAGTAAGTGGAGAGGAAATTGTATTTTTTGTCATCGAAACGGAAGATACAAAAATAATAGATTGTATTGCATTACATATGAACATGGAAGGGAAGTTTTTATATGAAACCTCCTTGTATCCATTTTATGAGGGACATGGACTTCTGGAAGAGAGTCCATTGGGGATTATGTTGCCAAGAGAACCGTTTTTTGATAACTATGGAAATTCTTACTATCTTGATATGGGGACATCGGAGGTGTTTATGATAGATAAGGAGGGAAAAGAAACACTGGTCTGCGACTATTCCAATGATAAGAAGGTAAATATCCAAGGACAGATTTTGTTGCCGGATGGTACGGTAGCATTTAGCCTGTCTGATTATAATGAATGGGTAGGTAAGCTTCTTTGGCTGGATGGAGAGAGTACTGTGCCCAAAACATTAGCTTCTATCAGTAAAGCCTATTTTAATAATGCAAGAGTGACAGAGTACAGTTATGTATATTATGTTTTGGGAAATATGCTGTATCGTTGGAATATAAGAACCGGAGTCTGTGAAAGTATTTTTTCATTCAGTGACAATGGAATTAGTGACTTACAATGGGTATTTGTAGATTGCGATGAGAAGGGTGAAGTGCTTTTGTATCAGTATGGAGGTGAAGAAAAGGCAGCATATGTGTTAAGTCCCGGTGAGTTAGGAGATGGGGAGAAGACCATAACAATAGCCAGTCTTACATTTGATAATAATTATCTTCAAAGCTGTGCGGCTTCATATTCCCGTAAGCATCCCGGTACTGTGATAAAGTATGAAAAGAAATCCGGTGAGATGGATGCTACGCGTACCAGAATTCTGACGGATATGGCAAATGGTGGTGGACCGGATATGCTTTGGGTCAGTGCGGAGGATATGCGTCTTTTGCAGGAAAAAGGTATGATTGTGGAATTGTCAGAACTGATTGAACCGGAAATGATAGAAGGGATTTTTGATGGCATTATTGCTTCCGGCACCATAAATGGTGAGTTCGTGGGATTGGTTACGCAGGGATATGCAGAAACAATTTTTACAGCAAAGTCTACTTGGCCGGAAGCCGGTTGGAGTGCATTGGATATTTTGGAGCTTATGGAAAAGAAACAGGATCTGGAAGGACTGTTTTGTGATGCTGCTGGAAATGTATACCCGGGTAAAAGTATGTTGTATAATCTGGTTTGTTATGATATGACAGATTCTCCCTTTGTTGATTTCGTGAAAGGGGAAAGTCATTTTGACAGAAAGGAATTTGCGCGGATTTTAGAACTGACTAAGCAATATACCGAGAAGGCACAGCATGCAAGTATAGAGGATGTGCAAAACGGACAATATTTGGGTGTGAATACAACTATACCGGCAGTGTATGCTTTTTGCGAGGATATGCGTAGGATGGGTGAAGAGTGTCATCCGGTAGGGCAACCTTCGGAAAAGAAGTATGTGGGAAATTGGATATGCACGGAGTTTTTGGTGGTCAATAAGAATTCTCAATATAAAGAGGATATTGCAGATTATTTAGAGGAGGTATTGTCTCTTAGGAATCAAAGAAAGGTACAGGGGAATACCATTCACAGAAAGGTAGTAGAGGAGAGTATGTTTATTCCTGAGTGGGATACCAGACCACATTATAAGACAAGTGCGGGCAGTTATATTATTCTGGAAGCCAAGCCGGATGGAACCCCTTACTTTGATGAATATCTGGACTTTTTGGAGAATTGTGGCCCCACACCCTTCCGTATAGAAGCAATATCAGATATTATCATGCAGGAGGCAGAATTGTTCTATAATGGTGTGCAGGATGCGAATAAGACGGCAGATAATGTTGATAGTCGCGTGCAATTATATCTGGATGAGCAGAAATAAATGAAGGAAATTGCTGGATTTTGAAGAAAAGCGATTGACAAGTACCTTTGAATAGTGTATTGTAATCACGAAAGAATTTAATAGGATTTCGACTTATTCAGAGTGGTGGAGGTACAGAGGACCTGTGAAGCCACGGCAACCCCTGAAAAGGAAGGTGCCAACCTGAGCAAGAGTAACAGCTTGAACAATAAGTGGATTTGATTATCGACATGATAGGAGTCCGCATTATTGCGGACTCTTTCTATATTTAGAGTCGGTGCAGACCACCCCAACCAACAAAAGGAGAAAAACATGGAAAAAGAAAAAAGATTATTTACTTCCGAATCTGTAACCGAAGGTCATCCGGACAAAATTTGTGATGCAGTTTCTGACGCTGTTTTAGATGCGTTAATGGCACAGGACCCTTATAGTCGTGTAGCTTGTGAGACCTGTACCAATACCGGTTTCGTACTGGTAATGGGCGAAATCACTACCAAGGCGAACGTGGATATCCCAAGCATTGTACGTCAGACCGTGACCGAAATCGGTTATGACAGCTCAGAAAAGGGCTTTGACGGCAATACCTGTGCGGTAATGGTTTCTTTGGACAAGCAGTCCACAGATATCGCTATGGGTGTTGATAAGGCAAAGGAAGCAAAGGATGGCGAAATGACTGATGCAGAAATCGAAGCCATCGGCGCAGGTGACCAGGGTATGATGTTTGGTTATGCTTCTAATGAAACAGAAGAATATATGCCTTACCCTATTTCTTTGGCTCATAAATTAACCAAGAAGCTGACCGAGGTTCGTAAGGACGGTACATTGACTTATTTAAGACCTGATGGAAAGAGCCAGGTTTCTGTAGAATATGATGAAAACGGTAAGCCTTATCGTCTGGAAGCGGTAGTTTTATCTACCCAGCATGATGCGGCAGTAACTCAGGAGCAGATTCATGCAGATATCAAGAAGTATGTATTTGACCCGGTACTTCCCGCAGAGATGATTGATGCAGATACCAAATTCTTCATCAACCCTACCGGACGTTTCGTTATCGGCGGACCTAATGGTGACAGCGGTTTGACCGGTCGTAAGATTATCGTAGATACCTATGGTGGATATGCTCGCCATGGCGGCGGTGCTTTTTCCGGAAAGGACTGTACCAAGGTAGATCGTTCAGCAGCATATGCAGCACGTTATGTAGCAAAGAACATCGTAGCAGCAGGCCTTGCCGATAAGTGTGAAATTCAGCTTTCCTATGCTATCGGTGTGGCACATCCTACTTCTGTAATGGTGGATACCTTTGGTACCGGCAAGATTGCAGACGAGAAGCTGGTAGGTATCATCCGAGAGAACTTTGATCTGCGTCCGGCAGGTATCATTAAGATGCTTGACCTGCGCAGACCTATCTACAAGCAGACTTCTGCATACGGACATTTCGGACGTAATGATTTGAATTTACCTTGGGAAGCACTGGATAAGGTAGAGGATTTGAAGAAATACTTATAACGAGAGAATAAGGCGAGCCGCCCGGTTGAAAACCGGACGGCTTGAATATTATTCGTTGCTGGTCTCTTTTTTCTCTGTTGCATATACAATCATTTCCCGCTCGGACTCGATATCCTGTGGATAGGGATATCTGGCGGCTGTTTTTTCAAAGGCAGCCATAGCTTTGTTCGCCAGCGATTCATCCTTTTTAATATATTTGGTATATAGGTAACCGGTTCGTAGGATGCTGGGATTGGTTTTCATGCTTTTCATGAAGTTCATTTGTTCTTTTGTAAGAAGTTCATCAATCTGCTCTTTGCTGTTTTCACTGATTATTTTACAAAAGATACGGTCATTAATCAGTAGGTGACGATGAATACCTACCATACCTGTTTTCTTCTGTAGAAGGTCTTCCATTAAGGAATCTGCTTCTTCGTATTTGCCCTGGTCCATCAAATAATTGCAACGAAAAACGGCAATGGTTGCAATGATGCTATTGTCCAGCTTATCCTCGGGGGGAAGAGTAAACCACTCCTCTGGTAAATCCTTGAGATGCTTTCCTAAAGAGTATTGCTGATTTGTTTTCAGCTGAATCCAGAAGGCTCTGAGAGCCTCCTTATCTTTGCCGAGATTCAGTGCATTGTAGCCATCGTTACTTATATCGCGTATGGGGATACCATTCAGTAAGGCAAACAGTAGCCCTACAATTGCGCATATAATCAGGAATAGGGCTGTGTATCGATATTCCCGAAAGAATAGGAAAAGCAACAGGCAAATGACAGAAAGTAACAGATTGGCCAGGCAACCGCCCAAATTGTATAGTACATAAGGGATTTTATCGTCTTGCAAATCCGGTGGGGACATTAGGCATTGTCCCCCGGTGCCTGCCAGTGAATAGCGTTTCAGTCGTAGTTTGTCATTATCTTTTATCCACATAAAGCTGCCAATACGGAAGGAAGAAAACTGATATCCGGTTAACAGACCGCAAACCAGGTGTCCTGCTTCATGTACAATCATCTGCAGTAAGCAGGACAGGTAAAAAATAAATATACTAAAAAAGAAAATGAAGAGTATACTTCCGACATCTTTATTTGGTGTTTTGTTGGCGGATAAAAATCTGCCCATGCCCATTCCGATACAAAAACAGATAAGTAAATATATAGTACTACCGAGCAGACTTTTCCAGTTCCTTTTTTTCTTTTTTGTTTTTTTCATTTTTAACAGTTCCTTTCGATAGTATAATTAGCCAAATAACTGCAATACCATTTGTGCCAGCCAGAAACCGCAAAACAGAATGGCTCCTAAGTTAATAAACATAGTGGTGAAGCGTTTCCCTTTTTCGATGGTGATTTCGCCCGGATTACAGATGAATTTTTTTCTGCTTTTGATGAGTAACACCAGACCGGTGATAACCATTACCAGTAGGAAGATTTCATACAGTCCTAATAGTAGCAGACCATTCATATGTTCCATGGTAATATCCATCAGCTCGCTATAGAATGTTTCGTTACCGGATAATTCGTTGAATTTGTTCAGGAACTCTAAAGCACCGGTTTTCTCTAAGATAATGGGACCAATGAAAGACCCTAGGAAATTCACGGACATATGTAGGAGGATGGTGTAAAGGAGCCGC
Source organism: Lachnospiraceae bacterium (assembly GCA_017521605.1). GTDB lineage: Bacteria > Bacillota > Clostridia > Lachnospirales > Lachnospiraceae > Acetatifactor. The sequence continues at coordinate 54,663 of JAFXCD010000046.1, read as the reverse complement.
CCGGTTTTAACAAAGATAAAGCCAAAGAACAAGCCCAGAACAAAGGCGTATCCGAATTGTAACAGATTGCCATGGAATAATCCGAAAAGGGTTGCGGAAAATAGAATGGCTATTTTTTCTCCGTAGTGGGAGACTCTGCTAATAATAGCTTTACGGAACAGTAACTCTTCCATAATCGGTGCACAAATGACAATAATCAGGAAGTTGGTAAAAGGGCTGATAGAACCGGTTATGGTCATCATTACATGTTCTACTTCATTGCTCATCATCATACCGATAGCTCCGATAATCAGAGTACCCAAGAGATTCAGTAAAAAGGTGGTAGCATAACTAATCAGAATAGTGGTAATCAGGTGGCTGATTTTCATCTTTTTCTGTTCAATCACAGGCTGTGTAGGAACTGCTTTGAACAGAAAAAATATAATCGGAAAGGTGACAAAATACATACTCAGCATTTGGACCAGAAAGTGGAAGTCTCCACTTGGGATGCTATATGTAACGAACATGCTTAAATAGCCGGCGAGTCTTCTTATCATAATATTCAGGATAGTTCCTATAAACAGGATAAGACCGATTTTTGAAAAAGTTTTTTTGTGATTCATTTTAAAATCCTCCCGGTATTTATATAATATGGCTTAAAACAGTACCCAGACAAAAACCAATTAAGAAAAGAATAAGCATAGCGATTATGAATTTGCTGGTCGGTTTCGAGTATCCAATGGTTTCATTTCCGTTTTCCCAAGGCAAATGCTTATCAGAGTAAGGTCTCTTGTAAACCAGGATGCTTTGGTTGATAACTGCCACCGGCTTTAAATCATATTGAGCGGCATCTGCGATACTGGTTTCATACCATTTCAGACTTGTCGAAAACAAATCCTTTGCTTCTGCTGTAAATTTGACACCTGCTTTTTTCATACGCTTCAATAGATTCTTTTTTGTATCAATGAAATAATTGTACCTCTGGGTATCCTCTTCAAACTGGTAAACACCGCCTTCGTATCCGATGAAGGATAATCCGAATTCACTTTTTTCCTGCAAGTAGGAGCGAAGGTGCTGTACTTTTCCGAAGGATTTCTTTTCGGTGAAGTTTTTGTAGTTTTCCCATTCGGCACGTGTCATACAAAGTTCCTTGTACCATTGATTTCCCCATTTGTTGTATAGTAAATTGGAAAGGGTTGTACTCAAGGCGCTGAAGGAATAAAGACCCAATAGTACACATATCACGATTAATCCTAATTTATCCATGTCGGATTTCATTGTAAGGGTTGCAATTAAGGCAATAAGGATAAGATAAAAAACAGTAAGTACCATATCAAACTTTGCTAATAAGTGTGGGTGTTCGATACACAAGCGATTGCGATAGCGTTCTGCTCTTTCCTTTCGGGTTTCTTCATTATCATAAAACTCATCGGATTCGTCGCCGGCTTTGTCCTTGACAAAGTAATAATTCATATCTTCATCGTGGGTAGCCACCTCCCAACCGAATTCCTTTGCCAGACTGATCGCGTTGGTTCTGGCAGTGAGGTCTGCTATGGTAGAGTGGGGAGATACTGCGAAACGCTCAATTTCATATACCTTTTCGCAAGGGGGGATTTCTTTGAAATTATAAATGATGCCCAATGTCATGTCGGTTAACAACCAACCCTGGGTGGCCATTTCCTCCAGCCAGTCTCTTTCTTTTAACAAACTTGCAAAGAATTTTATTTTTTTCATGCGTTGATTCCTCCTAAGATTTTCTCTCCGTTTTCACATTGTTTTTCCAGACGTTCCTGCTCCAGTAGCAGAAGATTTTTGCCATCCTCGGTGATTTGATAGGTTTTCTTTCCATCTACTTCGTTAACTACGATAATCATCTGGTCTTCTACCAGACGTCCCAGCATGGTGTACAGGGTGCCGGTGCCCATCTTAATCCGTTCATCCGTCAGTTCCTTGACGAATTTCATGATGCCGTAACCATGGTTAGGCTCCAGCAAAGCCAGTAATGTGTAAAATATGGTTTCTGTCATGGGACAGTATTTTTTAAGTAACTTATCCTCCATACGTATCCTCCATTTCTTTTGACTGTCTAGCGAGATATGTTTCACGTCGACATGTCTTTGCTCGATATGTCGAGGCTCGACATGTATTGTATAGACATAATAATGTAGGTGGAAAGATTTGTCAAGAGGGAAGTTGATAATTTTTTGGACCTATGTTCTGAATGACTTTTTAAGGTATATATAGTAGAATGTATAACAGAGGTGAAGGCACATGGACAAAGAGTTAAAGATACAAAAAGTGGAAGTAGAAGCAAATACCCGAATCATTGCACTTAGTGATATTCACGGCATGGACAATTATCTGGAAGGGGTACTGAAAAAGGTTGGTTATACCACAAAGGATGTGTTGGTAATCGTGGGAGATGTGATTGAAAAAGGGGAGGAAAGTCTAAAGACGGTACGTCGTATCCTAAAATTGAAGGAAGAAAATCCTTACGTTTATGTAACCTTGGGTAATGTGGATTATGACAGACTGGAGCTTTTCTATAGGGAAGGAGAACAGGCAGATTATGACTTTGCGGGAACCCAGCAATGGACCCGAAAGGTGTGGAAACGAGGTTTTTTCTTGGATATTCTGGAGGAAATGCGGGTAGATTTAGAGGAATTGACGGGAGAGAAGATTTCTCTTATAAAGGAACGGATACGTAGGGAGTATGCAAGGGAGCTAAGTTTATTTGAGGAAGCATCTACCATATTAGAAATAGGCAATTATGTATTTGTTCATGGGGGAATCCCAACAGACCGGCTGGAAGAATTAAAAGGGGAAGATATGTTTTCTTTCCTAAAAAGGGAGACTTTTTTGAAGGAGGAGGTGGTCTTTCAGAAGTATGTGATTGTAGGACATTGGCCCACCTGTTTGTACAGTGATGAGATAGATTGTATGAATCCGATTTTTGATAGTAAGAAGCACATTATCGCCATAGATGGTGGTTGTGCCTTGAAATATGGTGCGCAGCTCAATGCGCTACTGATATCCTCTGCTTATGCACCGGTGGAATCTGTGAGCTATGAAGCCTATGATGATTTGCCGGCGATTGTTGCAAAGAAATCTCAGGCAGCAAAGGAACGTACGGTTACCATACGTTATTTCGATTGCAAGGTAGAACTGCTGGAAAATTTGGAGGATGTGGCGAAAGTGCGCCATGTGAGTACCGGTATGGAGTTCTTGGTACCCAAATCCTATCTCTATGGCAGAGATGATCAATTCTACAACTGTAGCGATTTCAGCGATACTTGCCTGGAGATTGCTGTGGGGGACAAACTATCCGTAATTCAGGAAACCTCCATGGGTTATATTGTGAAGAAAGATGGTGTGATAGGGTGGTATATCCCATAATCTCTTACTCCGCAGAATGATACTTACGATAATCTCTGGGAGCGCAGCCACGAATCTGACGGAAGGCGCGGTTAAAGGATGAAATGCTTTTGAAGCCGGAAGAGAAAGCAATCTCTGTAATGTTCATGTCCGAATCTGCCAGGAAAAGCTGGGCACGCTTCACACGTTGGAGTGTTAGGTATTCGGTAAAATTGTAGCCGGTGGCAGATTTAAATAATCTGGAAAAATAATAGGAACTGAAACCAAACTGTTCTGCGATATCATCAAGAGTAATTACCTGTTCACAGTTTTCACTGATATAGGAACAGGCATGAGTCATTTTACTTAAGGATTGGTGTGAGCCTTCTGAAAGGTCAAAGGTTTGAGAAGGCTGGTTTTCACGGACATAGGTCCCCAGTGCGATGAACAATTCATACAGACAAATCAGGATTTCTACATTGCTGAAAGGTGTGCCCGATGTTTTTAGTTCAGACATGTGCTTTATGTGAGCCTGTAGCAGCTGACTTAATTCAGGGTGCTCCTTTGCTGAAACAATATGAATGGAACGGAAGGAATTAAGTAAAGGCATAAATTCCGGAAGTTCCGTAATCAGATTTCCGGGAAATTGTAGTGCAACTACCTGTTTATCTGTGTTCTGGTGGATTTTATGTAATTCTCCGGACCAGGCGAAAATCATATCGCCGGGTTGTAAAGTATAATCTGTATTATTAACGGTGACGGTGGGAGCGATAAGCATATTGGCATCATGAGGCAGAGCCATAATCTCTACATATTGGTGCCAATGTAGGGGGAAGTTTGCCGGGTAGTCCGTAGCAAGTATTGGATTCACGGAAGTATTTAAATATAATTTTTCGAATTGTTCATTTTTTGTCATAACATCACCATTTTTAGAATAATTTGCGTTTTATAATCTATAATTACACAATACAAGGGAAAAGGCTTTCTGTCAAGTAATTACAGAAGCTCTTTTTATTTGGAGAGATGATGGAAACAGGATATGGGTAGGAATTATAAAATGACAGAATGACAAAAAATGAGCAAAAATAGGCAAGGTTTTAGAAGTAAATGAGACAAAATGTGATTATACTTAAAGCATGTTACAGAAATTAAATCCTCTCAATTACAAGAAATGGAGATGCAAGTATGAACAAATTTGAAAAAGTAGCTCATCGTAGAGCAGGAAAAACCTTGCGTGTAACAGACAGTTCAGGGAATCCTTTAAAGAACACCAAATTGCAATTGAAGCAGGTAAAGCATGCCTTCCTGTTTGGCTGTGGTGCTTTTGATATTAATTCTTACTTTGAAACCGAAGATGCAGACAAAAAGGCCATGTATCAGGAGAGAATGGACCTTTGGTTTGATTTGTTTAATTACGGAACATTGCCTTTTTATTGGGGCGGTTATGAACCGGTGGAGGGAGAACCTCGCTGGGAAAGCCGTATGGCTGCGGCAAAGCTGATGAAGGAAAAGGGAGTGCAGGTAAAAGGACACCCGCTTTGCTGGCATACAGGCTGTGTGAACTGGTTGATGGAGTATGATAATGCTACCATTTTGGATAAGCAGTTAAAGAGAATTGAAAGAGATGTGACCCAGTTTAAGGGAACCATCGATATGTGGGATGTAATAAATGAAGTAGTAATCATGCCTGATTATGACAGGTATGACAATGCGATTACCCGCATATGTTTAGAACATGGCAGAGTGAATCTGATTAAGAAGGTATTTGAGGAGGCAAAGGCTGCCAATCCGGATTCCACCTTGCTTTTGAATGATTTTAATACTTCTGTGGCTTATGAAATTTTAATAGATGGAGCTTTGCAGGCAGGTGCACCCATTGATGTAATCGGTATTCAGTCCCATCAGCACCAGGGTTACTGGGGAGATGAAAAACTGTATCAGGTACTGGACAGATACTCCAGATTTGGAAAGCCCATCCACTTTACGGAAAATACCTTTGTATCAGGTGATTTGCTGCCGGCACACATTGTAGACTTAAATGACTGGCAACCGGATGTATGGCCTTCTACACCGGAAGGTGAAGAAAGACAGTCCAAGGAATGGGAGAATCTGTATCGTATTTTGTTTGAACATCCTTTGATTGAGGCTGTTACAGGCTGGGATTTTGCTGATGGTATGTGGCTCAATGCACCCAGTGGTGTGATTTATAAGGATAATAAAATCAAGCCTGTTTATAAGATGTTACATAAGCTGTTCAAGGAAGAATGGTGGACAGATGAAGAAGTATGTACCGACGACAACGGTATGGTTTATGTAGAAGGTTTTAAAGGGGATTATATACTTGAAAATGGGGAGAAGAAGGTCTCATTTGATTTAAGAACCTCAGAAGAGGGAGTTCTGACTGTGGTATTGTAGGGGTTACAATATTGCATAGGAGATGTCAAAAGAAATGAATCGTAAAAATGTAACAGATATGACTGTGGGAAGCCCGGCTAAGCACATTATTAAGTTTACTCTGCCTCTTTTGCTGGGCAATCTGTTCCAGCAATTATACAACATGGTGGATTCCATTGTTGTGGGTAAATTTGTAAGTGAGGATGCTTTGGCAGCAGTGGGTGCCTGCGGTTCCACTAACTTTTTGTTCTTTTCTTTAAGCTCAGGCTTGGCCATTGGTATCGGAATTATAGTGGCTCAGTTCTTTGGAGCAGGGGATGAAAAGAATGTTAGAAATACAATAGCCAATTCCATTTACGTATTGTGGGGGGCCGCAATTACAGTAAGTATCATTGGCATTGTGCTTTGTCCGGCACTACTGCGACTCCTTCAAACGCCGGAAACCGTCATAGGAGATTCCATCATTTATATGAGAACCTCCTGTGCAGGCATTCTTTTCATCGCTACATATAATGGTGTGGCTGCCATGCTTAGAGCCTTGGGAGACTCCAAGACTCCACTGTACTTTTTGATTTTGTCCAGTATTATCAATGTAGTGCTGGATTTGGTGTTTGTACTGACTCTTGGTTGGGGCGTGTTTGGTGTGGCATTGGCTACGATTATTGCACAGGCCACATCCGCATTTAGTTGTATCATATACGCTTATCACAAGATAGAGTATTTCAGACTGACCAAAGAACAGCTGAGGATGAATCCCCGGATTATCGCAAATTCCTTTAAAATCGGCGTGCCCATTGCTATGCAGAATTCCATGATTGCCGTATCCTGCATGGTGCTTCAGGGAGTGGTAAATACCTTTGGAGAAACGGTAATGGCGGCTTATACGGTCATTGGTCGTATCGAACAGGTGGTACAGCAGCCTTATATGTCTCTGGGTAGTGCTTTGACTACATATAGCGGTCAGAATATGGGCGCAGGACAGATAGACCGAGTGAAGAAGGGCTTCCGCCAAGGAACTGTGATGGTACTGGTCTTCAGTATGTGTATGCTACCCATTGCTTATCTTTTCGGTGAGCAGATAGTAGGCATTTTTGTAAATGATCCGGAGGTCATCGCTATCGGTGCGAAGGCTATCCGTATCAATAGTTTGTGCTATTTCGGACTTGGAATGATTTATGTACCCAGATCTGTGTTAAATGGTTGCGGAGATACAGGCTTTGCCATGATAAACGGTGTCACCGAGGTGATTTGCCGAGTGGTATTTTCTCTGATTCTGACCAGTATACCATTCCTTGGTTACTGGGGAATCTGGTTGACCACAGGACTTACTTGGGCACTGACCGGTGTGGTATGTGTTATCCGGTATTTCAAAGGAAAATGGAGAACAAAATCCATTGTGAAACATGCGTAAAAGGGTATAAATATATAAGAAACCGGCTGGGAGGTGCCTGAGTGCTTTCCGGCCGGTTTCTTTGTGGAGGCGGGGATAATTTATGCTTTGTAGTGTTAAAAAAACTTTAATCTTTTCATTGATTGTGATACACTATACTTGTGATATTTTTGAGACAAAGAGGAGGCATTTACCATGAGCAGAATGAATTTTGGTCCCAAACCATTTATATATCCCATGCCGGTACTTATTGTGGGAACTTATGATGAAAAGGGTGTCCCTAATGCTATGAATGCGGCTTGGGGAGCTATTACAGATATGAATGAAATCACTATCAGTATGTCGCCTCATAAAACTACAGAAAATTTTGCCCATACAGGAGATTTTACCGTTAGCTTTGCGACAGAGGATACAGTTGTGGCCTGTGATTATGTAGGTGTGGAGTCGGCAAGCAAGGTGCCTGACAAGTTTGAGAGAGCCGGATTTCATGTAGTAAAAAGTGAATTTGTCAATGCACCACTGATAGCGGAGCTTCCCATGGCTTTGGAATGTAAAGTAAAAAGCTATGAGGATGAAATCCTGGTGGGAGAAATCGTAAATGTGAATGCGGAGGAAAGCATTCTTACAGATGGAAAAGTGGATCCCAAGAAGTTAAGACCTATTGCTTACGACCCGGTAAATCATACTTATATGACTTTGGGTGAAGTGGTAGGACATGCTTTTCAGGATGGCATGAGATTAAAAAAGGAATAGATTTGATTAGAATGAAAAAGGAGCGTTAAGACCATGGCATTTGCACATTTGCATGTTCATACAGAGTTTTCCCTGTTGGACGGTTCCAATAAAATAAAAGAATATGTGAAGCGTGTAAAAGAGCTGGGCATGGACAGTGCAGCCATTACGGACCATGGTGTAATGTATGGCGTTATTGACTTTTACCGGGCAGCAAAGGAACAGGGTATTAAGCCAATTTTGGGCTGCGAAGTATATGTGGCGCCGAATTCCCGCTTTGATAAAGAATTGACCGGTGGGGAGGACAGATACTATCATCTGGTGCTTTTGGCGGAGAATAATCAGGGATATGCCAATCTGATGAAGATTGTCAGTGCCGGATTTACAGAAGGATATTATTACAGACCCCGAGTGGACTTCGAGATTTTGAATCGCTACCATGAGGGTATCATTGCATTGTCTGCCTGTCTGGCAGGAGAGGTGCAGCGATATATTACAAAAGGACTTTTGCATGAAGCAAAGCAGGCGGCACTAAAGTATGAGCAGTGTTTTGGGAAGGGAAATTATTTCCTGGAGTTGCAGGACCATGGCATTGCGGAGCAGCAGACCGTGAATATGGAGCTTATGAAGATGAGCCGAGAGCTGCAGATTCCATTGGTAGCAACCAATGATGTCCATTATACCTATGCCACGGATGCGGAGTCCCATGATATTTTGCTTTGTCTGCAGACCGGTAAGAAGCTGGCGGATGAGGATCGTATGCGCTATGACGGCGGTCAGTATTATGTAAAGAGCGAAGAGGAAATGAAGGGACTTTTTCCCTATGCCTGGGAGGCTGTGGAGAATACCCAGAGAATTGCGGACCGGTGCAATGTGGAAATAGAGTTTGGTGTGACCAAATTGCCTAAGTATGAGGTGCCGGAAGGATATGATTCCTGGACCTATCTGAATAAATTATGTAAGGACGGGTTGAGTGAGCGTTACGGAGATGTGAACCGGCCGGCAGCCAATACAGGTCTTACTTTGGCAGAAAGACTGGATTATGAGTTAAATGTTATTAAAAATATGGGGTACGTGGATTATTTCCTGATTGTTTGGGATTTTATCAACTATGCCCGTCAGAATGGTATCCCGGTAGGTCCGGGACGTGGTTCCGCGGCAGGAAGTATTGTTTCTTATTGCTTGAAGATTACCAATATCGATCCCATCCGTTATAATCTGCTGTTTGAGCGTTTCTTAAATCCGGAGCGTGTATCCATGCCCGATATTGATATTGACTTCTGTTTTGAAAGAAGACAGGAGGTTATTGATTATGTAGGGCGTAAGTATGGTGCTGATAAGGTGGTACAGATTGTTACCTTTGGTACTTTACTGGCAAAGGGTGTAATACGCGATGTGGGACGTGTAATGGATTTGCCCTATGCCTTTGTGGATTCCATAGCCAAGATGGTGCCGGGTGAACTGGGCATTACATTGGAAAAGGCGCTGGATATGAATCCGGAGATGCGTAAGCTTTATGAGCAGGACGAGCAGGTAAAGTATCTGATAGATATGTGTAAGAGGTTGGAGGGACTCCCTCGTCATACCTCCATGCATGCGGCAGGTGTGGTAATCTGCCAGAAGTCAGCGGATGAATTTGTGCCTCTTTCAAGGGGAAGTGATGGCTCTATTGTGACTCAGTTTACCATGACTACTTTGGAGGAACTGGGGCTTCTGAAGATGGATTTCCTGGGACTGCGTACGTTGACGGTAATTAAGAATGCGGTGGATTATGTGGAGAAGTCCACAGGGCGTTTGATAGATGTGGATAGTATTGATTATGACGATAAAGAGGTGCTGGCCTCTATCGGTACCGGTAAGACGGACGGTGTGTTCCAGCTGGAATCTGCAGGTATGAAGAACTTCATGAAGGAGTTAAAGCCGCAGAATCTGGAGGATGTGATTGCGGGTATTTCCCTATACCGCCCGGGTCCCATGGACTTTATCCCTAAATATATCAAGGGTAAGGATAATCATGAAGCTATTCAATATCCATGTCAGGAGTTGGAGCCTATTCTGGCCCCTACTTATGGTTGTATCGTGTATCAGGAGCAGGTAATGCAGATTGTGCGTGACCTGGGCGGATATACACTGGGACGAAGTGATTTGGTACGTCGTGCCATGAGTAAAAAGAAGCAGTCTGTAATGGAAAAGGAACGTGCTAATTTCGTATACGGTAATGAAGAGGAAGGGGTTCCCGGCTGTGTGGCTAACGGTATCAATGAGGCTGTGGCAGGACAGATTTATGAGGATATGATGGATTTCGCCAAGTATGCTTTCAATAAATCCCATGCAGCCTGCTATGCAGTGGTGGCCTATCAGACCGCTTATTTGAAATATTATTATCCTGTGGAATTTATGGCAGCCTTACTGACATCTGTTATTGATAATGCCAAGAAGGTTTCGGAGTACATTCTTACCTGTCGAAACATGGGCATTGAAATCCTAGCGCCGGATATTAATGAAGGAGAAGCCGGCTTCTCGGTATCGGGTAATTCCATTCGTTATGCTTTGACAGCCATTAAGAGTGTGGGACGTCCTGTAATTGAGGCTATTGCAGCAGAGAGAAGAGAAAGAGGAAAATTCACCAATCTGAAGGATTTTATCACCCGAGTGGCGGAGTTGGATGTGAATAAACGTGCTATCGAGAACTTTATAAAGGCAGGTGCTTTGGATAGTCTGGGCGGTACCAGAAAGCAGTGTATGAGTGTGTATGTGCAGATTCTGGACCACATAACCAAGGATAGAAAGAATAACTTGGCAGGACAGCTGAGTTTATTCGATATTGCCTCAGAAGAGGATAAGGATGAGTTCGATATCCGGATGCCGGATGTGGGAGAGTATTCCAAGGAGATGATGCTTTCTTTCGAAAAAGAAGTGCTGGGTATTTATGTCAGCGGACATCCTTTGGAAGAGTATCAGGAAATCTGGGAAAGAAATATCAGTAACCGGACCACGGATTTTATGCTGGATGAAGAAACAGGGGCAGTGGTGGCAGAGGACCAGAAAACGGCAATTATCGGTGGTATGATTATGGATAAAACCATAAAATATACAAAGAATGATAAGGTCATGGCCTTCTTAAACATTGAAGATCTGGTGGGAACCGTGGAGGTAGTAGTATTTCCCAGAGATTATGAAAAGTATGCTCCTCTTCTGGTGGAGGATTCCAAGGTATTTATTAAGGGAAGAATCTCTGTTGAAGAAGAAAAGGATGGCAAGTTGATTTGTGAGCAGATTGTGGCTTTTGAGGATGCCTTAAAGGGTGGCCCCTTATTTGAGAATCGTTATGGTAGAGCCGGGAATAATCGCGGCACCGGTAATAACTGGCAGGGACGTAGTACTTATGGGCAGCAGGCGGAAGGCAATCAAGGAGTGGTGAACCGAAGCGAGGCAACAGTAGCAGGCAATTTCCCACAGAAGCTTAACAAGCTACCGGAAGGGGTTTGGGTACAGTTTGCTACCATAGCAGACTTTGAGGCAGCAGAGAAAACCTTATATGAAACGACTGTGGACTCAGAAGGAAATGATTCTCTGGTGGTATTTATCAAGGAACCGAAAGGAATCAAGGTGCTTCCCCCAAATCGTAATGTCTGTGCCAATGAGGAACTGAAAAACAGGTTGGAAGCTGTTTTTGGAGCAGAAAATGTGAAGTTTCGTATAAAACCTATTGAAAACAACTAAAAAATGAATTACAATAAACTGTCAGAAGTCAGTGCCACAAACGTTGCTTGTGGTATGCAAGGAGGATATTGTGGAAAAAGAGATTAAAACAATCGGCGTATTAACCAGTGGCGGAGATGCACCGGGTATGAACGCAGCTATTCGTGCAGTGGTACGTACTGCTATTGCAAAGGGAATAAAAGTAAAAGGAATTAAGAAGGGCTATCAGGGTCTCCTCAATGAAGAAATTATTGATATGGCACCCAAGAGTGTATCGGATATTATTCAGCGTGGTGGTACTATTTTAGGTACTGCACGTTGTATGGAATTCATGACCTTAGAGGGGCAGCAGCAGGGTGCGGAGGTTTGTAAAAAGCATGGTATTGACGGTATGGTAGTTATCGGTGGTGATGGTTCCTACAGAGGTGCCCAGAAGCTTGCCAGACTAGGTATCAATACGGTGGGTGTACCAGGTACCATTGACCTGGATATTGCCTGTTCAGAATATACTATTGGTTTTGATACCGCGGTAAATACTGCCATGAACGCTATTGATAAGGTAAAGGATACTTCCTCTTCCCATGAAAGATGTAGTGTTATCGAGGTTATGGGTAGAAATGCAGGCTATATTGCACTTTGGTGTGGTGTGGCAAATGGCGCTGAAGATATTCTGATTCCGGAGAAATATGATTATAACGAACAGAATATCATCAATAACATTATTGAGAATCGTAAGCGTGGTAAGACTCATCATATTATTATCAATGCAGAGGGTATCGGGCACTCTACTTCTATGGCCAGAAGAATTGAAGCGGCTACCGGTATTGAAACCCGTGCAACTATCCTGGGTTACATGCAGCGTGGTGGTAGTCCTACCTGTAAGGACCGTTATTATGCGTCCATGATGGGTGCTTATGCGGTGGATATTTTGCTACAGGGCAAGTCCAATCGTGTGGTAGCTTTCAAAAAGGGTGAGTTTGTGGATTATGATATTGAAGAAGCATTGAATATGCATAAGGATATTAACGAGTACCAGTACAATACTGCTCGTTTACTCTAATGAATGGACAAGGCTGTTATGCACCTTAGGTGGGAGTATAGCAGCCTTCTTTTTCTAATAGGAGTCTGCGCTATATTCAGAAGACATGGAGGATTAGGATGATTACTAGTGTGGCAAATCAAAAGGTGAAGCAGGTGGTGTCCTGGCATACCAAAGCAAAGGAACGTAAGAAAGATAATATCTTCCTGGTTGAAGGCTTGAAAATGTTTGAAGAAGCACCGGAGGAATCCATAAAGGAAGTATATATAGAAGAAACTCTTTTAGCGAAGCTGGAAAAGGGAAGCGGAATTTATGAGAAGCTGGAGAAAGTCGGTTTTGAAACCGTTTCTTCAGAAGTATTTAGGAAAATGTCAGATACACAGACTCCACAGGGGATTTTGGCAATTGTAGAAAGACCCACATATAAGTTTGAGGAACTGTTGAAAATAGAGAATCCTTTGTTTGTGATATTAGAGGATTTACAGGACCCGGGTAATTTGGGGACCATCATCCGTACCGGAGAGGGGGCAGGAGTATCAGCTGTATTTATGACCAAAAACACAGTGGATATCTACAATCCCAAGACTATCCGTGCTACTATGGGCTCAATTTACAGGGTACCTTTTGCAATTGTAGAAGATGTAGAAGAGGCGATTTTTAGTTTACATAAAGTAGGGGTGAAGACCTATGCGGCACATCTGGCAGGGAAAGATTATTATGATAGTTTTTCTTTTAAGGAAGGTACAGCTTTTCTTATTGGTAATGAAGGAAACGGACTGAAGAAGTCCACTGCAGATGTGGCATCGGCTTATCTGAAGATTCCCATGGAGGGTCATGTAGAGTCTTTGAATGCAGCTATTGCAACATCGCTATTAATGTATGAAGCACACAGACAGAGGAAGGGGTAATGAATATGCGTAAATTGACAGAATTGGCAGGCTGGGAGAGATTATTAAAAAAGATTCTTTGGGCTCAGCTGGGTGATATGAAGGATAAAAAGATACTGGATTTTGGTAGTGGAGAAGGCATTACCGCCAATTATTTTGCAAAGGATAATGAAGTGGTAGCGGTGGAACCTTGGGAAGAAATGCTACAGAATCGTTGGAAGGATTATGAGTACTTACAGATACAGGGAGATATTTCGGCAGTTGCCGAAATGAAGGAGAATTCCTTTGATGTAGTATTTTGTCATAATGTTTTAGAGTATATAGATGATAAGACTCAGATTGTAAAGGAGTTGTGTCGTGTATTAAAGCCGGGAGGAATGCTTTCCATAGTGAAGCATAACCGGGCTGGCAGAGTCATGCAGATGGCAGTGCTTTTGGATGATTTTGAAAAAGCACATGATTTGCTGGATGGTAAGGACAGTGCGGCATCCAAGTTTGGAGCAATCCGTTATTATGAGGATGAGTCAGTTTCTAATTGGGAGCCGTCGCTTAAGTTGGTGGATAGTTTTGGAATCCGTACTTTTTGGGATTTGCAGCAGAAACAGGAAAAGCATAGTTTGGATGAGTGGCAGGACAAGATGGTGGAGCTGGAAATGAGGGTGTCTCAGATGGAAGAGTTCCGTGCCATTGCCTTTTTCCATCATTTGGTGTTTGAGAAAGAGTAGAGAATGATAATTGTTAGTGGCGGAAATATGTGTGCTGGTCGTGTTTTAGTCATATAGAGAAAAACGTACTCTGTATACCTAAAAAGCTACGTAATATACGAATTTTCATGCCGATAATGACAAGATTTTAGGTATAGGAGATAAATAAATCTGTATATGCCTAAAGAGTGGTGAGGAAATTAATGAAAAATAGAAAGTACTTGTTATTGTGTGCTATTTTTATCTGCATGGTGTTGGTGAGTTGCGGAAAGAGAGACCCTGACGTTGAGAGCAGTCGGGGAGACTATGTTCAGGTAGAAACCGAAACAATAGAGGAATTAGAAAATGGAAAATTTTCGGAAGGGAACAAAGCCCAAGTGGGAGCCACAGAGATTGAAGAGATAGAGCCGGAGGCAACACCTGTACCATATCAGTATTTAAATACTGAAAGGATGACCTTGGAAAGCCGCATCCGTGTGCCGGAAGGGTACGCACGGACAGAAGTTGAAGCGGGAAGCCTGACTGAGTTTTTACGAACTTACTCTTTAAAAGAGCACGGCAGTCCGGTGCTTTTGTATGATGGTAGTGAAAAGTGGAGTCAGGATGCCCATGTGGCAGTATTTGCTTTACCAATAGAAGAAAAAGATTTGCAACAATGTGCGGATTCCATTATGAGAGTGTATGCAGAGTATTATTGGTCTGCACAGAAGTATGAAAAGATACGCTTCCACTTTACCAATGGATTTTTGGCAGAGTATGACAAATGGCGGGAAGGCTACCGCATATCTGTTGATGGAAATAATGTAAGCTGGGTAAAGTCAGCCGGTTATGATGATTCCTATGAGACCTTTGTGAAGTTTATGCGTATGGTATTTACTTATGCAGGGACATTGTCCATGGAGCAGGAATCGGAGACAATTTCAGTAGAAGAAGCCCACGTAGGAGATGTAATCTTAAAGGGTGGCAGTCCCGGTCATGTGGTAATGATAGTGGATATGTGTGAAAACGAGCGGGGTGAAAAAGCTTTCTTGCTTGCGCAAGGCTATATGCCTGCCCAAGAGTTTCATGTGTTGAAGAATTCTTTGCATGAAGAAAATCCATGGTATTATGAAGAAGAGCTTACAGGTAGTATCCGAACTCCGGAGTATGGTTTTGGGGAAGGGTGCTTGAAGAGGCTGGAGTATTAGGAGTGAAGAGGAAAGTATGGAGAGTATTAGAAAAGAAATAGCAGAAATTATTGGAATTCAGTTGCCACCGATGGAAGAAACGGTGGACTATAAGGTATTGGAAATAGTGGAAGAGGATGGCTACACCAGACAATTGATAGAGTACGCTTCCGGCGAGGATAAGGTAAGTGCCTATTTGCTATTGCCTGAGAAATCAGGAAACCATCCGGCCATTTTAATTAATCATCAGCATAACAGGGAGCATCATTTGGGCAAGAGTGAGGTTTGTGGTCTGGCTGGGAATCCCTTGCAGGCGTTTGGACCTATGCTGGCGAAAAAGGGTTTTGTGGTACTGGCACCGGATTCTATCTGCTTTGAATCCAGAAGGAAGGATCCAAGCGTAGAAGGTTTTGATCTCTGGCAGCATTTGGATGAGATGTGCTATCGCATCCTTCGTGGTGAGTGGTTAATGAAAAAGGTACTGGAGGATGCCATGAAGGGCATCAGTTTGCTGGCAGGTTTGGAGTGCGTGGATCAGAAGCGTATTGGTACGCTGGGGCATTCCTATGGTGGAAATACAGTATTGTTTCTGTCGGCCATGGATAAGAGAATTTCTTTTGCCTGTGCCAGCGGAAACGCTTGTACCTTTGAGCATCGCATGAAGAATGGTACGGGGATTGAATTATCCAGTGTCATCCCCGGCTTTCACGGAAAGTATGATATTGATGATTTGGTAAAATGTATTGCACCCAGAAAGTTACTTTTGGTGTCTGCCGAGGAGGATAAGTATTCCATGGATGCACCCTATATCGTGAAAAAAGCAGGGGAAAAGTATGCTCAGTTGGGAGCTTCTCAGAACCTATACCACAAGAGATATCCGGGAGCACATGCTCTGACAGAGGAACGGTTTGCGGATATTTTGGAATGGGTGGAAGAGCAGGCGTAAGGAGCTAAATGGTATGGTCAAATTAAGAGAAATAACAAAGGATAATCTTGAGGACGTTTTAAACTTACAGATTGCAGAAGAACAGCAAGCATTTGTGTCCTCAACGGCTCATTCATTAGCACAAGCATATGTTTATAAGGAGAAGGCATTTCCCTTTGCAATCTATGCGGATGATGTTTTGGTGGGCTTTATTATGTTGGGCTATTATGAGGAGAGAAAACAATATACCTTGTGGAAATTCTTCATAGATAAAGAATACCAGAATAGAGGATATGGCAGAGCAGCTTTAACACAGGGTATCGCATATTTGCAAGAGAAGTTTGGCGTGTGCGAGATATATACCGGCGTGGCACTGGGAAATGAAGTGGCAAAGAGGCTGTATGGAAGCTGTGGTTTTGTTGAAACCGGGCTTGTGGAATATGGTATGGAAGAGATGAAGTACAAAAAAAGGAAGCTGTAAGTAATGCGGATATGCTTATGCTTTTGGGAGGGAATCCTTTTCAGTTAAAAGAGCTTTGCGTGGAACTGGACTTAATCAATGCATTGCAGGATTATAACGGGCTTATGGTAGGCTTAAGTGCCGGGGCTATGTTCATGTCAAAATATATTATCATCACGCCCTGTAGTGAGGAGTATCCTGATTTTCAAGTGGAGGAAGGATTGAATCTGGACGGCATATCCATTTATCCCCACAATAATACGGAGGAAGAAGAATATCCGCAAAGATTGGTGGCAGGGGATGAAACCTACGTACGAAATGATTTGCTGAAAGTGGCGGCAGAATACGGAGAGTTCTATTTGATACAGGACCATTTGCGGGAAAGCGGAGCAACAGATGTCAGTCTGATAAAAGTGTCGGATGGAAGGGTGGAGTATTATACGGAAAACCAAGGGAAAATCTGGAAAGTTATGGATGGTAAAGTAACAAAACTCGTATAAATAAGCAATACAAGGAGGTAGTCACTATGGCTTCCGCTATGATACATTATGTGATTTCAAAGAGAGTGGCAGAGTTTGCAGGGATAGAGGATGTGGAGAGATTTCTTTTGGGTGCTGTGGTTGCACCGGATGCATCCTCCCATGGGGATGGCTCTTATGATGCGGCTCATTTTCGGGGGTGGTTACAGGACCGAACCATGAAAGGGATTGATTTTAACCGATTTGCGGACAAGTATGGTGACAGGTTTAAAGCAGATACCTTTTACTTGGGGTATTGGTGTCATTTAATGGAGGATGCCATTTGGGTCCATGATGTGGCAAATAAGTATGTCCGCATCTATACCGGTGAAGTGAAGAAGGCATATTATCAAAAAGGATATAAAGACTATGATCGTCTGAATTATCTTTTGTTGGAGGAGTATAGGTTATCGAAGCCGGACTTTTTTAGTAGGGAAGTGCCTGTAGAGGAAGTGCGACAGGATTTGCTTGAGCCGATGCTAGAGTCGGTAAAGGGGTATTTCGTGGCAGAGCCCTGTAAGAAGGAGGAATTGGAGCTTTATACCTGGGAAGTAATAACCTCTTATATAGACAAGTGTGTACAATTCTGTGCAGAGGAAATAGAAAAGTGGAAAAACGGAAAAGAATTTACGCAGGCAAAGCAATATTATGTGAAGGCTTAATTGGGGTATATAAACGGAGGAAATACCATGATACGGGAAGCAAAAAAGGAAGATTTGCAGGCTCTTTTAGAGCTGTATTTATATTTGCATGAAAAGGATGTACCGCAAGATTCGGAGCATTTACAAAAGACATGGGAGCAGATACTTACAGACCCGGCACACCATTTGATTGTGTGTGAAGTGGAAGGAAAAATCGTGGCTTCCTGCGTTTGCGTGATTATTCCCAATTTAACCAGAGGTGTCAGACCTTATGCCTTTGTAGAAAATGTAGTGACTCATGAGGATTATCGGGGTAGAGGATATGCTACAGATTGCTTGAATTTTGCCAAGAAAATTGCAGAGGAAAATAATTGCTATAAGATGATGCTGCTGACCGGTTCCAAGGAAGAGAAGACCTTGAATTTTTATAAAAATGCCGGATATAACAGTGCGGATAAGACTGCGTTTATACAGTGGCTGTAGCTTGCCAATTAATGCCAGTCACTTTTGATAAAATTATAGTGTAAGAGTATGGTGCATGGGGTAACTGAAAGCAGGAATTCATCCTAAAACAGGAAAAATAGAAAAGTGGCTTGATTTGGGGAGGAAAGAGGTTATATGGTTAAAATGTTAAGTGGAGATAGAGTATCTAAAGTGGATACCTACTTGAATTGTGCGGAGGTTTTTGCCTATAGAAGCACCTGTTTGAAACGAAAATATGGTGCAGTGATTGTGAAGGATGACGTGGTAATTTCCACAGGATATAATGGTGCTCCTAGAGGCTTTGAGAATTGCTGTGATATAGGTACATGTCCAAGAATAGAGCGGAATCTCCATCAGGGGGAAGGCTATGGGATGTGCCGTGCCATCCATGCAGAGGCCAATGCCCTACTGAATTGCTCCAGACAGCAGACAATGGGGGCCGATTTATACCTGACCGGTATTAATCCTAAGGATAATTCTATCCACCGTGCCAAGCCCTGTCCTTTGTGTGCCAGAAGTATCATACAGGCAGGCATCAACAATGTATATTTACGCGTAGGCGAGGGCGCGGACAATTACGAAGTGGTAGCAGCTAAGAATTTGAAATGGGTGCAGGAAGCAGGAGAAATATAAGGATATGACAGTTGTGAGATTTTATGATGATATAGAAGATTCCTTGCTGAAGTTCGCTGTAATTATCACCAAATATCAGGGACATTGGGTGTTTTGTAAGCATAAGATGCGAGAAACACTAGAGGTACCCGGTGGTCATCGGGAGCCGGGAGAAACGATTGAAGAAACCGCCAGGCGGGAACTATACGAGGAAACCGGTGCATTGCGTTATACCATAGAGCCGCTAGGGATTTATTCTGTGACCTCATCGGAGCATTTTGAAGGTACGGAAACCTTTGGTAAATTGTTCTATGCTGAGGTGGAAGAGTTTGAAGAAGAGCTACATAGTGAAATAGAAAAAATTGTGATAACGGATGAATTGCCGGAAAACTGGACATACCCGGAGATTCAGCCAAAGTTGCTTGAATTTTGGGGAAGTTTAATTATGGATAATAATAGTTGGGGCCGTCAAGTCATTGAGAAAGCCCTGGAATATGTAAATTATAAATGGATTCCTAGGTCAGCCAATGTACTTCATGGGGTGGATGAAGCGGGGCGATTTGTAGATACTCCCGATGTGACATGGAAGGGAGTAGAACTGGACTGCGGTTGGTGGCAGGTGGGACAAGTTAATATAGGTATCCCGTATGGCTGGGGCAACGCGTCTACTTTGGAGGAGTTTGCTGCCGGACTTAAGGAAGGAAAATATGCCGGCAATGTGCCGGAGGATAAATCACGATATGGCAGTCATTATACTGTGGGTGTGGATTGCTCGGGACTTCTTACCAGATGCTGGGATTTGCCGAAAAAGATTGCCACAAGGGATATCCCTTTGTATGCAGAGGTGATAGAATTAAACGAAATCTGCCAAGGGGATGTATTTGCCAAGGTTGGTAGTCATGTGATGTTTTTTAAAGAGTTTACAGATGAAACCCAAACAGAGGTAGTTATCATAGATTCCACCAGAAGTATCGGCAAGGTATCCCAAAGGGTGCTTAAGGTAGCAGAATTGCTTGCGAATGGGTACTTGGTATATCGGAAGAAGTAGTTTGAAATCATTTTATAAAGCATGATTATGAGGAGCTAATATGAACCATCAAGGGACAAAGACCTTACAAACAGAGCGATTAATACTGCGTCGTTTCCAAGTAGAGGATGCAGAAGAGTTTTATCAGAATGTAACATCCGACAGCAAAGTGAATAAATTTTTGACTTGGTCCATTCATAAGAGTGTGGAAGAAACCAGGAAACTGCTAACCGATTGAGTGGAACGCTATGAGAGTCCTGAACGATATTGTTGGGCAATTGTCTGGAAAGAAACCAGTCGGATAATTGGAACTATAGCGGCCCCCACTGTTAAAAATCGTACAGAAACTGTATAGGTGACCTACTGTATCGGCAGTGCATGGTGGGGACTTAGGATTGTGACGGAAGCTTTAAAAGAAGTGATTCGATATTTGTTTGAAGAGATACAGGTGAACCGAATTGAGGCCGGTTACGATGTGAAGAATCCGGCATCCGGCAGAGTCTTGGAAAAAGTTGGGATGCAAAAGGAAGGTGTCCTGCGTAAGGCCGGAAGAAATAATCAAGGGCTGTTTGACTTGGCGTTTTGCGCAATGTTGAAAGGAGATTTGAGATGAATCCAAGTTACTTTAGAATAAAAACGGATTTAGAGAGTGCAATTAGTAGATTGGAAAGTTGGAATAAGAAGGCTTTTTTTGAAAGGAAGCAAGTGGAATATTCTGAAGCGGTAGATAAGTCTTTAGATGAAAATGGTCAATGGAAGGGTTCGTGTTTATATGCCTATGAAAATGAAGGATGGTCAGTTTTTGAAGACTTGTCAGGTTTTTATACTTCTATTCCTGCAGAATCATGGCTGTCTCTTGCTGGTAATAGAGACTTGGTTGTTGCAGGATATAATGATGCTATGCCTTATGGTGAAATGATTGTTATCCAAGAGGGAGAAGTTCTTAAGGAATTTTGGGATTATCCTGAAGATAATGATTTTGTAAATCTGGGCAGCGGATATTCAGAGATAGAATCATGGGAAGATGTAGCTGATTTTATAGAAGAGGACGATATTGTATATTCAGAAGAAGGGATATTGTTGATTAGTTAATGGTAACAAGAAACAAATTTGCAAAAAAAGGTGGAAAAATGCACCAAAATGTGCCACATTATATGGTAGTGGAGTTTGGTTTGTTTGGAGCGACGAAACGGTCAAAAAGTATATGAATAATAAAGGAGAAAAAGTATGAAATTAGGTTTTATCGGACTTGGCAATATGGCTAGTGCCATGATTGGTGGTATGTTAAAAAAGGGACTGGTAAGCAGTCAGGATATCATTGGTTCGGATGTAAGTGAAGCTGGTCGTACAAAGGCAGCAGAACAGTTTGGGATTGATACCGGCGAAGATAATAAGAAGGTAGCGGCAGAGGCTGACATATTGTTTTTTGCAGTGAAACCGATTTTCCTGTCACAGGTACTTGCAGAAATTGCTGATGTAGTAAAAGAAAATACGGTTATGGTCAGCATTGTGGCAGGTAAAAGTATAGACTTTATGAAGCAGGGAATGGGTGGAAAATCCAGAAAAATTATCCGTTGTATGCCCAATACTCCTGCCTTGGTTGGTGAGGGTTGCACCGGAGTTTGTGCCAGTGAAAGCGTGACAAAAGAAGAAATGTCACAGGCACTTTCTTTGCTGGAGAGCTTTGGCGTGGCACAGGAGGTACCGGAGCGTTTAATGGACGCTGTGGTAGCAGTCAGTGGTAGTGCACCTGCTTATGTATTCCTTTTTATTGAAGCCATGGCAGATGCGGCAGTGGCGGAAGGAATGCCTAGAAATCAGGCCTATACCTTTGCGGCGCAGACTGTGCTCGGAAGTGCCAAAATGGTGCTGGAAACCGGCAAACATCC
Source organism: Lachnospiraceae bacterium (assembly GCA_017521605.1). GTDB lineage: Bacteria > Bacillota > Clostridia > Lachnospirales > Lachnospiraceae > Acetatifactor. The sequence goes on along the minus strand of JAFXCD010000046.1, from coordinate 32,761 downwards.
CGGGGAATTAAAGGACATGGTATGCTCTCCCGGTGGTACTACGATTGATGCTGTTAAGGTGTTGGAGCAGAAGGGATTTCGTGCCGCTGTAATGGACGCCATGGAGGCATGTGCCGAAAAATCGCGTAATTTGTAAAGAAAATTATTTTTTTTTAGTAGTTGACAAAACAAAATCTATTTGTTATTATGTGCCTCGGTAACAAATTTAACAATGTTGTAATAATTTTGACTGAATATTACTAAAATATTAAGGAATAATATTACAATAAAGAGCTATTTGTTTGGAGGTAAAAAAATGGCAAGAAGCAGAAGGCTGCTTATAACAACGCTGGGACTGGTTGTGTCTTTAAGTCTTAGCAGTGTGATGAGCATGACCGTGGAAGCTGGTAGCAATGGTAATTACCTGGATTCACTAAATGGTGGTGTGGCGGCCATTCTGAGTTATGAAAATGATAACGCAGAAGAACTGATTACCACAACAAAAGAAGAAATAAGTCAATTTGCATCCGAAGAAATGGATGTATCCACATTGGTTATGGCCAATGTAAGAAATGCTCTGAATGTTAGAGCAGAAGCCAGCGGAAATTCAGAAAAAGTAGGAAAGTTATACAAGGATTGCGGAGGTGAAATCCTGGAACAAAAGGATGGATGGACCAAGATTCAATCCGGTAACTTGATAGGTTGGGCAAAGGATGAATACCTGCTGTTTGGCGAGGAAGCAAAAGAACTCGCTGAAAGTGTGGGAAGAACCATTGCAGTAACCAAGTCAGATGCACTTAACATTCGTAAGGATGCTAGTGAAGAGGCAGAAGTACTCAGTGTAGTAGCAAAAGGAGAGATCTTTGACGTGACGGCCATCGATGAAAATGGCTGGGCGCGAGTAGATTACGAGGGTCAGGATGCTTATGTACTGAGTGAGTTTTTGAATTTGGAATTCAAAATTGATTATGGTGAAACCAATGCGGAAATTAAGACCCGTAAGGAAGCCGAACGTGAAGCAAAAAGACATGTAAATTATGGTGAATATACAACAGATGCAGACACCTTGTTGTTGTTGGCGGCCTTGATTCATTGTGAAGCAGGCGGTGAACCATATGAAGGTCAGGTGGCAGTTGGTGCGGTAGTTATGAACCGTGTCAGAAGTAAGGCATATCCTGATACCATTCATGGTGTTATTTATGCATCCGGTCAGTTCTCCCCCGCCATGAGCGGCAAGGTGAACCGCGTATTGGAATCCGGTAAGATTTATCCCAGCTGTATCCAGGCGGCAGAGGAAGCATTAGCCGGTGTATCTAATGTAGGTGATTTGACCCACTTTAGACGTAACGATGGTCGTGACGGTATTGTCATCGGTAACCACGTGTTCCATTAGAACAAAAATATTAGATGTTTGTGATAAGAAAGTCATGTTATGAGAGTTTATTCTCAGTAACATGACTTTTTTGCATACAAATCCTAAAACTTGACAGCTTTCCGTCTTCAAAATATAATCAAGAAATAAGGGGGGAATTATGAGCGAAAGACTAAAGCAATTAATATTCTTGGAGAAACGTCTTCTGGCAGACCGTAAGGAAATTTTACAATTGCTGGAAGAAACCCAAATGAGTGACGTTTCAGATTCTAAATTAGTAGAGTACAAATTGCAATGTTTTCAGAAGGAACTAGAGTATTTGAGCGGTCAGGCGGAAATTTTGAAAGCAGAACTTTTGACACAGAAGAGTACAACAGAAAAACCTGTGGAATCAGCAGTGGTAGAAGAAAATTATGTTCCGCAAGAGGAAAAATCGGTACAATCTAATGTGACAAAAATAGAAACTAAATGGGCATCCTTTGCGAATGGTGCAGGATGGGAAAAAACTATTGGAAAATCTCTGATGGGTATTTTTGCATCAGTACTTATTTTTATCAGCCTGATTATATTCTCTACATTATTGCTACCGTATTTTAATGATACGGCTAAGATGATAACTACGTATGTGGTCAGCTTTGCTTTTCTGGGTGCGGGACTTTGGAAGATGAAAAGGGAGCCACAGAATAAGTTTTATATAGCACTAACCGGTTGCGGTATGGGAGCATTGTACATATCATTATTACTCAGTAATATGTATTTTAAAGTGTTAGGTGATATTCCTTTATACATACTAATATGTATTTGGGGAATTGGTGTAATACTATTTTCCAGGGAACGAAGTAAGATTTTTCAGGTTATTGGAGAATTGGGAATTACAATTGCCATGTTATTCGGCTGTGTGCTCTGTTTGGAGCAGGCAGATGTGGTAAAGTTTATAGTATTAATAATATTTTATAGTATTTCTTTTGGTGTTTTCTATGTGGTTCACTATCAGGAGGAGTTTATTGACAATATAATGCATCACATTTTTAATGTGATAAATCTCTTCTTTATTGGTTTAAGCTGTTTGGGATTTGTAGGTGAACCTATTAGCAGGATAGAGATATGGCTGCTTTTGGCATTGGTAATAGTAAGTTTAGCATGTACTTTTTGGCACAAAGCTCAGAAAGAGTCCTTCAGCTTTTGTATGTTTGGAATGATTTATATTATAATGAGCTATGTCATTATTTTTTCATTTTGTGCCAAAGTATGGATGTTCGGAGCTATAGCTTATGTGACTTCGATTCTGTTTATGGCTTTGTTTCAATGGAAAAAGACCAATGATGAAGAAGGCAAATATGCTGTGCAGTGGATTCTTTATATAATAGCTATAATAGGTGTTTGCTGTTGGGAAAAAGGTTTTGCATATGGCGCAGTACCATTGCTTATTTTGCCGGCATTGGTGGCTGGTTTCCTGATGAAAAATATAGTATTCCGATATGCCGGATTATTAGTGGCGGCAGTGTATCTATTCAGTTTAGGTGAGATTAATCTATATGTTCATTATATATTATGCCTTTTTGTGATAGTGGTGGCACATCTGTTACTTTTTCGGAAAAAGGAGCAGTACCAACAGGGGTATAAGATTTGTACATATTTGTTGACCATACTTACTTTGTTACAAGGTGGAGAAGTACTTGCTGTATTGATACAAAATGATAGCATTGTGGGAGTGATTGTTTATATATTGGTAACAGCATATAATTTATTTGCTATGAAGAGTACTTTCTGTTTAGACTTTAAAACAGGTAAACAGGAGTCACCGGCGCTTTATAATCTGGTTAACTTAATCCTTATGATAGTTGGATTAAGTGCTATCAATAATCAAAATGAGTCAGCAATATTACATTTTATATGGATTGTTCTTACGTTGCTTACTTTTTTGGTGAATAGCAAGAATTATCTTGAAAAGCGTGACAATATGGCAGCAGGTGTTTATGTGGGGATTAAGTTTGTTCTGTTTTTGGTAGTATTGTTAAACTCCTTTGAAGCAGTAAATTATGTAATCAGCATTGCTTGTTTACTGTTCGCTATTGTTAGTATTATTATTGGATTTATGGGAGACTATAAATCATTGAGAATGTTTGGACTGGTGCTTTCCATGATTAGCATTTTCAAGCTGATAATGATTGATATCAGTTATGAAAATACACTTGGAAATGCATTGAGCTTCTTTGGATCTGGTATTTTGTGTTTTGTAATCAGTCTTATTTACAACTATATTGACAAGAAGATAAAGGAACGTGTATAAAACTGCACGTTAGAATTAAGTAAAGTGGCAAGAAACACCATTGCAGTTTTGGGGTGATTGTAGTATAGTTATGTTAATGAAAAATGGATTTCGAAAGAAGGAGGGAAGCGTATGTCAGTATGGTTGTGGCTTGCACTAATAGTATTCTTTATTATTGCAGAAGCATGTACTGTGGTACTGGTTAGTGTTTGGTTTGCCGGTGGTTCTTTGGTAGGACTTGTTTTGGCAGCATTACATGCACCTTGGTGGTTACAGATTATTGGTGCATTGGTGGTTTCCGGTGTGTTATTATACTTCACCAGACCTATTGCTATGAAACATTTCAATAAGAGCAGGGTAAAAACGAATATAAGCACCTTAGAGGGCAAACAAGCAATAGTAACCGAAACAATTGACAATTTACAGGCAACCGGTCAGGTTATTGTAGGGGGTCAGGAATGGAGTGCCAGAAATGCGGCAGATGATGAGGTGATTCCGGAGGGAACGGTTGTCATCATTGAAAAAGTAAGTGGTGTGAAGCTGATGGTAAAGGTCAGTTCACCTGCAAAATAAACCAAATAAGAAAACGGAGGAAAATGAAATGCCAATAGTAATAGGTTTATTAGTTGTAGTAATTGTTATTATAGCATCATGTATTAAAATTGTGCCTCAGGCACAGAATTATGTTATCGAACGTTTAGGTGCTTATCAGGATACCTGGGATACCGGTTTACATCTGAAAATGCCTTTAATTGATAAGGTAGCAAGAAGAGTAAATATGAAGGAACAGGTGGCGGATTTCCCGCCCCAGCCCGTTATTACAAAAGATAACGTTACCATGAGAATCGATACGGTAGTATTCTATCAGATTACTGACCCTAAGCTTTTCACCTATGGTGTAGAAAATCCTATGATGGCGATTGAAAACTTAACAGCAACTACACTTCGTAATATTATCGGTGATTTGGAATTAGACCAGACTCTGACTTCCAGAGATAATATTAATACCCAGATGCGTTCTGCATTGGATATTGCAACTGACCCTTGGGGTATCAAGGTAAACCGTGTAGAGCTTAAGAACATCATCCCTCCTGCAGAAATCCAGAACGCAATGGAGAAGCAGATGAAAGCAGAACGTGAAAGACGTGAAGCTGTAACTCGTGCAGAAGGTGAAAAGAAGGCAAGCATCCTTCAGGCAGAAGGTGAAAAGGAATCTGCAATCTTACGTGCTCAGGCTGAAAAGGAATCTGCAATCTTACGTGCAGAAGCACAGAAGGAAAAGATGATCCGTGAAGCAGAAGGTGAAGCAGAAGCAATTCTTAAGGTACAGCAGGCTAATGCGGATGGTATCAGAATGTTAAGAGAAGCAGGTGCTGATGAAGCAGTTCTTAAGATGAAGAGTCTGGAAGCATTTGAGAAGGTGGCTGATGGTAAAGCTACTACCATCCTTATTCCTTCTGAATTATCAGGTATTGCAAGTCTTGCAACTGCTTTTAAGGAAGTATCAAAAGAGAACTAAGATGTTAACAGGAGGGCGCAAATAAGCGCCCTCTTTTTTGGGCTTGATAAATTCCTGTTTTTGTAATATAGTTGAAGTATCTTTTTTATTTTGAACCCAAGGAGGAATCATTATGGATTTAAAGGGACGCGATTTTTTGAAATTATTGGATTTTACCACTGAGGAGATTACATATCTGGTGGATTTGGCAGCAGAATTAAAGGAGAAAAAAAAGAAGGGCATTTTAGTGGATGGTCTTCGTGGAAAGAATGTTGCCCTAATTTTTGAAAAGACCAGTACCCGTACCAGATGTTCCTTTGAGGTAGCAGCTCATGATTTGGGTATGGGAACCACTTATCTGGATCCTTCCAGTTCCCAGATTGGAAAGAAGGAAAGTATTGCCGATACCGCAAGAGTGCTTGCGAGTATGTATGATGGTATAGAATACAGGGGCTATGGACAGGATATTGTGGAGGAACTGGCTAAGTACTCCAAGGTGCCTGTTTGGAATGGTCTGACCAATGAATTCCATCCTACACAGATGCTGGCAGATTTACTCACCATTCGTGAGCATTTTGGCAAGGTGGAAGGAATTAAATTAACCTATATGGGTGATGCCCGTTACAATATGGGTAACTCCTGGATGGTAACCTGTGCAAAGATGGGTATGCATTTTACTGCATGCACTACTCCCAAGTATTTCCCGGATCCTGCATTGGTAGAAGAATGTAAGAAAATCGCGGCTACCACAGGTGCAACCATTACCTTAACGGATAGCGTGGAAGAGGGGACCAAGGGCGCAGACGTTATTTATACTGATGTATGGGTATCCATGGGTGAACCGGACGAAGTATGGTCTGAAAGAATTGAGGAGTTGTCTCCTTATCAGGTAAATAAGGCAGTAATGGATAATGCCGGTGAACAGGCCATTTTCCTTCATTGCTTACCGGCATTCCATGATTTGAAGACCACCATCGGTCAGGAGATTGAGAAGAAATTCGGTATCAGTGAGATGGAGGTTACGGACGAAGTGTTTGAATCTGCCCAGTCACTGGTGTTTGAGGAAGCAGAGAACCGTATGCACACCATCAAGGCTGTGATGGCAGCAACCTTAGGTTATAATGGTTAATAAAGATATGCCCTTATGGGCAGGTAAAACAATACTGCATGAAAAGCAAATGGACTCCACCAATGAAGAGGCAAAACGGGCCGGCAACGCAGGAGCGGAGCACGGTGTAGTTTTTTGGGCAGATGTGCAGACATCAGGAAAAGGTCGTAGAGGTCGCAGTTGGTATTCCCATGAGACGGACAATTTGTACTTTACCATCCTGTTAAGACCACCGGTTGCATCGGATAAGGCTTCTATGCTGACACTGGTGATGGCTTATGCAGTGACGGTAGCAGTCAGGGAGTTTACCGGTTTGGAGGCACAGATTAAATGGCCCAATGATATAGTGGTGGCTGGGAAAAAGATTTGTGGCATATTGTCAGAAATGAAACTCACCGATACCCGGCTGGATTATTGCGTGGCAGGAGTAGGGGTCAATGTAGGAAAGCAGGAGTTTGCGGAAGATATCCGGGATAAAGCTACATCTCTGGAAGGGCAGTGCGGAATAAAGATAGACCGTGAAGGGCTGTTACGAGCGATTTTAGGCCACTTTGAGAGAGCTTATGAAGAATTTCTGCATTATGAAGATTTGAGCTTCCTAAGGGAAGAATACAACGAATGGTTAGTAAATCAAAACAGACAGGTACGTGTTTTGGAGCCACAGGGCGAGTATGAAGGTGTGGCAAAGGGCATTACCACTACCGGTGAATTGCTGGTAGAGTGCGGGGACGGACAGGTACAAAAGGTTTATGCCGGGGAAGTGTCCGTACGTGGTCTGTATGGTTATGTATAGTGTCCGGAAGTATTAAAGTTATCAGGCCGGACAATGAGAAAGGATGGTAGGGAATTGGAAGAAAGAATCGTACTTTGCGGCGCCAATGCCTACGAACAGAAATATTATTTTAACGAAAAATTTAACGGTATCCCCGAATCCATTAAGGATGAGCTACATATCATATGTGTGTTGTTTACCGAAGAGGTAGGAGGGATCTTTACCATAGTATTTGAACAGGATGGTTCCATCTCTTTGGAAACCCAGGCAGAAGAGGATGATATTTACTATGATGAAATATCCAGCGGTCTGCTGGTTTCCGAGATTCGCAGGAAGCGTCAGGAGCTTTTGGAATCCTTAAGCCTGTTTTACAGAGTATTTATACTGAAGGAAGATATTTCCGATATGTTGGAGGAATAAGGGATGATCTTAGTAGTGGATGTGGGCAATACCAATATTACCTGTGGCGTATATGAAGGGAAGGAGCTGAAGGCAACTTTCCGTATTAATACCAAAACCCAACGAACCTCTGATGAGTATGGAGCGATTTTTTCCCAGCTTTTATCCATGAAGGATTTGAGCCTGAAGGATATTGAAGGAAGTATTATAGCCAGTGTGGTGCCGGATGTAATGCACTCTCTGGTAGGTGGTATTGTACGTTACACCAATACGGAGCCCTTGCTTGTAGGACCCGGTGTAAAAACCGGTATAAAAATCACTACAGAGGACCCACGAGGTATCGGGGCAGACCGAATTGTGGATGCAGTGGCAGCCTATGAGAAATATGGTGGTCCCATTCTGGTTATTGATTTTGGTACTGCTACCACTTATGACTATGTGACAGTACAGGGACAGTTTGCGGCAGGGATTACAGCTCCCGGTATCCGTATCAGTTCTGAGGCCTTAGGCAAAGCGGCAGCCAAGCTTCCCAATATCGAAATCAAGAAACCCAAATCCATACTGGCACAGGAAACCATCACCAGTATGCAGGCAGGTTTGATGTATGGTCAAATCGGTCAGACGGAATACATCATCAAAAAGGTAAAGGAAGAAACCGGTCTTGCCGATATGAAGGTGGTAGCCACCGGGGGCTTAGGCAGAACCATTGCGGATGAGACCGATACAATTGATATATATGACAGTACGCTGACCCTGGATGGTTTGCGTATTGTTTATGAGAAGAATAGACGATAGAGAGTAAAAAAATGAGCAAACTACAAATAGGGGATGTAGCCCTGGCAAACAATTGTATCTTGGCTCCTATGGCAGGCGTAACAGACCTGCCTTTTCGTTTGTTATGCAAGGAACAGGGTGTAGGCCTGATTTGCATGGAAATGGTCAGTGCCAAGGCGATTTACTATAATAACAAAAATACAGAAGATTTGATGGTCATCCATCCGGATGAGACACCGGTATCATTGCAGCTTTTTGGATCCGAACCAGATATTATCGCAGACATGGCCAAGCGCATCGAGGAGCGCCCATTTTCCATACTGGATATCAATATGGGATGTCCCGTACCCAAGGTGGTGAATAACAAAGAAGGCTCCGCTCTCATGAAGAATCCTAAGCTGGTGGAGGAAATACTGACTAAGCTGGTGAAGGCTATCAAAAAGCCGGTTACTGTCAAAATCCGTAAGGGTTTCAATGACTCAAATGTAAATGCTGTGGAGATTGCCCGTATTGCGGAAAGCTGCGGTGTGGCAGCAGTAGCGGTTCATGGACGTACCAGGGAGCAGTATTACAGTGGCAAGGCAGACTGGGACATCATAGCTGCAGTAAAGAATGCGGTAAAAATACCGGTCATTGGTAACGGCGATGTGGTGGATGCTTATAGTGCCAAGTCACTTATAGACCAAACCGGCTGTGATGGAGTGATGATTGGCCGGGCAGCACAAGGTAATCCTTGGATTTTCAGGGAAGTGGTGACTTATTTGGAGACCGGTGTGATACCACCTAAGCCAACACCGGAACAGGTGAAGGAAACAGTCATTCGTCATGCCAAATTACAGTTGGAATACAAGGGAGAATATACCGGAGTACGGGAAATGCGTAAGCACCTGTCCTGGTATACCGCAGGATATCCCAATTCAGCCAGATTTCGCCAAATGATTAACTCCATGGAAAGCATGGATCAACTCATTGCCAGTGTAGAAGAAATCTTTGTAGGAAAATAGTGGAAGACTTCATAAAATGTGCATGGTTTTAGGATAAGATTCATAGAATGAAGCATGGACAGAATATTATTTTTCACAGTTGCAAAGGGTAGAAAAGAGATACCCGGACATAGAGTACAGGTTTTCCGCTCCCAAATGGAGCCTTTTGTGGTGTACTATTTTCAACTTTGTGGATATCCCCGGGCACAGGAGTATCCTTCGGTGTTGGGGGAGATGCAGAAGGCTTATTGGCACATGCAGGAGCGCTTTGCGAAAAAGGAAGAAGCCATTCATACCTATCTTACCTTTGACGAAAGCTTTGAAAAATGGCTTGGGGACGATGAAAGTAAAGAGGAATGGCTGAACGCATGGGGATATCCTTTGTATTATGATTTTGCCACCGGGGAGAATCTAAGGTGGATGTTGGAACAAACTGCAGCAAAGGAATGGCCGGGCAAAGCTTATATCCTGGGAAGTGGCATGGGAATCAGGGATTGGATACCTTTGATAGCAGACAGGGTGAATGTTATAGAGTTCTATCTGGAATTTGCCACTAAGGGTGTGGAAGAATTGCAGGAAATGCTTTTGGAGGAGTACGGCATGCTGACCCGGGTACATCTGACCACCGGCAGAGAATACACCGGGCTATACTTACGAAGCCAGGAACCGGTGCTGGTAATTGATTTCTCTGGTAAAGAACCAATGTCCGTAGTTGGGCTGAAAAAGGGCAGTGTCTGGATGGATATGGATTCGTCTGCAGCCAAGCGCCATACTATGGAAGAACGCAGTACAGGAGTAAAATATTACTCCTTAAAAACAATTTGGAAAAGAGAAATGCTCCAAACGCTTGACATTATCAGTAAATTTGCGTATAATACGGAAGTTAAAATAGGCAGATTATAGATTGGCATAATATAATATAAAAATAAAGGAAGGGTAAAACAATGGCATTAAAAGAAAAGAAAAACATTTTAACTTATGAAGGATTGATGAAATATGAGAGCGAATTAGAGCATCTGAAAGTAGTCAAACGCCAGGAGGTTGCCCAGAAGATTAAGGAAGCAAGAGAGCAGGGTGACTTGTCTGAAAATGCAGAGTATGATGCTGCAAAGGACGAGCAGAGAGATATTGAAGCCCGTATCGAAGAATTAGAGAAGATTTTGAAGAATGCAGAAGTAGTGGATGAGGACGAAGTAGATTTGGACAAGATCAATATTGGCTGCATGGTGAAGATTTTAGATGTAGAATTTAATGAAGAATTAGAATATAAAATCGTAGGTTCTACTGAAGCGAACAGCTTAAAGGGCAAGATTTCTAACGAAAGCCCTGTAGGTAAGGCTTTGATGGGATGCAAGGTGGGTGAAACTGTAGAAGTGGATACTCAGGCAGGCGTGATTGCCTACAAGGTGCTGGAGATTCAGCGCGCTTAACAATACGAAAAGAAACTTAAGGTCGCAAAGAACGCGACCTAAGAGTTTCTAAGTTTCGTATGAGAGTTTGCGGGCAAACTCTACGAAAAGAACAGAGGAGTGATAAACATGGCAGAAGTACAGAACAACAATGTACAGGAACAGGATATAAATCAGTTATTAAAGGTAAGAAGAGAGAAGCTGGCGAATTTACAGGCAGCAGACAAGGATCCGTTTCAGATTACTAAGTATGATGTGACTCATCATACTGCGCAAGCGAGAGCACAGTATGAGGCTCATGAGGCGCAGCTTCTGGCAGGCAGAGCGGCTGTGAATGTGGAAGGTTTGGACGAGGCTGCAGCAAGAGAAGCAGTGAATGCAGATTATAACGAAAGAAGAGCAATCATGGACGCAAGTCCCATCAACGTATCCATTGCAGGACGTATGATGTTTAAGCGTGTTATGGGTAAGGCATCTTTTTGCAATATTCAGGACTTGGAAGGCAGAATCCAGGTATATGTGGCTAGAGACGCTATCGGAGAAGATGCATACGCAGACTTCAAGAAGTCAGATATTGGTGATATTTATGGTATCAAGGGCTATGTATTCCGTACCAAGACCGGTGAAATTTCCGTACATGCAGTGGAGATGATCATGCTCAGCAAGAGCTTACAGATCTTGCCTGAGAAGTTCCACGGTCTGACCGATACCGATACCCGTTATCGTCAGAGATATGTGGATCTGATTATGAACGAGGAAGTGAAGGATACCTTTATCAAGCGTTCTAAGATGATGAAGAGCATCCGTAATTTCTTAGACGGACGTAACTTTATGGAAGTGGAGACACCTATGCTTGTGGCAAATGCAGGTGGTGCAGCAGCAAGACCTTTTGAAACCCACTTCAATGCATTAGACGAGGATGTAAAGCTTCGTATTTCCCTGGAACTTTACTTAAAGAGATTAATCGTAGGCGGCTTGGAGCGAGTATACGAAATCGGTAGAGTATTTCGTAACGAAGGTGTGGACACCAGACACAATCCTGAGTTTACCCTGATGGAACTTTATCAGGCATATACCGATTATTACGGTATGATGGAGCTCACCGAGAGCATGTTTAAGTATGTGGCACAGGAGGTTTGCGGTACTACCGTGATTCAGTACGGCCCTCATACCATCGACTTCGGTAAGCCTTTTGAAAGACTTACCATGATTGAAGCTGTAAAGAAGTACGCAGGCGTGGATTTTGATGAAATCCCTGATACTGCAGCAGCAAAGAAAATTGCAGATGAAAAGCATGTAGAATACGAAGCACGTCATGAAAAGGGAGATATCCTGAACCTGTTCTTCGAAGAGTTCGTAGAAGAGCATCTGATTCAGCCTACCTTCATCATGGACCATCCCGTAGAGATTTCTCCTCTCACCAAGAGAAAGCCGGACAAGCCGGACTATGTAGAGCGTTTCGAGCTCTTTATCAACGGATGGGAAATGTGTAACGCATACTCCGAATTAAACGATCCAATCGACCAGAGAGAACGTTTCAAGGCACAGGAAGCAGCGTTGGCAGCAGGCGATGACGAAGCCAACACCACCGACGAAGACTTCATGAACGCTTTGGAAATCGGTATGCCTCCTACAGGCGGTATCGGCTACGGATTGGATAGATTGTGTATGCTACTGACCGATTCACAGGCGATTAGGGACGTATTATTCTTCCCTACGATGAAGAGTTTGAATTAATATACAGAATGATATAACAAGGTATAATGCGAGGTACATGAAAGATGAAAAAATTTTTAAAGATTGTAGGAATTTTTGTACTAATATTTATTGTGATAATTGCCTTAAACGTTTTCAGTCTTATGAAGAAAGGGAATAAATCAACCCTTCATGCCTCTGAAGAAGAGATAGAAGAAGCAGTAGGACAAATGGGAGACGGTATTATGGACGGTGGCTTCTATCTTGATGGAAAGGTATACCAGTTGCCGGTAACTGTAGCAGATATGGCTGAGAGTGGATGGTTGATTGAGGAAACCTTAAATATGAAATATGAGAAATTCCCGGCTAATACAGTTACCAATAGTATGAATGTTCATAATTCAAATGATAAGCAAAAGATTATTAGTGTGGTATTAATTAATCCTTATGAGGAAGAGCAGGCACTTGATGATGTGTTTATTGAACATCTTTCTATGGGAACATTTACCGCTAATAAGGTTGTGTTGCCTCAGGGTATTACATGGAAGAGTACGCTTGAAGAAGTTAAGAAAGCATACGGTGAACCAGCAAAAGAATCAGGTGATTCTCTTGTGTACGAAGATGAAATATGGCAGATTACGATTAGGTTTAACACCGGCGAGAGTGGTAAGACCACCATGTCAGATGTAAGTTATAGACTTAAGGATTAAATATTCATATACTTTATTTGATTCAGTATTTAAAGATGTATAATGATTATAATAGGAATCAGGATAGGGGAATGTCTCCTCATCCTGGTTTCCTTTTTTTGCCTTTAGGGGAAGTTACCGATAATAACAACCTTGTTGAGAGTCACGTATACTTCCTTGGGGTTATCACATTTTAACACATGATTAACTTCGCCTCAATTGTCTCAGCATATTTGTACTTTAGAAGTATTGCTATGGAGGGGGAGGTTTTGTATGGATAAGGAACAGGGAATGATTTTGGCAAAGCTTCGCTTTGAAAGAGTAAAGGAGTTGCTGGAGATATCTCCTGTACAAAGTAGAGAAGTGTATTGCAGAGTAAAATAAGAAGTGATATGCTTCCCATTCATTTTATACCACGCGTATAATTTACAAGCGTCGTATCTCATGCTATGATGACAATGTAATCAAGATAAGCGGAACGAAAAGTGCCGGGAAAGGAAAAGACATGACTACAATGAATCGTTTGTATTACATCTATAGAGAAAGTTATCAGTCAGCATATCTCGAAGAATCCGAGATGGGTTTATGTTTCATGCACTCATCTATAGATAAGCAAAAACGAGGAAATTGTGTTTGAGATACGGTATTCAGTTGCTAACGGTATCATAAACATGTTTACGCGTACCGCTTACCTTGATGATGGGTAGGCGGTGTTTTATTTTGCGTGAATAAGCAGAGTCAAGTGCCTGTATGTCAGCCGACATGCTTGCATGAGCGGCTGGCAGTACAGGGATTTGACGAGCAACACGAACGAGGAAAGCGAAGCTTTTCGAGTCTGCTTATTTTGCAGAGTTGGCTCAATTCATGACAATTGAACTGCGAATGTTCAATTGTAGAGGAGGCATCGGTCTTGAAAACCGACATCCCGAAAGGGTATCAGGGTTCGAATCTCTGGCTCTGCGTTATATAAGGCCCCTTAGTCTAAAGGTTAGGACACAGCCCTTTCAAGGCTGGGGTATTGGGTTCAAGTCCCATAGGGGTCACTAAGGGTAGGTAAACCGTAATTGGTAGCGGGCCAGACTGTAAATCTGGTGCCTTCGGGTTCTGTTGGTTCAAGTCCAATCCTGCCCACTTTGTTTGTGTGACCGAGATGGTTTAAGGTGTCACCCTGCTAAGGTGATGTGCGTATATTCGCACCGGGGGTTCGAATCCCTCCGCAAACGCTATATTCATGTTGAAAGGCCTGCTTTTATTAAAGGTGGGCCTTTATGCATTGACCTTTCTATTGATTTTGCAATAATATATAGGTATAATTTGAATAAATATACACATTTGTGATAAGAATGTGTTTTGCATTTTCTCAATTAAGTGTGATTTGCATAAAAAATGATTTCGCGGAAAGGAGTACTTCATGTCACTTCCTTATTCAGATAAACTGAATATTGGTTATTTAAGCAGGCTGTTTGATAACACCTCGAATTGCTATAAGTTTTTCTGGTTTCAGGCAGTTCTTCGCAAAGTAGATGGCATACATAACAGTTTTACGTTTGATGAACTGATAAATGAAATGATTGCGGATGCTTGGTATATGGTGACAGAGTATCATTTGCATTTAGGACCATTAGGGATTACTGACAATTTGGAAGAGGTAGTGAATTATATTTATGAGAACTATCCTTTTCGTTCTTCGCAGGAGCGAGAAGATATTCTGGCTTTTTTAAATAGTACAGAGGATAAGCAGATTGCCAAATACAAATCAGACCTTACTTTAAATGTGCCGTATAGATTGCAGGTACCTTTTTATGATGAAATTACAATCGGAAAACAATTATGGCATGGGTCAAAGATAGAACTCACTAATGTGATTAACAGTCAACGCAGATTGATGTATTATTTTACTCAGATTTCGGGGCTTGGTTCAAGGATTGAAGTCGATAGTATCTGGGTGGATTATTTAACCAAGCATAAGGAAATTTTAAAGGGCTGGACGCAGTTGAAATTGATTCAGTATCTACAGAATAAGAATCCCAGTGTACCGGGTATTGCAGATAAGATAGAGGCGCCTGCTGCAAGAGATATTGAACGTGTGAGAAGGTACTGGCGACTGATTATTGATTTGGATCCTTCGCTTAAGGATATCTATGGAGAGATTACGCTGGCTGAGAAGAGTATTTCCGTGGACCATTTTGTGCCATGGCAGTATGTTGCTCATGATGAACTTTGGAACTTACATCCTACCATACGTTCCATCAATAGTAGCAAAAGCAATTGTCTTCCGGCATGGGATGTTTATTTTGTATCCCTTAGCGAGTTAGAATATAGAGCGTACGAGTTAAAAGCTAAAGAAGAGGCTGTGGCGAAAGCTTTTGACCGAATCGCACCATATCATTTAAATAATCAGGAAATACGAAACAGCCTATATGAAGAAGGACTGGAAAAAGAGGCTTTTAGACAACGTCTGGCCAATGTTATAAAGCCGGTCTATGATTCAGCTAAAAATCAGGGATTTAAGGAGTGGACATACCATGAGTGTAATCACCTATAATAAACTTGTAAGAGATAAAATTCCGGAGATAATAGAAGCTTCCGGTAAAAATTGTATCGTGGAAACTCTTTCGGAGGAAAGATATTTAGATATGCTGGATGCTAAGTTGGATGAGGAACTTGCAGAGTACCACAAGGACCAGAATGTTGAAGAACTTGCAGATCTTATGGAAGTGCTTCTGGCGGCTGCAAAGGCAAGAGGGTATTCTCGAGAAGAATTAGAAGCTGTCCGCATAGAGAAGGCTGAGAAACGTGGAGCTTTTGATAAGAGAATACTTTTGAAGGAAGTTTCTTCTGAAACAAGCAAAGGAGGCCCCCAATGATAAAACCAATTATTCGCGACCCGCTATTCTTATCACAAAAATCCGAACCTGCAACAGAAGCGGACAAGCAGGTGGTTCAGGATCTTTTGGATACATTGCAGGCCAATCAGGACAGGTGTGTTGGCATGGCTGCGAACATGATCGGTATAAAAAAGAATATTATCGTGGTGGCGGTAGGACCGTTTATGCTTGCCATGATCAATGCGAAGATTACAAAGAAAAAAGATGCATTCAAGACAGAGGAAGGTTGTCTGTCGTTGGAGGGCGTGCGACCTTGCACCAGATATAAGGAGATAGAGGTGGATTATCTGGACCGGAATTTCAAGCCCCAGCACGGAAAGTATACAGGCTGGACGGCTCAGATTATTCAACACGAGCTGGATCATGTGGCAGGCATCGTGATTTGACGAAAGGAAGCTTCGAGATGGCGAAGGCAGGCAATTATTATTATGACCAATTGAATAAAGCGCAGCAGAGAGTCTACTATGCCATGAAGGAAGGTTTGTTAAATCTTCAGGATTCCTTTGCGGTGCCTAAGCTTTCGGGGAAAGAGTTGGCAGACATCTATTTTATGATTCGCATGGATTGTCCTGCCATCTTTTACTCGGTAACTTTTGCCTATCGGTATTATCCGGATTCCACAGCAGTGGAGATGATACCCCAATATCTTTTTTCAAAGGATAAAATCAGGGAACATCGTCAGGCTATTGCAGCCAGGGTGAAGAAGCTGGCTCGTCAGGCGGCGGATTTGGATGAAAAGGGGAAAGAGCTTTTTATCCATGATTTCATCGTGCAGAATGTAAAGTATGATAAGCTGAAGAAAGAGTATTCCCATGAAATCATCGGTGCACTAGGGAACGGTGTGGCGGTCTGTGAGGGTATGGCTAAGGCAGTGAAGATTCTTTGCGATGAGCTGAATATCTGGTGTATTATCGCCTTGTCGGAAGCCAATCCGGACAAGGGCATCAAATACAGGCATGCCTGGAATGTAATTCGTATCGATGGGCAGTATTATCATTTGGATGCCACCTTTGACAACACTCTTTCAAAAGATGATACGGTGAGATATGACTATGTGAATTTGTCGGATAAGCAGATTTTCAGAGACCATGAGCCGGTGATCTGGAAGGTGCCTGTTTGCAGTGATAACGACCATTTTTATTACAAGGAGAAGAAAGTCTCATGGACCACCATGGATGAGGTGCGAAACCGTACCAAGCAGGCGGTGAAGAAGGGGAAGGTGCTTCTGTTCCATTGGAGAGGCGGATATCTGACCAAAGAGGTTTTGTCAGGGCTTCTGGAAGTATTTGATGAAGAAGCTAGGGCAAAGAATAAGCGAGCTTACATTTCTGTCAATTGGCCCCAGGCGGTACTAAGAGTGCGGTTTGAAGAGGGCACCGGCGAAAAGCAGCTTGAAATGGAAGAAGCAAACGAAGGCGAGAAAGAATAGCAACAAGGAGTAGAACATTGAATATCCAAATTTTCGGTACGAAGAAGTGCAACGACACCAAGAAAGCCCAGCGTTATTTCAAAGAGCGGGGCATTAAGTTTCAATTTATCGATATGAATGAGAAGGAAATCAGCAAGGGCGAGTTTCGCAGTGTATGTCAGGTGGTAGGAGGAATCCAAGCCATGATTAACGATGACTGTAAGGATAAGGACGCCCTAGCGCTGGTGAAGTATATTTCCGATGACCAGAAGGAAGAGAAGCTACTGGCCAATCAGCAGGTGATTAAGACACCTATTGTGAGGAATGGGAAGCAGGCTACGGTAGGATATGCACCGGAGGTATGGAAGAGCTGGACGTAAAACTCTATACCACAAGTATAATTTACAAGCTAAAGTTTTTGTGCTATTATGACGATGTAAGGTAAGAATAAGCGGGGACGTAGTACGTTCCGGAAAGGAAAGAGACATGGCAGCAATGAATCGTATATATAGTCTGTA
Organism: Lachnospiraceae bacterium; assembly: GCA_017521605.1. GTDB lineage: Bacteria > Bacillota > Clostridia > Lachnospirales > Lachnospiraceae > Acetatifactor. The sequence continues at coordinate 15,000 of JAFXCD010000046.1, read as the reverse complement.
TAGTGAATGCCTGAAAGCACAACTCGATGAACACGAGCTGGGCTTGAAGTTCATGCACTCATCTATAGATAAGTCAATACGAGGAAATTGTGTTTGTAATATAGCGTTGAGGTTGTAAAACTTCAGGAATAAGAACATGTATTTTGCGTACCGCTTACCTAGAGATGGGTAGGCGGTATGTTTTTTTGGAAAGGAGAATCAAAATGTTAGAGATCAAAGGAAAAGTAAATACAGCCATTTGCTATGCTACGGTCATTGAAGAGGAAGCCATAGAGCAGATTCGCAGAATGTGCGATTACGAATTTACGGAAGGCTCCAAGGTGAGAATCATGCCTGATGTACATGCGGGTAAGGGTTGTACCATCGGTACCACCATGACAGTAGTGGATAAAGCGGTACCCAATATTGTAGGTGTGGATATCGGCTGCGGTATGTATACAGTGAAACTTGGTAATGTGGAGTTGGATTTTGAAAAGTTGGATGAAGCCTGCCATTACGTACCTTCGAGCATGCGTGTATGGGAGGGGCGAAAGGAACGGTTCGATTTAGAGAAGCTCCGTTGCTTCAGGGCATTAAAGGACAGTAAGAGATTAGAGAGAAGCTTAGGTACTCTGGGTGGCGGTAATCACTTTATTGAAGTAGACCAGGCGCAGGACGGTACCAAATACCTTGTCATCCACACCGGTAGCCGTAATTTGGGCAAGCAGGTAGCTGAAATTTACCAGCAGCTTGCAGTGGACTTACATTGTGGTATGGAGGACTATTTTGAACAGAGAGAAGAAATCATCCGTACCTACAAGGAACAGGGTAGAAGAAGTGAAATCCAGGCAGCGTTAAAAGAGCTTTTACACCAAAAGGAAGTAAAAGAAGCCTCCATGCCGGAGGATTTATGCTACCTTTACGGCAAGTATTTTGAAGATTATTTGGCAGACGTGGAAATCTGCCAGCAGTTTGCCAAGAGAAACCGTGAGTTAATCGCAGAGGTTATCTTAGGCAGATGCGAACTTACAGCAGTGGACGCATTTCATACCATTCATAATTATATTGATACAGATGAAATGATTTTAAGAAAAGGGGCGATTGCAGCCCACAAAGGAGAGAAAGTGCTGATTCCAATTAATATGAGGGATGGAAGTGTACTGGCTGTTGGTAAGGGCAATCCGGAGTGGAACTACTCCGCACCCCATGGTGCCGGTAGGGTTATGTCCAGAGCGGGTGCTCGTAAGAGTTTATCTTTAGAGGAGTACAAGAAGGCGATGGAGGGTATTTATACCACTTCCGTAAACGAGGATACCTTGGACGAGGCCCCCATGGCATACAAGGCTTTGAGCGACATCATGGATGTAATTGAGGACTCTGTAGAAGTGATTGAAGTATTAAAACCAATATATAATTTTAAGGCATCTGAGCCGGCGAAGTTCGATAAGAGCATGAGATAAATTCTCCCCCGGCCCACATGCCGGGAAGGAGGAAATTATGGCTATTCCAACTATAGATATGGTACGAACAGGCCAGAACATCAATCGATTACGAAAGGCGGCAGGCATTTCTGTTAGAGATTTGCAGGATGTATTTGGCTTTGGTACACCACAGGCCATCTACAAGTGGCAGCATGGAACAGCATTGCCCACTATTGACAATTTAGTGGTATTAGCGGCTGTTTTAGGCGTAAAGGTGGATGATGTTTTGGTGATGACAGATGCAAAAATGATAGTATCTGCGTAATTACATAAAAAAGATGCGGGCCCCTCATTTTGAAGCTCGCATCTTTTTATTAATCCTTATATTTTTCTACAAACTCAGGTATGGGCATAGGTTTTGCAAAGAAGTAGCCTTGAATCAAATCACATTGTTGCTCAGTTAAGAAATCCACTTGCTCACGGCTTTCAATACCTTCCGCCACAATCTTCATATCCAGCTTCTTAGCAAGGTCTATGACCTCAGAAACAATAAGCAGTCCCCGCTCTTTTTCATCTGCACCGCGGAAAAAATCTGCATCAATTTTCAGAACATCTATCTGTAGTTCCTTCAGAGAATTCAGTGAAGAATATCCTGCACCGAAATCATCCATGGATACGCTGAAGCCGGCTTGTCTTAACTGTTTAACCGTATTCAGAAGGAGATTTTTATCATCAAAGAATGCACTTTCTGTCAGCTCCAGTTCAATGACATCGTGGGGCGTATTATATTTATCTACAATGGCACAGATATGTTTAGCCAAATCCGTTCTGGTGAAATGTGCCCTGGAAACATTTACGGAAATTGGTACAATTTTACGACCTTCTGCAATCCAACGGGACTGTAAGGCAGCCACTTCCTCCAGCATATAGTCATCCAATTTAGTAATAAAGCCGTTTTTTTCCAAAATGGGTATGAATTTATTGGGCGGAATGAAACCATCCTCAGGATGAATCCAACGAACCAGAGCTTCGGCTCCTGCCAGGGTTTCTTTTGAGGTTTGAATCTTAGGCTGTAAATATACCTGGAATTCCTTGTTGGCTAAGGCACGATCCAAATCATCCTCCACCTTACGTTCCCAAATTCTCTGATTGTTCATCTCAATATCAAAGAAGGCAATTTTGCTTTCTGCTTCGTCTTCAGGCATATCGCAAGCCAGTAAGGCATTATTGTAAAGCTGTTCAATATCTTTATCCCCCTTTTCGGTCAGATAAATTCCTACACCAAAGTATAATTTAATGTTGGGAGAAATTGTATCTAATGCAACTTCCATTTCTTTGATTCGATTCACTAACTGTTCTCTGTTTTCATAAGTAAGAAAGAGACCGAAATGAGCATTTTCGCGATGTGCCATAAGCTCATTATGCTTAATTTTTTTCTTCAATATATCATAATACTTTTCAATCAGTGCTTCGCCATCCTTTACCCCAAAGCAAGTGCAATAGCTTCTGTATTTGCGCATTCTTAGGTGAATTACGGCATAATTTTTTCCACCGTGACGGTTCCTTTTGAGTATGGAGTTTCCTTTTTTCTCAAAGTAGATCCAATTGGGACCGCCTGTTATCATATCCGTGTAGATAATCTTGTTAATCTTACGTATATTGCAAATTAAGCTGATGAAGGAAATCAGATAGTACAGCACAAATATGGCAATAATGATTGCTACCAAGGCGGCACATACTGCAACGGAAAATATGTCATTAAAGTTGAGTGTAACATTTTGTAAGACATAGATGTTTCCTAGTTTTGAGGGGCGTTCCAACCATACCTTCAACTGTCCGAGGACAATACTTGAAGCATCGGTAAAACTGTCTGTATTGATAAAATCCTTGAAATTCAGGCCTTCGAAAAACTCTTTATTAATGCCAATCTCATCATTTTTTATGGTAAATGAATTGTCCGGATTATTATGGATGAATACTTTTAAGTTTTTGTCGAGAATCACAGTATTCTCTAGTAGCTTGGAAGGGTATTGGTTATTGCCGGACCAGATAGGTTTTTGGTCAGTATCTAATAGCGCAATATCTTCCACATTTGTGTCGAATTCAATATATAGTAATAATTGGTCTTCAATTTCAGTTATTTCTTCCGGAGAGTCTGCCTGTTCCATAATCTTAGCTACTTCTTCCAGATTGCTAAGTCCCTCTAAAGTTTTATTCGTCATGACGTTGTTGATTAGGAATCCTATCACTAATGCCATAAGTATTGTAAGGAAAGTAGAAATAAAGAATAATCCCAATATGGATGGCCAGATACGTTTTCTTTTAAATTTTCTGATTCGTTCATCTTTTGTTTTAGCCATATATAGTTCTCCAATCTTTTATAAGCACTAATTAGAATAACACTTATATTATAATATATTTTACGATTATGTAAAAGCTTCTCTTATATACAAGACAGAAAAATTATTAAATGGTATAATAGATAAAAAGTCTTATATTATTTGAGGAGGTTATAGCATGGAGAAATACATCAAAGTCACAGTGGTATGGCAGATTGGATGAATAGGAGGAATGGATGGGAAGCTTAAAGAGTCAGGAAATGCGCAAAATAGCACCGGAGCTGGATCCGCTTCGTATAGGAACCGGCTGGAATCCCGAAGATTTGGAAAAACCACAAATTTTTATTGTAAGTACTTTTGGAGACAGCCACCCGGGGAGTGGGCATTTGGATATTTTGGTAGAAGAAGTACGAAAAGGTATTGTAGAAGCTGGAGGGTTTGGCGCCAGATATTTTTGTACGGATATGTGTGATGGAGAGAGTCAGGGCACGGACGGCATCAATTATAGCTTAGTCAGTCGAGAGATGATAGCCAATATGATTGAAATACAGGCAGGGGCCATACCTTTTGATGCAGGGGTCTATTTATCAAGCTGTGATAAAGGGCTGCCTGGTTGTCTGATGGGATTGTGTCGTGTGAATATTCCTGCAATTGTCGTACCCGGTGGAATTATGAATGCCGGACCTGACATGCTTACTTTAAATCAGTTAGGGGATTATAATGCTGGATTTCTGCGAGGAGAAATTGGAGAGGAAGAATTAAACTGGGCAAAGCATCATGCTTGTCCAAGTTGTGGCGCCTGTTCCTTTATGGGGACAGCATCCACTATGCAGATTATGGCAGAAGCCCTGGGACTGGGACTTCCGGGAAGTGCATTAGTACCTGCTACAAGTCCGGAACTTTTACACTTGGCAAAAGAAGCGGGAAAACTGTCCGTAGAGTTGGCTGGAAATTCTCAGATGATTCCTCATAATATGCTTACAGTGAAAAGCTTTGAAAATGCTATTTTGGTACATGCGGCAATATCCGGTAGTACTAATTGTATGCTTCATATTCCGGCTATTGCTCATGAGCTGGGTCTGGAAATTACGGGAGACACTTTTGACAGACTGCATAGGAATGCTAAATATTTGCTAAATATAAGACCCACCGGTCAGTGGCCTGCAGAATGCTTCTATTATGCAGGGGGCGTACCGGCAATCATGGAAGAGATTAAGGAATATTTGCATTTGGATGTGATGACTATTACCGGTAAAACTTTGGGTGAAAACCTGGAAGAGCTGAAGAAGAACGGATTTTATGAGCGTAGCCAAGGTTATCTAAAGGAGTTTAATAGCCGCTATGGAGTGTCTTTGGTGAAAGAGGATATTATAAGATCTTATGACAAGCCTTTGGGTACTGACGGAAGTATTGCAGTGCTTCGAGGTAATCTGGCACCGGAAGGGGCAGTAATCAAGCATACAGCCTGTCCGGAAGAGATGTTTAAAGTAATATTACATGCCAGACCCTTTGACAGTGAAGAGGAGTGTCTGGAGGCAGTATTGAAGCATGAAGTACAAAAGGGGGATGCTGTCTTTATACGATATGAAGGTCCCAAGGGCAGTGGTATGCCGGAAATGTTTTATACCTCACAGGCAATCAGCAGTGACAAAGAGCTGGGACGAAGTATTGCCCTGATTACGGATGGGCGTTTTTCCGGTGCATCTACCGGTCCGGTAATAGGTCATTGCAGTCCGGAAGCGGCAGATGGAGGAACTATTGCCTTGGTGGAAGAAGGTGACCTTATTGAAATTGATATTCGGGAAAGAAGGCTGAATATTGTAGGTATAGCCGGAGAAAGGAAAACTCCGGAAGAGATTGCAAAGATTCTTGAAGCAAGAAGGGCAAAATGGTTACCAAAGAAACCACGCTATAAATCAGGGGTGTTGCGTATGTTTAGTGAGCATGCTGTTAGCCCTATGAAGGGTGCATATTTAGAGTATTAGTGAAATGCAAGGTTGACAAAGGTGAATCTAAGTGATAATATAATAGGTATACAAATGTAAACCACAACATTTGTATACCTACTATTATTTTTAAGAGGTGACAGAAATGGTAAATATTTCAGATGCGGAATGGAAGATTATGAATGTACTTTGGGAGCAATCACCAAGTACGATTATGCAGATAACTAAGGGGTTGCATGAGACCACCGGTTGGACCAAGCATACAGTTATGACCCTGCTAAAGAGACTGGAGGATAAGGGAGCTGTTTACTACGAAGAGGGAGAGCGTGCTAAGCAGTACTATGCCAAGATTCCTCAGAATGAAGCAGTAGTGGAAGAGGCAAAGAGTTTTCTGCAGAAGGCTTTTAAGGGAAAGCTGGGCCTGATGATTAACACCATGATTAAGGAAGATGCGTTGTCTAAGGAAGAACTGGATGAATTGTATGAGATTTTGGAAAAGGGCAAATCGGAGGAATAAACCATGTGGGAATGGATGAAGGCCATGGATGAGTTCTACATAAAATGCCTGGTGGGAGTCAGCCTGATTGCCATCATTATTCTGCTGATTCGTTTCTTCTTGGGAAAGAAGCTTTCCAAACGTTTTATTTACGGAATGTGGATAGCCATACCGGTGTTTTTGCTGTTGGTGCCTTGGGTGAGGATTCCCATGCCCCAAGGGATGGCAGATTTAAGTCAGGAGACCTGGGAAAAGCTGGAAGGGGAGGTTTATACCATTATTCTTCCGGAAGATACCAAGATAGAGGTAGATACCTTGGCAGATGTTATTTCGGGTGGTCAGCAGCCCGGTGAGGATAGGGCCGGTAGTGATGAGGGTGCATATTTGGAACATAGATCCGGGACGAAGCTATCCGGTGCAGGGATTGCAACTATATTTGCAAAAGTCTTGGTGGGGGTGTATGGTCTGATTGTTTTAGCCATTCTGGCAGGCATTGTTTCCACCAATGTGGGGTTTGAGCATAAATGCAGGCATAATAGAGTATATCTTGGAGAAACCCCTAAATCTAAGCTTCCGGTTTATTGTTTGGAAGGTATTACTTCTCCTTTTTTGCTATGTGCTACCATGTATGTGCCCAACGGTATGACGGAGGATGAATTACGATATGCCATGCTTCATGAAGAAGGACATTTTAGGCATGGAGACTTTTTCTGGGTAATCACCAGATATGTGTTATTGGCAGTGTTTTTTTATAATCCTATTATATGGTTGGCGTTTCGATATTCGGGATATGATTGTGAGCTGGCTTGTGATGAATCGGTGATGAAACGAATCAATGAGACAGAGCATAAGGCTTATGGTGGTTGTTTGCTGGATGTGATTAAAAAACATCGGGGTATGGGTCAGAGAGTACTTCTTTCCACCAATATGAAAGCACCTAAGAAGCTGTTACGTGCCAGAATAGAGAATATTGTTTCAAAACGTAAGAATAGTGTGTTAGTAGCTTGTTTGGCAATATTATTGCTGGCAGCAGTTACCGGCTGTGGTTTTATGGAACAAAAGGAAAACGGAAGCAATGTAATTGTGTCCGGTGATACAGAATCAGCAGACATGGATAAGGTATCCGTAGAAGTCCGTGAGGAAGAAGATTTGGAAGCACTCCGCAATCAACAGCCGAAAGGGGAAAGTACCCAACCTCAAGCTAGAGACGAAGTGGTAGATTATGGTGATACGGTGCATTTCTGTGCAGAAATTTTGAAAAGAAATGACGAGCATAGCTACGAAAATATAACAGACAAACATGAACTATGTGCCAAAATCGGCAAGGAAATAATATCGGTTGAACAGAATGAAGCTCCCACTATAGACCTGATTACTTATGTGGCAAAGGAAGCTGTAGGAAAGAAAAGGGGAGATATCATCCAATTGATAAGGGAGTTGAATGGTGCAGAGTATCACTATTTCTATCGGATTACGGCCATAAATGATACTGTCGGATTAGATTATCTTTTACCCAAGGGCTGGGACTATCAGTTCCCTGAGCCGATTGTAGGACAGTTTTATGAAGATGGGGAGGCAGATTTTGGTTTTGACAGAGAGAGTTTGGAAGATGAAGTAAGTATGATGGAATATTATACTGTTGCCACAGCCTCTTCTTATTTGGAATCTTCTGGTGAAAATGGATACCATCCCAATAATGTGATTAGTAATAACAAAATGTGCACATGGACAGAAGGTGTGGAAGGTCCGGGAATTGGTGAAACCATAGAGCTACGGCAGATGTATATGGGACCGGGAGAGGATGTACTTACCTTTACTCAATTCTGTTTTGTCAACGGATATACAAAGAATAAGGATATTTGGAAGAAAAATGCCCGCGTGAAGGAACTAAAGGTATATTATGTGAATCAATATGTTGGAACCATTCACTTAAAGGATTGTATGGAACCACAGTATATCGATGTTTCTATGCTTAATATGACTGTTGCCAATGGTAGAGAGGCAGTGTTTCGATTTGAGATAGGGGATGTATATCCCGGAACTAAGTATGAGGATACCTGCCTGACAGGAATTTTGATTGATTTTAACAAATAATAAGTAAAATAATAAGGCTGATACGAACAAATCGTACCAGCCTTAATTTGTTATAGTTTAATGACTATTTAGCCTGCTCTAATGCAAGAGTAACAGTTGTGATGTCACAAACCTCTGAAGGGCCGTAGTACTGGATAGCACCGGGATACTTGAAGCAGGTTTCAAGAGCCCACTCTTCACGATGAGCTTCGAAGTACTTGAAAGGAGCGCCGTCTAACTCTACAAGAGCTTTCTTGATAACGGGCTTATCTTCGCCGTGTCTTCTTTCGATGTTCATCATCTTGGTGATAGGCATACCACCTGCAACCCACTCATTAGCAGGAGCAGAAAGGTTAGAAACCTTAGAAAGGTATCCGTTGTAACCATACTGAATCAGCATGAATGCGTTGTAACCCAGTGAGTAGCAGTAGTCTGAGTCGAAGTTTGAAGGGAATGCACATCTTCCTTCATAACCTAAGAAGTGATGAAGTGTAGCGAATTTGCCCTTGTATGTACCAGCTGCTTTTCTTGCTGCTAATTTATCTGCTACCAATGCAGAGAATAATTTCTCAGATTCGATAAGGGATACCTGTACATTACCGTGAGGATCTCTTTCTAAGAATAACTGCTGCTGGATAGCCTGAGGAAGGATTGCAAATACTTCCATAGATTCCTTGGTTAAGCCCTTTTCGATGAAAGCGTACTTAGCTTCCCAGGTAGGAAGAGCGTTGAATTCATCAGCCTTGCTGCCTGCAAGTAATTCGTTGATTTCCTGGATCAGTACAGAGAACTCAGGAACGAATTCTACTACACCTTCAGGAATAACTGCGATACCGAAGTTCATACCCTTAGCTGCTCTTGCTTCTACAGAATCAGCGATGTAGTCAGCGATTGCAGAAAGGCTCATCTTCTTAGCTGCTACTTCTTCTGAAATCAAGCAGATGTTAGGCTGGGTCTCCAGAGCACATTCCAAAGCAACGTGAGATGCGCTTCTTCCCATAACCTTAATGAAATGCCAGTATTTCTTTGCAGAGTTACAGTCTCTTGCGATGTTACCGATGATTTCGCTGTAGGTCTTGGTTGCGGTATCGAAACCGAAAGAGCACTCGATATCTTCGTTCTTTAAGTCACCGTCGATGGTCTTAGGACAACCGATTACCTGTACGCCGGTGTTGTGAGCTGCAAAGTACTCAGCAAGGATACCAGCGTTGGTGTTGGAATCGTCACCACCGATGATAACGATAGCGGTGATGCCGTGCTTCTTACAAACTTCAGCAGCGATTGCAAACTGCTCGTTAGTTTCTAATTTGGTTCTGCCGGAACCGATGATATCAAAACCACCGGTATTTCTGTACTGATCTACATACTCATCAGTCAGAACGATGTAATTGTCTTCAATCAGACCACTGGGGCCGCCCTTGAAACCATATACTTCATTTTCCTTGTTGGTTGCCTTTAATGCATCATATAAACCGCAAACAACATTGTGTCCTCCGGGAGCCTGTCCTCCGGAAAGGATAACGCCTACGATCTGCTTCTTAGCTTCTGAGGTGTTCTGACCCTTCTGGAAAGTAATTTCCGGCTTGCCGTAAGTATTAGGGAAAAGTGCTTTGATCTTCTCCTGATCAGCTACGCTCTGAGTCTCCTCGCCTTCCTTTACGCAGATTTCTGCGATACCGTTTCTTAACATACCGGGAAGCTTAGGAGTATACTCGTATCTTGCTTTCTGTAATGGTGAAATATTCATGACCATATCTCCTTTTAAATTTTTATCACAATTATTTTAGTATATTTTCTGCATAAAGTAAACCATTATAATTAGAAAAATTGGCACTTTCCGAAGATTTTGTGGAAAAAACAAAGAAACATCGTGGGGAGCAGGGGATTATAGGTAAAAATGTTGTAAAGATGATGGAAATCTGTTAGTATTGAAATGATGATTTATGGGGAGGAAAGATTTTATGAAAAGAAGAATACGAATGTTTTTGGGTATGCTGTGTATGATTGGGCTTTTGACGGCTTGCTCCACTGCTATGAAAGATGGAGAGGCAGAAAATCAGGTTCAAGAACAAAAGCAGACCGTTGAATCAATGGAAGAGGCAGGCGAAAAACAAAAAGAAAACGAAATAATTACTATTTCGGATACGGTAAAAGAATTCCGTCTTTATCGGGATAATCTGAAAATCTATGGTCAATTACATATGCCACAAGGGGAAGGACCTTTTCCGGTAGTGGTTATGGCTAACGGATTTGATGCAAATTTTGCTTACCAGATGGATTATGTAGAACTATTGAATGAAAAGGGAATTGCAGCCGTGATTTTTGATTTTACAGGAATCGGTACTACCAGTTTTAGTGATGGTACGGCTTTTGACAGAACCATGCCTTCTAATGTGTCGGACTTAAACATAGTGTTGGATGAGGCTCTTAAATGGCCCGAGCTTGATAATAGTAAGCTGTTTCTATGGGGACATAGTTTTGGTGGTCTGGTATCTGCCGGTGTGGCAGGAGAAAGAGGGCAGGATATTCAAGGTTTGATATTGTTAGAGCCATCTTTCTTTGTTCCTGACCAGTTTAGGGAATTGTTTCCGGAAGGAGCAGAAATACCGTTTGTAATGGAATACCCTTTGCCGGTGAGTAGGGAGTTTGTAAAGACCATTCGAGAATGTGATATTTTTGAGAGTATGGAGAAGTACCAGGGGGAAGTGCTGATTTTCCAGGGAACGGTTCATACGGAGGAAGAATTGGAGGAAATGGATTATTATTATGGCAAAGCGTTGGAAACCTATCCGAATGCAAGGTTACTTATGATAGAAGGTGCCGACCATTATTTTGAAGAAGAAGCAGGCTTACAGATGACAGAACAAGCCATTGAATTTATAGAGAATATTTTGGAAGTAAAATAAGAAAGGTTACGAAGAAAAGTATGTTAGAAATCATCGAAGCAATTAATTCAAAGGTGAACGGTTTTATATGGGGTGTGCCGGCCATGGTCTGTATCATTGGTGTGGGACTTTACTTAAGTATCCGTATCCGTTTTATCCAGATACGTAAGTTCCCTTTGGCTATTAAGAATACCATCGGAAAGATGTTTGAAAAAAGGGAAGCTAAGGATGGAACTATGACCCCTTTCCAGGCAGTGTGAACAGCCCTTTCTGCGACGGTGGGAACGGGTAATATTGCCGGCGTGGCAGGTGCCATTGCCATCGGTGGTCCCGGAGCTGTATTTTGGATGTGGATTTCAGCTTTGCTTGGTATGTGTACCAAGTTCTGTGAGGTAACCCTTGCTGTGCATTGCAGAGAGCGTAATGAAAAGGGTGAACTGGTGGGTGGTCCCATGTATTATATTAAGAATGGTCTGGGAAAGAAGTGGCATTGGCTGGCAGTATTGTTTGCAATATTCGGCGTATTTACGGTATTTGGAACCGGGAATGCAACCCAGGTGAATACCATTACGGCAGTAGTTAATTCGGCATTGCTTAATTATAATGTCATTTCAGAATCTAATGTAAACATTAGCAATTGGATTATCGGTATTATTATTATGATTCTGGTGGCATGTGTGTTATTGGGTGGTATTAAACGTATCGGAAAGGTTACTGAGAAACTGGTACCTTTTATGGCGATTATATATATTTTATTGGCAATCGGTGTTGTAGTACTCAATATTAAGAACGTACCTTCAGTGTTTGGTTCTATTTTCTATGGTGCATTAACCCGGCAACAGTAACCGGTGGTGTGGTAGGAAGCTTTTTCCTTAGTATGACAAAGGGTGTATCCAGAGGTATTTTCTCCAACGAAGCAGGTTTAGGTACCGGCTCTATCGCCCACGCCTGTGCAGATACCAAGGAACCTGTAAAGCAGGGCTTTTTCGGTATTTTCGAGGTGTTTGCGGATAGCATCATTATTTGTACACTGACTGCATTAGTTATTTTATGTAGTGGTGTGTCTATTACCTTTGGCGAGGTAGCAGGTGCAGAGCTTACCATTCTGGGATTTACTTCCACCTATGGCAACTGGGTATCTATTTTTACGGCAGTGGCTATGTGCTGTTTTGCTTTTTCCACCATTATCGAATGGGGACTTTACGGTGCCCGCTGTGCGGAATTTATATTTTCAGCCAAGATAGTAAAGCCTTTTATGGTAGTGTATTCCTTAATGGCTATTGTAGGTGCCACCATAGATTTAGGACTGGTATGGAGCATTTCAGATACCTTTAATGGACTGATGGTAATTCCCAACTTGATTGCGGTGTCCTCTCCATCAAATCTTGTATCGTGTTATATCGTTTTATCCTTGGTTATGACCTCTGATAAGGGAAAAAACAAGGGTAAAAATTAAGATATTGTATCTATTAGCGTTATGTGTAATATTTATTTTGATTATCTGGAGGTGAGAAAATGAATTCTAAGTGGGCAATATATCCGTGGTTTGTAGAAGCAGGCATTGAGTTAATACATCCAGAAGATTTAGAAGCGTTTGAGCAAGTAGCTAATAGTAGTAAGGTATATGAAGTTATGGCTGAAAGTGAATACATAACATTGAGGTATAGAAATAATTGTTATAGGGTACGAAAGAAATTGCTTAGATTTGTTCCAACTCCGAAATATGGTTTTGAAGAAATTGTAAAAACAAAGAAAAATTTAGAAGATGCTGTGATTACAGATACTATGTGGCACTATGATAAGCAGGAACATTATTACTTTATTTCAGTTAATAATCGAAAAAAGTCGAAGCGGTACTTTGAAACAGAATTTTTATAAGAAGTATCCATAATCATAATGAAAAAGCGAAATACCCAGAGTACAAATCGAAGATTTGTACTCTGGGTATTTCGCTCTGCGAGGTTGAAAATATTATAAAAACCAGTTGATATTTTAAGGAATACAACATATAATATTTATACAGATATGAATCTGTTGCACGAAGTGCATTAATGTTTGGGCTGACCGAAAGGTCCTGGTCCACCGGCTGGCGGGGATTTACCCCGCCATTTTTATACATAAAGAGGCGGTTACATGAAGGAAAAGTACTTAGTGTTTTTATAGATGAGTCCGGAGATTTTGGACAATATAATCCGGTTTCTCCGAATTACTATGTTGCGATGGTTTTACATAATCAGGAAATAGATATTTCAAGGAATATTGAAGCATTGGAAAGGCAGATAAGTAATTGGGGATATCCGGAGCATACAATTCATACAGGTCCATTAATCAGACGTGAAAGTGTCTATAAAAATGATTTAAGAGAACAAAGAAAAGCTTTGTTTAATGCACTGTATCATTTTACGCGTCTGTTGGATATTAAATACATCTGTCCGGTAATTAATCAAGGAGAATGTGCGGAAAAATCAAAACTAGCTTATACAGATAAATTGACAAAAGAGATTGCTAATCAGCTACGAGCAAATTATACATATTTTTCAGCATTTGATAGAATTATTGTTTACTATGACTATGGACAGGTTGAGTTGGCGCAGATTCTTGTGTCTGTGTTTAACACCATGTTTTCTAATGTGGAATTTAGAAAGATAGAGACGAATCAGTATAAATTATCACAAGCAGCAGATTTGATTTGTACAGTAGAAGCGATAGCACAAAAGAATGTATTAACAAAGTCAGAAAGTGAATTCTTTCACTCAAAGAATGAGTTCAAGAAAAATATCTATAAAAATATTGTCAAGAAGAAATTATAGGATTTTCCCTTGTTATTTGCCGTAAGGGAAAATATAAGGGAAAAGTAAAAATTTTATAGATGTTGATGGGAGGGAAAGCCCGTAAATACTGGAAAGTTAGAGAAATACACGAGTTTATTTGAAGTTTCTGTTGAGATATATGTAGTGTGAATGCGGAGTGTAATACTCCGCATTTTAATTGGAAAAATATTTGATTAAGTGATAATAACGGGGGGGAATTGACAAATAGCGTAGAAGTATATATACTAATAGTGACCACATGGTCACTTGTGCTTGTTAGGAGGGATTTATCAAATGCCTACAAATCAATTTTTAAATTTAGAAGCAGAAAAACAGAATCGCATTATACAAGCAGCAATCAAAGAGTTTGCTCACAATACATATGTCAATGCCTCGACAAATCGAATTGTAAAGGAGTGTGGTATAAGTAAAGGTAGTTTATTTAAGTATTTTGTAGATAAAGAGGATTTGTACTTTTTCATATTGGATACTGTTATGTGGGAAATGTTACGAGATATAGAAGGTAATGTAGAGAATTTACCAACAGAGCTTTTTCAGAGAATTGTAGATTATTCAGCTTTAGAGATATCTTGGTACATAAAGCATCCGGATAAGGGACGTTTGATAATGAGTACCGTTACGGAGAAGGATGAAGGGATTTGCAGCAAGATGACAGAGCGATACGGTGCTCGTGGAGAAAATATATATTATGAACTGCTTACCGGTATTGAAGAAGAAAATCTTAAGAACGGTAAAGAAAAGATTGCAGAAATACTTAAGTGGATTCTCGAAGGTTTTAATAAGGCTTTTTTAAAAAAGGCAGATATTAACAAGGAATCGTTCGAACAACTCAAGAAGAAATATATCCAAGAATTATCAGTTTATATAGAGATATTAAAAGCTGGTTTTGTAGAAAGGAAAGAATAATATGTTTTGGAATGCAAAAGAGCAGGTGTTAAATATTCAGGATACACAAATGAATTGTATTACTTTTGGAAACGGAGAAAAGTCATTGATTATGATTCAAGGTCTCAATACCCAGAGCATTAAG
>JAFXCD010000056.1 GCA_017521605.1 Lachnospiraceae bacterium | reverse complement strand
GTTTCTTCTTAGCGTTTAAGCCACCTTTAATTCTTGCCATGTCTTATTCTCCTCCTTACCTGATTAGATATATGGTAAAATCTTCTTCATTGTCTTGATATTTGTTGCATCCACCATTGCAGGCTTTCTAAGATTTCTCTTAGTCTTTCTGGTCTTCTTGGTTAAGATATGGCGCTTATAAGCCTTATTTCTCTTTAACTTACCTGTTCCGGTTACTTTGAAACGCTTTGCAGCTGATTTGCTTGTTTTCATTTTTGGCATGTCAATTTCCTCCTAAATATCCTTAATCTATTTTAACTAAGCGATTAACGCTTTTCAGTTAAAAACATGGTCATACTTCTTCCTTCTACCTTCGGAGCCTTGTCGATTACTGCAACATCGGCAAGCAACTCTGCAAAGTCGTCCAGAATATGTTTACTACTGTTCATATGTGCCATTTCACGTCCGCGGAAACGCAATGAAACCTTTACCTTATCACCCTTGGTCAGAAACTTTCTTGCAGCATTTGCCTTGGTATTCAAGTCGTTTGTATCAATATTGGGTGACAAACGAATCTCCTTAATTTCAATTACTTTCTGCTTTTTCTTTGCTTCTTTTTCTCTTCTCATCTGTTCGTATTTATATTTGCCGTAGTCAGCAATCTTACAAACAGGAGGCTTTGCAGTGGGTGCAATCTTGATTAAATCCACACCTGCCTCTTCAGCCAAATCTATGGCTTCCTTAATGGACATAACACCTAACTGTTCGCCATCTTCTCCGATAACACGTACTTCTTTGTCTCTGATTTGTTCATTGATTAATAAATCGCTAATGGTTTTGCCCTCCAAAAATTAAATCAGTTTATTGTTGCAAAAAAAATGAGTAGACACAAATATCCACTCACCATCGACAAAACAAACCTGCAGAATCTTCTACATAATTTATTTAACTCAAATCATGAACACTTACGAGCCCAATTGCTGTAAGGTGAGAGTGGACACTCTGCTTGCTGTCATGTGTATTCACATGCTTATTTAATTTAACACATACTTCTCATGTTGTCAATACTTTAATTTGATTTTTTTCGTAACTACAGGGCAGAATTCCTTCTGCCCTGCTCTTGAACTTACTTTTACTTCTCCTTGAAAGTCGCACACGCGGTTTCTCTGCTTTCGTTAGCCTGACCGCCACGAATATCCACATGAGATGCTACACACTTGTAATTCTGGTTGTATACGCACTTTACAGCTTCACAATCAATGCTGATGATTTTGCTGGGATGTGAAATGGAACTTGTATAAGAATCATTACCTCTCTTTACAATAAAGCTTTCACAACAGGTATCATCGCTTCTTTCTGCGTGCTTACCACCTACCATAATGTCACCCTTTGCACAAAGGCGGTCTTTATTGTAGGTACAACTTTCTGCTCCACATTTTAATTCAGCCATATTTCCTCCATTCTGTCAAAAAGTATTTTGACCTTTCATCATTACACTTTTAGTATGAACGAACTTTAACGGCTTTATTCAATTATTTATTTTCTTCAACGATTTCTTCCTTGCGGATTTCTTTGGTGCGGATTTCCTTGCAAATCTGGTCTATAAATTCATTTAATGACTTCTGACCTTCGTCACCTGCAAAACGGCTTCTTACAGAAACAAGACCCTGTTCCTCTTCCTGCTGACCTACTACCAGCATATAAGGAATTCTGGACTTTCTTGCTTCACGAATCTTGTAACCAATCTTTTCAGAACGGTTATCTACCTCTACCAGCACACCATTATTCTTTAACTCTACTCTTACCTTTTCTGCATAGTCTGCATATTTTTCAGAAATAGGAAGGATTCTCACCTGCTCCGGACACATCCATGTAGGGAGCTTGCCTTCATACTTCTCAATCAATGCTGCCAAGGTTCTTTCATAGCAACCCATAGAGGTTCTATGGATGATATAAGGACGTACCTTATCACCATTCTGATCAATATAGCTCATATCGAACTGCTCTGCAATCGCATTATCCAGCTGAATGGTAATCATGGTATCTTCCTTACCATATACATTCTTTAACTGAATATCTACCTTAGGACCATAGAATGCAGCTTCACCCTCTGCTTCATAGAAAGGAAGGTTTGCCTCTTCCAGAATCTCACGGATACGTCCCTGAGTAGAGTTCCAATATTCATCATCTCCAAGATATTTCTCACGGTTGTTCGGATCCCACTTAGACAGACGATAGGTTACATCCTGGTCTAATCCCAAGGTCTTTAAGCAGTACATAGCCAACTCCAGACATCCCTTGAACTCGTCATTTACCTGGTCCGGACGCACGATTAAGTGTCCCTCGGAAATGGTAAACTGACGCACACGGGTGAGACCATGCATTTCGCCGGAATCCTCATTACGGAATAATGTAGAAGTCTCACCATAACGGATAGGTAAATCTCTATAGGACTTCTGGCTTGCCTTATATACATAATATTGGAAAGGACAGGTCATGGGACGAAGGGCAAATACTTCCTTATCCTTTTCCTCATCACCCAGTACAAACATACCGTCTCTATAGTGATCCCAGTGACCGGAAATCTTATACAAATCGCTTTTTGCCATCAGAGGAGTCTTGGTACGTACATAACCTCTGTTATTATCCTCTTCATCCTCAATCCAACGCTGCAGGGTCTGGATAATCTTAGCTCCCTTAGGCATCAAAAGAGGAAGTCCCTGACCGATAACATCAACAGTGGTAAAAATTTCCATCTCACGTCCTAATTTGTTATGGTCACGAAGCTTAATATTCTCTAAATACTCCAGATACTCATTTAACTCTTCCTTCTTATTAAAGGCAGTACCATAGATACGCTGTAACATAGCATTCTCAGACTTACCTCTCCAATATGCACCGGAAGAAGAAATCAGCTTGTATGCCTTAATATTCTTGGTGCTCATGAGGTGAGGACCGGCACAAAGGTCTACAAAATCACCCTGACTATAGAAGGAAATCTCTGCATCCTCAGGCAAATCATTAATCAACTCTACCTTATAAGGCTCCTGACGCTCCTCCATAAACTTAATGGCTTCTTCTCTGGAAAGGGTAAACTTCTCCAGCTTGGCGCCTTCCTTGATGATTTTCTTCATCTCTGCTTCGATATTGTCCAAATCCTCTCTTGAAAAAGGAGCATGGTCAAAGTCATAATAAAAGCCGTTGTCGATGCTGGGACCAATGGTCAGCTTCGCATCGGGGAACAATCTCTTTACTGCCTCTGCCATTACATGAGCAGTGGTATGACGAAGAGTTGCCAAACCTGCCTTGTCATTAGCTGTCAAAATAGACAGTTCACAATCAGAATCCACTACAGTACGTAAATCCACTACCTTGCCATCCACTTCTGCTGCACATGCCACTCTGGCTAAGCCTTCACTGATATCAAGTGCTATTTCATAAATACTTTTTGCTTCTGCGTACTCTTTTACAGAGCCGTCCTTTAATGTGATTTTCATAGAATCCTCCTTGAGTATAAACTCATAAACATAGTCATTATAATACAAGAAATTCTATTTTGCAACTGTTTC
>JAFXCD010000045.1 GCA_017521605.1 Lachnospiraceae bacterium | reverse complement strand
ACCAAAATGAACGCCTTTGCCACATACATCACACTTTGCCATCTCTTGACACCTCCTCGATTACGGTCATATTAAAACAACATTGATATATTAACAGAAAAACTTGATAAAATCAAGCACTAAAAATGATTTTTTAAAAATTTTTATTTTTTTATTCCCTTTTTCAGGAAAAGATTGTATAATTGACTCATTATGATATAGGAGGTACTCGTATGAAAGGTTCTTCTTTGAATACACATTTGGGAAGTATAAAGATTGATAACGAAGTTATTGCTCAATATGCAGGTAGTGTGGCTGTTGAATGTTTTGGTATTGTAGGTATGGCCGGTGTTAGTATGAAAGACGGATTGGTGCATTTGCTAAAAAAAGACAGTCTGACCCGAGGAATCAATGTAACCATTAATAATAATAAGCTAACATTGGATTTTCATGTAATTGTAGCATATGGAGTTAGTATCATAGCTGTTTCTGACAACTTGATTAATAGTGTAAAATATAAAGTTGCAGATACAACAGGTATTCAAATTGAAAAAATAAACATCTTTGTAGAAGGTGTTAGAGTAATTGATTAGGAGGGGAATTAAAGTGGCTTCAAATATAATCGATGCTAAGCTTCTTGCAAAGATGTTCTTAGCCGGTGCGAATAATCTGGAATCTCATAAGGAGTGGATTAATGAATTAAATGTATTCCCTGTTCCTGACGGAGATACCGGTACCAATATGACTATGACCATAATGTCAGCAGCCAGGGAGGTTGCTGCTTTAGGCGAAAATCCGGATATGGTAACTTTGTGTAAAGCTATATCAAGTGGTTCTTTAAGAGGTGCAAGAGGTAATTCGGGGGTAATATTATCTCAGTTATTAAGAGGTTTTACTAAGGCACTTTCTGATAAGACAGAAATTAATATTGAAATGTTGTCGGATGCTTTAGAAAAAGGTGTTGAAACAGCATATAAGGCAGTAATGAAGCCCAAAGAGGGTACTATTCTTACTGTGGCACGTGGTGGTGCAGAAAAGGCCAGAGAATTGTGTGATGACGGCATTGCTGATATGGAGACCTTTTTGCAACAGACCATTGAACACGCAGAGTATGTATTAAGTCAAACTCCTGAGATGTTACCTGTATTAAAACAAGCTGGTGTAGTGGATTCCGGCGGACAGGGTCTTATTCAGGTAGTAAAGGGTGCTTTTGATGCTTATCAGGGTAAGGAGATTGATTACTCTTCCATTAAGCCTGTTGAAACCACGGGCAAAGTTGCTCAGGTATCATCCAGCTATACTGCTCAGGCTGAAATGGATATTAAATTCGGTTATTGTACAGAATTTATTATTTTGTTAAGTAAAACCTTTAATATTAAACATGAATTAGATTTTAAGGCTTATTTGGAATCCATCGGCGATTCTATTGTATGTGTTGCAGATGATGATGTAGTAAAGGTGCATGTACACACCAATGATCCGGGTTTGGCTATTCAGAAGGCGTTGCAGTATGGTCAGTTATCTAATCTGAAGATTGATAATATGCGTCTGGAACATCAAGAAAAGCTCTTTAAGATGTCAGAAAAGGAAGAAGTAGCAACTCCGTCAAAACCTGCTGAACCACCTAAACCGGTAGGTTTTATTGCGGTATCTGTGGGTGATGGTGTAAATGAAATCTTTAAGAGTCTTGGTGTAGACTATATTATTGAAGGTGGTCAGACTATGAACCCAAGTACAGCAGATATCTTAGAAGCTGTGGATAAGGTAAATGCTGAGAATGTTTTTGTTTTACCTAACAATAAAAATATTATTCTGGCAGCTAATCAGGCGGCGGAGTTAACTACAGATAAAACGCTCTTGGTTATTCCCACCAAGACTATTCCGCAGGGTATTACTGCTGTTATTAATTATGTTCCTGAGCTTTCTGTAGAGGATAATGAAGCTACCATGCTGGAAGAAATAAAGAATGTAAAGACCGGTCAGGTGACTTATGCTGTAAGAGATACTATGATTGATGATAAGGTGATTAAGCAGGATGATTACATGGGTATTGGAGATGCTGGTATTCTTTCTGTAGGCAGAGATATGAAGCAGGTGACTGTGGACATGGTAAGTGCCATGATTGATGAGAATTCAGAATTGATTAGTATTTATTATGGTTCTGATGTGGCAGAAGAAGAGGCACAGAGGCTGAATGAAGAACTTGAAGGTATGTATCCCGATTGTGATATAGAATTGCAATTTGGTGGACAGCCAATTTACTATTATGTGATTTCAGTAGAATAATTAATTGAAGGGACACTTATGGTGTCCCTTTTTCTAAAGTATTGAAAGAGGTGTTGTGATGGGTGACAGAACCCCTTTGGTGCAATTGAAGGGAATTGGTGAAAAAACAGCAAAGCTTTTTGCAAAGCTTCATGTTGATACCGTTGAGGATTTGTTAAACTATTATCCAAGAGATTATGAGACCTTTCAAGATTGTGTTTATATAGCAGAAGCCGAAATTGGACAAATGCAGGCAGTTTATGGTACTGTATGTGGTATGCCAAATGTAAAAAAGGTACGTAATCTTACTATAATAAATGTATTAATAAAGGATGCCACAGGCGGAATGCAGATAACCTTTTTTAATATGCCGTATTTAAAAAATATGTTACATAATAATGCTGCTTTTGTATTTCGGGGTAACATTCAGGCTAAGGGTACTGCGAAAATAATGGAGCAGCCACGGATATATAAAAAGGAAGAGTATATTGGGTTGTTGAAGAATATACAACCAAGATATTCTTTGACAAAGGGTTTAAGCAATCAGGTAATATTAAAGGCGATGAAGCAGGCTCTAAATAATCACCTTATTCAAGATGGCAAGTATCCTGAAGTTTTTTTGAAGGAATATGATTTGTATAGTTATAAAGATGCATTATATGGTATTCATTTTCCAACAGATTTTGATACACTTGTAAAAGCAAGAAAAAGAATTGTATTTGATGAGTTTTTTGATTTTTTGTTCTATTTGAGAGAAAATAAAGAACAATCCGAACAGCTTATTAATGAGTATCAAATGATTGAGACTGCAGATACGGTACGTTTTTTGGAACAGTTACCGTTTTCGCTTACTAAATCACAGAAAAAGGTATGGGCTGAAATTCGCAATGATTTAAATGGTAACTTTTGTATGAATCGACTGATTCAGGGTGATGTGGGATCCGGAAAAACAATTATAGCAATATTGGCGCTTCTAATGTGTGTATCCAATGGATATCAGGGGGCAATGATGGCACCTACGGAAGTGTTGGCTACACAGCATTATGAGGATGTGTGTGGGTTTGTTGAAAAGTATCATATTGCATTTAAACCTGCTTTGCTGGTAGGAAGTATGACTGCCAAAGAAAAACGTGAAATATATGCAAGTATTGCATCAGGTGATGTAAACCTGATAATAGGTACTCATGCGGTAATTCAAGAAAAGGTGATTTTTAAAAATCTGGCATTGGTGGTAACCGACGAGCAGCATCGTTTTGGAGTGAAACAACGTGAGATCCTGGCCAATAAAGGTCACAATCCACATGTGTTGGTTATGAGTGCCACTCCTATTCCAAGAACTCTGGCTATCATTTTGTATGGTGACTTGGAGATTTCTGTTATTGATGAATTACCTGCAAATCGTTTACCCATTAAGAACTGTGTAGTGAATACATCATATCGAAAGAAGGCCTATGAATTTATAGAGGCAGAGGTTCGAAAAGGAAGACAGGCTTATGTGATTTGCCCCATGGTTGAAGCGGGTGAAATGGATGAACTTGAAAATGTAGTAGAATACGCTGATAAGCTAAGAGGTGCGTTATCGTCAGATATTCAAGTTGCAACCTTGCATGGAAAAATGCGTTCAGGGGATAAGAATCGTATTATGGAAGAGTTTGCTAAGCATAATATTGATGTACTGGTCTCTACAACGGTTATTGAAGTGGGCATTAATGTACCTAATTCAACAGTTATGATGGTAGAAAATGCAGAAAGATTTGGGCTTGCGCAGTTGCATCAGTTGAGAGGTCGTGTAGGACGTGGCGAACACCAAAGTTATTGTATTTTTGTTAGTGCAAAGGACAATAAGGAAACTATGGAAAGATTAAATATTTTAAATCATTCAAATGACGGCTTCCATATTGCATCTGAAGATATGAAGCTTCGTGGACCGGGTGATTTATTTGGTATACGTCAAAGTGGGGAATTTGCGTTTAGGATTGCAGATATTTATAGTGATAGTAATATATTGAAAATGGCTTCCGAAGCTGTAAACAAAGTGATAGATGGTGAATTGACGGAAGCAGAATATAATAGGATTAAAGATTTTCTGAAAAATACTTGTGGAAATAAGGTTGACTTTAGAACTATATAAAGATATGATAATGCTGAAAGAAGTTTGCATTTAAAAACCATTTATGGAGGACTTATGAGAAAAATTGCAATAGTTACAGATAGTAACAGTGGTATTTCCCAAAAGGAAGCAGAAGAGTTAGGGGTTTATGTTATTCCAATGCCTTTTACCATTGATGGAGACGAGTACTTTGAAGATATTAATTTAACAGTAGAACAATTTTATGAAAAATTGCTGAATGATGCGGATATATATACCAGTCAGCCGACGCCAACAGAGGTTACCAAGTTATGGGATAAGCTTTTGGAGGAATATGATGATATTGTGCATATTCCTATGAGTAGTGGTTTGAGTGGAGCCTGTCAAAGTGCATGGATGTTGGCGCAAGATTATGGGGGTAAAGTCCAAGTGGTGGATAATCAAAGAATTTCCGTAACCTTACGTCAAGCCGTACTTGATGCTTTGGCGTTGATAAAAAAAGATAAAACAGCTACAGAAATTAAAGAAATATTAGAAAATGATAAATTAAACAGTAGTATATATATTAATATGGAGACCTTGAAGTATTTGAAAAAAGGAGGACGTATTACGCCTTCTGCAGCGGCTCTGGGTACACTGTTAAAAATCAAACCTGTTTTACAGATACAGGGAGAAAAGTTGGATTCCTTTGCAAAGGCAAGAACATCCTCTCAAGGAAAATCCATTATGGTAAATGCCATGAAAAATGATGAAACCAATCGTTTTGATAATAATATTCATATTTTTGTAGCACATTCACACAATTTAGAAGCAGCAGAAGCTTTTAAAGAAGAACTGAAAGATATTTTTCATACAGATAACATTTATATAAGTGAACTTTCCTTAAGTGTTGCCTGCCATATTGGTCCCGGTGCACTGGCACTCGCCTGTTGTAAGAAGATGGATTATGATAATGTGTAGTGAAAACTCCCGGTTCAACTAAGAAGTAAAATTATATCCTAATGAGGTAACCGTGAAAGACCTCATACCTTGGCAAGTTTTTTGGAGTCTTGGTTTGATGTGTCTTTCACAAGCCAGAGCGGGTTTAAATAGGATATAAATTAATACTATGGTTGGAATGGGAGTTTTTTGATTAGAAAATACGTTCGAAATCTTGTGGTATTACATTGACGAAAACCCCAGATATGGTGTATAATTGTTGTATTATTGGCAGATTTTGCCTAATGATTGTAATCGAAAGATTGAGGTAAAGTAATGACAAAGACAAATGAGTATGGTGCAAGTAGTATTACCGTATTAGAGGGATTGGAAGCGGTACGTAAGCGCCCGGGTATGTATATCGGAAGTGTTACTACAAAAGGTTTAAATCATTTGATTTATGAAATTGTAGATAACTCTGTGGATGAACATCTGGCAGGTTTTTGTTCACAGATTACGGTAACATTGGAAAAGGATGGCTCAGCAACCATTGCGGATAATGGTCGAGGCATCCCTGTTGGTATGCATGAAAAAGGAATTAGTGCAGAGAGACTGGTTTTTACAACATTGCATGCCGGTGGTAAATTCGATAATTCAGCATATAAAACCAGTGGTGGCCTGCATGGAGTTGGTTCTTCGGTTGTAAATGCACTGTCTAATTGGTTAACTGTTCGAGTTAAGGATGGAAAACAGATTTATGAGGATAAGTATGAAAGAGGTATTCCTGTAATTAATTTGATTGATGGTTTGCTTCCTGTTGTTGGAAAAACCCGAGAAACCGGTACAACCATTTCTTTCTTGCCTGATGATACTATATTTGATAAAACAAGATTTAAAGAAGACGATATTAAGAGCAGACTTCATGAAACGGCATACTTAAATCCGGAATTAACTATTATTTTTGAGGATAAACGTAAGGATGAACCGGAAACCATTATTTTCCATGAGCCTGACGGAATAACAGGTTTTATAAAGGATATTAATAAGGGTAGTGAAGCAGTTCATGATTGTGTACATATTAAAGGTGAAGCAGATGGTATTTATGTTGAAGTTGCTTTTCAGTATGTAAATGAGTTCCATGAAAATGTATTGGGCTTCTGCAATAATATATATAATTCTGAAGGTGGTACCCATCTTACCGGTTTCAAGACCGTGTTTACTAATGTTATTAACAACTATGCACGTGAATTAAATATTTTGAAAGATAAGGATGTAAATTTTACCGGTGCGGATGTACGTAATGGTATGACTGCTGTAGTGTCTATTAAACATCCGGATCCAAGATTTGAAGGACAAACAAAGACTAAGCTAGATAATCAGGATGCTACAAAGGCTGTTTCCAAAGTGGTTGGTGATGAAGTGGTTCGTTTCTTTGATCGTAATCTGGAAGCCTTAAAGAGCATTATAGCTTGTGCGGAAAAGGCAGCAAAAATTCGTAAGACAGAAGAGAAAGCACGTACTAATATGCTGACTAAGCAGAAATTCTCTTTTGATTCCAATGGTAAGCTGGCCAACTGTATTTCTAAAGACGCTTCAAAATGTGAAATTTTCATCGTAGAAGGTGATTCTGCGGGTGGTAGTGCTAAGACTGCCAGAAACAGGGAATTTCAGGCTATTTTACCTATACGCGGTAAGATTTTGAATGTAGAAAAAGCCAGTATAGATAAAGTGCTTGCTAATGCAGAAATCAAGACTATGATTAATGCTTTTGGTTGTGGTTTTTCAGAAGGTTATGGAAATGATTTTGATATTACCAAGCTACGCTATGATAAAATTATCATTATGGCGGATGCAGACGTGGATGGTGAGCATATTTCCACATTGCTGTTGACCTTGTTCTATCGCTTTATGCCGGAACTGATTTTTGAAGGTCATGTTTATATTGCCATGCCTCCGTTGTATAAGGCTATGCCAGCCAAGGGTAAGGAAGAATATCTGTATGACGACAAAGCTTTGGAAAAGTATCGTAAGACCCATAAGGGCTCATTTACGTTACAAAGATATAAAGGTCTTGGTGAAATGGATGCTGGGCAGCTTTGGGAAACTACCCTTGATCCTGAAACACGTATGTTGAAGCAGGTGGAGATTGAAGATGCCCGTATGGCTTCTGAAGTTACTGAAATGCTGATGGGAACAGATGTGGCACCTCGTAAAGCCTTTATTTATGAGCATGCTACTGATGCTCAACTGGATATCTGATAGGGAATGGTGACGAGATGAGTGAAGATAGAATTATAAAAACAGAATATTCTGAGGTCATGCAGAAATCCTTTATTGATTATGCCATGAGTGTTATTATATCCAGAGCCATTCCTGATGTCAGGGATGGTTTAAAGCCTGTACAGAGAAGAACTCTTTATGATATGCATGAGTTGGGTATTCGTTACGATAAACCTTATCGTAAAAGTGCCCGTATTGTTGGTGATACAATGGGTAAATATCATCCCCATGGTGACAGTTCCATATATGAAGCTTTGGTAGTGATGACACAGGATTTTAAGAAGGGTCTGCCGTTAGTAGATGGACACGGTAACTTTGGAAATATTGAAGGTGATGGTGCCGCTGCCATGCGATATACGGAAGCCAGACTTGCAAAGGTGACTCAGGAAGCATATTTGGCTGATTTGGACAAGGATGTAGTGGACTTCGGACCGAATTTTGATGAAACAGAGAAAGAACCCACCGTACTTCCTGTTAAGATTCCCAATATATTAATTAATGGTTCTGAGGGTATTGCAGTAGGTATGACTACCAGTATCCCACCACATAATCTGGCTGAAGTGATTGAGGCTACAAAGGCCTATATGCTGGATGAGAATATAACTACCAGAGAATTGATGCGATATATTAAGGGGCCGGATTTTCCTACAGGTGGTATTGTAACCAATGAGGATGATTTGCTGGAAATTTATGAAAGCGGAGTTGGTAAGATAAAGGTTCGCGGCAAGGTGGAAGTAGAGAAGGCAAAGGGTGGAAAGGTGAATCTGGTTATAACAGAGATTCCTTATACTATGATTGGCGCTAATATTGCAAAATTTTTATCCGATGTGGCGTCTTTATCTGAAACTAAGAAAACTCAGGATATAGTGGATATTTCCAACCAATCCTCCAAGGAGGGTATACGTATCGTTATTGAGCTGCGTAAAGATGCAGATGTTGAGAACTTCAAGAATTTGTTATATAAAAAGACTCGTCTGGAAGACACCTTTGGTGTAAATATGCTGGCAATTTCCCATGGAAGACCGGAAGTCATGGGATTAAAGAGTATTATTAAAGAATGTGTTGATTTCCAGTTTCAGGTAGCTACCAGAAAGTATACCAATTTGTTATCAAAAGAATTGGAACGAAAAGAAATACAGGAAGGCTTAATTAAGGCATGTAATGTTATTGACTTAATAATTGAGATTTTACGTGGTTCTAAAGATCGTAATATGGCAAAAAATTGTCTTGTTAATGGTGAAGTGGAAGGTATTAAGTTCAAATCCAAGGAATCAAAGATTATGGCTACCCAGCTGATGTTTTCAGAAAAACAGGCCAATGCCATCTTGGAAATGCGTTTATATAAATTAATTGGTCTGGAAATTGAAGCACTGATTAATGAGCATGAAGAAACTATGGCTAATATTTTCCGATATGAGGATATTTTGGAACGTAGAGATTCAATGGCACAAGTGATTATTAACGAGTTGGAAGGCTTTAAGCGTGAATACAAGCGTACCAGAAGAACTGCCATTGAAAATGCCGAAGAAGTTGTTTATAAGGAAAAAGAACTGGAAGAGATGGAAGTTGTGTTCCTGATGGACCGCTTTGGTTATGCAAAAACTGTGGATTTACCTACATATGAACGTAATAAGGAAGCTGCAGACAGTGAGAATAAATATGTCTTTAAGTGTAAAAATACCGGAAAGATATGTCTATTTACTGATGCAGGTCAATTACATATGATAAAAGTATTGGATTTACCATTTGGTAAATTCAGAGATAAAGGTGTGCCGATTGATAATGTAAGTAATTTCAGCTCTGAGAAGGAAAATATGATATTTATTACCAATCAGACGGAATTGAATCTTTGCAGAGTGATTTTTGTAACACGTCAGGCTATGATGAAGGTAGTGGATGGTGGAGAATTTGATGTGACGAAACGTACAGTTGCAGCCACTAAGCTACAGGATGATGATAAGGTACTAAGTATTGTATGTATCCATGACCAGAAGAATGTAGTATTGCAATCCAGGGAAGGCTATTTTTTAAGATTTCCCATTGATGAGATTCCAGAGAAGAAAAAAGCAGCAATAGGTGTGAGAGGTATGAAACTGAGCGAAAATGATGAGCTGGAAGCAATATACTATACACAGAATGGTTTAGAGGTGGAAATACCTTATAAGAGTAAGAATTTAATATTAAATACCATTAAGCTTGGTAAACGTGATGGAAAAGGAATCAAAGTGCGTGGATAAAGGAGAATAATATGCGTGTTATTGCAGGTACGGCAAGAAGTATGCCATTAAAGACACCGGAAGGAACAGATACCAGACCCACAACAGATAGGATTAAAGAGACGTTGTTTAATATTTTACAAAATGAGATACCAGGCGCAGTCTTTGTAGACATGTATAGCGGAAGTGGCGGTATTGGTATTGAAGCATTAAGCAGAGGTGCTAAAAAAGCTTATTTCATAGAAAACTCGCCTAAAGCCATTGCCTGTATTCAGGAAAATCTGGTATTTACAAAGCTGGCAGATAAGGCTGTTGTATTAAAGCAGGAGGCTTCTTTGGGGCTTTCCTCTATATTTGAAAAAGAAGTAGATATTATTTTTATGGATCCGCCCTATGAGCAAGAGTGCGAAAAACATGTGTTGCAGGTTTTGTATGATATAAAATACGTGACTGATAATACATTGATTATTGTGGAAACTTCTATTAAAACGGATATGGAATATGCAATTAAAATGGGGTATAGTATTCTGCGTGAAAAGAAATACAAAACAAATAAGCATTGGTTTTTGAAGA
Organism: Lachnospiraceae bacterium; assembly: GCA_017521605.1. Lineage (GTDB taxonomy): Bacteria > Bacillota > Clostridia > Lachnospirales > Lachnospiraceae > Acetatifactor. The sequence continues at coordinate 326,935 of JAFXCD010000045.1, read as the reverse complement.
AGAGTCAAAGATTATAGGAGGAGATATATGAATCGTGCAATCTATCCGGGAAGTTTTGACCCGGTTACTTTAGGACATTTAGATATTATTAAACGAGCTTCAGCTATATTTGATGAAGTTGTAGTTGGAATCTTAAATAATCCGCAAAAGTCACCATTGTTTTCTGTGGAAGAACGTGTTAAGATATTAGAGGAGGCAACGGCTGACTTGCCAAATGTTTTTATTGATTGCTTTAGTGGTATGTTGGTAGATTACGCAAAAGCAAACGATATTAATGTTTCTATCAGAGGACTTCGCAGTATATCTGATTTTGAATATGAAAGTCAGATTGCACAATATAATGACCGTTTGTCAAATGGTAAGCTGGAAACCATATTTTTGGTGACCAGTCCGGAATATTCCTATATTAGTTCTTCGGGTGTTAAGGAGGTTGCGGGGTTCCATGGGGATATTACACCGTATTTACCTGAATTTGTGGCAGATTTAGTGAAAGAGAAGTATAATTATTCATAAGAGAGGTAATTAATCGTATGGGGAGCAAAATAGAACAATTAATTGATGATATCGAAATTTATATTGATAATTGTAAAGCAGTACCATTATCCAAGTCTAATATAGTAGTAAATAAAGAACAAATGGATGAATATCTCCATGAGCTTCGTATGAGTACTCCAGATGAGATTAAACGATATCAAAAGATTATCAGTAATAAAGAAGCGATTCTGAATGATGCTCGCTCAAAGGCAGAAGCCCTGATTAATGAAGCAACTATTCACACCAATAAATTAATCAGTGAGCATGAAATTATGCAACAGGCATATGCACAGGCTAATGAAGTTGTTACTTCGGCGACTTATCAGGCACAACAGATATTAGATACAGCTACTATGGAAGCGAACAGTGTACGTTCAGCAGCAATGCAATATATGGATGATATACTAAATTATCTGGAAAATCTGATAGTCAATGCTTCTAACAATGCAGTTTCTAATTATGAGAATCTGTTGAGTGGGTTAAATCAATATAAAGATGTTATTCAGTCAAACCGTGCAGAACTGCATCCGGTAGAAGAGGATGAGTTGTCTAATGTGGTTTTAGATAATTCTGAAACTGAAGAAGAGTAGATAACAAAAATAAGAGACCGGTTTCTTGGAAACCGGTTTTCTCTGTTCATTAGATAGGGAGTAATGTTTTGAGAAAGATTATTTGTATTATTGTTTTTTTAGTTCTTCTTTATGTACCATGTGAAAGGGTGATGGCAAATGAACTGTTTCCAAAGAAAGATAAATATATAATTGTCATTGATCCCGGACATGGCGGAGAAAATCTGGGCACAGAATCCAATCCAAATTATAAGGAAAAGGATATTATTATGAAAACAGCACAGGCCCTTGTGGAGGAATTGAAAAAGTATGAAGAATTCGAAGTTTATTTAACGAGAGAAGAGGATATTGATATTGAACTTCATGAACGGGCAAAATTTGCAAAAAGCGTGAATGCAGATTTTCTGTTTAGTTTACATTACAATGCTTCAGAGAATCATACCCTTTTTGGAACAGAAGTATGGATTCCGCTTTATGCTCCATTCCATGGGTATGGATATAAGTTTGCATATCTTCAGCAACTCCAAATGCAGGATTTGGGGTTATTTAGCCGAGGAATACGTACAAGAAAAGGTGATGATAATAAGGATTATTATGGTATTATACGTGAGTGTGCTGCAAGAAATATTCCGGCTGTTATTATTGAGCATTGTTATATAGATGAAAGCAGGGATGCTATTTATTGTGATGAAGACTCAGATTTTGAAGAATTTGGTCGCAGAGATGCCATTGCAATAGCTAAATTTTTTGGAGTACATGAAGATTTAAGTGATATACCTGAGGAATTATATAAAATATCCAAAAATACCATTGTTTCCCACACTTTGGAAGATCACTCGGGACCAAATGTTTGTACCATAACTGAGGAACATGCTGATTATGAAAATGGTGTACTTACCGTACAGGTAAAAGCAACTGATAAGAATACTCAAATTATGTATTATACCTATAGTATTGATGGAGGGAAGACTTTTAGTAAATTTTATCCATGGCCTGACTCTGATTTACTTACCGGTGAACAGAAGTTGTCGGTATCTTTAATGCTGAGTATACCGGATGGACATATTCCAAAGGTAGCAGTGCGTGCGTATAGTAAGAATGAATTCTATAATACCAGTAATATATTAAAAGGCTTTGATGCATTTATTACTCCAACTGCACCACCGGCACTTCAGGCACCATTAAAAGAAGTGGTTATGCAGAAAGAGACTGTAGATAACGAGAAGCGTTCAGTAGTTTCTATATTTAAAGTTGTCAATTTACAGCCGGAGAAATTTAAATTATCCATTAAGAGATTTTGGTTATTGTTACTTTTTATATTTTTCTGGGTATTTTGGTTATTATTAGGTGTTCGTTTTCTTTATCGTTATTTTCAGAAGAAAACTGATGAAAGAAAACATTAAAACAATGAGAAAATAAGGTAATAGTATAGCCCCGATATTAACGTAAGAATGCATTTATGAAATATATAATTTTTGATGGAAAGATTTGTTTCATAAATCATACTATTGGTCTGGGCAATACAGGATAAGCCGCCAAAGGTGAGCAGTGTCATACAAAATGGTACATAAGAACCTTGAAGAAGGCTTAAACCACCTGTAATTTCCAAAAAGGGTGAAATAAATTTATGAATATCAGGTGTAATAAAATGTGGTAAAATATTTATAAGATTGAACAATATCATATATCCGCAAAGCATAAGGATACTTTGTATGGAAGTGTGTACAGATTCATCTATGGCTGACAATAAATCAATAGATTTTTCTGTATTAACATTAGTTTTAGTTTTATGTGAAAAAGAATGTTTATATAAGGTATGACGTAATGTAAAACCATAAAGTAGTGGAATTCCATACATACCAAGCAGATAGGGAACGGGCTTGGTCAGGTGAAGAAGTGGAATCACAAAAGAGCAGAAATATACAGGTCCAATATTATTACAAAAGCATAATAGAAACCGCCCTTCCTGTTCGGTGATTTTATTGTTTCTCAAAAGCTCGGCAGTAACTTTGGCTCCCATGGGAAACCCGCATAAAAATCCAATTAGGATAGCGTAAGATACATTTTTGGAACATCCATATATTCGTTTAAAAAGAGGGTGTAACAGATTTGCAAAACATTCTGTAAGATTCATTCTTACGAGTATACCTGTAATAATCATAAATGGAAGTAAAGAAGGTATCATCTTGTTGTACCAAAGTGAAAAACCATAAAATGCGTAGTAGAGACTTGTTTCAGCTTGGGTTAGAATAAAAAAGGTTAACAGTAAGAACAGTATTGAAAAGAACATGGTATATCTCCAAATTAGTATATTTAAATATATGTTGAATGAATAGTTTTAGAAGGAAATAAGTTGAAATGCGTTTGGATAGATTTTTGACAGAAATGGAAATAGGTAGCCGTAGTCAGGTAAAAGCTTATATAAAGAAAGGTCTTATAGAAGTAAATGGTAGTATTTGTAAGACGACTGATTATAGATTAGATGAAAATAGTGATAAGGTAACTTATGCAGGTAATGAATTATATTATCAAAAATTCCAGTATTTTATATTAAATAAACCTCAGGGAGTGGTTACTGCCACAGAAGATAAGAAAGATGAAACAGTTATGGATTTATTGAAAGATGTGAGGAAAAAGGGTTTGGCACCGGTAGGTAGATTGGATAAGGATACGGAAGGTTTGTTGTTGATTACCAATGATGGTGCACTGGCACATAAATTATTATCTCCTAAAAAACATGTGGATAAGGTATATAGGGTAAAACTGGCTCAGTCAATTGGAATTAAAGAAATAAAAGAATTGGAAGCCGGTGTAGATATTGGTGACGATGATTTGACTTTACCAGCAAAAGTACAAATGATAAACGATTCAGAAATATTACTGACGATTCATGAAGGACGTTTTCATCAAGTAAAACGTATGTTAAAGGCTGTAGGGAATGAAGTGATACATTTAAGGAGAGAATCTTTTGGAAGTTTAAAGTTAGAAGATGGATTAAAGTCAGGCGCTTATAGAGAGTTGACTGTTGAAGAAATAGAAAAGCTGAAAGCGTTAGGTTAATCAGGAACAGGAGGAATAAGAATGCTCCAAGATATACAAGCAATTATATTTGATATGGATGGTTCCTTAGTGGATTCTATGTGGATTTGGAAACAAATTGATATTGAATATTTGTCTAAATATGGATATGATTCATCTGATAGAGCAATTGCAGAGTTTCAAGCTAATGTAGAAGGAATGAGTTTTTGTGAGACAGCAGAATATATGCAGGCACATTTTAATATACCCAGAAAAATTGAAGAGATGATGGATGATTGGAATGGAATGGCTTGGGAAAAATATGAAAATGAAGTTTTTCTAAAGCCGGGTGCTTACGAATTTCTGAGGGAATGTAAAAGAAGAGGAATCCTTCTGGGAATTGCAAGTAGTAATTCCAGAGAGTTGGTAGATAATGTAATGCAAGCCAGAGAACTGGAAGGATTTTTTCAGGTGATTATAACAGGAAGTGATGGATTGCCGGGAAAGCCGGCTCCGGATATGTATATTGAAGCAGCGAAGAGGCTTTGTGTAGAACCGGTAAATTGTCTTGTGTTTGAAGATATACCTAAAGGAATAAAGGCAGGAAAAGCTGCAGGTATGAAGGTTTGTGCAGTAGAAGATTTATATAGTGAACATCAAAGAGATGAAAAGAAGAGCTTGTCAGATTTTTATATAGAGGATTATTATGGAATATTCAAATAAAGGCTTTTTGCCCATATGTAAAGCAGATTTGGAAAAACGGGGCATAAAACAATTGGATTTTGTGTATATAACAGGGGATGCCTATGTGGACCATCCTTCTTTTGGACATGCTATAATTAGTCGCGTATTAGAAGCTCATGGGTATACAGTGGGTATTATTGCACAACCCGATTGGAAGAAGGAAGAAAGTATACAGATACTTGGCAAACCGAGACTGGCCTTCCTTATTTCCGCCGGAAATATGGACAGTTGTGTAAATCACTATTCTGTATCCAGGAAGAGGAGAACGATGGATGCCTATTCTCCAGGTGGAAAAATAGGAAAGAGACCGGACCATGCTACTGTAGTATATGGAAATCTGATTCGACGTGTTTATAAAGATGTACCAATTATTATAGGTGGAATTGAAGCAAGTCTTCGACGTATGGCTCACTATGATTACTGGACGGATAGCTTTAAACGTTCTATTTTATTGGATAGCCAGGCAGATATTATTTCATACGGTATGGGTGAAAAATCCATTGTAGAACTGGCAGAAGCGTTAAACAGCGGAATTGCAGTTAAGGACATAACATTTGTTCAGGGAACGGTCTATAAAACGAAGGATATTACCGGTATTTACGACAGTATTGAATTACCTGGCTATGAGCAAATGAAAGCGGATAAGACTCTTTATGCAAAGAGTTTTGGTATTCAATATCAGAATACGGATTTCTGTAATGGTAAGAAGCTGATAGAAGAGTATCCTGGTGGTATTTATGTAGTACAGAACATACCGCAATCCCCTCTTACCATGCAGGAAATGGACGATATTTATACATTACCTTATATGCGAACTTATCATCCGGTTTATGAAAAGGACGGTGGAATACCTGCTATAACAGAAATTAAGTTTTCATTAATCAGCAATCGTGGTTGTTTTGGTGGTTGTAGCTTCTGTGCACTGACTTTTCATCAAGGAAGAACCATACAGGTAAGAAGTCACGAATCCATTATAGAAGAGGCCAAATTACTTATTGAGGAACCTGATTTTAAGGGATACATTCATGATGTGGGGGGGCCGACAGCCAATTTCCGTCATCCATCCTGTGAAAAACAAATGACACATGGTGTATGCAAGAATAGACAATGCTTATTTCCTTCCCCTTGTAAGAATATGAAGGTGGATCATAGCGATTATCTGGAACTATTACGGGAATTAAGAGCTTTGCCGAAGGTAAAAAAAGTGTTTGTAAGATCCGGAATTCGTTTTGATTATCTTATGGCTGACCAGGATGATACTTTCTTTAAAGAATTGGTTGAACATCACATTAGTGGGCAGTTAAAGGTAGCCCCTGAGCATATTTCTGACACTGTACTTTCGAAGATGGGAAAACCTGAAAATGCTGTATATGAAAGATTTGTAAAGAAATATAAAAGGTTAAATGAAAAGCTTGGAAAGAATCAATTTCTGGTACCTTATTTAATGAGCTCTCACCCCGGTTCCACATTAAAAGAAGCTATAGAACTGGCAGAATATTTAAGAGATTTGGGTTATATGCCTGAGCAGGTACAAGACTTTTATCCCACACCATCTACCATATCCACAGTGATGTATTATACAGGATTGGATCCCAGGGATATGAAGCCTGTTTACGTATGTAAAAATCCTCATGAGAAAGCTATGCAAAGAGCTTTGATACAGTATCGTAATCCAAAGAACTATGAACTGGTATACGAGGCTTTGATGGCGGCGGGTAGAGCGGATTTAATCGGTTTTGACAAACGCTGCCTTATAAGACCAAGAAAGAATGGTCAATATGTTGGCAATAGTGAAAAGAAAGAAAAAATAACAAAAAATAATAAAAAGAAAACCATTCGACATGTGCACAAAAAGAAAGGGTAGTAATATGGCTAAGAGTATTGTAATAGTTGTAGGTGCGTCTTCCGGTTTGGGAGAACAGTTTGCTTTACAGTTGGATGCTCATTTACGTAAGACGAATGAAATCTGGTTGATTGCAAGACGCAAAGAGAAGTTGCTAGAATTAAGTAAGAAAATGAGGAATAATACCCGAATTCTGGCTATGGATATTACAAATCCGGGACAAATGGAAAGGTTACGTGATAATCTGGCAGATAATGATTGTAAGATTCGTATGTTGGTAAATTGTGCAGGTTATGGTATGATTGGTGATTTTGAAGAAATGTCAGCAGAGGAACAACTGGGAATGATTCGTTTGAATTGCGAAGCATTAACTCATATAACCCATGTTTGCCTCCCGTTCATGGAGAAGAAATCCAGAATTATACAGCTGGCATCCAGTGCAGCATTTATTCCTCAACCGGGTTTTGCGGTGTATGCAGCAACTAAAGCTTATGTGGAAAGCTTTGGTAAAGCACTTCGTGAAGAACTATATTCGAAGGAGATTTATGTTACTACAGTATGTCCCGGATGTGTTGATACACCATTTTTTGATATTGCAGAAAGAACCGGGAAAATACTGGCAATAAAGAAAGCTACAATGGTAGATAGTGCCAGTGTAGTTAGCAAGGCTTTAAAGGATAGCTGTGCGAAGAGAAACATGAGTGTATACAGTGCTCCTATAAATTTAATGTGGGGACTGACTAAGGTTTTGCCACATGGTTTGTTATTGCCAATAATTCGTATCTATAAGGAAAGTCAACAAGAAGATTAAAGTAGGAGAGTTAACATTGAAAAAATCTTTATTACGTATTTTTAGTAATTATCATGTGAAAGGTTCCAAATATTATATTGATACACAAAAAAAATATGAGCTTATTCGAACATTTATCTTTTTTTTCATACCTATTTCATTATTTATAGCGGGTTATGTGACTACAAAGACGAAAGTGAATCTATTGACTATTGTGGCAGTGGTAGGTGTACTTCCGGCTTGTAAAAGTCTTGTGGGTGCTATTATGTTTTTGAAACATCGTAGCTTAAGTAAGGAATATGCAGATAAAATAGATGCAGTGAACCATGAATTGCCTGAGCTTTATGATATGGTATTTACAACATACGATAAAACGCATGTTGTTAGTCATATGGTGATTGTGGGTAATACAGTTTGTGGTTTTAGCGAAGATAAGAATTTCAAAGAAAAAGACTTTAACACCCATATTCAGAATGTTTTGAAGACTGATGGCTTTAAAAATGTAACTGTAAAGGTGTTTACCGATATCAAAAAATACACAGAGCGTCTGGAACAGCTGAAAAGTTTGGAAAGTGATGAAGGTGTAAATGTCTTAGGAATGATGGATACCTTCCGTTCTGTAGCACTATAGGAAAAGAGTATGCAAGAAATAAAAATCGGACCCAATCATGCAGGGCAGAGATTGGATAAATTCCTACATAAATATTTACCTAATGCGGGAAGCGGTATTCTTTACAAAATGCTTCGTAAGAAAAATATAACCTTGAATGGAAAAAAAGCAGAGGGTAAAGAAATACTTCAGATAAATGATAAGGTACAAAGCTATTTTTCTGATGAAACCTTTGCAAAATTTTCCGGAAAGATACCGGAAAAATCAGAAGCTGAAGGAAAACAAGCACAAAAACTTCTGTCTAATAATTATGAACAAGCCTTTAAAAGTCCTGATATGCAAGGCGTTACAGTACTTTATGAAGATGAACATGTATTGATTTTGAACAAGCCTGTAGGCGTTTTAACACAGAAGGCGAAGGATAGTGATATCAGTCTTAATGAGTGGATGATAGGATATTTGTTGGATAAGAATGTGCTTACTTCTAATGAGTTAGAGCTGTTTAAACCCTCTGTTGTAAATCGTTTGGATCGTAATACAAGTGGAATTGTACTTTGTGGCATCTCCTTAAAGGGTAGTCAAATATTAAGTCGTCTGATAAAGGAACGAATCATTGGAAAGTTTTATCGTACCATTTGTGTGGGACATGTAAAAGAAGCCAATGTATTAAAGGGAAGTCTTAAAAAGAATGAATTGACCAATGTAGTCACTGTTGATGGTGGAGGTCAGGTGATTGAAACAGCCTATGTACCCATAACAAGCCTTAAAGGTAATATGACCTATCTGGAGGTAGAGCTGATTACCGGTAAAACCCATCAGATTCGTGCACATCTAGCCAGTATACAGCACCCACTGATAGGAGACACCAAATACGGTAATGATAAATATAATCAGAAAGTACGTAAAAAATATGGATTGAAGAACCAGCTGTTACATGCCTATCGCATGGAATTTCCGTTAATAGAAGGTGAATTGTCAGGTTTAAGTGAGAGAATAATAATAGCGCCTCTACCGGAACAATTCATAAGGATATTGGAGGATATAAGATAATGGCGACTTGGAATTCCAGGGGGCTACGAGGCTCCACCCTGGAGGATATGGTGAATCGTACTAATGACAGATATGCAGAAAATGGTCTTGCTTTGATACAGAAGATTCCCACACCCATTACTCCTATTAAAATAGATAAAGAAAAAAGACACATTACACTGGCTTATTTTGATCAAAAGAGTACAGTGGACTATATCGGTGCTGTACAGGGTATACCGGTTTGTTTTGATGCAAAGGAGTGCGCTACAGATACTTTTTCCCTACAGAATATTCATGAACATCAGGTGAAATTCATGGGAGACTTTGAAAAACAGGGGGGCGTGGCATTTATTCTGATTTTCTACACACATAAGAATTTATTATATTATTTAACTTACGAAAAGTTATACCAGTTTTGGAAACGAGCTTTGGATGGAGGGCGGAAGAGTTTTCGGTTTGATGAGTTAGATGAAAGTTATATACTACCCCACAAAAGCGGAATTTTAGTACCATACTTGGATATGATTAATAAGGATTTGGCGGGACGAGAAGATGAAGAATAATAATTTACTAAATTGTCTTGACAACCCATGTAGAAAAGGATATACTACTAACAATTAATTCTTCAATGTGCTAATTAATTAGCACGTTACCATAATAAAGCAAAGGACATAATTGTATGAATAAGAAGTTGTTACACACACCGGAAGGTGTAAGAGATATTTACGGAAAAGAATATGCTACTAAACTATACGTGGAGACAAAGCTCCATGATATGATTGAAAGATATGGTTATGAGGATATACAGACTCCCAGCTTTGAATTCTTTGATATTTTCTCAAAGGATATCGGTACCACACCTTCCAAGGATTTATATAAATTCTTTGATAAGGACGGAGATACCATAGTTCTTCGTTCAGATTTCACACCGTCCATTGCCAGATGTGCAGCAAAGTACTTTATGGATGAACAGGATCCCATCCGTTTTTGCTATATGGGTAATACCTTCAGCAGTACCTCGAGTTTACAGGGAAAATTAAGCGAGGTAACACAGATTGGAGTAGAATTAATTAATGATGATTCCGTACAGGCTGATGCTGAAATGATCAGTTTAGTAGTTGAAAGCTTAAAAAATACAGGACTTGATAAATTCCAGATAAGCATTGGTCACGTAGATTTTTTTAGAGGCTTATGTGAAGAAGCTGGCTTGGATGCAGATACAGAGGATGAGCTTCGTGATTATATAAGTGGTAAGAATTACTTTGCAGCTGAAAATCTTCTTAGAATCAGGAAAGTGACAGAGCCTTATCAGTCTAATCTGTTAAAGATGACAGATGTGTTCGGTAATTTAGAATCTTTAAAGGCGTGCAAGGAATGGGTAAAGAACAAAGTCTCATTAAGTGCTATAGAACGTTTGGAAGCTATTTATGAAGTGTTAAAGCTTTATGGTGTAGAATCTCAAGTGACCTTTGATTTAGGACTCTTAAGTCAATATGATTATTATACAGGTATTGTTTTCAAGGCATATACCTATGGTATAGGTGATGCTATTGTAAAAGGTGGTCGTTATAACCATTTACTACAGAAATTTGGCAAAGATGCAGCGGCTATAGGTTTTGTGGTAGTAGTGGATGATATGATGGAAGCTTTGAAACGACAAAAGGTGGATTTACCTATCGAAGAGAGTAAAAAGATACTTACCTATAATGTACAAAATTATAAGGAACAGTTAAAAGCAGCAATTTGCTATCGTAGTAAAGGCATGGCAGTAGAACTGATTCCGGAAAGGTAATCATATGAGTAACGAAAAATATTTAACCTTTGCCTTAGGTAAGGGCAGACTTGCAAATAAAACTTTGGAATTATTGGAGAAAATCGGTATTACCTGTGAGGAAATTAAGGATAAGAACTCACGTAAGCTGATTTTTGTAAATGAGGAGCTGAAGGTACGTTTTTTCCTGGCTAAGGGTCCCGATGTCCCCACTTATGTAGAGTATGGTGCGGCAGATATTGGTGTGGTTGGTGAAGATACCATCTTGGAAGAAAACCGAAATGTGTATGAAGTATTGGATTTGGGATTTGGAAAATGTAGAATGTGTGTCTGTGGTCCAAAGGAAGCAGAAGAGCTTTTAAAGCATCATGAAAGAATCCGTGTAGCAAGTAAGTATCCAAATATTGCAAAGGAATATTTCTATAACCAGAAGTATCAGACCGTTGACATTATTAAATTAAACGGTTCTGTGGAATTAGGTCCTTTGGTAGAGCTTTCTGATGTCATCGTGGATATCGTAGAAACCGGAAGTACCTTGAAAGAAAACGGTCTCATGGTACTTGAGGAAATTTGTCCGCTGTCTGCCAGAATGATTGTAAATCCTGTAAGTATGCAGATGCAATCTGAACGTATTAAGAAGCTGATTTGGCAGTTGAGAGAACAACTGGAAGCAGATATATAGTACCATAAGTTGGAGGAAGTTATGAGAATTGTAGCATTAACAGAAGATACTAAGCAAAATGTAATGAACGACCTGCTGAAAAGAAGCCCAAATAATTATTCTCAATATGAATCTACAGTAAATGAAATCATTGAGAATGTAAAGGCCAATAAAGACGCTGCAGTATTTGAATATACCAAGAAATTTGATAAATTTGAGTTGACGGCTGAGAATATTAAGGTAACCCGTGAAGAAATCGACGAAGCTTATACCCAAATGGATGCTAAACTGGTAGAAGTTATCCGTAAAGCAGCTGAGAATATAAAGGTATTCCATATGAAACAGCTTCGTAACAGTTGGTTCGATGCCAGAGAAGATGGTACCATTTTAGGTATGAAGATTACTCCTATTGAAAAGGCTGGAGTTTATGTACCCGGTGGTAAAGCAGCTTACCCTTCCAGCGTATTGATGAATGTAATTCCTGCAAAGGTTGCCGGGGTAAAGGAGATTATAATGACCACTCCTCCCGGAGCAGACGGTAAGGTAAACCCCGGAACTTTAGTGGCTGCTGATATTGCAGGTGTAGATACTATTTATAAAGTAGGCGGTGCACAGGCTATTGCAGCCTTAGCTTATGGCACAGAGTCCATCCCTAAGGTGGATAAGATTACCGGTCCGGGCAATATCTTTGTGGCTTTGGCTAAAAAGGCTGTTTACGGTTTTGTAAGCATTGATTCCATTGCAGGTCCCAGTGAAATCCTGGTACTGGCAGATGAAACAGCAAATCCCCGTTATGTAGCAGCTGATATGTTATCCCAGGCTGAGCATGATGAACTGGCAAGTGCTATTTTGATTACTACATCCAAAGAACTGGCAGAGAAGGTTTCTGAGGAAGTGGATAAGTTTACCGCAGAGCTTAGCAGAAAAGAAATTATCCAGAAGTCTTTGGATAATTATGGATATATTTTACTGGCAGAAAGTATGGAACAGGCAATTGAAACCACCAACGAAATTGCTTCTGAGCATCTAGAGATTCTCACCCAAAATCCTTTTGATGTGATGACTAAGATTCGCAATGCAGGAGCTATTTTCCTGGGTGAATATTCATCAGAACCCTTGGGAGATTATTTTGCAGGTCCCAATCATATTTTGCCTACCAATGGTACTGCGAAGTTCTTCTCGCCTGTAAATGTGGATGATTTCATCAAGAAATCCAGCATTATTTCCTATTCAAGAGATGCGTTGGAGAAGTTACATAAGGATATTGAGATGTTTGCAGAGAGTGAGGGCTTGACAGCTCACGCAAATAGTATTAAGGTACGTTTCGAGGACTAATTTAGAAGGAGGATTCTTATGAGTCGTATAGCTACTATAAATCGTAAAACCAAGGAAACAGATATTACCATAGAGTTAAATCTGGACGGTAGCGGTAAGATGCAGATGAATACCGGTATTGGATTCTTCAATCATATGCTGGAGGGCTTTACCAAGCATGGTTTTTTTGACTTAACTTGTGAAATCGATGGAGATTTAGAAGTGGATGGTCACCATACTGTGGAAGATGCAGGTATTGTACTGGGTCAGGCCATTAAAGAAGCTATCGGCGATAAAAAGGGAATCCGTAGATATGGTTACTTTATATTGCCTATGGATGAAGTGTTGGCACTTTGTGCAGTGGATTTGTGTGGCAGACCCTTCTTCCAGTTTGATTGTGAATTTACTTCTGATAAAGTAGGGGATTTGGAAACGGAGTTAGTAAAAGAATTCTTCTATGCAGTATCCTACAGTGCAGGCATGAATTTACATATTAAGATGCTCACACCCGGTAATAATCACCATATGATTGAAGCTATGTTTAAGGCGTTTGCTAAGGCTTTGGATATGGCAACCAGTTTTGATGAAAGAGTGACCGATGTGTTAAGCACTAAGGGAAGTTTGTAAGAATTAGAATAGAAAAGGTAAGGAATTTGAAGTATGTACACAAAAGAATTTGTACCATGTATTTATTTATATCGTAAAAATTGTGTGAAATCCCTGCAGGATGTGACGGTTATCAGTGAGGACCCGGTAAAGCTGGCACAAAGCTACTGTGATGTAGGTGCAGACGAGCTTATTGTTTTTGATATGTCTGAGACTGATGCGGAGCATGATACAGCATTGGATATTATGAAGGCTATCTGTGCTAAGGCAGAGGTGGATGTAATCGGTGCCGGCAATGTAAAGCGTATGGAGGATATCAAGAAGATTCTCTATACCGGTTGTAAAAAGGCAGTTTTGAATTATACTAAACAGTCCAATGTGGAGATTACAGAGGAAGTATCACTGAAGTTTGGTAAGGAGAAGATTTTATTATCCTTCCAGGATGCAGAAGTGCTTGCTGTGAATAAGGAAACCATTGAAAAATATGTATCCGGTATGATCCTTATGAATCCTCATGAGATTCATAAAACCGTGGATGTATCTGAACTTCCTTTCTATGTACATGTAAGCCAAATTGCTCTGGATAAGATGATGGATTTATTCAAATATGAAAATGTATGCGGTATCACCGGCAATGCTATGAATGACAATGTGAAGGAGATTAGCTCTCTGAAGGAAGTTTGTGAGCAGAATGGTGTGCCGGTAAGAAGCTTAAAGGCAGCTTATACATGGGAGCAGTTTAAAAAAGACGATAATGGTCTGGTGCCCGTAATCGTACAGGATTATAAGACCAATGAAGTGTTAATGCTGGCCTATATGAACGAAGAAGCTTATAAAACCACCCTTCGTACAGGTAAGATGTGTTATTACAGCCGTAGTCGCAAAGAACAGTGGCTAAAGGGTGATACCAGTGGTCATTACCAGTATGTAAAGAATCTTGCTGCCGATTGTGATATGGATACCATCCTGGCAAAGGTTTCCCAGGTAGGTGCAGCCTGCCATACCGGCAAATATAGTTGCTTCTTTAACGAGATTGCTAAGAAGGAGTACGAAGAAAGTCACAATCCTTTGAAGGTATTTGAAGATGTATTCGCAGTAATTCAGGATCGCAAAGTAAATCCGAAGGAAGGCTCTTACACCAATTATCTTTTTGATAAGGGTGTGGATAAGATATTAAAGAAATTGGGTGAAGAGGCTACAGAAATCGTTATCGCTGCCAAGAATCCCAACCCCAACGAAATCAAGTATGAAATCAGTGATTTCCTGTATCATTGCATGGTACTGATGGCAGAGAAGAATGTAAGCTGGGAGGATATCACCACCGAGCTGGCAAATCGATAATATTACTATATATAAGTCGCATTGACTGGATAAGTCTATGCGACTTATGCCATATAAAACTATGAAAATATTTTAGGATTTAAAGGAATATAGATTTTAGAAAATGAACAACAGGCTGTTAGTAACAGCCTGTTGTTTTTAGATGTTCTTAACAGATTCCTGTATGGTATCGGAAAGCGAATGAATTGTATCGCTTTGCGCAGATACTTCCTCTGTTGTTGCAGCTATATTAGTAATTTTATCATTCATTAATTCAATGCGGTTAATTAGATTTTTGATACCATCTACACTGGATGTGATTTGAGGTATAATATCATTTGCCTGCTTATTATTTCCTTCAATAAGGTTTTTGGTAGAAGCAGAGAGACTACGAATCTGCTCAGCAACAACGGAAAAACCTCTGCCTTGTTCACCGGCTCTGGCTGCTTCTATAGAAGCGTTTAAGGCAAGTAAATTTGTTTGATTTGCAATATCTGCAATATCATTATTTCCATTTTCGTAAACCTCTACAAAGGAATAGAAGAAGTTAAGTGATTCTTTGATTTTTTCGCATTCAGCACTTAAGTCATTAACTGCTTTTGCAATCTGTGTTACATCTTCGGCAATGGATCCATTTGCGTTGGATAAAGTCTTTATACCATCATTTAATGTGGTAAATTGATCAATAATCTGAATTAATTCTTCGTTGTGTCTTTCTTGTTCCTGTAAGCTTTTTTGGTGTATTGTCTCTATTTCAATACGTTCCAGCTCAGCAAAACTTTTAATATAATGAATACAATTTTCTTTGAAATTGGTTCCGTTATGTATTGCTATAGCCATTTCCTTACAAGTTGAGTAACCACAACAGGAACAATCTATATGGCGAGAGTCTTTAGTATCTTTTTTCATAGAAAGAAAAATAGTATCTAATTCTCTATCTGAAGGTGTTTTGATTTCAACATGCTTGTTGGTATATTTTCTTGTAAAATCATTGATATTTAAATCTTTAAATTGTTTACAAAACAAATTCCAGCGCTTTTCTAAAGATAATGTAGAATTCCACGGATTGGAAGAGCGTCTTTCGGATTTGTTGGTTACTAACTTGTTCATCTCATTAATTGCCAATTCAACGTCTGTATCATCGATTGTTTCATCTGTGGCGGTACCACGAATACATCCTTTCTGGCAATTTAATATATCAACCATAAATGGAAGAGTGCTCTTGCGATGTGTATATTCTTTTAAGAATTTGTAAGCCTCTGTTTCACCTTCTACTTGAAGAACTGAAGTTTGTGAACCACAGAAAAAATGTACACATTCTTTTAAACCACCAGGTTTAGGATAACGAGCACCAAGACCATAGGAGGATTCTTCATCAGCTTCAGGTGCAGTTCGATACTTGCTACCAATGGCTTTACATAATTTTTTAAAGGTTACGTTATATTTAACTAAACCATAGGTATTTGGGTCATTAATTTCTAAACGTTTTGCAATACAGGGACTTAAGAAAACTAAATCTTCTTCCACTTTTAAATATTTCTTTAAGTAAATTGCTTCTGCCATCATAGGACTCTGTAGAGGTACTAACATGGGGATTAATTCCGGTTGATATTTTTCAATATAGTTAATAATCGCCGGACAAGGCTGACTGATTAATCCTTGTTTACCGGTTTCTTTTAAATAACTAATATATGCCCATGTAGTAATATCAGCACCAAAGCTTACGCTATAAATATGTTTAACACCTAAATGCTTTAAATATCCATAAATCTTTTTGTAAGTTTGAGGATAGTTGGCAATAAATGCCGGAGCAACAATAACTGATAGTTTCTTACCGTTTTGCAAGTCGGTTAGGAAGATGTCTGTATCGTCATGAAAATCTCTAGCCTGATGATGACAGTTATCAAAACATGCACCGCATTG
Source organism: Lachnospiraceae bacterium (assembly GCA_017521605.1). Classification (GTDB taxonomy): domain Bacteria; phylum Bacillota; class Clostridia; order Lachnospirales; family Lachnospiraceae; genus Acetatifactor. The sequence continues at coordinate 310,203 of JAFXCD010000045.1, read as the reverse complement.
TATGCACATTTCTTCATTCACTTCAATTTTGCCTATACCGGATGAATTGGCAGTTAATACAGGGCAACTACGAATACATTTGTTACATCCCACACATTTGTCATTTGTAAATACCATAATTTATCCCTCACTTTTACACGATATAATCAGAATATATTAATATTGTATCACAAATTACAGACAAAAGCAATGAATGTCATAAATTGACACCAAATAATTAGGATTCTTTGACTTGTTTTTGTGAGTATAATGACGTATACTATAATATGTTATGATTTGCTTTTATTCAGAATAATTCTGTATAAGAAAGCTTTCAGAGCATGTATGAATTAATAAAAGATTCTTTATTTATCTGAATGATAGAAAGGCTACAAGTATGAACAACAAATTAGCATTATCAGATGATATTTTGATGAAAATAGAGAAACCTGCCAGATATATCGGTAATGAGGTGAATGCGGTTTATAAGGATAAAAGCAAAGTAGATGTGCGTTTTGCCATGTGCTTTCCGGATGTGTATGAAATCGGTATGTCACATTTAGGGATCCAGATTCTCTATGATATGTTTAATTCCATGGAAGGGGTATGGTGCGAACGTGTATATTCTCCATGGGTGGATTTGGACAAGATTATGCGTGAGGAGAAGATTCCTCTTTTTGCATTGGAATCCCAAGATCCTATTAAGGATTTTGATTTCTTAGGTATCACTATCCAATATGAAATGTGCTATACCAATATTTTGCAGGTACTTGATTTGGCTCAGATCCCATTACTGGCGAAGTATAGAACTGAAGAACACCCCGTTGTGATCGGTGGTGGTCCCTGTACTTATAATCCGGAACCTATTTCGGACTTCTTTGATATTTTCTATATTGGAGAAGGGGAAACCAGATACCAGGATTTAATTGATTTGTATAGAGAATGTAAGGAAAAAGAATTAGGACGTATAGAGTTCTTACGTAGAGCCGCCAGATTACCTGGTCTTTATGTGCCTATGTTTTATGAGGTGGCGTATAATGAAGATGGAACCATAAAGTCCTTCCTGCCTACGGAAAAGGGTATTCCTGTGTCTGTTCGTAAAGAAATTGTTATGGATTTAAGCAACACCAATTATCCTATGAAGCCGGTGGTTCCTTATATTAAGGTAACACAGGACAGAGTGGTTTTAGAGATACAGCGTGGATGTATCCGTGGTTGCCGTTTCTGTCAGGCAGGACAGTTATATCGTCCTGTTCGTGAAAGAGATGTGGATACCTTGAAAAAATATGCTTTGGAGATGTTGGCGAACACCGGACACGAAGAGGTGTCCTTAAGCTCTTTAAGCTCCAGTGATTATACTAAATTACCTGAGTTGATTGATTTCTTGATTGAGGAATGCAATAAAAAGAAAATTAATATTTCTCTGCCATCCCTTCGTATTGATGCATTCTCACTGGATGTCATGAGTAAGGTGCAGGATGTACGTAAGTCCAGTCTTACCTTTGCTCCCGAAGCGGGGAGTCAGAGACTTCGTAATGTTATAAATAAGGGACTGACTGAGGAACAGATTTTAAGTGGGGCGAAACAGGCCTTTGAAGGCGGTTGGACCAGAGTGAAGCTTTATTTTATGCTGGGTCTTCCAACAGAAACAGAAGAGGATATCAGAGGTATTGCTGAATTGTCAAACAAAATAGCGGTAACCTTCTTTGAGACCGTTCCTAAGGAGGAGCGTAAGAATGGAAAAGTACAGATTGTAGCAAGTACTTCATTCTTTGTGCCCAAGCCCTTTACTCCTTTCCAGTGGGCAAGACAGTGTAGTAAGTCGGAGTTTTTAGATAAGGCATATCAGACTCGTACTGCCATTACTCAGCAGTTGAATCAGAAGAGCATTAAATACAATTATCATGAGGCAGATGCAAGTGTATTGGAGGGTGTGTTGGCTCGTGGTGACAGACGTCTGAATGAAGTGATTCTGAAGGTTTATCAGAAAGGCTGCTTCTATGATGCCTGGGGTGAGTATTATAAAAATGATGTATGGCTGGAAACTTTTAAAGAATGTGATCTGGATATAGAATTCTATACCCGTGAAAAGGATTTGGATGAAATCCTGCCTTGGGATTTTATTGATTGTGGTGTGACTAAGGAATTTTTGAAGAGAGAATGGTTAAAAGCCCAGAAAGAAGAAATTTCAGAGAATTGTAAGGTGAAATGTCAGGGTTGTGGTGCGGCTTCATTTGAAGGCGGTATCTGTTTTGTGCCCAGAGCATAGGAGTGAAATGATATATGAAGGTTAGAGTAAAGTTTAAAAAGCATGGTGCTATTCGTTTTATAGGACATCTGGATGTTATGCGATTTTTCCAGAAGTGTATTCGACGTGCCGGTTTGAATATTGCATATTCCGGGGGCTATAGCCCCCATCAGATTATGTCCTTTGCATCTCCATTAGGTGTTGGTTTGGAAAGTAATGGAGAATATATGGATATTGAACTGCATACAGTAACCAGTAGTAAGGATATGGTAACTCGTATGAATGAAGCCAGTGTGGAAGGTATAGAGATTGTGAGTATAAAGGAGCTTCCTGAGGGTGCCGGTAATGCCATGGCAAGTGTAGCTGCCGCTTCATATTCAGTTCGTTTCAGGGAAGGTAAGGAACCTAAAATAAATATTGCTGAGAAAATCTCTGATTTCATGAGTCTGCCGCAGATTTTAATTACCAAGGAAACCAAGAAGAATATCTTAGAGGTGGATTTAAAGCCTGGTATTTATGAATTTCATGGTAATGAGGATGGTTCTTTGTTTCTATTTGTGGATGCTTCCAGTGGTGGTAATATCAAGCCCGTTACAATAATTGAGGCATTATTGAATAAATATGGCGAATGTTTACAGGAAAATGCATGCCTGATTACCAGAGAAGAAACCTATTTAAATTTGTCTAAGGATGAGTCAAAGCCTGATTTTGTACCCTTGGATGCCATAGGAAGGGATATCGCTTAATGAGTCGTAAAATTATGCAATTTCATGAAGGAATCCAAAAGGATTCTCACGAATCGGATAAGGCGGCTAAGGTTCTGATTACCACCTATCAAGATAAGGAAGTGGCGTTGCTTATTAAAGAGAAGCGACTGATGAATCTTTATACTATAGAAAATGATACCAAGGTTGGAAATGTTTATGTAGGTAAAGTTAAAAATATGGTAAAGGACTTGGAGGCTTGTTTTGTAGAGATTACTGATCAGGAAATTGCATATTTACCTTTAGCGGAAACGAAATCCCCAATACTTTTAAATCGTAAATATGATGGACGTTTGGTTCAAGGTGATGAACTCTTGGTACAGTTGGAAAAGGAACCTATAAAAACGAAGCAGGCAAGTCTGACTACCAAGATATCTTTAAGCTCAGAGTGTTTTGTGTTTACGTGTGAAGAAGCTTGCATCGGGGTATCTGCAAAGTTGGATAAAGGTATTCGTGAACAAATAAAGAAATGTTTGCATGAATTAGAATCAGAAGCTGATTATGGTGAGGTTAGGTTTGAAGTTTCATGTATTGTACGTACCGATGGAGGTAAGCTTTTTGAAAAGGATTCGCAAGAATTTATAAAGAAATATAAGCAGGAAAAGCAGGAGTTTCTTGATTTTTTGAGGAAAGCACTCCATGTAACCTGCTTCACTTGTGTAAAATGCAATTTAAAGCCTTATTTGGCGATTTTGAGACGTTTTCCCACCAGTTGTTATAGTGAAGTGATAACTGACCTAAATGAGGCATATACGAGCCTACAGGGCCATTGTGAGAATATTCGATATTATGATGATGATTTTTCTTTGTCGAAATTATATGGTTTAAATAGTAAAATAGATGAGGCTTTCAGTAAAAAGGTATGGTTACCGAGCGGAGGCTATCTGGTAATTGAACAAACCGAATGCCTTACAACTATCGATGTAAACTCCGGTAAAATGATTAAAGGAAATAATAAGGAAACGAGTATTAGTAAATTGAATGAAGAGGCGGCGCTGGAAGCTTACATTCAAATACGTCTAAGGAATCTTTCCGGTATTATTATTATTGATTTTGTAAATATGGAGAGTAAAGACGAGGAGGAAAAATTGATAGATATGATGAAGGGACTGGCAAAAACAGACCCGGTACATACTTCAGTTATTGATATCACTCCTTTAGGCCTTATGGAAATTACCAGAAAAAAGGTTTATAAGTCTTTGAAGGAACAATTTGTTTGATTTATTCTATAGAAAGGCAAATAAAGTTGAAATTCATTAAGTTAGAAAAAGTAAAAGATGGAAAATATTTGAAGAATTACGAATTAACGTACCTGAATAAGGCAGGAAGAGAGAAAAAATTCGAGATTGTCAGTCGAAAAGAACTAAAAACAACGGAAGATTTAGGAAAATCCGCCAGTGGTGTATCCATTGTTGCTATATATGAAGGTAAGCTCTTATTATTGCATGAGTTTCGTATGGGTGTAAATAAACATATTTATAATCTCTGTGCAGGCATGATAGAAGAGGGAGAGACTATAGAAGAGTGTATTGAAAGAGAGCTATTTGAGGAAACGGGACTTAGAGTGAAGCAAATACGCACTATTCTCCCACCTTCCTACGCAGCAGTAGCCATTTCCGATGTAAAAACCTACATAGCATTTGCTGATGTGGAAGGTGAAATATCGGATCATACCTCTGATAATGAGGATATAAAGGCGGCATTTTATAGCAAGGAAGAAGTTAAAAAGCTATTAGATACGAAGGAATTCAGTTCCAGAGCACAAATGGCAGCTTTTTTCTTTGCAAATAGTTCCATATATGAGTAAAATAATGAGGAGGTATAAAATTATGAACCCTATGGCAATATTATCCATGAAATCAGCTTTGGAGAAATTCCAAGATAATCATCCTAAGTTTATGCAGTTTATAACAGCCATTGCAGAAAATGGTTTGGAGGAAGGAACTGTATTGGAATGTAAAGTAATAACACCGGAAGGCAAAGAAATACATGCGAATATAAAGATTAATCAGGATGACTTAGAATTAATCGACAAGATTAAAGCATTGAAGGATAACTAAGAAATTAGGATAACTGTAAATTGGTAAAACTTTCAAAATATTGATATAGTTTAAAAGCCCATATATTGGGCTTTTAATATTTATAATTATAAACCATTTTTGATTATTTTGCCAATATAATTTGCAATAATATCAAAATATAAGTATAATTAGGAAAAAGATGCAAATAAACATTGGTATTTGTTAAAAAATAAAAATGGGAGAATTATATGAATTTCACAACACCAATCGAAATTCCAAGAAGTACACATTATGGAAACAATTACTATGCAGTATACAGTAGCAAGATACATAGAATTTGTCATTTCTATTCAAATTTAGAATACTATAATTTTCTTAGTTTAGAAATCAATCCTGAAGTAGAAAAATTTTGTGAACAACCATTGAAAATAGAAATTATTCAAGATAACCAGTTGAGACATGCTATTTTCGATATGTGGGTTAAATACAGGGATGGAAGAGAAGAGTTACAAGAAGTCAAATACAACTCAGAACTACAGGGATTTAATGAAGCAGCACTCCGCTCACAGGAACAAATCCGAAGAGAAGAACTGTGGTGCAAAGACAACAACATTGATTTTGTTGTCAGAACAGAAAAAACAATTATAACAGGAAGGTTCTTCTTGAATAACGCAAACATTATAGCCGCACGTCTTCGTAGATATACTCCTCGTGAAGAAATGTTTTATAATCCACGAATAATAAACGCACTGAAACAATGCGATAAATTAACGATAGAACAGCTAGCTCATAATGATTTACTACCACTTAACTTTGAGTTAGACCATTTATGTTATATGTACGAAAAGGGAATAATAGATATGAACATAAATAGCCAACCATTTTCACTGAAAACGGAGGTGTCGTTATGGCAAAAATAGACCTTCTTGAACTAAGATTAAATAGAGAACAATGGAGAAATGTTAAAATTGATGCTATTTCAGAAGAATCACGCAATAAATTTGAAAACAGAAAAAAAGCTGTAGATTTATATATTGATGGTGTCTCATTAAAAACAATATCTGAACTAACCGGTATTTCAAGTTCCGAAGTGATACGTCATGTAAGAAAATGTATGTTATTTGATAAAAATATGGAACAAATAGGTTATGCAGCGCTTATTCCCAATAAACAGAATGTAAAAACCATTGGAAAATTGCAAAAACTCTTTTTACAACATCCGTCATTAGAAGAATTTGTTTTAGGTAACTATTTTGGTGATAAGAAATATACTCTTGAAAAGAATATGACAATTAGAACATTACACACCAAATTTGTTGCTGAATGCAGACAGATGGGAATACAAGATTATGAATATCCATTCACATTAAAAGATAATGGATATGATATTTTGTATACATATATAAAACAGGCGGCGTTAGAAAATCAAAAGCAAGCAATTAAGCGAGAACGCATAGAAATTAGACAACGTTTTGAAAGCACTGGTTTCGGCGAAAGTAATAACATCTCAGCATTAAACCCATATGGAATAATACAGATTGATGGCCATAAAATTGATATGCTATATACGGTAGAAGTAGAAAATGAACATGGAGAACTAATAAGGATGCCAGCCTCTAGAGCATGGCTTATTGCCGCAATAGATGTTGCGACAAGGACAATCATAGGATACTCAATATCCCCATATGAAAATTATAATCAATACGACATACTAATGGCAGTTCATAATGCAATAGTACCACATGAAAAAATAGCGTTTACTCATAATGGCTTTAGTTATCCTAAAAATGGTGGCTTTCCTTCATTGGCATTTCCAGAGATTGAATGGGCCACTTTTGATATGCTTATGCTTGATAATGCCAAATCTCATCTGGCAAAAAATACTTTAGATAAGCTGTTAAATAATGTGAAATGCAGTGTAAACTTTGGCTCTGTAGCAACTCCGGAAACCAGAGGGATAATAGAGCGATTTTTTAAAACACTTGAGAACGGAGGATTTCACCGTTTACCAGGAACAACCGGAAGTAATATAAATGATACAAAAAGAAATGAACCTGAAAAGGAAACTGTTAAGTATCGGATTACATTTACTGATATTTGCGAACTTTTAGAATATCTGATTGCCGAATATAATAATAGTGCGCATTCATCACTTGAAAATCAATCACCTTTGCAAGTGATGGAAAGGCGTATACGTCAAGCTGGTATGTACCCTAATATAATTCCAGAATCAATGCATTATGATATAGATAAGTTAACACATTTTACAGAAGCAAAAATTCTTAGGGGCGGTTATTCCACAGGAAGCAAACCACACATTACATATTTGGGAACCAAATATCACGCATATGATAGAAAAATTTCAATGGATATGATTGGCAAAAGGGTTTTAATTGAGATAAACCCTGCTGATGTAAGTCATTTAGATTTATACGATGAAAATGGAGTATTTATAGCAAACCTGATTGCGACAGGGGAATGGGGGAAAAGACCACATTCTTTACGGACGCATAAAGAAGCTCTAGCACGAAAAAATAGGAATAAAGAAACTAATAATGTATTTTCTCCGGATTTATCGCTATATGAAGACGAGTTGAGAAAAAATGCGTTAAAGAGTAGACGTGAACGAACAAAATCAGCAATTGCAGAGCGTGAAATGGGTAAAAATTATAGAAATATGACTCCTTCAGAACCAATTAAATTTAAACCAGATATTAGTGTAAATAACACAACTACTTATACAAAAGAAGAAATGGATTTAATTGATTCACTTTCTATTGAAGAAGCATACAGGAGAGGATTGATATGATTGCAGGTAATGAACTCTTACAAAAATCAACATTTGATATTGCCGAATTAGAAAGATATTTAGGCTCTATTCAATATACAATTCCTACAAAATCAATACTTGACCTTCAAACTAAGGTTGAAGAATGGATTTCAATGAATGATTGTGGTGCTATTGTTTACGGTGAAGCTCGTGTGGGAAAAACCAGAGCAATAAGGTACATATCTACACATCTTAAAGAAAAGTATAGCCTGCAGTTACCAATATATACTTTTACAGCAACGGATCATGTACCTACGCAAAAAACTTTCTATGCTAGTTTATTGGCTGCAATTGGACATGAAGATCCTCATAGAGGAACGGCGGTACAAATGCGACAAAGACTTGTAAATAGAATTATTGCTGATGCATTAGATACGAAGTATCGAAGAGCAATTTTATTTATTGATGAAGCATATCTACTTTCTGATAAAGAATATGTATGGTTAATTGATATATATAATGAATTAAATTTACAAGATATACTTTTTACAGTTTTCCTTTTTGGAACAGATGAATTAAAACAACAAAAGTCGGGATACATTATTGCAGGAAAAAAGCAGATTGTATTACGATTTATGGTAAACGAGTTTGAATTTTGGGGAATAACAAATCAACGTGATGCCGCAATATGTATGGCTAGTATTGATAAACCAATTAGAATTGATGGTTTCGACAATGAAATAATATTGTCAAAACTATTCTTTCCTCTTGCATATCAGGATGGCATGCGATTATCGGCATACGCTACGGATTTATGGAAAGCATTTGAGTGTGTAAAAAGTGAGAATAAGATTCATTCAGATCATATCTTAATGAAGTATTTTATGGATACAGTTTTATATTGTTTAAAACGTTATGGTGTGTTTGGAAATGAAATGTACCATCCAACAATAGAAGAATGGAAGCAAAGTATTATAGATAGTGGTTTTGTGATATCACAAATGTAAATTGTTGTAAGCAATAATATAAATACAAAGATAATATATGAGACTTAATAATATAATAGTATCTTACACATGGAAAGATGAATATTGTCTACCTTATGAATCTAGGTGGAGCAGAATTGCAAAGTTTTGTTATCTTAATGGTTTGTCATGGTCAACAGTTCGACATAATATAACCCTTAGACACTCTATAACATGTGGAGATTTGCCAAAACACTTTTATATACATATGCCACATTTTAATGGTCAATACAAGCATTTATATGCATCAAATTTTACTAATATTGGTAGAATTGAAGCACATAAAATGTGTATAAAATGTATGAAATATGGATATCATTCATTGCTTCACGAAATAAAAGGAATAGACTACTGTTTTCTTCATAATTGCAAACTAACAGAAATTCCGGAAGAAAAATTAAACGCTTCCCAGAGTGGTACCTATGAATTCGCAGAGGTAAAAACAGAATATCTCATTAAGAACCAGAAAATCAAAGAAGAATTAACACAATATATTCAAAGAAGGGCTTCAAATGAGATTATTTCAAGTAGCTATATTTTTCTTATGCCTATTAAAAATATCCATTATAATAGGTGCTATGATAGTACAAATAGATTATATCAAAAAATATTTCTGTTACAAGATAGAATAAGTCTGCAGGGATGTGAGTGTATTAGAACGATAAACAAAGAGAATATTGAAAACGATAATACTTTATTAGTAGATAATTTTATGAAATGTTATGCGAAATATGTCATAGAAGAAGGCTGGTGGAAAAATAATTTGCTAGAAGGGAGTTTTGATAATGCAGTAAATTATCACAAAGAGCTATTCATAAAAAAAGATTGTGAAAATCAAAACATTTTAAAAGGAGATTCCCTTGGTTGGTGTCTCATGGAAATTATGAGTGAGTTAATTCGCGATTTCTATACTGATCTAAATGATTGGAAAGCCACAATATCTTGTTTAAATAAACTAAGACACGATACTGTGATAAATAAAAAGAATGTACATAAATATGCTATAGCATTTGCATATCAAGCTGTAACCGGTGCAGCTTCTGCTGATAATATATTTACAACCAACAGTAAACATTGGAAAAAGACTTCGTCACAAGTGAGCTTTGGATTATCAACATATAATGAGCTAGGCTATTTTCATGAATTAACGGAATTTTATAAATATAGTCCTACAAGAGCTTCTCAATATATAGTTTATCCTATAATGAAAGACCTATTATACAATTTAATAAATCAAGCAGAGTATATGATGCTAAATAATATTATCAAATTAGAGTATAAGTTTATTAATACACTAACACCTGAGATTTGGAAGGTCCCTCAGTATGTGGTTTTTTATTATAAGAATAGAGTGGAAATTTATAGATGCGAACAAGAAATACACCTATAAACATATGAAAATATATATTTTACCAGTATCATTGCAACTTTTAATATAATATGATAATATAATAATGTAAATACTATATATGATTTAAAGAGTCTGCTGGGTATTCTTCTCCTTTTTGGTGAATGGATTTCCAGTACGACAGTGTAGCAGAAGTAATTCTGCAGAGAGCTTTCGTAAGAGAGAGTGAAGGAAGGAGGGCAGATGTCTTATCTGCCGATAATAGGGATAGTCCCTGGAACGTAATCAGGGATGTCCTTAAAGACTTTCCCTGTTTATGAATATATTTTATACTGCGTATGCAGGGAAAGGAGTTGTATTATGGGATTGACAGAACAGCAGAAAAAGGAGAAAGTACGCGGCCTAAGACCTATTGATGATGTTTTTTTTGAGGTCTTGGCTCAAAATGTTGAAGTTTGTCAGGAGATGTTGCGGACTATTATGGAGGATGAAAACCTGATTGTTACCAGTGTAGTTACGCAGTCAGATGAGAGAAATCTGTACGGTAGATCTGTAAGGCTGGATGCTTTATGTGTACTAGGAAGTGGTGCTAAAGTAAATATTGAAGTACAGCGTTCTGATAATGATAATCATTTAAAGAGAGCGCGATTCAATGCTTCTAGCATTACGGTAAAGGATTCGGAGCCTGGAACAACATTTGAGGATGTACTTGAACTCTATATTGTTTATATTTCCGAGTTTGACTTTTTAAAGGGAAATAAGACAATATATCATGTTGAGAAAGTCCTAAGAGAGACAGGGGAAATCATCGATGACGGATTGCATGAAATTTTTGTGAATACTGTAGTTGACGATGGAACAGATATTGCAGAATTAATGTCATGTTTCACTAAGAAGGAAGTTAAAAACAGTAAATTTCCAGCATTGTCATCGGAAGTAAAACGACTGAAAGAAACAGAAGGAGGTGTTCGTATCGTGTGTGAAGTAATGCAAAAGTATATTGATATTGAGGTAAAGAAGAATAATGTCGAAAAAATTGTAAAAATGATTAAAAAGGGTTATTCTAAAGAAGATATTTTGGATTTAGATTACACAGAAGACGAGTACACTGAAGCCGAATCTGATTTATTACAGTTGATTTAATTGAAATAGTCTTGTTGCTTTTGCTACAAGACTATTTTTATAATATTTTAGCTGTGATTTTCTCTATTGAATTTTTCTGAAACACGGTCTTCAGCGGTGTTTTTATGAATAAACATTGTTATGATTTATTTATATTCAATATATGGAAATGTATGAAGATAAAGTGAGTGGTATTATTTTGAAAGTTTTACCAAAAACATTTTGAAAGTTTTCCTAATGTACAATAACATGTATGAGAGGATAAATTATACAACCAACTATTCGTTAAACTTGTGTTTTGCGAATAGTTGGTTGCAATCTTCTATATTAGAAAAGACTATAAAATCTCTTAAAGCAATGTAAAGAAGTCATTTTGTATTAATATAAATCATCTGAATCAAGAATGACTGTAAAAGGTCCATCATTTAGTAACTCTATTTTCATATCTGCTCCAAAGCTACCTTCTTCAACTACAGGTACATATTCCTTACAGCTTTTAATAATATATTTATATAAATCATTTGCTATATCAGGAGAACCGGCATTTACAAATGAAGGTCTATTACCTTTTTTGCAATCAGCATATAATGTAAATTGAGAAATTAATAATAGTTGTCCATTTACATCATGTAAAGCTAAGTTTGTTTTATTATTTTCATCTTTGAAGATACGCATGTTTACTAATTTTTTAATCATTTTATCCGCAACCATTTTTGTATCAGTATGTGTAACTCCAATGAAAACCAATAGTCCCTTATTAATTGAACCAATTATTTGCCCATCTACTTTAACACTGGCATGTTGGACACGTTGTATTACAAATTTCATAAATTAATTAATCTTCTCTCTTTGTAGTTTCAATTTTAATATCGGTTGTTTTGTCTAAAGCATCTTTATCAGAATCTATTATAGTCTCATGATTGTTGCGAACGTTATAACGATAATTCCACTCTTCTATATTGCTGATGTATTTACTTCCTGAATGAAAATTCTTATCAGTACGCGTTTCTGTAAAGTCATAATAATGATATCCATCATTATCAATACATTCAATATTATGATAATCTTCTGTATGAGTTTTAAATTCCTTTTTATAAAGACGTTCATTAACATGAGATTTTATGGCAGCATAAATAATTGCAAATACTGGCACACCAATTATCATGCCTGGTATACCCATTACTCCACCAAATAATGTGATTGCAAAAATAACCCAGAAGCTGGATAAACCAGTCGAATCACCTAATATCTTAGGACCTATGAAATTACCATCCAATTGTTGCAGGAAAAGGATAAATATGGCAAAATACACAAAATTCAACGGATGTGTAGGATCTACGACAATAATTAAAATCAAACAAGGTATAGCACCTAAAAATGGTCCAAAAAACGGAATTACGTTTGTTACACCTATAACAACACTTACTAGTGCTGCATAAGGAGTGTTCATTAATGAAGTACCACAGAAGCATAAGCAACCTATTATAATAGAGTCAATAACTTTTCCGATGATAAAGCCAATAAAAGTATTGTGTGCAAAACGAAAATTATTAATTAATATATTTGCCTTATCTCTCTCCCAAAAAGCGTAAATGATCTTTTTAGCCTGATTAGAATAACGTTCTTTATTTGCTAATAAATATATTGCTATGATAAAACCTAAAACAAAATTCCATAATACCTTAACTACATTAAAGATACTTACGGAAACAGTCTTTAATAATTCGCCGGATTTTGATAATAAAACTAATGCTTTATCTAAATATCCGGTAAGCTCATTTGAATAGTTGCTTATAACAGAAAGAATCTGCTCTTCTATCTTAGGATTATTAGCAAATATTGTATCTAACCATTCAGGACGCTTAGTTAGTAGCTCTTTTATCCAAATCTGAAAATTAAACCAGTAATTATCAAAATTATTTAGTAAATTCTGTAAACTGGGAACAATCTGAGATAATAACATTGTAATTATCATTCTGATTATAAAATAATATAAAAGAGATGTTAGAATGATACTAATAGCTCGGATGTATGGTTTCAATTTATCCTTTTTCTTTATTTTGATTTTTTGCAAAATGGGATTTAAGATACGCTTTTCTAACCAGTTGATGGTAGGTGTTAATAGATAGGCCATAATACAACCAAAAAGTATTGGCATTAAGACTTTATATGCATTGCTGAAAGCAAGTTTTATATTATTGCCAAAAAACAAAAGATAGAAAAATAATAAACAAATGCAAAATGTAATTATTATGGTACAACTCCATTTTACATAACGATTGTTCCAGCGTATTTTCATATTTACGTACCCTCACTTTATTATAATTGTAAAACTATAAGAATATCATACACTCAATAAATACATATAACAAGTCCATTTTGGTTAATTTTTGATTAATTTTTTTACAAAAAAAGAATTAATATATTGGACTTGCATTGCGTTTGAAAATAATAGGGTTTATAATAATATTATAAAGTAAAAAGAGGTAAGGTATGAAACTACAACAGGTAATGAGCTATGTTCGTCGTGCAGTTGACGATTATCATATGATTGAAGAAGGCGATAAAATTGCTATAGGCATATCCGGTGGCAAAGATTCGTTGACAATGCTTTATGCTTTGCACGGATTAAAACGTTTTTATCCTAAGAGATTTGAAATTCAAGCTGTGACTGTGGATTTGGGTTTTCAAAATCTTAATTTGGACAAGATTAAAGAAATATGTGAAGAATTGCAGGTTGAATATACTATTGTTTCTACGGAGATTGCTAAGATTATATTTGAAGACCGAAAAGAAAGTAATCCTTGTTCACTTTGTGCCAAAATGCGTAAAGGCGCATTAAATGATGCAATTAAATCAGCAGGATGTAATAAGGTGGCATATGCTCATCATAAAGATGATGTAGTAGAAACAATGTTAATGTCATTGATTTTTGAAGGACGTTTTCATACATTCTCTCCTGTAACCTATTTAGATAGAATGAATTTAACGGTTATTCGGCCTTTAATGTATATGAATGAAGCAGATGTGATTGGTTTTATAAATAAATATGATGTACCTATAGTTAAAAGTCCCTGCCCTGCTGATGGTAATACTAAAAGGGAATATATAAAGCAATTACTCCGGAAATTAAATCTGGAGAATCCGGGTGTTAAAGAAAGAATGTTTACTGCTATTCAAACAGGCAATTTGAAAGGATGGACCGAATATTTTGGCAACAAATAAACAGTTGAGTTATCATGAAGAACAAAATAGGAATAATATAGTTCGTTTAAGAGATATTTTGGATACTCTCCCTCTTTTTTGTAAGGATTATATTAGAGGAATTACAGAATATACTTCAACACGTACCAGACTGGCTTATGCGTATGATCTGCGCATTTTTTTTGAATTTTTGCATGAAAATAATCCAATATGTGCCAAACAGCCAATAACAGATTATAATATAGAACTATTAGATCAGATTACCAGGGATGATATTTTGGAATATCTGGACTTTATGAGCTACTATTCTAAGGATGGTAAGGAAATAACAAATGAAGAACGAGGTAAAAAACGTAAAATTTCATCATTAAGAAGCTTCTATAAATATTTTTATGAAAACGAAAAGATAAAAACTAATCCGGCTTCTCTGGTACCGGTACCGAAACAACATGAGCATGATATTATACGCTTAGAGCCAAATGAAGTTGCCACATTACTGGATTTGGTAGAAAATGGTGATAAATTAACAAAGAAGGAAGCACAGTTCCATGAAAAAACGAAAACACGGGATTTGGCACTTCTTACTCTCCTGCTTGGGACAGGAATACGAGTGTCTGAATGCGTAGGGTTAGACCTAAATGATGTGGATTTTGAAGTTAATGGTATTCGAATCTTAAGAAAAGGTGGAAAGGAAGCGGTAGTATATTTTGGTGAAGAAGTTGAAATCGCATTGTTAGATTATTTTGAAGAACGTGAATATATTGTTCCGCAGGAAGGTCATGAAAATGCTTTATTTCTTTCATTGCAAAATCGTAGAATCGCTGTGCGTTCAGTGGAAAATCTAGTAAAAAAGTATGCTTCAAAAGTTACCACTTTAAAGAAAATCACACCTCACAAACTAAGAAGTACTTATGGTACATCATTATATCAGGAAACAGAAGATATTTACCTGGTTGCAGATGTGTTAGGACATAATGATGTAAATACAACCCGTAAGCACTATGCAGCTCAGGCAGATATGCACCGAAGAATGGCGGCCAATAAAGTGAAGTTACGTGAAAAATAATGATTAAAAAGGACCCGAAGGAATCTTACGGGTTCTTCTTTGTTATTGATATATATTTGAAAAGTATGGTATAACAATTGTTTCTCCTACAAGAATGATATCATTACACATATGATTTATCTCTTTTACTTCTTCAACATATTCATGAATACTATCATAAAATTCATAGTCAATATACTCTTCTGCCATACTCCATAAAGTATCGCCTTTATCAACAGTGTAGTATGTAAAATACTTATATGTAGTTTCGGGAAGTTCTTCAGTTGCCTGGACCATATTATTAAAACTTAGAACGAACAAAAAAATCAGTAATAAGCTTAGTGTGCAAATAGCAATCCGTCTTCTTAAAATTTTTTTATGCTGTAATTGCTTCTTATATATTAATAATTCTCTTTTTGTCATAGGATAAATAGATATATTCATAAAAACCTCCTAGTTCGAATAATTGTTCGGAACATTTGTTCTTGTTAATGCTATTATATAGAACAAACATTCGTTTGTCAATACAAAATCGAACATATTTTTGGAATATATGTTTGCTTTTTTGATTTTTATATGATATACTTGGTTTGTATAGATATAAATTCGTAGTTTATGGAGGTATAAATCATATGGCTTATGGTAAAATTACAGCAAAACAGCAGCAGATTCTTGATTATATAAAGGATGAAATATTAAAGAAGGGGTATCCCCCAACTGTTCGAGAGATTGGTGAAACAGTTAATTTAAAGTCAACTTCTTCCGTACATTCTCATCTTGAAACATTAGAAAAAAACGGATATATTAAGCGCGACCCTACCAAACCTCGTGCTATCGAAATCTGTGATGATAGTTTTCAGATTGTTCGTACAGAAATGGTAAGCTTACCTGTTATTGGAAACGTTGCAGCAGGTCAGCCTATTCTTGCTGAAGAAAATATCGAAGATTACTTCCCTGTTCCTGCAGATATGGTACCAAAAGGAGAATCATTTATACTTAAGGTACGTGGTGATTCTATGATTAATGCCGGTATTTTCAGTGGCGATCGTATTTTTGTAAATAGCTGTTCAACTGCCAATAATGGTGATATGGTTGTTGCAATGATTGAAGATGGTGCTACTGTAAAAACTTTTTATAAAGAAAATGGACATATTCGTTTGCAACCGGAAAATGATGAGATGGATCCAATTATTGTAGATGATTGTACGATTGTTGGAAAAGTATTCGGTGTTTTTCGATTCTATCGTTAATTTTGTACATAATGAATATTTGATTATACCATGGTTATACTATTATTGATTTCAAAAGCTTTTATAGAGATTGGAGGTAAATCATGGGTAATAAATATATTGATTACACAGCACTTACAATAGCAATTATTGGTGCTGTAAATTGGGGATTAATTGGGTTATTCCGCTTTGATTTAGTGGCATTTATTTTTGGAGATATGTCATGGTTATCCAGAATAGTATATGCGCTTGTGGGATTAAGTGGTTTATATCTTATTACTTTTTATATGAATAATGACCGAGTTGAATCTATGTAAAAAGAGGAGCCTTAGCTCCTCTTTTTACATTATTTTAGTCTATAATGGGTGCATCAACATATAAAATATTACCGGTATTTGCATCCATATATAAAGACGGAGCCTCAAAACTATCCGTTTCAATATACCAGACTAAAACATTTCCCTTAAAAGAATCATTATATATTACGAAATCTGCTTTTTGTATATTATTAACTTTGTATTCTTTCTTTGTGATTTCTATTGCTTCTTATTTGTCAATTTTGTTTATCGTTTCGATATCTAAAGTAACAAAATAACTATTTACTATATAAGCATCCTTTGTATCTGCATCAACAATAACGGTTACAACTCTAAGAACACTAATATCACAAACTGCAAGAATATTCTGGAGAGCATATACTGCTTTTAACGTATTAGATGTTTCAGCATTAGAAATTTTCTTTCTCAATCAACTTTCCATCACGCCAGATTCTTTCTAAATCATATAGTAGGCGGTTTTCTTTATCAAAAATATGGATTATCACATCACCGAAATCCATTAAGATCCAGTTTGCAGTGTCATAACCTTCAACCTGCTTTACAGAATATCCTGCTTTTCCAAGTTTCTCTTCTACATTGTTGCATAAAGCCTGTATCTGGCTATGATTATTACCGCCTGCTATGATGAAATAATCAGCGAGTACAGAAACTTCACTAATATCAATAATCTTTATATCTTCAGCTTTCTTATCTTCTAAAGCAGCTATTGCCAATTTGGCCATATTCAATGATTTTTCGTTCATATTTATCTCCTTTTATTTATTTTTATAATATTCATAGGTTTGTTGTGTGATTAAATCAACTTCTTGGTTGGAATCATTTAAATAGAATAAACTGTCTTCCAATATTTTGATTAATGCCTGTTCTTTATCAATAAAAGCCATGTGACGTATTTCATCCAGATTGGGAGCCTTGTTTCTACCGGGTTCAATATAGTCCGCAATATAAATGATTTGCTCTAAATCAGACATGTTAGGCCGACCGGTTGTATGATATGCAATGGCATCAATAATTGACTTATCTGCTATATCATATTTGTCCTCTGCCAGAAAAGCCCCTACTTTAGCATGTAATAAAGAGGGATTCTGTTGCTCTGTTTCTGAAACAGGAATATGATTCTTTTTACAGATAGATAACTTTTTCTTATCACTGATACATTTTGCACAATCATGCAGTAATCCGGTTACATAAGCTGTATTCATATCTATCTCATAACGCATGGCAAGTGCGGCGGCAGTATAAGCAACTCCCAAAGTGTGCATAAAACGTTTATCATCAAGTGCATCTGCCATATCTTCTTGAATTTTATCAATTTCAGATGATTTAATCATATTACACCCCTTGCATAACACAAGCAACGCTTGTGTTACTGATCAAATAGAAAGTGAAAAATCTCTGATTTTTCACACTACATTTCTTCCTGATAATAATTATTTTGGAGTATATAATCATGAACACTGTCAGTGACTAGATATCGTATACTTTTACCCTCTTTTATATTTTCTCTGACTTTCGTAGATGATATATCCATTTGCGGAATATTTAACAATTCAACTTTTGCATGAAATTGTTTTTCTAAATGCTGCTTTTGTAAATTTAACTCATTTTGAGGAAAGTCGTTTCTGTTTGCTGCCAATAAGGTACATTTATTAAAAATACGTTGAGGTTGATACCATTTATGGATGGTAAATAAACAATCTGCACCTACAAGAAAAAACAATTCTGCTTCAGGATATAAGCGCTTTAATTCTTCAAGAGTTTCATAGGTGTAAGTATTACCTTCCCGTTTGATTTCCATATCTGAGGTGACAAAAAATGGATTTGAAGTGATGCTCATTTCTAACATTTCCATTCGAATATGGGATGGTAATATCTCTCTATTGTTTTTCATATAAGGAACACCTGTAGGAATGAACATAATCATATCAAGATTCATTTCTGTTCTGGCATGTTCGGCCATAAATAGATGTCCAATATGAACAGGATTAAAAGTTCCTCCTAATATACCAATTCGTTTACAATTTAGCAGCTCCATACAAACTCCTTTTATAGAAAAATGCAGTTATTCGGGTAATTTAATCTGTGGCTTGTCCTTATCGGGC
The DNA here is from genome assembly GCA_017521605.1 of Lachnospiraceae bacterium. Taxonomy (GTDB): domain Bacteria; phylum Bacillota; class Clostridia; order Lachnospirales; family Lachnospiraceae; genus Acetatifactor. The sequence goes on along the minus strand of JAFXCD010000045.1, from coordinate 291,008 downwards.
TTGTATAAAACTATCTTTTTACCAATAACCTGAATGACCTGCGAATGTGTACGTTCAGCAACAATTTGTGCAATTTCTCTGGGATCATCAAAACAATTTTTTAAAACCGCAATTTTGATTAATTCACGATTATTGAATGCTTCGCCGATAGCTTCTGTTAATTCCGGAGTCAGACTGCTTTTCCCAATTTGAAAAATTGGATTTAAATTACTAGCAAGACTCATTAAATAAGCTCTTTGTTTACTTGTCATAATACAGTATCCTCCTATTTGTAATAATCAAATGACAAACCATACATACGAACACTGTCACCTTCCTGAATGCCTAAAGCTTCCAGTTCTTCTAATATACCATTATCCTTTAGGAAATTCTGGAAGAATTTAAAGCCCTTTTCGCTTTCCAGATTCGTATAACCAAGCATTTTTTCAATGCGGGGACCTTCTACAACATATTCGTCATCCTCTGCATTATACTCAACAGTAAATGGTAAATTATTATATGCATTTGTAGCTTCTTCTATAAAATATTCCTGTTCAAAGACAGTTGGTTCTTCATTAATATCCTCAAGCATATTGTAAACCTCGTATAAAAGCTCATTTAAGCCTTTTCCGCTAATGGCGGATATTGGATATACTTTTATGCCTTTGGACTCAAATTCGGCCTTTAATGCGCTTACAGGGTCATCACCACTTTCGTCATAATAAATGGCGTCTGTTTTATTGGCAGCAATTACCTGGGGACGTTTTGCAATATCTGCATTATAAGCTTCTAATTCCTTATTGATAGCGTAAATATCATCAATAGGATTTCTGCCTTCCGTACCTGCCACATCAACAATGTGAATAATTACCTTTGTTCGTTCAATATGTCTTAAAAATTCATGACCTAATCCAATGCCTTCTGAAGCTCCTTCAATAAGCCCCGGAATATCGGCAATAACAAATCCTTTCGTGCCTTCCAGATCTACAACACCTAAATTAGGATTTAAGGTGGTGAAATGGTAATTTGCAATTTTAGGTCTGGCATTGGTAACACGGGATAAAAAGGTGGATTTTCCTACATTAGGGAAACCAACTAATCCTACGTCTGCTATCATCTTAAGTTCTAAGATTAGCTCTAATTCCTGAGCCGGTATACCAGGCTGTGCATATTTGGGTGCCTGCATGGTTGCTGTAGCATAATGCTGGTTACCATTACCGCCGCGCCCACCCTTTAATAAAACAATACGTTTATTATCACCGGACATATCTGTAATGACTTTGCCGCTTTCAGCCTCTTTAATGACAGTTCCTTCAGGTACTTTTATAATAATATCATTACCATTTTTTCCACGGCAGTTTTTCTTACCGCCCTCTTCACCGTCTTGAGCTTTGTATTTACGAACGTGTCTGAAATCAATCAAGGTATTTAAACCTTCATCCACTTCAAAAATAACATCTCCGCCTTTTCCACCATCACCACCATCGGGACCGCCATTGGGCACATATTTTTCTCTTCTGAAAGACACATGTCCATCCCCGCCTTTTCCACTGCGTACAAAGATTCTGGCTCTATCTGCAAACATAGAATGTTCCTCACTTTCTGTGTTTATAACACTATAACAAGAAAAGGCTTCAAACAAAAATCATGTTTGAAGCCTTGTAAATTCGCATTACTGCTCTACAGGATATACGGAAGCCTGTTTCTTGTCTCTTCCTTTTCTTTCAAATCTAAGAACACCATCAACTAATGCAAATAATGTATCATCACCACCGATACCAACATTAACTCCGGGATGAATCTTAGTTCCACGCTGTCTGTACAGAATGTTTCCTGCCTTTACGAATTGTCCGTCAGCTCTCTTTGCGCCCAATCTCTTAGATTCAGAGTCTCTACCGTTCTTGGTAGAACCAACACCTTTCTTATGAGCGAAGAATTGAAGGTTCATATTTAACATGGTTTTACACCTCCTCGAATTTTACTTGAAGATACTCATTGCCATACTCCTTACTTAACTCAGTTAAGCCAAGTACCATGGCATCCAGTAAAACAATGGATTTCTCATTGATAACCGGTTCATTGAACTGGCAATTGATATGAGCCAATGAATCATCAGTTTCATAAGTCATGTTTGCCTGCTCACCTGCAATTAGTTCTAAACAGTTGATGGTATTAATCACCAAAGTAGAAATGGATGAACATAGGATATCCGGTTGCTTGAAAAACAAAGTTTTTTTAGCAAATCCCGCATGACCACTACAAATAAATCCTTTATATTGTTTACTGTTGTTCATAGTTATAATAACTGTAGTCATATTTTTGTCCTGTTTCAGAACGATTAAGCATTAATCTTGTCAATTTTAACCTGAGTGTATGCTTGTCTATGACCATTTTTCTTGTGATAACCGGTTTTTCTCTTGTACTTGTATACAATAACCTTCTTACCCTTACCCTGTTCCATAACAGTTGCAGCTACAGTAGCCTTTGCTACATCAGCACCAACCTTAAGGGCACCGTCACTTACTGCGATTACCTGGTCAAAAGTAACAGTATCACCAGCTTCTGCATTTAACTTCTCAACCTTGATGATGTCTCCTTCAGAAACCTTGTACTGTTTTCCACCTGTTGCAATAATTGCGTACATAAAAGCACCTCCTATTCGCTTTACTCGCTAACTTTGGTGATGTAAAACATACTTATACCTAGTTATGCGGCATACTCGCATAGTATAACAGAGGTGCTTTTAAAAGTCAATAATATTTTCAAAAATTATTCATTATTTGCTTCAAAATCTTCAATATATTGAATGATAAGCTTTACAGTTCCATCAATGCCCAGTACGCTACTGTTAATACAGAGATCATAGCTGTCAGCTCTGCCCCATTTCTTTGAAGAATAATAATTATAATAGCTTTGTCGTTGTTTATCCTTCTTTGTACACATTTCGCGGGCTTTTGCTTCGTTCAAATTGTATTTGTCCATGATACGTTTGGTTTTACATTCTTCATTAGCATATATGAAAATATGTAGACAATTAGTGTTATCCGCCAGTGCATAGTCTGCACAACGACCTACGATAACACATGGACCTTCATCTGCAATTCTTTTAATGGTATCAAATTGAGCCAGAAAAACCTTGTGACTAATGGGCATATCAACAAAGGAAGAGGCATTATAACCAAATGAATAAGTATCCATGACTAAATTATAAAGAAAAGAATTGGTAGGACGTTCATCATGGTTTTGAATCATTTCCTCACAAAAGCCACTTTCTTTAGCAGCGCGTGTCAATAACTCCTTGTCGTAACATTTGATACCGAAATGTTCAGCTACCTTTTCGCCAATTTCGCGTCCGCCGGAACCAAATTGTCTTCCAATAGTAATAATCGTATTCATAAGCAACCTTCCCTTCTGTCTGTTCTTTAATTTATTATACAACATTTTTAATTTTCAGACAATAAGAAATTTTATTACTTAAGCTTATTTAGTAAAGTTTCAAAATATTCAGGTAATGGTGCCTCCAGTTCTATATACTCTTTTTTCTCGGGATGCATAAAACCTATAATTTTGGCATGTAAAGTCTGCCCCTCTAAGTGAAAAGGATGTTTCCTTCCCGGTGCGTATATTTCATCACCTAATAAGGGATGACCAATACTAGCCATATGAACACGAATCTGATGGGTACGGCCGGTTTCTAACTGACACTCAATATAAGTATAATTCTGAAAACGCTTTAATATCTTATAGTGAGTAATGGCATCTTTACCATTCTTCTCATTAACTGCCATCTTTTTGCGTTCATTGGGATGTCGTCCTATTGGTTTATTAATGGTACCCTCATCTTCTTTAAGGACTCCATAACAAATGGCATGATACTTTCTGGTAATACTATGTTCCTTTAATTGAGCAGCAATACAATTATGTGATTTGTCATTTTTGCAAACTATAATAGAGCCTGTTGTATCCATATCTATTCGATGTACTATACCCGGACGCATTACACCGTTAATACCGGATAATTCCTGCCCACAATGATACATCAAGGCATTGACGAGGGTACCGTTATAATGACCCGCAGCAGGATGAACTACCATTCCTTTTGGTTTGTTAATTATAATAACGTCCTTGTCTTCATATAGAATATCCAAAGGAATATTCTCAGGTTGTATGTCCGGTTGTATGGAAGGTGGAAGGCTAAAGACAACTTCATCATCTGTTCTTAATGAATAACTGGCTTTTACTGTCTTGCCATTAACAATAACCTGATTCTCTTTTATTAATTTAGCAATAAAGCTTCGGGATAATGATTCAATTAAAAGATTTAATGCCTTATCAATTCGTTCGCCATCTAATTCTTCATTAATGAGAAAATGATATTCCTGCATAGGGGGTTATTTCTCCTTTGAATGTTTAAAACTTATAAAATCTAAATCTTCTTCCTTCATAACAAAAATTATAATGAAAAATAACACAAATGTACCACAAACAATAAAGCAGTCTGCTACATTAAAGATTGGAAAATCAATTAATACAAATGAAATAAAATCAATGACATAATCCAAACGAAGTCTGTCAATCATATTGCCTAAACCACCAGCTATAATAGCAGAAAAAACAAAATGTAATATATTATATTTGGAACCGGATGGCATTTTATACATAATAAAGCCGATTACAGCGAGTAAGACTATGGTGGATAATAAAATAACCACTTTTTGATTTTGAAACATACCGAATGCTACGCCACGGTTTTCAAGATAATCCAATTCCAGTACATTTTTTATGATTACAAATGCAGGTTTGTTCATTAATTTCTGTACTGCTAAAAATTTAGTGAACTGGTCAAGGACTAAAAACAAAATAATTAAGCTGCAGTCAATTAAAAATAACTTCTTTTTATTCACTTAAATTTTCCTCTTCGTCAAAATAAATTTCTTTTATAGCTGCCAATATCTCCTCATCTGTTACCGTATCATCAATAACAGCTTTACCGATACGTTTAAGTAGAATAAATTTAATGGTGCCTGATTGGGCTTTCTTGTCAGATTTAGTTAAGGTAAGAATCTCTTCGGGATTAATACCATCAATACTGATAGGAAGATAAAAAGGTACATACATATCACGAATTTCATAATAGTCTTCCATACTAATCATACCACGTTTCCATGAAATATATGCTGCTGCAACGGCACCAAGTGAAATACATTCACCATGTGTCAGTTGGAAATTCTTATACTTCTCAATGGCATGTCCAATGGTATGTCCAAAATTCAAAAGAGCCCGATCACCTTGTTCGGTAGGATCCTTTTCTACAACAGCTTTCTTGATATTACAGCTTTTTACAATCATCTCTTCAAGTATGTCCAAATCTCTTTCACAAATTTCATACATGTTTTCGATAAGCCATATATAAAACTTATCATCTTTAATCAGTCCATGTTTCATTACTTCTGCAAAACCGGAGAAAAACTGTCTATCATCTAAAGTATTTAATGTATTCAGATTCATATATACCAAACGAGGCATTTTGAATGCACCTACCATGTTTTTGTATCCGTCAAAATCAACTCCTGTTTTTCCTCCTATACTACTGTCATTTTGGGATAATAAAGTTGTAGGTATCTGAATAAAATCTATACCACGTAAAAATGTAGCAGCAACATATCCGGTAATATCACCAACAACGCCACCACCAAGAGCAATTAGCATATCCTTTCGTCCAAATTTCTCATGAATCAAAAATTCATAGATGTTTTTCACGGTATCCAATGTTTTATAAGCTTCACCTGCAGGCATAGTAAAAACACTGACTTTACTGGCAAGAGAAGTAAGAACCTGTTTTAAGTTTTCTGAATAAATAGGTCCTACTTTAGAGTCTGTAATAATGCAGAGTTTTTTTTCAGTAACATCAAGTGTAACTAATTCATTTTCTAATTCTTCAAAACCTTTGGTGATTACAATATCATAGCAAGGTTTCCTGTTGTATAATATATTAATTCTTTGTGACATGGTATAATCCTTTCTTTAAATAAAAAAACTTCCCTCATTTGTAAAATACAAATGCCGGGAAGTTATTCATGCTAATTAATTTAAATTGGTGCTAATGGGAGAATCAAAGGCACCACTGAAAATATCCTGGAAATCACCGGATACATCAACACTTGCCGGAGTAATAATAAAGATATAATGGGAAATCTTCTGAAGATTACCACTAATTGCGTAACAGGAACCGGAAGTAAAATCAATAATTCTCTGTGCAATATCAACATCAATACCTTCTAAATTTAGTACTACTGTACGATTAGATAATAAAGTGTCTGTAATTTCTCTTGCATCTTCAATTGATGTTGGTTTCATAACACAAACTTCCATACCATTTCCAACAGGCATTCTCTTAGAGGTGGCCTGTCTCATCTGTGTAATCTTGCTGGTAGGAGCCTTGCGGACAAACTTTTCGGATTCATCAACCTCTTCTTTTACAACATTTGTACGTTTAATAACAGAAGGTTGCTTAGGTTCCATTGGTTCATCATCATCTAAATAATCATCATCCAAATAATCGTCTTCTTCTGCATCATTAAACTTCATATATTGAATAAATTTATCCATAACTCCCATGTGTCTTCTCCTTCTACATGTTGTAATTTCTTTCTCCGAATATACCGGTACCTACTCGTACATAGGTAGCACCTTCTTCAATAGCTACTTCATAGTCGCCAGTCATACCCATTGATAAAATACCCATACTAATATTATCAATGTTTTCCTGCATTATGTCAACAGCTAATTTCTTTAATTTTGAAAAATAACAACGATTTTCCTCGGGATTCTCAGTATAAGGAGCTACTGTCATCAATCCCTTTATATGTATATTAGGTAAAATGGATATATCTTGTAGAATGGTAAGGAGGGAGTCGTAATCAGAAAAGCCAAATTTTGTATCCTCCATAGCAATATTTACTTCAATTAAGATGTCTGTATCAAGATTCTTTTTTACGGATTCCTTGCTGATTTCCTCAGCAAGACGTAAAGAATCAACACTATGAATCAGATAAGCTTTTCCTACAACATCTTTGACTTTGTTACGTTGTAAATGACCAATCATATGCCAGCGTATATCTTTAGGAAGTTGTTCATATTTCATGGACAATTCCTGAACCTTATTTTCACCAAAATCTCGAATTCCGTTATTATAGGCTTCTAAAACATCTTCTATTGGCTTTGTCTTACTGACTGCAATTAAAGTGACTGGTTGTGAGTATGTTGTTTTTTTTGTGGCGTTTTCAATTTTTTGTTGAATATAATTAATATTCTGTTTAATCATAATAATCCCCATGCATAACGTAAGCAGTGCTTAAGTTACAGCTTAAATAAATGTTAAAAATCTTTGATTTTTCAATCTAATACCATTGCATAAATTAGTTGTAAATAAATTGTTCTTCATGAACAGAATTTGAATTTAATACAACATAATCATATACATTTAAACCATAATCCGTATTGGATTTAACGATAGAATATTCATCATTCTGGTATAAAATCTGTATTTGTCTAAAATCGGCATAGCCTTTATTCATGTAATAAACACCGATTAATGTACCCTTGCGGCTAACAGTGTATTTTTCCTGTGAATCAGCCATTAACAAATTTGAACCAGACTGTAAAATATTACTGTCTATATAATATTCCCCGGTTTCTTCATCATAACTGTAAATGTCGATTTCTCTATAAGTGGTGGTTATAGTGCCATCATCTTTATAGGTTTCCAAAAGAATGGAACCAACATCTGAACTTTCATCCATTTTAGTAATGTATTTACGTGGAATCAAATAGAATTCCTTGTTTACAATAGAGGTATTAGGTATTTTAAGACCGGTTTCTTCATGTAACAATAGCTCTATATCAATAAAGCGATCCTTGGCAAAAGTTACCATGGAATTTGTAAATGTTAATTGTAAATAGGTTTCCGCGTCAGCACCTTTTATAATTGAAACCTTTCCCCAGGACTCATATTGATTTTTCAGGAATCTGACTTTGATATACTCTTCATCCAAAAAATCTTGTGACAAAGACTCATCAATTGGTAATAATATGGACCAATTCTCGTTTTTTGATATTTTATATGCGGGTTCATCTATGGTTACCAATTGATTGTCAAGGATCTGTTTCTTATTATATTTCTCCTCATCAAACATATCCATTGTGATATTTTCAGGTTGCAATTCTTCAAAACCATCGACGTAGTAGGTAATAATTCCTGTATTTCCGGCATTGCGAAATGCAATGGAATCAGCAAAGGAACTATTATTAATAGAATCAATGCTATCGTATAAATGAGTATTGGAAAGCTTCATTACCGTATTCTTAATATCATACTTAAAATCATAAAGGGAATGAAAACGCTTTTCATCGAAATAATGTACAAAATTAACAATGTCGCTTCTTATTTCAATCAAATCATCATTGCTTAAGGATGTATTCTCCATACTTTCATTTTCCAGATATTCCTTAAGCTCGCCCGTTTCGTCAATGATATATACAAGATTACCGGGGGATACACGTTCCCCTTCTCGTGCGAAATAATTTATATAACCTGCTTTGTCAGTTGTTATTATTTCTTCATCTCGAATAGCTAATGCACGATATGTATAATTAATTGCAAGAGAACCTTCTCTTACCTCATACGGTATAATACGCTCTGTATTTAATGAAACTATCACAAAAATAATAACATAAATAAGAATGGCACAGAAAATCAACATACCAATATTAAGGTTAAGAGGCTTTCTATATTTACTTATATTGTTTTTAGCTGCTTCATTCTGAGCCAATTTTATATCCTCCTAATACATAAAATATTATGCTTAGAAAAAGCCTCGGTTAATAAGAACCCGAGGCTTTTATAATGTTAAAGATTATAAAGCAACAATTATATTCTTCCTAATGCTTTCAGGAATTTCCTCAGCATCAATAGATACGCTGATTATAAAATCGACTCCCTGAGCTTCACTAATTTTCTCAAGTTTTTCAATAGCAGGTGTAATATCTTCGCTTTCAAGACATGCAATCTTTAAAAAACTGTCAAAATACATCTGCTGTAAATCGTGATCCTGTGAAATGATACCGGAAACAAATCCTACAAATTCACTTGCATTTTCAATTAAATACTGTGAAACATCAATCATTCGAACCTTATTATTTAACTCATACATATGAGCCATATTCTTATCGAGATATGCGATATTACCTGATATGTTCTTTACTTCACTATTTACTTTATCCAATAACTGTTTTGTCTTTCCTTTACCTTTTTTGCCTACGATTAATTGAACCATTGGTGTGCCCTCCTAAAGTAAATTGATGAAAAGCTAAATTTGTATTAACATGATTTCACCTAACTCTATTATAGTGCAAATCCTTGTAAAAAACAACCATTATTTCGTGATTTCTTCCAACAAATCTGTCATTTGTGCATAAAGTGAATCTCTTGAGCCTGCTTTTAATATAACTGATATATAGGGGGCTCCGTTTTTATCTTTAGCTAAAACCATCAGACAATGTCCTGCTGCATTTGTCGTACCTGTTTTTCCACCTATAATCTTTACATTTTCAGGAGCTTTTACATCGCTGTTGATGTATTTATTTGTATTACGAACAGATATGGGGACTTCTTTTCCATTACGGTCATAATAAATGGTTTCGTAAGTTGGTGTCTGTATGATTTCAACAAATTTTTCATATTTGATGGCTTCATTAAAGATTAAGTATAAATCATATGCAGTAGTATACTGGTTGGAATCCGTCAGACCATGAGGATTTACAAAATTAGAATTTGTTGCTCCCAATCTTTGGGCTTCCTGATTCATCATTTCAACAAAGCCTTCTTCACTTCCGCCAATATTCTGGGCAATTAATAAAGCTGCATCATTGGCAGAATGTAACAAAGCTATATAAAGAGCCTGATTTAATGTCATGGTGTCACCGGGCTTTAAACCACACAGCTGTGCACCCTGTTCATTTATAAATATCTGTTCAGAGGCAGTTAAAACAGTATCAGGTGTGGCATTCTTTAAAGCAACTAATGCCATCAATACTTTCGTCAGACTTGCTGGAGACATTTGCTCATGTGCATGTGAAGAATATAAGACTTCAGAATTCATCACATCAAATAATATAGCTGTACCGCAATCCTCAGTATTTGCAAAATCAGGGTCAGTTACTTGTTTATCAGATATACATAAATCACTGGCAAATAGAGGAATTACATCTGATTTCTGTTCAGTAATAATATTAAAACCGCTTACCTTACTGTTGCCTTCAAATGGAAGCTCATAAGAAGAATTTCCGCAGGAAGGCAAGGTAAACACCATAAGGCTTATCATAATGCCACAGATAAATTTTTTGTATAATAAATTATTTGTACATTTCACGCCACTCTAAATCTCCTCTGTCTAATGACTTGATTAATAGTTCTGCGCTTGCAAGATTTGTTGCAAGAGGAATATTATACATATCACATAATTTAATCAGGTTATTGACATCGGGCTCATGTGATTTTGGATTAGCCGGATCTCTAAGGAAAATAACAAGGTCCATTTGATTATGTTCAATTTGAGCACTAATCTGTTGTTCACCACCTAAATGACCTGCCAGGAATTTATGAATGGTAAGGTTGGTCACTTCTTCAATCAATCTTCCGGTAGTTCCGGTAGCGTATAATTCATTTCTGCTTAAAATACCCCTGTATGCAATACAAAAATTCTGCATTAATTTTTTCTTTGCATCATGAGCGATTAGGGCAATATTCATAAATTCATACCTCCTAAATATTTTTTATATATAAACAGTAACTCCCCCAAGAACTGTTTATCTTTTACTGTGTAATTTTACATTTAATACAAATCCCATTCCTATATATAAACTCATTACAGAGGTAAGACCATAACTTACAAAAGGTAATGGTAAGCCGGTATTAGGCAACATAAATGTGGCTACACCAATATTAATAAAGCTTTGAAAGGCAATAAGTCCTCCCATACCGGTAGCAACGATTTTACCGGCTAAATCTGTAGCATGACGGGCAATACTAATACATTCTAAAGAAATCAGCGTTAATAATACAATTACAAACAAGCTTCCTTTAAAACCGAACTCCTCACCTATTACTGCAAAAATAAAATCAGTTTGTGGCTGTGATACAAAATTACCGTTTACCACTGAAGTGATTTCATTATTTTTGTAACCTTTTCCATCCAGCATACCTGAAGCAATGGCAGTTACTGAATTCAATTGCTGATATGCTTCATCTGAAGAATATTCTTCAGGATTAATAAATGCAAGGATACGATTTTTCTGATATTGCTCCAGGTATTCATTACCTGGTTGCATTGCAATAGAAATAATTATAATCAAGGCAGGTATGGTTACTGCTAAAATACCAAAAATTATCTTCCAACTCAATCCGCCGGCAAACATAATCACACAAAATATCATTAAAATAACAATACTTGTTGATAAATCAGGCTGATCAAAAATTAAATACCATGGTACAGCAATTAATATTAAACAGACCGTAATCATATGAAAAGTATTTAACTTCTCCTTATGTTTCATAATAAACTGTGCAAAGAATAAAATCAATAATATTTTAGCAGTTTCCGAAGGTTGAAACTGGAATCCGCCAATTCGTAACCAACGTTGTGCTCCATAACCACCTTCTTTACCCAAAAATTCGACCAGAAGTAACAGAATTAAATTACCGATATACATAAACCAATATAGTTTTAACAGCCATTTGTAATTGAATAAGGATATAATTATCATCATAACCACTCCTGCTATTACACCAAAAAGCTGTTTGTTTTGTAAGGATTCTTCCGCGCTTCCTACTGCTAAAATGCCAATGGCGGAAAGTAAAACCAACATTACAATTAACTTGAAATCATAATTGCGTATTCTGTACTTCCTAAACATTATTATGCCTTTCTATTATTTGTTAAAATCCAATATGGGAATATTAGCATATAAGGTAGGTGATGATTTACTTATTTGTATTTCCATATTGGCTGTATCTATCTTCATGTATTTGGAAATGACCTTGGATATGTCATTTTTTATTAATTCCATTAATTCCGGAGAGCAATTTACTCTATCCGAAATCAATAAAATTTTCAAACGATCTTTGGCTATCTGCCTAGATGTTTTTCTACGAAATAAATGTCTCATGGATATGCTCTCCTCTCTTAGATTTTATGAAAAATACCGGTTACCTTTGTCCAAAAGGATATTGTTTTTTCCATATGTAAGAAAGGTACATCCTGCCCCATTATTCTTTCACAGATATTTTGGTAAGATAGACCGGCGGGAGTGGAAGTCCCAACTAAAGGTTCACCCTGATTTGTAGCTATTACTACATTTTCATCATCCGGTACGATGCCAATTAGAGGAATCGCCAAAATATCAATCACATCCTTTGAAGACATCATATCTCCTCTTTTTACCAAATCCATACGCATACGATTGATTATCAAATCTATTTGTTTAAACTCATTGGCTTCCAACAAACCGATAATTCTGTCTGCATCACGTATTGCAGATACTTCAGGTGTTGTAACAACCAAAGCTCGATCAGCACCTGCAATGGCATTCTGAAATCCTTGTTCAATTCCTGCAGGACAATCTAATATTATATAGTCAAAACTCTCTTTCAGACTATCTATCATTTTTATCATTTGTGATGGTGTCACTGCAGATTTATCACGAGTTTGTGCAGAAGGCATTAAGCATAATCCGGGATTTCTTTTATCGCGAATCAAAGCTTGTTTAATGCGGCAATTACCTTCAATAACATCTACAAGATTGTAAACAATGCGATTTTCAAGACCCATCACAACATCTAGATTACGTAATCCGATATCGGTATCAATGAGACATACTTTTTTGCCGGCCTTTGCCAGTCCGGTTCCTACATTTGCAGATGTGGTGGTTTTTCCCACACCGCCTTTTCCAGAGGTAACGACAATTACTTCACACATAAATCCTCCATTCTGTCTTTTAGACAAATCAATATAATTATCGTCGCCCGGGTCACCTTATAGGTTTTCCAGTATCTCTTTTGTTAATGGTAATAATTCAATATTATCTTCTCTGACTACAGCTACTTTCGGCTGTAGTTTGGGTTGTATTCTCCACTTAGATTTTTTCGTTTGTTTATATTTGAAATTGCCGATCATAAGTGAACTCGGCTCCATTTCAAGCGCAATTACATAAGCTTCTTTGCCGGATTCTTTTCCGGCATAAGCTTCACCATAAAGACCACCTAAGATTATGATATTCTTGGATGATGTAACGGAACATCCGGGATTTACATCGCCTAATACCAAAATACTTTCTTCCATTTCGATTACATCATTATCTTTTAGTGTACCACCATATACATGCATATAATTACCGGATGGCAATTTGTTTTGTAATGTCTGAATTGCTTTAATAAAGTTATTATTTAAAGCATCATCCTTTCCTATAATACACATTACATTTAAATCGCTGCTGTTCTGTATGACATCTAATACTGCCATCTCTTCTTCTGCGTTTAATATGCGTCCTTCAATAGATAATGCAACACTTGAAGAACCGAAAAATGCTCGCGAGCTTTGAAATTTCTCTGCGATTTCCTTAAGAAGCTGTTCAAAATCCACATCAGGATTCATTCTTAAGTTAATACCATTTTGAAAGCTTTTAATTACAAAGGAACTCATATATTATCTCCTGCTATTAAATTTCGTTATTAGAAACTCCCGCTTCTAATTCATCGGCAGTACCGGTAACCAGATCTTCTTCATCCATTAAGCCATAATAGTAAGCAATAACATCTTTGGTAACCTGAGCTGCATAATCGGATGAATAACCATATGGAATTCGTGAAGTAATAGCGATTTCAGGTGTCTCATATGGAGCATATCCTACAAATAAGGCATGATTTGGACGTCTATCTGATTCTTCGGCTGTACCGGTTTTGCCGGCTACATTCACAGTCAATTCTTTAAAGTACGCTTTTTTTTCTACTACGGTACGCATGCCCTTATGGATAGCATCCCAATTACTTTGTGGCATATTAAATTGATTGTAAATCACAGGCTCAAATTTCTTTATGGTATTACCATTAATATCACGTACAGAATCCAAAAGTGTCAGCTTATAGCTCGTACCATTATTGGCTACTGCAGCAACGTAACGTGTCAATCCAACGGCAGTAAATGAATTACTACCCTGACCAATAGCTGAAGGTACAGGTAATTCCTTGGATACAGAAGGTGTTGCTTCCACTATTTCCACACCTGTCTTCTCGGTAAGTCCATATACAGAAGCATATTTTTCCAAGGTACTTAAACCTTCGGAAGCATTATAAACCCCACTGGTGGTGGAAAGCGAATATCCTACACTATAAAAGAAGCTATTACAGGAATTTGCTATTGCAGCGGAAACATCCAGACTGCCATGACCACTACGATTCCAACACATGGGTGGTGGTGTAATCTCAGTAAATTTACCTGTACAGATTATTTTGGATTTCAATGTTACAACATTTTCCATTAATGCAGCGGTGGCAGATACCATTTTAAAGGTAGAGCCGGGTGCTGCACTGTAATAAGTGGCATAATTAATCATTGGATTAGACTTATCTGTTAACAGCTTATTCCAATAATCTGAATCAATGGTATTGGCCATTTTATTATTATCGTATCCGGGATAGGTAACTAATGCCAGTACATCGCCGGTATGAATATCTGTTATTACAACAGAACCATTACAAGGATCTAAAGCAAGCTGTGCAGGTGTGATATCAAGATTCTTTATACGATTCATCATAAAAGTATAAGGGGAGATTTTATTATCAAATAAAGCAATCTCATCATCAGCGGGAATTTCAATAGCTTTTTGCTCACATAGTATTTTGCATACTTCTTTACCGGTTAAAACATCATTTCGTATCATAAAGCGATAGATTTTCTTTTGAAACTCCATATTGTTATCAATTTCCTGTATAACATAATCACATATGGTCTTATATATCTCATCAGAATCAACATATTGTGTATTTAAGTTTAATTTAGATGTATTTATCCAGTTCTTGGAAATACAATATTTTAAATAATCGTGAATACTTATGACTTCTTCGGTAGCCCATGCAATTTGTGTGGAATCTTTAGAATCAATCAAAGCTCTGTCTAATATACCCTTGTCCTTTAATAAGGTTATAATATCAGAATGATAATTTTGATATTCTAAGGTGAGTCGGTTATAAATGGTTTTCTTTTCATAAAACTCTTTTGTTAATGTATCATAAACCTTTGCTTTATAATCCAGATATTTTGCGTATACATTTCTTTCGTTTTCACCTGCATATTCATCATCAAAAGCATTAATATCGATAACATTATTTTTAATTACAGCGTAATAAACATCATATATTGGAATTCTTATATCTGCAGTCGAGTTAATATTCTCAACATCAAAGGTTTTGGCATTGATTATCTTATCGGCCACAATTCCGGCAATGTGTTGTTCTAATATCTGATAAGCAGCTCTTTGTAAATTCGCATCAATGGTTAATACAATATCATTGCCGGCTTTGGCTTCCGTTCTCTCTAAAATGCTGACAACTCGTCCCATGTTATCAACACTAACCTTTTCAAAGCCACGGGTGCCTTGTAATGTGGTTTCCATATATTGTTCAATACCACTTTTTCCAACCATATCATTGATGGTATATCGTTCTCCGGAACCGCCTTCCTCCAAATCCAACTGATTAAAGCTGTCCAGTTCTTCGGAAGAAATCTTACCGGTATAACCTAAAATATGCGAAAAATAATAGCTATCTTCTGTATAGCGTCGAACTGTATCTTCCACAATGGAAACACCTTCCAACTCACGGCTGTTTTCCATAATAACCGCTACTGTTTCTTTACTGATATCGGTAGCTACTGTTGTTCCGATATATTTACGGAAAGAAGTAAGTCCCATGGAATAACGAATGGTAACTATTTGAAGCCATTCCTTTTTATTATAGCCTTTTCCGGGAATAAATTCCGTTGAAGTATCTTCAGGAACTTCGTAATCACCAATAGCAAATTTTTTTGAGCCGGATAGATAGATTAGAACATCTTCTGCTGTAGAATTCAGTAAAGCTTCATCCTTTTCCTTCATCTTTTCAATTGTGGTATACCCATAGACATCTGCCAAAAATCTTTGTAGCTTTGTTCCATCCACATTAAAAACAAACTGATTATTTTCATTTAAAATAATATTAAAGTCACTAATTGTGCTGTCACCATTTTTTTCGATACACTTGATTAATTTATAGATAGTACTGTTCAACTTTTTGTTTTTTCCCCTGCCGGATTCAAAAACATCTTCGATTTTAACGGAATATGCCAATTCGTCATAAGCTAAAATTTCACCATTTCTATCTAAAATACTTCCTCTTGAGCTGGAAATATCTCTGGTCTTTTCAGTTTTTAAAATAAATTCATCCAGATATTTCTGTCCTTGTACAATCTGTAAATCAAAGCAACGATAAAGTAAAGCTCCTCCCATAATAATAAATAAAAATGTGAGTAAGCTTACACGATTTGTTATGAAGTTTAACAGATCATCTTTTATTCTTTCAAACCATTCAAACAATTTTATACGCCTCTTCTTCTAAGATGCTCTCTTTGTTCTAATTTATTATTAATAAATAAAACAACAGGATAAAGTATACATGTAACTACAATTGTATAAACAACTTCCGGTAAAATGACGCTTTTTAAATAAAACAAAAAGTGAAATTTACCATTTAATAAAAACATAAGAATGTAGCAAAGCATTCCATATGATAAATCACTGACTACAATTAATCCAATTGGTAATTTGATATCTTCAGGATAGAAGATACGATTGAACTTACCATTCAAAAAACCTATATACATATAAATCATTGCATAAAATCCCAGGATATCACCATAAAAAATATCTATCAGCAATCCACAAAGAAATCCGATAATAATTCCTTCATTATCTCCTCGCATAAAACCAAAAGATGCAGTAAGAATAATAAGAAGATTGGGCACAATGCCTGCAAAGGAAAGGTTACGAAAAAATGTACTTTGTAATACAAAGCAGACCAATATTAAAAAGAATGTCAAAACTTTCCTCAACAAAATAATTCATCTCCTAACACTACTCTAATTCTTCTTTGGTTTCCAATATCACCAAAACCTCTTCCAAATGTTCAAAATCAACTGCCGGAGAAACGAATCCTGATTTTGTTAGATTGTTTGAATCGGCATGGATAGAGTAAACGTAACCTATCAATATATTGGGTAAATATTTGTCACTTATATGAGAAGTGACAATTTTATCGCCTGCTCCAACTGAATTGGAACTGTCAACTAATTGCGAAAAACGAATATTTCCTGATTTCATGGTCTCTAAATCACCGGAAACCATCAATGTATCAGAAGTTGATAATGTTTTACCGGATACATTGGAGTTATCATCAATAATTGAAGTGACTTTTGCCCAATTGGGACCAAGTGTGGTGATTCTTCCAACCAAACCTCCGTCTGCTATAACATTCATATCAAGCTTTAATCCATCCTTTTCTCCTTTATCAATTACAAAGGAGGAATACCAGTTGTTGGTATCACGGCTAATGATATTAGCACCTACTTTATGATAGGAATCATATTGTTTATCCATTTTATAAAGTTCCTGTAAACGGACTAATTCAGTTTTGTCCTGTTGCAGCAATGTGTTTTCAACCGTTAAATCATTAACCTGCTGTTTAAGACGCTGATTCTCATCCAGTAGTTCTTTTATCTGAATTAATTCATCAGAACGTCTGGAAAACCAGCCTCCCACCTTACTAATACCCTGTTGAAAGGGTACAACTATGTAACCCACAACTGTATTAATGGGTTTATTTAAAATATTAGTACTAATTGTTACTACCATTAAAATGGTACACAAACATGTTAAAACAAAAAGGAGATATTTACTTGGTATAGTAAATTTCTCTCCTTTTTTCTTTACTACTGGGCTCATTTACTCATCCCTTCAATTGCATATGCTACTGATTTATAATTATCTTCATTTATTATTTTTGCAAGACCGATAGCCACACTGGTAAGAGGATTTTCGCAAGCATTTACCTTTAAACCGGTACCTTCATGTAAACGTTCTGCTAAATGGGCCACCTGAGACGCACCACCGGTCAGATAAATACCATTACGATAAATATCTGCACCTAATTCCGGGGGAGTTCTTTCAAGAATCACCTTTACATTATCTACAATAGTATGGAAATGTTCTTCAAGCGAACTGATTACAAGTTTGGTAGGAATCTCTCTCTCTACAGGTAAACCGGTTACAATATCACGACCATAAACAATAGCACCATTACCTGCTTTATCTAATTCGGGTATGGTCATTTTAATGTTTTCTGCCGTTTTTCCACCTATAATCAGGCTAAACTCCTTACGTACAGCATTACGAATGGCTTCATCAAATTTAGCACCACCAACTTTAATTAAGCGGCTAAGTACAATTCCACCCAATGATAAAATAGATATTTCAGTAGTTTCATAGCCTACATTTACTACAATAACACCTTGAGAGGTTTTGACATCAATGCCCATGCCCAATCCATCGGCCACTGCTTTTTCTACTACCATAATTTTCTTTGCTTTTACACCTGCATCTTTAATCAAATCATAAAAAGCACGCTTTTCTACTTCTGTAACATCGGTTGGAACTGCAATAATAAACTCAGAAGGCTTTAAAGAACCATCCTGAAAATCGGAAATAAAAAATTTAACCAAGGTTTCCATGTTCTTTATATCAGCTATTACACCATGTGATAATGGATATGTCACAGTTATATTGCCCGGTGCTTTTTCATACATATCAAATGCAGAATCCCCATAAGCAAATACTGTATTTTTGTTTTCGATGGCAATCATATTCTTTTCCACCAAAATCTTATCATCATTTTTACTATAAATTTTAATATTATTGGTACCTAAATCAATACCGTAAACATTGTATGCCAATTTGACATCTCCTTTCTAAATGTACCCTTTTTCTTTAAAACTTGTATAACAATTATCGCCAATAATAATATGGTCTAACAATGCAACATCTAATTTGTCACCCATTTCCTTAATCCACTTGGTGCATTCCATATCCATAGTGCTTGGAGATGGATCACCACTGGGATGATTATGAATCAGAATGATATTTACTGCTTCTGCACGTAATGCCTCCAGAAAAACTTCCCTTGGTGAGATCAATGACATATTTACACTACCACTGGATAGAGGTATTTCTTTAAGAATCTGACATTTCGCATCCAGACAGGCTAAAATAACACATTCCTTGCGCTTATGGCGCATTTTTTCCATGAAATAATTAGCAACGGTATCCGGTCTGTTAATAATTACTCCATCCTTTGCCGAAGCACAATTGATTCGCATGGCTAATTCTGCAATACATTTGATTTTGACAGCTTTAACCATACCCAGACCTTTTACTTTTAGCAAACGTTCCAATGGGATATCATAAAGGCCCAATAGACCTGTTCTGGGCATTTCCGAAATACTCAAAATTTCATTGGCAATGTCAAGAGCTGATTTATCCTTAGTGCCGGTACGAAGAATAATGGCAAGAAGTTCACTTTCTGTCAAAGCCTCGCCTCCAAATCGTAAAAACTTTTCGTAGGGCAGGTTTTCATGAATTATTAGTTTTTCGTTTTTTTGCAATGTATTCTCCTATCCGTCTTCTCCGACAGGAATAGGTCTATTTAATAAAGCGATAAATAACCATGGAAATGATTACACCTAAAACACTGGCTATAGAAATCTGAATCTTTAAACCAAAGGTAAGTATTATAAAGCCAAGATTCAATTCAACAGGATTGGTTAAGCCAAAGGTCTGTCCATAATTTAAGAATGTGCCTTCAAAATAGGTGCCTATAAATCCCCCAATTACGAATCCGATTAATACCAAAAGCAAAAATAACCAATTCACTCTTTTCATTTCTATGCACCACTTTCTTTTGTAATCTTCCGTGTATATACCTCATATACTTTACTATCATACCATATTTTGTGGTTAGTGTATACAAAATTAAATAAAATTATTTCGTCAAAAACTTAAGATTTTCTATTTTGTTATAAATTCATTAATATCTGAAATAGCTATAATACCTTTGTCAATCACAGACTGTAATGATTTCAGTATTCCGAATTTTGCATGTTGCCAGGTAAGTCCTCCTTGAAAATATACAGCAAAGGGCGGTTTAATAGGCCCATCTGCTGATAATTCGATGGAGGAACCAGATACAAAAGCTCCTGCGGCCATTATGACTTGCGCATCATATCCCGGCATATCCCAAGGCTCCGGTGTTACATAGCTGTCGATGGGAGCAGCAGCCTGAATCCCCTGACAGAAAGCAATAACACCCTCTGCATGACCAAAGGTAACCGCCTGAATAATATCATGGCGGCTTTCTGTTCCATTGGGAACCACACCAAATCCTAAACGTTCATATAGATTGGCTGCAAAAATAGCACCTTTCAAAGCACCGGCTGTTACTGTAGGTGCCAGAAAAAGACCCTGATAAAAGGAAGATAAAACTCCTAAAGAAGCACCAACTTCTTTTCCAAGACCGGGGGAGGTTAATCGATAAGCTGCGTTTTCCACACATTCTTTTTTGCCTGCAATGTAACCGCCAATTGGAGCAAGACCACCGCCGGGATTCTTAATAAGTGAACCAACCACCATATCGGCACCGACATCTGAAGGCTCAATTTCTTCTACAAACTCTCCATAGCAATTGTCCACCATACAAATAACATCCGGTTTAATATTCTTGATAAATTTTATTAATTCACCAATACGGGTAACGGATAAAGTAGGTCTTGTCTGATAGCCTTTTGAACGTTGAATGTTCACTAATCTGGTTTTTTCATTAATGGCCTTGGCAATATTATCAAAGTCAAAACTACCGTCTTCTAATAAATCCACTTGTTTATATGAGATACCATACTCTCTAAGAGAACCCTTGGAATTACGTATGCCAATCACTTCTTCTAAAGTGTCATAAGGTTTTCCTACCGGGCTTAACAATTCATCACCTGGACGCAGATTACTCATTAAAGCCAATGCTAACGCATGGGTTCCGCAGGTAATCTGAGGACGTACTAATGCATCTTCTGTGTGGAAAACAGAGGCATATACTGCTTCCAAAGTATCGCGTCCTATATCATTGTAGCCGTAACCGGTAGTTCCTAAAAGACAAGCTTCATTTACTTGATTGTCTTGCATGGCTTTTAATACTTTTAACTGGTTATATTCTGCTCTTTCATCAATTTCTTCAAAGCGCGACTTTAAATCCTTTAATATGGCTTCACCATATTCATATACTTCCCGGGAAATCCCAAGGGCATGAAATATTCTGTAGTTATTCATAAAATCACCTTTCTGCTGTATTAAAAATTATGCCAATCAAAAATAGAATTATCATTTTCAAATTCAGCACAAGCACAACATGCAATCTTTCCTGCATCACCCTCTCCATCACATTGTATGGCTATGGAATTGACTCCTAAAGATAAATATTGAGAATGCACATCCAAAAGCATGCGTCTATAGTCAAACATTGCTAAATGTTCTTTCAAAAAATCTTCCACATATGTAGTGTTATCAATGCTACCATTCATTGGTTTTTCATAGTATTGAACTGCTATTTTATATGTATTCCGGCTAAAATCCTCTGAATATATTAAACTTTCCAACTCATTCCGGTCACAAATAGGCATATTTTCTGTAATAACATAATCTAAACATTCATCCCAAAAATGAAATCCACAACCAACCATATCATTTAATATTAAATTGGACAAAAATGCTTGGTTTATTTCGGTTATATGTTCTTTCATATTTTTTAATCTTAGATTCAGATATTTAGAGATTCCTTTGGCTAATTCTTCATTCGACATATCTTCCTTTATATATTCTGAAAGTCTTAAAAAGTCATTATCATATTCACCTTCAAAAATATCTGGCAAATCATATTTATCAAAGTCTAAACTCATTTGATGTGGAACAAAAGTACCCATATATCCTAAGTTTACTATTCCTTTGACAACCCGAAAAGCTTGGTTATCTTCTGACCATAAAATCTCAATTGGTTCTTCATGATTAAATATCTGTCTATCACTAATCGGAAGATGAGGTAGACACTTATGAAATAATCCATAACAATTTTTGCACCTGTCGTTATCATTTTGGTCATAGGATAAGTAAATGCCTTCTTTTAAGTACTTTGCAGCAGTAAGATAATCCTGTTTACCTATCAACGCATATCCAATTCGATAATACCATGATGGAAGTTGTCTACTCTCTTCTTCTATTTCATGGGATAAAGAAATAGCCAAATCAAATTCGTCCAAGTTGTTATATGCAACAACTAATTGACCTAAAAGTTCAATATCTCTCTTTTCCTCCGGAATGCTAAGTATAAGTTCTACTATTTTTTTATGTTCATCTTCGTCCCAGTACTTATCAATCAGGCTTTCTATTTCCGTTGTCATAAAAACCTCCATGTTTAAATAATGTTCAGTTTTTCTAAAACACACTGAATATAGTGTAGGATTTTTTCGTCATTATAATTAAACTCTGGTTTATTCAGCCATATTACATCTTTTTCACGCTTAAACCAGGTAATCTGACGTTTGGCAAAATGTCTGGTATCACGCTTAATTATGTAAATAGCCTCATCTAAAGTAATTTTGCCTTCCAGGTAATCAATCATTTCTTTGTAGCCAAGTCCTTGCATGGATACCATGTCTCTGGTACAGCCTTTTTCAAGCAAATGATAAACTTCATCTTCCAGGCCATTCTTCAACATGATATCAACACGCTGGTCAATTCTGGAATATAGTTTATCTCTATCATCATTTAACACAAAATAGCAGAAATTATATGGAGGATCTTTTTCTGCTTCCTGTTCATTGTGTTCAGATATTTTTTTGCCGGTAAAATGGTAAAACTCCAAAGCTCGAATGACACGTTTCATATTATTAGCATGAATGGCTTCAGCAGAAACCGGGTCTATTTCCATAAGCATTTTATGAAGATATTCTGCACCATTTTCCTGACCAAGTGCTTCTAAATGATGGCGATATTCACTATTATCATCATTTTCAGTAAAATCAACATCTTTTAATACTGCCTGAATATAAAAACCGGTACCACCTGTTAATATAGGAATATGTCCACGTTCATAGATGCCTGCAATAGCTTCTTTGCACTTTTGCTGAAAAACTACCACATTAAATTCATCCCAAGGATCCAGAATATCAATTAAGTGATGGGGAATATTATCCATTTCTTTTGTGGTTATTTTGGCTGAACCAATATCCATTCCCTTATAGACTTGCATGGAATCAGCGGAAATAATCTCTCCGTTTACCAATTTTGCAAGTTTGATGGAAAGATTGGTTTTCCCCACGGCTGTAGGACCTGTTAATATAATCAGTGGTTTTTTACTACTATTAGTCATCGTTTAAATCGTTTCTCCATTTCATATTTACTCATGGTTATGATTGTGGGACGCCCATGAGGGCAATTATAAGGATTCTCCAAAGTTAACAGTTCATCTATCAGTTTTTCAGCCTCCTCACGGCTGATTCGATTATTTCCTTTTACTGCTGCTTTGCAGGACATGGAGGCAATCTTTTCTTCCACTACCTTAAGGCTCTCTCTGGGACCCATATCGGATAATTCATCCAATACTTCCAAAAACATTTGTCTTTCATTACATCCATATAAATCTACAGGAACAGCACGGAGAGCATACTCATCTCCGCCAAATTCCTCAATTTCAAAGCCCAGATTAGAGAATAACTCACTATATTCCTTAAGAATGGTCTCTTCTTTTCCGGTCAGGCTTACAATGATAGGCGGCATGAGATTCTGTGTTACAATGTTTTTTTCATGATATTGCTTCATAAAACGCTCATACTTCACCTTTTCATGAGCTGCATGTTGATCAATAATATACAATTTATCTTCAAACTGCACCATCCAATAGGTATCAAAAACCTGACCGATAATCTGATATTTTGACCGATTTTCTTGTGAAATCACCTTTGTTTCAAAGAGAGTTTCCTGCTTAAAATCTGTCATTTTATTACGATCTACCTGATAACGAACTTCTTCCATTACCTTGAAGGCTTGGGTGCGTTGTGTTTCAAAGGGTTCCGGTGCCGAAAGCTTAGATGTATCCTTCTTGGTACTTTCCAGCATATCAGACATGATTCTCAGCTCTTCTAAACCAATTGGACTCCCCTGAGTATTTGATTGTGATGAGTCATAATATTCTTTGTTATTAAAATTAGGACTTTTGGGCGAATTGACTGTTTCAGTCACAGTTTTACCTGCTGGTCTGGCAGGCATGCCGGGCATGTTAACTTCTGTATAGGTAACTTCTTTCTTAACGGGCACTTTTGCTTCTGGTAAAATGGTTTCCGGTATCATCTCTTTACATTTTAAAGTATTTCGAATTGCTTGAATAATTAAATTATACACAGCAGGACCATTAGAGAAGCGTACTTCCATTTTAGTAGGATGGACATTCACATCTACCTGTGACTTGTCTTCTACATTCATATGTAACACGCATAAGGGAAACTTATGTTGCATCAAGTACTCTTTGTATCCTTCTTCGATTGCTTTGGATAATACGGAGCTACGAATAAAACGTCCATTTAAGAAATATATTTCATGATTCCTGCTGGAACGCACTAAAGCCGGACTACCCAAATACCCTTTTATCTGAAAACCATTTTCCACAAAGTCGATTGGTATTAAATTAGCCGCAACATCCTTGCCATAAATACGGTAAATAACTTCCTTCAGTTCGCCATTACCGGAGGTGTAGAATTTAGTCTGACTTCCCATCATAAATTTAAAAGAAATGTCCGGTCTGGAGAGTGCCAAATGCTCCATCAAATCTGCCACATATCCACCTTCTGTTGCTGGTTGCTTTAAAAATTTTCGACGTACCGGCGTGTTGAAGAAAAGATTTCGAATCAGAAAAGTAGTACCATTTGGGGCGCCTACTTCCTCAAATGCTTTCTCTACACCACCTTCAATAATCACACGGGTACCGATAAGATTGTCGTTTGTTTTGGTTACCAGCTCTACCTGAGAAACTGCAGAAATGCTGGATAAAGCCTCACCACGGAAACCCAAAGATACAATACGACTCAAGTCCTCTGCCGATTCAATCTTACTTGTGGCATGACGCAAAAAAGCTGTACGAATCTGGTCCTTAGGGATACCGGAACCGTTATCCGTAATACGCATAAAACTGATACCGCCATCTTTGATTTCAACGGTAATTGATGTAGCACCTGCATCAATGGCATTCTCCACCAGCTCTTTTACCACGCTGGCAGGCCGCTCCACCACCTCACCGGCGGCTATCTTATCAATTGTTTCTGCGTCTAAAACATGTATCTGACTCATGTGGGTTCCTTTCTGAATTAATCAGCTTAATTATAATGTATTTAGTATCAATGAATAGAAATTATCCTTTATGGTATCGTAATTGAATTAATAAATCTAAATCGTTAATGTATGCAAAGCGATATACCATTATCTTACAACCTCATATATTTACTAATTTCTCGAAAACCAAGGCTTTCCCAAAAGCGAATTCCGGGTTCATTCCATGGCAGTACTTCAATATCCATTGTATTAACATCTAAAAATTCTAATAACGTATGGAATGCAATGGTACCATAGTGCAGCTTCCTATAATTCTTATCAATCAAGAACTGTCTTAAATACAATGGACTACATGTATTCTTCACTAAGGCGTACCCCACAATATTGTCCTGAACTTTGAAAAAGTAAGCATCATATTCTGAAAGGATAAAACCTCGCATCCGTTCTTCCAGTTCGCTAATTGACATTGTATTGTTACTTTTCTCATCATCAATTAATTGTTTGTTGAGTAAAGCTAATTTCGGGGCGTTTTCTAAGGTACATCTTTGAATTATTATTTTATCCTTCATAATATACTCTCTTACTTCACAGGTGGTTTCCATGGTGGTGGTGACAACAGTGTGGTTCTGCCGATATCAGGTAACACATCATAAATAGAACAACCCATGCGCTCTTCAAACTTTCCTTGATTTCTATCTCTTCTTCTGTAGTTGGTTCATATTGGAAGTCTTCCTGCATCTGTATTTTGGGGGAGAATTTTCTTTTCTTCACCTTCCGACAAAAAATTACGCTGTCATAATTCACTTGTTTTAAAATAAATTTGTCAAGAAATGTTCCGGGTTAAATTTGCCCCTTAATCATTTCCTCGCCACAAAATGTACATATCATATTTAGTTCCACCTCATTAAATTAATTGTTTCCTACCACCGATTCTTCAGTTTATTTTGTAATCGATATAGTGTATTCATAGCATCCAATGGAGTCATGGTTGAAATCTCCAATTCTTCCAGTTCTTTTAGCACATCCTCATCTGTGACTGTATCAAATAAAGACATCTGAGCCAAGTCAACCTCATCATATTTCGGTTGTTTCTTTGCCTTTGTATCATTCTTTACATCTATTGTAATACTTTGTACTTTTTCAATAATATCGTTATCAGTAAGCTGTTCTACAATTTCTTTGGCACGGTTTATAACCATATCCGGCACTCCTGCCAGCTTAGCTACCTGAATACCGTAACTTCTGTCTGCACCGCCTTTTATAATCTTACGAAGGAAAACAATATCATCACCACATTCTTTAACTGCAATACAGTAATTATTCACATTATTAATCTTACCTTCCAACTCCGTAAGCTCATGATAGTGAGTAGCAAATAAAGTCTTCGCACCCAGAAGTTTTTTGTTACTGATATGTTCAATGACTGCCCATGCAATACTCAATCCATCAAAGGTAGAAGTACCTCTTCCGATTTCGTCCAAAATTAATAAGCTGTTTGATGTGGCATTGCGTAAAATATTGGCAACTTCATTCATTTCCACCATAAAGGTAGACTGCCCACTAGCCAAATCATCAGAGGCACCCACACGAGTAAAAATGCGATCCACAATGCCGATATTAGCACTCTTTGCAGGTACAAAACTACCAAGCTGTGCCATTAAAACAATCAGTGCACTTTGACGCATATAGGTGGATTTACCGGCCATGTCATAGTATCTGTGTGATTACCGAAATTAAATGATTATTACTATCCAGCATGGTATCGTTGGCAATAAACATATCGTGATCTATCATAAGCTCCACAACAGGATGACGCCCATCCTTAATATCAATGATGCCCTTCTCGTTTAATTTTGGACGTACGTAATGATTGCGTTCTGCTACATAAGAAAGGGAGGCAAAAACATCCAATCTTGCTATAGCTTTGGCTGTGCGTTGAATTCGTTCCAATTGTGCTGCAACGATATCGCGAATTTCACAGAACATATCATATTCTAAAGTATAAAGCTTTTCCTCTGCATTTAAGATGGTATCTTCCATTTCTTTCAACTTAGGAGTGGTATATCGCTCTGCATTAGCAAGGGTCTGTTTACGTATATAATCTTCCGGAACCATATCCTTAAAGGAATTGGTTACCTCAAAATAGTAGCCAAATACCTTATTGTACTTAATCTTCAGATTTTTAATACCGGTACGTTCTCTATCTTCCTCTTCCAATTGAGCTAACCACTGTTTACCGTCACACTTAGCATTACGAAGCATATCGATATCTTCATTGAAACCATCCTTTATGATACCCCCTTCACGCACCAAAAGAGGTGGTTCTTCTTCAATAGCTGCATCTATAAGAGCATAAATATCGTCAAGACTTTCCATATCTTCATAAATACCGGTTAGAAGTTCTTTTTGGAAGCTTCTTAATACGGTTTTAATATGGGGCAGCATCTCTAAAGAATTACGGAAAGCAATTAAATCTCTGGGATTGGCTGTTTTATAGGTTACCTTACTCAACAAACGTTCCAAATCATAAATAGGATTTAGATATTCTCGAATTTCATCACGGGATACAGAATCTTTGGAAAGTTCATCCACCGCATCTAAACGCGCCTCCATATCAGCCTTATTTAATAATGGTTGTTCAATATAGTTACGTAAAGTACGTGCACCCATGGCTGTTTTGGTTTTATCAAGTACCCAAAGTAGTGAACCACGCTTCTGTTTCTCTCTTAAGGTCTCACAAAGCTCCAGATTACGTCTTGTGGAACTGTCTAAGAGCATGTATTTGCTGGTAAGATAAGATTGAATATGATTAATATGTACCAAATCATTTTTCTGTGTATCTAATAAGTATTGAAGTAATGCACCGGCAGCAATGGTTCCAACCGGAAAGTCCTCCAGACCCAAACCAATGAGACTCTTTACGCCAAAGTGACGCATAATACACTTTTCGCAACCTTCATCATCAAAATAATAGGATTCTATGGTCGAAATGGCCATTTGTAAACGATTACGAAGATCTGCAATATCAAAACCACTCACATAAAAAGCATCATTACAAATAATTTCAGAAGGAGAATACTTCATCAGCTCATCCATAAGTCTGCGTCCATCCTCAACCTCCGTAGTATAAAAATCGCCTGTGGTTACATCTGCGGCTGCTAAACCAATTTTTGTTGGCGTATAGGTGATGCACATAATATAATTATTCTTGGTGGCTTCCAGTGCCTGCATATTTAAATTGGTACCCGGAGTAACAATTCGGGTTACTTCACGCTTTACAAGTCCCTTGGCCTGCTTGGGATCCTCTACCTGCTCACAAATTGCTACTTTATACCCTTTGGTTACCAGTTTGTTCAGATAACCCTCAACTGCATGATAAGGCACACCACACATAGGAGCACGCTCTTCAAGGCCACAAGATTTACCGGTGAGAGTAATCTCAAGCTCTTTAGATGCAGTTAGTGCATCATCAAAAAACATTTCATAGAAATCTCCAAGGCGATAAAAAAGAATACAATCGGGATATTCCTTCTTGGTCTCCATATATTTTTGCATCATAGGGGTTAATTCTGCCACATTTTGTTCCTCGCTTTACATTTTTAAACACACAAAACGGACACACATAAAGTGCATCCGCTTTTATATTACCACAAAATATAGTGGTTGTAAATCTTTGACTACCACTATGGATAATTAAATATTACATATCTTCAATAATTACTAATTTGTTATCTGTTTAAATATTTCATAAGAATGTCTCTTGATTATCAACTATTGCTAATTATCCAGTTCTTTTGCTCTTTCCAATGCTTCATCGATATGTACACAGAAATTAGTTTCGCCTACCATATCATAGAAACCGGACTTTTTCATAACCTGCATAGGCTGTTCATTTACATGAGAAAGAATTAATTGAACGTTTTTCTTTTTACATGTTTCTAAAAGTGTTTCAAAATTATGCATTGCTGTAGCATCAATTGCATTAACGCTACGCATACGAAGTACCAGGCAATTTGTATTATCCTTGATAGCAATATGTAATATTTTATCAGCTGCACCGAAGAATAAGGGACCGGTCATCTCATAAACAAGTGTATTTTGAGGAACACTTCTTAAGGTCAGGCTATCCTTGTCTTCTTCGTCATCAATATACCTCCAGCCTTCTACTTCCGTCACATCACTCATTCGCTTCATGAAAAGAATGGCGGCCATGATGATACCAACTTCAATAGCTACTACTAAATCAAATACAACCGTTAATACAAAGGTAGTTACTAACACTAAGATATCGCTTTTGGGTGCTGTTTTAACTAAGTGAAGGAACTTTCTCCACTCTGACATATTGTATGCTACCATGAAAAGTATGGCTGCTATGGTAGGCATGGGAATTAATGCTGCATATGGCATCAATACTACTAAAATCAAAAGTAATGTAACCGCATGTACCATGCCGGCAATAGGTGTACGCCCACCATTTTTTATATTTGCTGCTGTTCTGGCAATGGCACCTGTCGCGGGGATGCCTCCAAATAATGCTGAAGTAATATTACCAGCGCCCTGAGCAACCAATTCCATATTGGAACGATGTCTTGAATTAATCATACTATCTGCCACCACACAGGACAGTAAGGATTCAATGGCAGCCAGAATTGCTATAGTAAATGCATCAGGAAGCACATTTTTAGCAGTTTCAAGACTAAATGCAGGAATAGAAAGCGTGGGTAATTTGTTTGATATTTCATATAAATCACCAATAGTATTTACTTTCATACCAATTCCTTTTACCATACCGATACCTACCAGAACTGTTATTAAAGAAGGTGGAATCTTCTTGCAAAATCCCGGGAAATAAGGCCATACAATCAAAATAGCAAGACATACCACACCAACAATGACAGCCTGCCAATTGATGGTATCAATAAACTCGATAACCGCTTCTAATTTTTCTATTGTTTCAATCAAGGGTTCTTGTGTTACCACAGTAAGGCCTAGGAAATCCTTGATTTGTCCTACTAAAATAGTAATTGCAATACCGGAAGTGAAACCGGTTGTTATGGTGTAAGGAATGAATTTAATTAAATTTCCGAAACGAAACACACCCATTAATATCAATATCACACCTGCCATCAAAGTGGCAATAATCAAGCCTTCCATGCCGCTGGTTGCAACAATACCTGCTACAATTGTTGCAAAGGCTGCTGTTGGTCCGGAAATCTGTACACGACTACCACCAAGAAAAGAAATTACAAAACCGGCAGTAATCGCAGTATAGATACCTTTCTCAGGTGTTACGCCGGAAGCCAGTGCCAATGCAATTGATAAAGGTAATGCAATAATTGCCACTATAATACCTGCAATAATATCTTTTATAAATTGTTCCTTTGTGTAGGTTTTCATTACCGAAAACAGTTTCGGTTTTAACTTATCCATTTTTTTGCCTCGCTATCCTCTTTGGTTAAGATTTCTTTACTATTTTTTAATACATTTTTTATATTATGCCTCATTTGCATGTTTTACAATTGGCAGATATCCATAGATTATTCTGTTTTTGAAAATTGTTTTATAATAATTGCACAAAAAAGGAAAGGATATTTTATCCTTCCCTTAAGTTAAGTCTATTCTACTATCTTTCCTATATAATAGAATCCATGGCATTCTTCCAATTTTACGTTTACAATTTTTCCTACCAAATTTACATCTCCCGGGAAATGTACAATGGTATTATTGGAAAGTCGACCTGTCACTAAACCGGCCTCTTGTTCATTCACTTCTTCTACCAAAGCATCCATTACTTGGCCTTGAAAACGACCGACCTGTTCCTTTGCCATGTTTTGAACTGTTTTCAATACTTTATCAAAGTTAACTTTTACTACTTCTTCAGGTATCTGGTTATCCATAGATGCTGCAGGAGTTCCGGTTCTCTTAGAATAAATAAAGGTAAACGCATTATCATAACGTACCTTTTTGATTACATCAATGGTTTCTTCTACGTCTTCTGTTGTTTCTCCGGGAAAACCAACTATAATATCTGTGGTTAAAGAAATATCAGGTATTTCCTTACGGATCTTATCTGCTAATGCCAGGTATTGTTCCTTGGTATATCGACGATTCATTTCTGTTAAAACGCGTGTTGAACCTGACTGTAAAGGTAAATGCAAATGCCTGCAAATTTTCTTAGACTCTTTCATAACCTTTATCAGTTCATCTGATAAATCCTTAGGATGAGAAGTCATAAAACGAATTCTTTGTAAACCTTCGATTTTTTCCACTTCGCGAAGAAGCTCTGCAAATGTCATGGGTGATTCCAGATTCTTGCCATAAGAATTAACATTTTGACCTAAAAGCATAACTTCAACCACACCTTCTTTAACAAGGTTTTTAATTTCGCGTATAATATCTTCCGGTTTTCGGCTTCTCTCTCGACCTCTTACATATGGCACAATACAATAACTACAGAAATTATTACAGCCAAACATTATGTTAATACCTGATTTAAAAGGATATTTACGTTCCACCGGTAAATCTTCCACGATTTTGTCTGTATCCTCCCAAATATCAATTATCATACCTTTTTTTTCAAATGTGTCCACTAAAAGCTCAGCAAATTTATAAATATTGTGTGTACCAAAAATCAAATCAACAAAACGATAACTGTCTTTTAATTTCTTAACAACCGTAGGCTCCTGCATCATACAACCACATAGAGCCACCTTCATGTTAGGATGTTTCTTTTTGTAGCTTTTTAAAGCACCTAAGCGTCCATAAACACGTTGATTAGCATTGTCACGAACAGTACATGTGTTAAATATAACAAAATCAGCCTGCTCAGTATCTACGATTTCATAACCGACCAATTCAAGAATACCTACAAGCTTCTCACTATCCCTGCTGTTCATCTGGCAACCGAAGGTAGTAACACAACAAGTAGGTTTACGTTTTAATTCTTCTGTCAGCTTCGCAACATAATTTTGAGCCTTTGCCATGAAATAATACTGGCGTTCCGGTTCTTGGGTCGGTGCTTGAAAATTTAAATCATATTTTGTTAAATCAATTGTTTGAGTCATTTTTTATCCCATCCATCATTTTCATATAATCTTTATCATTCAAAAACATTCCGGTATATTTTGCAACACCGAACCTATTAGCAAACATATCACATTTACAAAGAAAAATATAGTAGATATTTTTACCACAACCTCGCAGCGTTTCAAAATTTGCCTGACCCTTCGAAATGATTACATCCGCTTTGTTCAAGTTTTTCAATGCTTCTTCTGATATTTTACTTAAACATGTTCCGGCTATCGCGTTACCATTATGAATAACATTGACCAAATCAGTCATAAACACTTCTTCTGCATCTTTCATTGTTGCATCATTTAAGGTTTCATCACCACGAACAATAACGGTTATATTTATTTCGGGATATCGTTCTTTTATCATCTTAATAAATACCTTATCCATTACGATTTCACCACAATTATCTGTCAAAAAAACCATCTCTTTTGCACTATTCAGATCCAGACAAAATTCTTTGTAAATTTCATCAGAAATCGGACGTTCTTCAACTGTATCAAGTAACTTTTGCAGATAATCTTCATCAACAACGTTCATTGAGCCAAAATCAATATAATTGCCTGTCATGGAATATTTTAGTGCATGCTTAAAAGGGTCTATGGCATTTCTGATAAGCGTCTCTATTTCTATTTCTTTTTCAAGTAGCATATTATTGAAATAATGCTTTTCTTCGGTGAAATCCTCATGAATCTGATACTTTTCCTTCATTTCCTGCTTAATAGCTTCTATAAGAACAGGTGCACCTTCTTCTTTTGAAGCACTTGAAATTTTTTTACATATCATTTGAATATATTCCAAGCGTTCTATTTCAGTAAGATTTTCAGGTATGCGACTTAAATATCTCTTTAATATACAATTAATACAGTCAGCATTTAAACGTATCATTGAAAACCATCCTTTCCTTTTCAGAAAACATTCCATCAAACAAACTTGCTAACAAGCTTTATCAATAATTCCACTGTTTTTTCCATGGACTGAATTGATATATACTCATATTTTCCATGAAAATTTTCACCACCAGTGCATAAATTGGGGCAAGGAAGTCCCATATAGGACAATCTGGCGCCATCTGTACCACCACGAATAGGTGTAATAATAGGTTCAATACCTGATTCTATCATAGCTTCCTTAGCAAAATCAATCAAATACATATGAGGCTCTATCATTTTACGCATATTATAATAGGAATCACCCATATCTATTTCTATTGTGCCCGAACCATATTTTTTATTTAAAAATTCACCGATTTGTTTAAACAGTTCCTTCTTTTGTAAGAATTTCATCATATCATGATCACGAATAATATAATCCAGCTTAGTCTCTTCTACAGTACCTTCTATGTTATCTAAATGGTAAAAACCTTCGTACATTTCAGTATACATAGGATTTTCCTCAACAGGTAGCAGACCATGGAATTCCTGTGCAATCAATATAGAATTCTTCATTTTGTTCTTTGCAGAACCGGGATGTACATTACAACCATGTATGGTAACTTTGGCACCAGCAGCATTGAAATTTTCAAATTCCAGCTCACCTAACGCACCACCATCTACTGTATACGCATAATCCGCCCCAAATAATTCAACATCAAAATGATCCGGTCCGCAACCTATTTCTTCATCCGGAGTAAAACTGATACGAATTTTACCGTGTTTGTAATCAGGATTCCTCATAAGATATTCTGATAATGTCATGATTTCTGCAATACCTGCTTTGTCATCGGCACCAAGAAGGGTTGTACCATCTGTTACCACTAAATCCTGACCAATATAGTTTGAGAGTTCCGGAAACTCGGATACTCTTAAAACAATATTTTGAAGTTTGTTCAATAATATATCTGTTCCATCGTATTTTTCTACAATTCTTGGTTTTATATTTGTACCACTCATGGATGGTGCTGTGTCCATATGTGCAATAAAACCGATTACCGGAGCATTTTCATATCCTTCCGAGGCAGGAAGCGTTGCATATATATAGCAATATTCTTTGTCATAATAAATCTCCTCAGCGCCTATTTCTTTCAGTTCTCTAGTCAGAAGTTTTGCCAAATTATGCTGTTTTGTTGTACTGGGAGATGTGCCTGTTGCTTCATCGGACTGTGTATCAATCTGTACATATTTTATAAAACGGTCTACTAAATTCATTATTTTTCCTCTAAACTCTTTGTTTCAATATTTTTTGTTATTTGAGACATATTTCTTAACTATAGAGACAATAACTGTACCGATTATAGATACCGGTAATACTTATGATTCATATTTTTCAAATTTGTAATCTTTTATAAATTTATCAATCATCAGATATAATTAACATTATATCTAATAATGAAAGAAAATCAATTATTTTACTATAAGTGACTTAATATTCTTTCTCCCAAAGCTCATAGGCCTTTTCCCATGTGTCTACAGCAAAGGGACGTCTTATATCTCCTATTTGATTCGCATATTCTTCCACAAATCTTAAAAAGAAATATAAATGTTCCATTCCGGAACTCAATTCTTTTATAATAATCTTGCTCCAGATATTTGCTTTTTCATATTGATCGCTTCTTTTAAGTGTATCAATGTAATCTTCCATAGGAAAAGGGATACGCTTATCTTCTACTGTAACCTGGCCGTTTTCTGTAATTTCTAATATTGAATAGGGAATGCTATGCTTAATACCATCCAGAGGTAATCCACAGGAGCCAGGATTGATTAATGTTATTTTATTATCTTTTGATTGCCAGCTCCACTGTATATGTGAGTGTCCAAATATATAAACACCTGTCTCAAGTTGTTTAACCACAGAGAGACACGTCTCATCATGTTCAAAATACTCATGTATATTATTTTGCAATGATTCCAAAGTAATCTTTGTATCTTTATACTTTGTAACAAATTTAGCCGGCCCCCATTCATTATGCTCACAATCATCAATAAAATTAACTGAAGAATGTGCTATGAATACCTTTATTCCATGAATCTTCAAATGAATCATATGAGGTAATGATAATACATATTTAAGATTATCCTCACTTACAGCTCTATAACAATAATATGATATTTGCATTTGTCCATCAGTCCACGTATTTTGATTTTTCCCCACTAAATTCTCTAAATATGCTTCCTCATTACCACGAATAATATATTTATTATCTATGGCACGAATTCTATCCATACATTCATTTGGGTAGGGATTGCTTAGGAAATAATCGCCAACAAAAATATAGGTATCAACCTTATTCTTTTCTGCATCTTCTAATACTAGTTCTAAAGCTGGTAAGTTACCATGTATATCTGAAATAATTGCAAATCGCATAGTATGAATCTCCTTAAACTATTTGATATTTAGTTTAATCCTTTCCCTGGGGTCAATGTCAAGAATCTTTTAAAAAATACGCCGAATGGAAAATCCAGTCGGCGTATTAAAACATAGAATTATTTGTTTAAAAATTGCTTTGTTCTTCCTTTGTTACAATATTAACATTAACTGGCTCCTGTTTTTCCATTGCTTTACCTGCTAGGAAGCCGGACAATACTGCTGATAAATCAACTCCTGTTGATTCCTTCAGACCATCAGTTACCTGATTAACCGTATTCATAATGTCCTTAATAAGCTTGGTATTGTTACCATCACCATACATAGTGATTCTATCAACCTTCTCAAGAGGCATGGCGGCATTCTTAACAACTTCAGGAAGTGCTTTGAAGTACATTTCAAGTACTGCAGCTTCACCCATCTTCAACATAGCTTCTGCTTTCTTTTCAATACCTTCTGCTTCTGCAATAGCCTTGGCACGGATAGCTTCTGCTTCTGCAAGACCTTTGGTACGGATACCTTCTGCTTCCTGCTCCATCTTATACTTAGAGGCTTCTGCCTGTGCCTTCATAGCTTCCGCTTCTTTTTCGGTTTCAAATTTCTGCGCTTCTGCTTCACGTTGACGCTCATACAACTGTGCATCCGCTAACTGCTGTTTAGCAAACTTATCTGCTTCAGCTTTTTTTCGTACTTCAGCATCCAAAGCTTTTTCTTTAACTTCAGCTTCCTTCTGCTTTAAGAGAATTTCCTTCTCCTGTTTGGCAATATTTGCATTTGCGGTAGTGATTTCAACTGTCTTACGCTGTTCTTCTTCCTGAATACGGTAAGCAGCATCAGCTTCCGCTTTCTTAATATCGGATTCTTTCTTTAATTCAGCCTTTTTAATAGCAAGTTCATTTTCTTTAATAGCAATTTCCGTATCAGCATTAACCTGAGCTTCATTTGCTTCTTTCTTTGCCATTGCCTGAGCTTTTGCAATTTCCTTTTCGCTTTCAGCTCTGGAAATTGCTGCATTCTTCTGTATTTTTACGATATTGTCAACACCAAGATTTTCAATAACGCCATTACCATCTACAAAATTCTGTACATTAAAACTTATGATATCAAGACCCATTGCTGCAAGGTCTGGTTCGGCATTTTCTTTCACTAAGTTTGCAAACTTCTGACGGTCTGAAACCATTTCTTCCAAAGCCATCTTACCTACGATTTCACGTACATTACCTTCCAATACTTCACGTGCAACACGTCCGATATACTCCGGATTCTTGTTAAGAAAGTTCTGGGCAGCCAGCTTTAATCTGCTTTCATCATCACTGATTTTAACATTTACTGTAGCATCTACATTAATATTAATGTAGTCAGCTGTAGGAACAGCATTTGCAGTTCTTACATCAATGGGAATCAGCTGAAGATTCAAGGCATCCTTTCTCTCCAAAAAAGGAATCTTTACACCGGCTTTACCAATTAGCACCTTTGGATTTTTACGCAAACCTGAAATAATGATTGCTGTATCCGGTGAAGCTTTTACGTAGCCTGCAAAAAAGATAATAACGATTACAGCCACAATAATTGCTACAGGAATAATTATACCTACTGCAGCACTTAAAATAATACCACTCATATGTACCCTCCTTCAAATTGTTTATATGGTATTTTATGATACAAATACTTAGGGCAGACCCGTTGTATTGTATATCTTTAGAATAACAGAATTTTATGTTTATTTCTACATAAATACAATACATTAAGCTTGATATAGTGCATTTATGATTTAAACTAATATAACTTGATAAGGTTTAATATCTAATTCGTCCACAGGCAACAAATCTACTTGCTGACATTTATAACCAATTCCAACAGAATATGTTCTTAATATTTCTTTATCTGCCAGAAAACGGTCATAAAATCCTTTTCCATATCCCATTCGATTGCCATAAACATCAAAAGCAACACCCGGTATTAAAATCAGTAATCGGGCATCTTTATAAATAGAGTAATCAAATCTCTCACTATCACCTTTGGGTTCAAGAATACCCTTATAACCTTCCTTTAACTCATTTAAGGAATTTACTCGGTAAAAGTTCATACTATTTTCTTCAATCTTAGGTAAAAACAACTTTTTTCCCTTGTTAAGGGCTTCTGTTAAGATATCTATTGTGGAAATCTCAGTATTATAGTTTACAAATCCCAAAAATACCTCCGAACGATAAAACCATTGATGACCTATAATTCTGTCTGCTATGACTATATCAGCCATTTTACGTTGTTCTAAAGGTATTGCAGCTCTTTTTTGAAGAATTTCCTTTCG
The DNA here is from genome assembly GCA_017521605.1 of Lachnospiraceae bacterium. Classification (GTDB taxonomy): domain Bacteria; phylum Bacillota; class Clostridia; order Lachnospirales; family Lachnospiraceae; genus Acetatifactor. Next base: position 252,787 of record JAFXCD010000045.1, on the reverse strand, counting down.
AATATTCCTTTTTTCTTCTTTTATATTTGTGAGATTATCATTTATTACCATACTTTTCACTTAATTTTTCCTGACTACCATCCTCATATTGAATGGTAATACTGTTTAAATTACCTTTTAAATTGGCTCTAACATTTGCTATATATTCAGCACGCAGAGTAGCCTGCTCGTTTTTTTCATCATCTGTCAGACCTTCTGCTTTTGATTTATGATACAATTCATTTATGCGTTTGATTTTTTGTTCTAATGTCATAAATGTATAGCCCTCTTTTCTAAATTATCTTAATTTATTATTATATCAGAAATCTTTTGATTTTGGTAGAATATTTGTCACCTCATAAGATATTATTCCATAACATCATGAAGTTCTGAAGTTATGAATGGGATTCTTTTTTAAGCTTATTTATGAAGATTCTTTACAAATTCTGCCAAATCAAAATCTTCATCTTTGTTGGCCTTAAAAATTGTGCCCACTTTTTCACCTGATAAAATTTCATGTAATACACCAATATCCTTGCTGTTTGCAATTACCATATCTGCACCACAACTGGTTGCAATTTTAGCTGCGATCATCTTGGTATTCATTCCACCGGTTCCTACGCTGCTTCCTGTAGACCCTTTACCCATATGCATATATTCATCTGTTAGTTCATCTACCTGTTCTATGAACCGGGCATTCGGATTTTTACGTGGATCATCTGTATATAATCCATCAATATCCGATAATAATATCAGCAAATCTGCTTCAACCAATGCAGCAACAATGGCAGATAATGTATCGTTATCACCAATTTCAATTTCATAAGTAGCAACTGTATCATTTTCATTTACAATAGGGATTGCACCCATATATAATAATTCAGCAAAGGTATTATGTGCATTGTAACGGTTCATATTATCAACAATAGTATCCTTTGTCATCAATATCTGTGCTGCCACATGATTATATTCAGAAAAAATCTTTTGGTATACCATCATAAGCCTGGCCTGTCCAATAGCAGCACAAGCCTGCTTAACAGCAATCTGCTCTTCTCTTGTAACCGGATGAAGATTTTGCATCTGCACTGCCTTTCTTCCGGCCGCAACAGCACCGGAACTTACCAGAATCACTTCTTTTCCCTGATTGCGGATATCACATAATTCTCTTACTAACTTTTCCAAACGGATATAGTCCAAATCACCGGTTTCAGCATGCTGCAAGGATGATGAACCGATTTTTACAACAATACGTTTTTTATCTTTAATCATTTCTCTTAATGTAGACATATTCCCTCCACAGTATGATAATTTCATATTCATCACTTCATTGCAATAAAGTGTACTATAATGTTGTATCATACTGTATTTTTATGCATACGTCAAGATATGCTTTTATATTCTCTTGCTATTTCTTCCGCCACACGTATTCCGTCCATGGCTGCTGAAGTAATACCACCTGCATATCCGGCCCCTTCTCCGCAAGGGTATAAACCTTTAATTTTTGATTGTAAATCTTCACCACGTGAAATACGGACAGGCGAAGAAGTCCTACTCTCAATTCCTAAAAGTAGTGCATCCGGTCTGTTAAAACCTTCTATTTGCGAAGCAAAGCTCTCCATACCTTCAACAAATGCACGATTACATTCCTCAGGTAAAATATGTGTCAAATCACATAAACAATACTTTCCTTTGGTACAAGGCTTATAGTTAATCTTTATATTGTCTCTTTGAATGGTTTGATATACTATATCTTTAAATTCTCCATATGGCTGAACCGGTATTTTGCCTTTACCGGCTTGGTAAGCCTTTTCTTCTAATCTTCTTTGAAATTCAATTCCGGCTAATGGATGATCGGAACCAAAATCTTCGGGAGTTACTGATACAATAATAGCACTGTTGGCATTGGCTGAACCTCTGTCGCTATAACTCATGCCATTAACAGCAAGTCTATTCTCTTCAGATGAAGCGTTTACAACATATCCACCGGGACACATACAAAAAGAATAAACGCCTCTGTTTACTGATGTTTTTGCAGTCACTTTATAAGGTGCAGCGCCTAAAATCCCCGCATCTGTATTACCATACATTTCTTTATTAATCATGGACTGTGGGTGCTCTACACGAAATCCAACAGCAAAAGATTTGGCTTCCATAGGTACGTTTTGTTCAAATAAAGCTTCAAAGGTATCTCTTGCACTATGCCCTATAGCTAAAACTAAATGTTCCGTATTCATTTTAAGAAATTCATTTTTGTTATTCTTTACTATTATACCTGACAAAGAATTATTCTCTATAAGTAATTTTTCTAATTTTGTTTCAAATAACACTTCTCCACCATTTTTTATAATTTCTTTACGCATATTTTTGACTACCTCAGTCAAAACATCTGTTCCTATATGTGGTTTATAATCATAGAGAATCTTTTCAGGTGCACCATGCTTAACAAAAGTTTTCAACACTTCATGATTACGTCCATCCTTATCTTTTATTAAGGTATTCAGCTTACCATCAGAAAAAGTACCTGCTCCACCTTCACCAAACTGTACATTAGATTCTGTATTTAACTCTCCTGTTTCCCAGAAATGCTTAACATCTGCTGTCCTGGAATCTACATCTTTACCACGCTCTATTAATATAGGACAATAGCCATGTTTAGCAAGTAAATATGCACAAAACAAGCCGGCAGGTCCCATTCCTACAATAATCGGTGCTTTATTTAAACTTTTACTTCCCATTTTAGGAAAAGTATAAGCAATACTCTCTGCCTTGTTAACCTGATTAGGTTTACAGTTTGAAAGAATCTTATCTTCACGTCCTTGAAGTTCCTTAATCAATTCTATATCAACTGTATAACTATAATAGATATCCGGCTTTTTTCGCGCATCTATGGATTGCTTAACAATATTAAGACTTTTAATGGCATTTGGTTTAATTCTTAAAACAGATGCGGTTTTCTTTTGAATATCCTCTTTAGTTGCATTGGGATAAACTTTAATTTGATTTATACGTAACATTAATAAATCTCCATTTCGTTATCTTTGCGCAGCAGCTTCCCCTGCTATAAATCCACTGGTCCAGGCCCATTGCAGATTATATCCTCCACATCGGCCGTCTACATCCAGTATTTCTCCTGCAAAATAGATTTGTGGGGCATATATTGATTCCAAATCATCTGTAACTTCATTCAAATCCACACCCCCCGTGCAGACTTGAGCTTGATCAAATCCATTAGAACCTTCAATATGAAATGTAAAACTACGACACATTTGAAAAACCTGCAATAATTTATTTTTATTTGAAGCTTTTACTAAATCCCTGGGATTCAGCTGTGCAGATTTTATCAATAAGTTCATTATTTTTTGATTTAAAATACCACAGAAAAATCGTTCTATGGTAAAATTCTGAAAAGCTGTTAAGCGTTCTTTTATAAACACATCCCATTCTTCACCATTAAAACATGGCAAAAAATCAATATGAGCAATTAATTCGGCTTTTTTGTTTTCAAAGAGATACCTATTGACTTTACCACTCAATTGAAAAACAGGTATTCCGGAAATTCCATAATCCGTAAGTTGTAATTCACCACGTTCACAGCATAATTCCTTGTTATCACACACAATATGTATAGTAGCTTCCGTTCGTATACCTGACAATTCTTTACAAAATGTATCCTTACAACGTAATTGCACCAATGCTGGTAATACGGGAACTAACTTATGCCCAAATTTCTTTGCAAATTCATAACCTGAACCATCAGAACCAGTTTTAGGTGCTGCTTTACTGCCACATGCTAAAATTACTGCATCATAAAAGTTATGTTCTTTATCTGTTATAACTTTCCAACGTTTTCCGGCACATTGTTTCTTGCATGGAGAAATCTCCTTAATAATCACATCACAAATGATAGTTACATTTTGTACACCTAATTCGTTAACAAGTATTTGTTGTACCATAGAAGCCTGCTCAGACAACGGATAATAATATCCATTTTTTTCTTTAAGAATTAGTCCTAAATCTTTGAAAAATTCTTTTGTTTCTTCTTTTCCAAACCTTGTAAGGCAGCTACGTAATCGTCCCGTTGCATGTGTAGAGAAGTATTCTACCTTCATATCTTCATTTGTTAAATTGCACTTACCATTACCGGTAGAAAGTATTTTCTTACCCGGCTTGGAGTGTTCATATATTGTAACTTCGGCACCATGCCTTGATGCAGTAATGGCAGCCATCATGCCGGAAGCACCACAACCAATAATTGCTATTTTCTTTTGCATACTATCCTCCATTTAACTTGTATATGTCTCCAAAAAATCATAAAGACATTCTTCATTTGGTATAAATAACCCTCTCATTATATCCTGCTGAACCTCAGAAGGAAGTTCATCCATGCTGATTTCAGTGCTTAAATAAACAGTTTTCTTATCTTCCAACATTACGAATACTTTATGATTGTAAGACATAATATAAAAAATACCTGTAGGTTCAATATAACTATAATTCTTCTGAACTTCCAACTGTATCGGAGAAAAGCTAACTAAATCCAGACTTACAAATCCGGCTTCCAGTTCAGAAAGCGGTGGGTTTAACTGATAATCATTTAAATGCTCTATAACCTGCTCCCTGTTTAAGCCAATATATTTTTCCGGAACAGGTTCATGTTTAGTCCGAATTTCTCCTGTGTTCATATTTTTTTCAAGAATTAAGTAGTCTGTATCAGCCGTTATGACATCCTCACCGGCTGTTACAGGTATACTTATGTCATCATGAATAACAACTTGTTCTTTTGTGGCTATCGGTTGATTGTGGGATAATATCATTGAATTATCCGAATTTAATACTTTCACAAAATTTAAACCTATAACAATACCAATACATAAGCTTGCTACCATACTTGCAAAAAACAAACTGATACTTTTTTTACCTTTCACATCAATCCCTCCAAAACAAAAGCAATGTGTTACTAATCAGTATCAGCCGTTTTTATTATCTTATTCACTTAAATATAAAAGAAAATATTTTTCTTCCTAAAGGACCATAAAGTCGCTCGACTTCCTGTTCACTAAACACTCTGCACAAGCTTAATCCAGCCAGATATAATACTATTCCCAAAATAGTACCGATTATACAAGCGATAGTATTACCTATATGAGGTGTCATATATTTACCTACCAGTAACACAACTACACCTGAAACTCCTATACATATTAATGGTAGCATAAAAACATAAATATATTCTAAACGTAAACCATATAAAAATATAGTGACGGTTCCCAACATCAAAATACCAATTGTAAGACTAATGCAGGCAGCATAAAGTATCGCATTTGGTTTCTGTAATTTATCATATAAGGTATTACTTAAAACACAATTTATTATTGCAGTAATCAACATAGTAATGTAACATTCCAGCTTTCGGTTATGAGCCATATTAACTAAAAATAAATATGCCAACATGGTTATAATAAGAATCAAAACTGAGCCATACTGAAGCAATTCTTTCATAATTATATCCTTAGTAAAAAAAGCTTCTGTTATCTGAGGGGCAAGAACTGCTAATAATACTGAAAATAACAAACTGATGGTCCATGTATATTGAATACCTGTTTGAATATGTTCTCTCACCATTCTTCCATCTTTATTCCTTATAATGCTTACTAAACGCGAATACAAAAGATAATAACGAGCACATACTAAAAACACAGGTATACCGCATAATGGAAGAAATTTACCATATAATACACCGGCATTATTTATATCATTAAGTATGATAATTAAAGGTACTAAAATAAATAATCTCTTAAAGAAACCAAACAAAAACTGTTTATTGTTCAAATATACATAATTTGAAATTGTCTCTTTAAACCCTTCTGTCTTATGCAAATTCCTATCCTGCTTCTTTTTATCGTATCCATAGTCATTTAAAAAATATAAAACACACATTACTGTTAATATCACAATTTCCGTAATCAAAATTGTGATTGCCAGTCCCATTGCACCATATAGACCTATGTAATCGTCATTTTTTAACAAGGCTGCAACTTTTTCACCATATGCCATACGATTATTAACTAAAGCAGAACCCAAAATACCAAATAGTATAACTCGTAATACATTTATAACTGATAGTGATAAAAATTTCCCCAAACTCTGTAGATAACCACCCAAAAGGTTATTTATAGCACGTATTAATAGTACAGGAGCTATTAGCCGAATGATTAAAGCTGACTTCTCTACATGAAATAACTTAATCCCTATAGTATCTGCAAAAATTAGAGTTAAAACTATAAAAAAAATACTCAAAACTATCTGTAACGTTTTCAGACGGCTCTTAACAACTATGGCATCGTGATATAAACCACGTTTTCTGCGACTACGTAGCATTTTCGAATAAACATCACTTATACCATCGCCTATAAACACCATAAGTAATGCCATTGTTTCTATGCCAATAGCTAAATAGACAATGCCATTGTTTCCAATCATTTTTCCAAATTTCAGAAAAAATAAGGATCCAATACAATATACATAATATTGAATTTGTTTCTTAAGTACCTCACCTTTACCCATAGTAATCTCCACTCGTTAATCTCTGGTAATGTTCAGCTTCTGTAAAACCGCTTCCTGTTTCGACTCCATAACTTTCGCTTCATCCGGCTCCATATGATCATATCCTGCCAAGTGTAACATACTATGAGCTACCAAGAAAGCAAATTCCCTTTTTGTAGAATGCCCATAGCTTTCAGACTGTTCTTTAACTTTATCAACCGAAATAATAATGTCCCCTAATATCAATTCTCCGCTTTCAGGATCAAAATAATCTGCTTCCGCTTCTTCGTCCACTTCATAAAACCCCGGCTCATCAAAATCCAAATTAGGGAAAGATAATACATCTGTTTCTTTATCCATATTGCGATACTCTTTGTTAAACATACGGATACCTTCATTGTCGGTTAGCAGGACGTTTACTTGCGATTCATAGGGACACCCTTCACTATCCAATACTTCCAGCACAACTGATTCTACAATCTTTTCTATATCAAAATCAAAAGTGATTTCTGTTTCATTTTCAATAAAAAAATGCATTTTATCATCTCCATTTAATGTCTTGTCCTGGTACTTCTTGCTTTTTCTTTTGCCTCGAAGTCATCGTAAGCTTTTACAATCTTCTGTACCAGAGGGTGTCTTACCACATCCTTGCTCGTCAATGTACAGAAGCCGATATCGTCGATTTTACCCAGTACTTTTGTGGCTACATCTAAACCGGATTTTGTTCCTGACGGTAAATCCTTCTGAGAAGCATCACCGGTAACAACTACTTTGGAGCCAAATCCAATACGGGTGAGAAACATTTTCATCTGTGCAGGTGTGGTATTCTGTGCTTCATCCAGTATTATATAAGCATTATCCAGGGTTCTACCGCGCATATAGGCTAAGGGAGCAACCTCTATCAAGCCTTTTTCCATATTTTTAGCAAAGCTTTCCGCTCCCATAATCTGATATAAAGCATCATATAAAGGTCTTAAATATGGATCTACCTTACTTTGTAAATCACCAGGTAAAAATCCCAGCTTCTCACCGGCCTCTATAGCAGGTCTGGTTAAAATAATACGTCCTACTTCATCATTTTTAAAAGCAGTAATGGCCATTGCCATTGCTAAATAGGTTTTACCCGTACCGGCAGGTCCAAGACCAAAAGTAATCATTTTCTCACGAATGGCATCCACGTACTTCTTCTGCCCTAATGTTTTAGGTTTAATTGGCTTGCCATTCACTGTATGACATATAATATCACCATCTATTTCCGTTAAAATTTCTTCCTTATTCTCCATGCCCAAGTAAATCGCGTAATTTACGCTTTGCTCCTCAATTTCGTTACCCCTACGGGAGATTTCCGTTAACTGGCTTAAAATACGACATGCTTTATTGGCATTATGTTCTTCGCCGCTAATTACAATTTTGCCGTTACGGTCAACAACTGTCACATTTAAATCCTGCTCAATCTTCTTCACGTAAGAATCACCTGCACCAAAAATCTTTTGCATGTGTTCTACAGACATTTCCATTTGTAATGAAACCACACTCATATTAATTATTCTCCATTATATCTTCCGGCTTTTTGTTTTCAACTTTTTTCAATGTGGTAACCGGTTCTGAAATAGTCAGCTTTCCTTCCATAATCCACTTGTTATCACTCTTATTTATTGTAACATCTTTTTCTATAATTTGTACCCCTTTTTCGCTTAAAGTAGTAAGAAATTTCATGAAATTTTCCTCTAAAAGGTCAGTAGCTTCCTTTTTCGTATAAATAGTTTCCATATTTAGGTATTCACGATGTTGAAATTTTCCCCAATGTAATGGAATATGTAACTCGTTTAGTAAATTTGAGGTACTTTCCTGTATCAGCACATCTGAATAGAGATAGTCCGGTTCATGATGTATAACCAGTTCCTTTTCACCAAATCTTATATATGGTATAGTCGTACTTCGTCCCGTATAGATTTTCTTGACATATCCCTCCTCGAGACTGTCTTCATAAAGATAATCATAACGTATATAAACATCCGCATCAGAACTTACATACAACTCTTCTTTTAAGGTACCATCATCATTCATGACAGGAAGCAGACCTTCTACAAGTACCATACCCTTGGTAACAATGTCCTCAGGTTTTACCTTTGGTTGCCCTTTTCTAACAATAATAGAGTCTATTACACCATCCTCATGAGCTATCAAATCATATTGTACTCCTTCTTCTATTCTTTCTTTTTCTATTGTATTTTCCGATTCTTTAATATCCAGGAGCAGTGTGGTTCCCTGTATCTTTCCTGAGACCCATGTGATTTTCGGAAAGCTTATGCGCATATCTTTTTCCATTTTTTCAATATCTATATACTTTTTTTGTTTTCCTATAGATATCTCCTGTTCCTTTAGAAAATCCTGTATTTGTTCTGTGGTTATTAGATAATTACCATTTATTTGGATATTCCAAATAAAATAGCCACTAATAAACCAAAAAAAAACAGCAAGCAAACTACAAAACAGGAATATTTTGCGTTTATTCAAATCTGACATTAAAAAAGGTAGTCCTACTCTTTGGAGAATGGCTACCTTAATTCGTGTTTTTTTTGCTATGGGGCGTAACTGTCGAAATGCAGAAAGACTTATAAACATTTCATAGTATTCTTCTTTTCGACATAAATCCCATAATAATATATTTCTGTATCCACATAAATTAATGAAGCGTTCTACGGAAGTTCCTGATACACGGATACGCACATAACCCTTAAGCCAATTTATCATATTAACCATATTTATAACCTCCACTAAAGATATTTAACACTCAGAATTCTACCTGAAATCTTCATATCTTCATTGGTATAATAATCAATATTTAAGGCTTTTCCTTCTAACAATAATTTATGATTTTTAGCTTGCAATAAAATAGTATTATTATTACATTCAAGTAATCCTTTATAATTCTCAATCCATATCTCTCGATTGCCGGTAATGGTTATACGAATCTCACCATAAAGGATATCATGTGGAAGCTGTAGGGTCTCCATTAATCTTTCAGTTTTAGTTTTAACAATCTTCTTTTCTCTCATACTATAAAATATGAGAAATCTTTATAAGATATGCTTAATAATTTTTGATTTTTTAGGTTGTTTCTCACTAAAGGTATATGCTTTTAAGAAACGTTCTTTCGCATTAACAAGCTTAATATCATCATTAGCATGAATATATGCTATAACATCTCCTTTTTCTACCTTATCCCCCACTTTTTTGGTGAGAACAATACCAACAGATAAGTCAATGTTACTTTCCTTGGTTTCTCTGCCACCACCTAAGATGAGGGAACAAATACCTACTTCATCACATTCAATATGTTCTATATAACCATTAACAGGACTATAAACAGGCTCTACAATGGAAGCCTTTGGTAATAAATCCGTATCATATACCGCTTCCTTCTTACCACCTTGTGCTTCTACAAACTCAGCAAGCTTATCCAATGCTTCTCCTGTAGCTAAAACCTTCATCAGCATTTCTCGGGCCTCCTCTGCATTCTTTGCCTTACCACCTGCAATTAGCATTTGACTTCCCAGGGTTAAACAGAGCTCAACAAAATCCTCCGGTCCCTGTCCCTTTAATGTAGCAATCGCTTCTTCTACTTCCAAAGCATTACCCACCGCAAAACCAAGAGGCTGGTCCATGTCGGAAACCACAGCTATAGTGTTTCTGCCTGCGTTACGACCGATTTTAGTCATTTCTTTAGCCAGTGCCACAGAATCTGCCTCAGTTTTCATAAATGCCCCGCTACCGGTCTTTACATCAAGAACAATGGCATCTGCACCAGCGGCCAGCTTTTTGCTCATAATGGAACTGGCAATCAGAGACATATTATCGACCGTTGCTGTTACATCACGTAAGGCATACAGTTTCTTATCTGCAGGCGCCAAATCTGCCGTTTGTCCCATTACTGCAATACCGATACGATTTACATTATCAATGAAGGTTTGTGTTGAAATGCCTGTACTAAATCCGGGAAAACTCTCCAACTTATCAATGGTTCCTCCTGTGTGTCCAAGCCCTCTACCACTCATTTTTGCAATAGGAATACCACATGCAGCTACCATAGGAGTTAAAGCCAGCGTAGTCTTATCACCAACACCACCTGTACTATGTTTATCTACTTTGATACCTTCTAAAGCTGATAAATTCAGCATATCACCACTGTTTGCCATAGCCAAGGTCAGTGCCAGGGTTTCTTCCTCATTCATACCTTGAAAATAAATAGCCATCATAAGGGCAGAAACCTGATAATCCGGGATTTCTCCCTTGGTATAGCCATCGATAAAGAAGTCGATTTCAGGCTTGCTTAAAGCTTCGCCATTACGTTTTTTCATAATGATATCGTACATGCGCATGTTGTTATACCTCCAACAATTCTGATGATATTATCATATCAGTTTTGGTGTGGAAAAGCAAATTAAAATATGATTGTATAATTCATCTGAACAAATCACTTTCTAAAAGTTCAAATAAATGAGCACGATAAGAAGGTTCTTTTCTTCTACTAATAGGCAGAAACTCATTATTATCTAATATTACCTTTCCATTCATGATACCCTTATGATATCGCATATTTACTAAATACTTTCTATGTATTCTGAAAAATGTCATGTTTTCTAAATGCTCTTCCAAGTAATTCAGACTTCGTCTATCTAAAAAATTACCATCCTTGGCATGCAACACACTATATTTATCTTCTGCAGATATATACCGAATCTCGCTTGTAGGTAATATCAGCTCTTCTTCATTATCATGTATTAGAACGAATTGTTCTCTCTCATTCATTTGGTACACATCTCTAATTATTAAAGCAATATCTTCTCTATTCACAGGTTTTAATAAATATCGATAAGCTCTTGTTTCATATCCTTGTATAGCATATTCCTCATAAGTAGTTAAAAAAACAATTTTGATGCTTGATGCTATTTCAACAAGTTTTTTGCCCAATTCAATACCATTCATTCCGGGCAGCTTAATATCCAAGAAAATTATATCCGGTAAACGTTTTCTAACAGACTTACTTGCAATGATAGCATTTAAAACTTCTTCTGCATTATTATAACATTCAAGAGTTAACGATAATTTTGATTCTTTTGCTGTTAAATCAAGAAGTTGATATAAATCATCTGCGTGTTCTTTGCTATCTTCACATATATAGACCAGCATATATTCGTACTCCTACTAAATCATATTATATTTTGTTTGGTAGTTATATTTCTTACATTGGTAAAATTACTTTAATAACAAATTCTCTGTTCTTTGTTTCAATAGTATATTCACCATTATATTTACTCACAATTTCTTTCACATTTTGCAAACCAATTCCATGATTAAGTGCATCTTCTTTGCTGGTTTTGATTGAATTACCCTCCAAAACAAGTTCTCCTGACATATTATTTTTTAAGATAATCATGGTCATATTAGGACTTTCTGTTACAGAAACATAAAAATATCTATTTCCTTGTATTTTTGCCAGTTCTTCCATAGCATTATCAATCAAGTTTGAAAATAATATACAAATATCAACAGGCTCCATAGGGGCGATACGCGCCAAACTTCCATCAAACTTCAGATCTATCATATATTCCTCAAACTTATCCGCTTTTGCAGCTAAAATAGTATCTACAGTCTCATTCCCGGTAAGAAGCTTTTTGTTCTTGCTTTTTTTGCAACAGGAAATGATTCAAAATATTTCTTAGCCTCTTCGTATTTGCCTTGTTCGAACAATTCCTGCATAACAATCATATGATTATTCCAATCATGACGAAAGTTTATCATGCTCTTATTATTGTCTTTGTATTTTTTGAAGTATGTATATTCATCGTCAAATTGTTGTTTATATGTATTGGATAAATCTTTATAGTAAGCTGCTTTCTTTCTATGAATAGTTCAAAGCCGTTCTCTTTACTATAGATAACAACTGAATTACCTGAACCTGAGACATATTTATATCCTTCCTTTAGCTCGATTACTTTTAACATATTTCCGGAAGCATCATATACAGTTACGGGTTTTGCTTCATTCTTATAATATTCAGCAAATGATGATACTGATATTTGTTCATAGGTACAACCCTCTTTATAGTCAATAGAAATCTTTTCTAAGTTGTTTATATTATACATTTCATTTCCGATTGAAAACAATTGGTTATTGTCGTTTGAATAACGTATTCTAATATAAGCTTTTTCATCCACTTGCATCATTGCATCTGTTTTTGCATTATAAATACACTTTTTATTATCTTTTGTGGTTAACCGATAAATATCATCATAATATCTTTCTACACTAGTATACTGCATGTCACTTTGCGATATTACCCATTCCATATTTTCATCAAGTACGCCACCATAACTTGTATTTTGTTTTTGTGTATGACCATTTACTATGAAAACATCACCAATATCCAAAAAATTCATGTCAATACCACTGGTTCTATTTAGCCACACATCATCTCTGACTACATTTCCATAAATGTCAGTGATCAATAATTTTTCACCGGAAGAACCACTCTCTTTTGACTTAAACACAAAATGTGCACCTGGAAAAGATTCATTAAATAACTGATAATTTTCCGTAAGTGGAAATTCACTTATTGCTTTACCGGTATTATCATATACTTTTATAGTTCCATCTATTTCAATACAGAAATAATCTGAGTCATTTATTTGAACATCACGAATATTTGATTCAGGCAAATCTTTCTTAACTATTTCAAGTAGATTTTCACCGGTCAAATAATTATATAGGCAAACATTATTAGTTGTTTCATAACCTTTACACATTGAATCGTTTCTATAAGTTTGAAGCTCTATGCCTATTTCTTTATCTTTCCACAATGGTTTTCCTGTTTTTAAATCGTAAGCACCTTTTTGGGTAACAAGAATATCATTTTTGATAAATAGTAATTTACCTGATGCACCATCAGCCACACCATCCGGTGTAACATTTTGATGTGTAATTGCATCACATACCGCTATATTTAATCCCGGATCGTATATGTATCTTCTATCATTTGAAAGCACATATAGTGAATCTTCAACCTCATCATCCGGACACAATACTGTATTTCCGTTGGAATCCATGATATAATGGCATGCTTTCTTCATGTTATAATTAACTTCATACATATCTGTACCTGCAATATTTCGTATATCAGCAATTTTTTTGTTTTTACTATCTGTGGCAAAATCGTATGCATACTCCGATTGCTTATTTTCTTCATTGATATTATCTTTTTTTTCACTTTCTTCCTTAGTGTCTTCTGTCTCATTATTTTGACTTGTCTGACTTATTGTAGATACTGAGCTATCATTATTTGTTTCCTGCTTTCCACAAGAACTTAATGATAATATTCCCATTATAATAATGGCCATTATCAGTTTTCTTTTCATTTTTAGTATCTCCTTCCCGAACAGCACAAAGTGTACAGCCCATTATTCTACTGCTTCAAAAGTATGTCCATACTGTGGTGCACCTTCTTCATTAAAATATGTCTCCGCACAACTGCCAGCCTTCCCTTAAATAAGTAAATTTGACATTGAAACAAGATTTCCAGGTCCAAGTTCCATAACACATTCTGGTATGTACAATTATAACACAACAAAAACTAAAACCTATATTCATGCGATAAAAGGTCATATTTTTGCGATAAGCGTCATATTCTATAAATTAAAAGAAAACTATCTATCCTTATTTCTTAATATAAAAAATCTTTTCCAGCAGCTTCCAATTAGCTCTCCACCATCTCATAATTTGCCAATATCCGCAACCGCCAAGTGCATACTCTTTTATAAGCTCTAATTTCCTTTGAATACTTCTTACATCTTCAAACCAGACTTCATGATTTACACCATCTGCTTCATAAACAAAAAACGGACTCTGAGCAACTTCGTCAAATTGTATGGGCACCCCTTGTGCTATTGCTATCTGCACCGCTTGAACATTCCCTATGGTTGTGGCAGCTGTGACTCCCCGTTCATACGGTAATGGCCAGTCATATCCATAATTCGGTATTCCTAAATCAATTTTTGCAGGTTCGATTTCAGTTACGGCATATTCAATCACACGTCTAACCTGATTAATCGGTGATACAGCCATGGGTGGACCATAGGTGTAACCCCATTCATAGGTCATAATTAAAGCATGGTCAACAATTTCACCTAAGGATCTATAATCCTTACCTTCGTATAATAATCCTCGTTGGTCAGAACTGGTTTTCGGAGCCAGTGCAATAGAGGTATGAAAACCATTTTGCTGCATAACTTTAGCAGTTTGATTAACAAACTCCGTAAAAACATCTCGGTCCTCTGCCAGAATATACTCAAAATCAATATCAATTCCTTCATAACCCTTTTGATACATAGTAGTAAGCAAATTATTAATCAGGTTATCGATAGACTGTTGATTATTTACAACCTGACTTATAAGAAAATTACTGAAGTTACCATTCTCATCAAAAGGTGTCAATGTCAGTATGGGTAAGGTACCGTATTCCTTTGCCATATTTATCATCCAATCATCCGGAAGTTTAGGGGGAACCAATTCACCCATAGACGTAAATCCATACGAAAAAACAGGAAGTTCTGATAAATAAGGTAAAGTCTGCTCTAAAACCCACTCACTGATAAAAGGATAGGCATATCCTGACACTCTTAAGCTTCTGAACGGGGACCTTGTCCCCAGATCAATAAAAAGCGCCTGCCCAATGGCAAGCGCGTAAGGAAAAATGATTTGATTATCTTCGATGATTATTTTTACATTTACACCAAAGCGTTCTGCGATGCTGTCTACGGTATCACCCGGTTTCACTACATATATTTCAAAACCTTCCGGCATATTAAACCCCGTGAATCTATTTATACTATGTTATGCAGTGATTCCTTATTGTTGTTTTATTATTCTTGAATTCTTGCTAATATTCTACTATTCTGGTATACTCCTGCAACGGATAAGTGCCATCATGTGCTTCTCCGGGAATGGTTCTGGACATATTGGCACCGGTTATTCTAACAACACCAGCCTTTGCCAAAATCATAACTAATTCCTCTCTATCCTTTTCCTTACAAAATAGACCACAGGTTTGCAGATGATTTTTATGTTTCTTAAGCTTCTGAATAATCTCTGCTCTAGGTAAAGCCTTTACCCACACATTACGGAACAGATAAGACAATTCCAATTCCCGGTCAGATTTCACAATTACACTGACTCCCTCACCGCTTAATATCTGATTCTGATTATCCTTCTCCAACATATCCTTATACAAACGTATGGTATTTCGTCCACGCATTCCCATATCGGTTTTTCCCTTAAATGTATTGGCTTTCTTTAATTGTTCAAAAAAACGTGCGCCTATGGATGCTAATATATCTTCCTCTTCCGTATCTACAAAAATACCCTGGCAGGAGGAACAAAATACCTGATTGGTTTCACATACATGTAAAGCTAGTTCATATAAATCCTCATCCTTAACATCAGGCGTCACGTAGGCAAAGGATAGCTTATGGCCCCAGGAAATAATTTTGGTTGTTACATCTGCCATATTACGAGCAGCTTTTACTGCTTCATCACCACCCCAGACTATTATGCCATCTGCTATTTCAGCAAATACTTTTAAGGTATCCAGGTCCGTAGATGGTACATCAAACACATAAATATAATTTTTTAATGCAGGTTCCAACTGAATCAGCTCCCAGAGTAGCTTAATGGAAAGACCGTTATCCCCGGCAGGTAATTTTAAAATATTGATATTCCCTGTAAGCAAGCCCTCAATAACACTATAAGCAGGTAAGCCATCCACATTTCCGGCAGCAATGTGAAACAAAATACCCAAAGGATATAACTCTCTCCTGGTCCCATCCTTTAATGATTTTTTAGTAGGATATTTTATCCCAAGCTCTATTTGACATTTATATTCCAATTCTTCTCTTGTAAATAACCTTGCCATATTCTCAAAATGTTCCTTAGAGATATCAGACATTTTTAATAAGGGTTCTATAATATCATTAAAATCACCCTTTATTACCTTTTTATATAGGGCGTCGCAGGCATTAATTACTTTTTCAGTTGTAAGAGAATTGTTCTGATTTAAGGTATGTAAACAATCCTGATATAAAGATTTTAAATATTTTTTTTCAAAATTTGTTTCAATGATTTCACCATGAATAAGAAGCATAATTCTTCCTCCGACTAATCCTCTTTAAGTAGTTCACTTGCGCCGGCTGCGCAGGTTACAATATCCTTAATTCCTACTCTTCCCAGTATCTCCAGCCAGGGACTCTCTACACCACAGGGGCATTTTTCATTATGTAGTATACCTAAGTCATCTGTCATAACACTTAATAACGGTACACTGTCCACAATGGGCGTTAATAAATTTACCAATCCTATCTGACCATTTTCCACAGGTTCCAAGGTATCCACATCTCGAATTATTACTCTTCCATATATGGGCACGTGAAAATGATGATTCCTACAATCCGTATACAAAACCATGTGTTCAACTGCCCCAAAGAATTCAACTATATGCTTGTCATCGATTCCAAGCACTTCCTCCACAAGAGCATAAAAATCCTCTTTTGATATTTGTTCTGCATAGAATTGCTTCCAACCTCCACCAATTGTCATCACAGAACCTTTCGGTAATTGTATCTTGATTCCCTCTTCCTTCATTTGCTTCAACAAAAAATAAGTATATGCCGGAAAACCGATGGTTCTCACAGGTGCTTTTGACTTACTATATTGTACAAACTTTTCTTTTAAATGGTCTAAATCCAGCTTATATCCATCCTTAGTATATCGCAGAGCATAGGACCTGCTTAAAGCCGGTGCCATATAAGTAAAAGCATAAGCTGTCTTGGAAAATACGATTTTATTGTTTTTGTTAGGCTCATATCCAAATATTAAATAATGTGACGGTTTCCATGACAGTAATTGATGATACTTACCAACAGTAAGCGCCATACGCAAGGCTCTATATAAGCTTCCGAAATTAAAACCCATCTGTGATTTCCGGCCACTGGTACCGCTGGAAGTGGCCTTAACAAGTAACTTCCGTGGTGGCATGGAAAACATAGTGTGCTGTTTAAAATAAAGCGTTGGAATAAATGGAATCTTTGCTAAATCATCATATTCTTTTAAATCCTCAGGACGAAAACCTTTACTATCTAAAATTCTCTTATAATCTTCACAATTTTCGTATTGAAATTTACAGTTTTCCTGCATGGATTTTAAAAACAATTCATTTGTTTCTTCCAGTGCATAGGGGGATTTATATCGAAATAGCTTATTCATATAGGTCATTGATTTTCTCCTCCTGAAATCCGGGCTTAAAAGAAAGACTGAAAGCTCATGACGAACTTTCAGCCTTTCTATTATATTAACTATAAAATCAGACTATCTACATTTGCCTTACTCACTACTGATACACGACAGTTAATAAATTCGCCAGGGAATGGTTCATCCGCTGCAATGTGGTTGTATAACCAAATAATCGGGTCGTGACCCTGACCAAATGCATCCTGCCCAACAGCACAACCAATAATACCTTTTTTGATATATGCAACAATTTCCTGGTCAGTATCAAATACATACAATTGTACTTTTCCTGCTCTTCCGCTATCTTCAATAGCTCTTGCAGCAGAGCAAGGGAAACCATTTGTAATAAACATTGCCTGCAAGTCCTTATTATTACGTAAACATTCCATAGTAAGACCGTAAACATCTTCGTCGCTATCCTGAATATTCACTTCATCTACTATTTTAATGTCTTTATAGTTCTTAATTTCTTTCTTAAAGCTATCATAACGTTCTGCATTGGAACCAACATGCAGGTTACCATAAAGAATGGCAATATTACCTGTCTTATTCAAATCTTTAGCCATAGTCTGTGCTGAAATAAATCCGGGTTCAGCAGGATCAGGACGTAAGCATGCAACACGTGCAATTTCTTCACTACAATCACAGTTAAATGCCATAACCTTCATACCCTTTTCAATTGCTTGAATTGCATAATCCTGCGTATTCATCCAACCGGGAAAAATCAAACCATCAAAGTTGCGGCTCATAGCACTCTTAATAGCATCTGCCACTTGATCTTCCAATCCATACTCTTCTGTTGGCATAATCGGTATAAATTCAGCCAAGCCACCTACAGCAGACAATTCCTTTGCAGCATAGTTTGCACCACGACCAACACCATACCAGAATTCGTTATCATACATACTTAAAAGCATAATCTTAACCTGTCTGCTCTTCTTGGATTTAGATGGAACAATCGCAGTATTATATTGATTTAACAATCCCTGAATACCCTTTAACATATTGCCAAGCTTTTCGGTATGTGCTGCAATTTCATTTGATTCTGCTGCAACTTCTTCAGAAACTGCAGCAATTTCTAAAGTATTCTCACTAATAGCCTGTGAAGTATCGAACAGCATGGTTGCTTTGTTTTTGGTTTCTTCAGTGTTATTTGCCATAACTACAAACTTCTCTGAAACATCTGCCATCATATTATGAATATCATTTGATTGTTTATTAATCGAACGGAAGGAGCTGTTTACCTGCTCAAAAGTATCAATGCTCTTACTATAGGTTTCTTCACATGCACGAATACTTTCATTAACCTGCTCACTACTGATAATAATTTCATGAACTATTTTATTAATGGTATCCATACCATCTTTTGTCTTGGTAGACATATCGTTCATTTCATCAGCAACTACTGCAAAACCTCTACCGGATTGACCGGCTCGTGCAGCTTCTATAGAAGCATTAAATGCCAACAGCTTCAACTGGTCTGAAATATTGATAATAAAGTCACCAACTTCTTCAATCTTCTTTATATCAGCATTAAATCTTGTCAGAATCTGATCAATACTATTCAGTTCCTTAGACATGGCATTCATGTCTTTTTCGTACCCTTCTAACTGTGCAATACCTTCTTGACAATTAGTTACTGTGGTATCCAAAAGTGTTCGTATAGACTCCATCGAGTTTTCTACGTTTATCATCTGTACACTATTGTTTTCGATTAATTCCAAATTATCTTTAACCAATTCAAACTGTTCAGATGTCTTACCTGCTACAATTGTAACACCTTCTGCAATTTGTTCATTTCCAATCTGGTTAGCATCAGCACTCTTTGAAAGTACTTCAATGGCATCTGACAATACGATAACATTACCTTTGGTAGCTTCTACAAAAGTCATCAAATTACTTTTAATGGAATTGACTGAATTTGCAATTACATTAGAGGTGCTTTTGGCTTCACTCGTTTTAATATCGTCAACATTTAATTTACCATGTACAATCTGACTACTCTTTTTCAAAATTTCAGAATAAGCACGGTCATTTTTAATTAGCTTAAAAATCAAATATGCAATGGCAAGTAGTTCAATAATCACCAGTATTAATAGAAATATTTTCATAGAAAATCCTCCTAATATATGATTGATGTATTTCTTTTATGTTATAAGAATTATAACACATATAAAATCAAAATTACAGATAAATTTTCAAAAAAATTAAAATTTTTTCAAAATTCAACAAAAAAAGAACCTTATTTATGATAAGGCTCTTTATTGATAATTCGAAATGCTCTATATACTTGTTCTGTTAAAATCACTCGCATTAACTGATGAGGAAAAGTCATATCTGAAAAGCTAATGGATTGATCAGAACACTTTAACACCTTTTCATGGATCCCTAGGGAACCTCCGATAATAAAGGTCAAATGGCTTGTCCCCTGAATTCCAAGCTTTTCAATTTTTTCTGCAAAGCTTTCGGAAGTAAAGCGCTTACCAAGGATTTCTAATGTAAACACATATGAATCATCTTTTAACTTCTCCATTATACGTTCTGCTTCTTTTTCTTTAATCTGATTTGCTAATGCTTCTGAAGCTTTATCGGGTGTCTTTTCATCTGCAACTTCAATTATCTCAAGTTTACAATATTTACTAAGTCTTTTTGCATATTCATCTATAGCCTGACGATAAAAAGACTCTTTAATTTTACCAACACATAAAATGGTTATCTTCACAATTAGTCCTCAAACAATGAATCATAAATTTCATCAATCACATGCTCCAGAAAAGGTACACTCATACTGTCAAAATTCTTAAAAACAAAAAATTTAAGGCCTTCATAACGTTTAAAATATATCTCTTCTTCAGGTAAATTGGGGAATTCATTTTCAATAGCCATATTGATTTTAGCAGCCACTTCATTATCCTTACACCATTCTATAATTTTACTTTTATTATCTTTTTCAACAGTCGCTGCATTAGTATATGTTTTAGATTTCTTAATAGAAACAAAACCTGCTATTAGAAATATAATACATAAAGCACCCATTAATCCGCTGAACATATATTTGGTAAAGCCATAAATGGGTAACTGTATAACATTACACAGATTAAGAATAATAATTATTAAACCAATACCTCCAACCAATAATAATACCCATGCTGAAGAACGATTCTCTTCCGCTCTTTCTGCGCTATCCATATAATTAGCCAAAATAATACCTCCCAAATAATTATAATAAGTCCTTCCCTGATTGTTTCAGGGGAGGACTCTTCATTTATTTATTGCTTAAATACTCATCAATACCTTTTGCTGCCGCTTTACCTGCACCCATAGCTAAAATAACGGTTGCAGCACCGGTAACAGCATCTCCACCTGCATATACTCCTTGTTTAGAAGTACTGCCGTTTTCATCATCTGCTACGATACATTTCCACTTATTAACTTCAAGACCTTCTGTAGTAGAAGAAATCAAAGGATTGGGAGACGTACCAAGTGACATAATTACAGTATCTAACTCCATAACAAACTCAGAATCAGCCTTTACAACCGGTCTTCTTCTGCCAGACTCATCGGGCTCACCAAGTTCCATCTTCACACACTTCATACCGGTTACCCAGCCCTTATCATCCTTAAGGATTTCGATCGGGTTGGTTAACAAATCAAAGATAATGCCTTCTTCTTTTGCATGATGCACTTCTTCTACACGGGCAGGAAGCTCTTCTTCACTACGGCGGTATACAATATGTACCTCTGCACCGAGTCTTAAAGCAGTTCTCGCAGCATCCATAGCCACATTACCACCACCAACTACAGCTACTTTTTTACCATGCATAATAGGTGTGGTTGAATTTTCATCAAATGCTTTCATCAGGTTGCTTCTGGTTAAGTACTCATTTGCCGAGAATACACCATTAGCATTTTCACCGGGGATACCCATAAACTTAGGAAGACCTGCACCGGAACCGATAAATACAGCATCAAACCCTTCATCTTCAATTAATTCATCAATCTTTACAGACTTACCAACTACTACATTAGTCTCAATCTTTACACCAAGTGATTTTACGTTTTCAATTTCCTTAGCTACTACCGCCTTCTTGGGAAGACGGAACTCGGGAATACCGTAAACCAAAACTCCACCGGGCTCATGTAATGCTTCAAAAATGGTTACATCATAACCCATCTTTGCCAAATCACCTGCACAGGTTAAACCTGCAGGACCGGAACCGATAACTGCGATGCTTTTGCCCTTCTTTTCTTTAGCGCCTTCTGGCTTAATGCCATTTTCACGAGCATAATCAGCTACAAATCTCTCTAACTTACCGATAGAAACAGGCTCACCCTTAATACCACGGATACACTTGCCTTCACACTGGCTTTCCTGAGGACAAACACGTCCACAAACTGCAGGAAGTGCACTGGATTCGCTGATAATCTGATATGCATCCTCAATATTACCTTCCTTTACCTTAGCAATAAAGCCGGGAATATCAATAGCTACAGGACAACCCTTTACACACTGTGCATTCTTGCAGCCGATACATCTGTTAGCTTCAGACATAGCCTCTTCTTTGTTATATCCCAAACAAACTTCTTCAAAGTTAGTAGCACGAATCTGTGGATCCTGCTCTCTAACGGGTACTTTCTTTAATACGTCCATTTTAATTTCCTCCCTATTAGTTGCAATTTCCACATCCGCCATGATGTGTATCGCCTTCTTGCTCTTTTAAAAATGCTCTGCCTTCAGCTGTCTTATAAATCTGCTGACGAGTCATTGCTTCATTGAAATCTACCAAATGTCCGTCAAATTCAGGACCATCTACACAAGCAAACTTCACCTGTCCGCCTACAGTAACACGACAAGCACCGCACATACCGGTACCGTCAACCATAATAGGGTTCAAGCTTACGATTGTAGGAATCTCCAACTCCTTGGTAAGCAAGCATACAAACTTCATCATAATCATAGGTCCGATTGCTACACAAACATCATACTTCTTGCCTTCAGCAACCAAGTCCTTGATAGTCTGGGTAACCATACCGCTTCTACCATAGGAACCATCATCAGTAGTTACATAAAGATTACCTGCAACTGCCTTCATTTCTTCTTCAAGAATTAAAAGATCCTTGGTCTTGCTACCAACAATAACGTCTGCTGCAATACCATGCTCATGAAGCCATTTAACCTGTGGATATACAGGAGCGGTACCTACACCACCCGCAACAAAGAGAATATTTTTCTTCTTTAATTCCTCCAAATCTTCATGCACAAATTCAGAAGGACAACCTAAAGGTCCCACAAAATCATGGAAAGCATCCCCCTCCTGCAATTTTGTCATCTTTAAAGTACCTGCACCAATTGCCTGGAAAACGATAGTTACAGTTCCCTTTTCGCGGTCATAATCACAAATAGTCAAAGGAATTCTTTCTCCATCCTCATCCATTCTGACAATGACAAATTGTCCGGGTTCGCAAGCATGTGCAACTCTTTTTGCTTCCACTTCCATTAAATAAATGTTGGTGGTAAGTTCTTTTGCTTTTACAATCTTATACATCTTTACATACACCTTTCGTTGTAGTTTATATTAGCGCAAACAATAAATAAAAGTTACTTGTCTGCAAAAATTATCTCGTATTTTTTTGTAATTATATCACTATATACACCATAATCATTCATGCATACGGCACGAAATTCATAAAAACCATTATCTAAAAATATAGGTTCTGTATATTTTAAACTTTCTTTGGTAGGTTCGCTTCCATCTAATGTGTAATATATTGAATACCCTTCCGTTGATGTAATTTTCAATGGTATTATTTCATTATATACACCTTCTTCATAATGAAATACAGGTACAGTAACCAAATAGTTTTTAAACTGCTCTTTTATCTTATCACTATTACAGTTCTTTAACAAGATATTTATTGTTTGAAAGCTATTCCCTTCTCTATATAATTGAATCAATTTCGAATATGCTATAAATTCTTGGGTTTCTGTTTTATCAGGGCTTGATATAACACGTAAGAGATACTCCTCATACTGACCATCATATCCAAGCTTTTCATAGCAATCAATCATATACATATAAATATCAATATAGTTATCAGGTTCTTTAGCCAAAGCCTGTTCAAAATGATTTATTGCCTCTTCATAATCACCTTCTATAATATAGCTGTTTGCTCGGTTCAACTGATATAAAGATGAATTAATTAAATAAATCAGTGCTAAAACTCCGATAATTAAACTTATTAGTACCATCAAAATAACTAATCTTAGATAATGATATTTTTTTCTTCTGTTTTCATATTGGAGACTAGCAGTTTGTTCCGATACTTCATCGCTAATTCTATGTAGACTTTCTACAATCTGTGTTTCTAATTCCGGTTCAAATAATGGAACAATTGTAATCTCTTCTCCACATTTCTCGCAATACAAATTTCCGTCAGGGATTTCAGCACCACATTTTTTACATTTCATGGGTGATTCTCCTTAATCATATATTCTGTAATGCAACACTTTCCACACAATTCTTCATTAACATAGCAATTGTCATAGGTCCAACACCACCTGGTACAGGTGTTATTGCGTTACACTTTTCAGCCACATTATCAAAATCCACATCACCACAAAGCTTATTATTAGCATCGCGATGTATACCTACATCAATAACTACCGCACCTTTTTTTACATACTCTGCTGTAATCATCTTAGGTTTACCAATTGCAACTACTAAAATATCTGCACGGGATGTTACTTCTTTTAAATCAATCGTTCTGCTATGTGTAACGGTAACTGTTCCGTTTTCTCTTAATAACAATAATGCCATAGGTTTGCCAACAATATTGCTTCTTCCTATAACAACACATTCTTTACCTGCGATATCAACATCGGAACGTTTTAAAAGTTCAATAATACCGGCAGGTGTACATGAAACAAAGCCTGCTTTACCAATACATAGTGCACCCACATTCATAGGGTGAAAACCATCCACATCCTTTAAAGGTGAAATGGTATTCAAAACGGTTTCTTCATCAATTTGTTTAGGTAAAGGTAATTGTACCAAAATACCATTCACATCCGCACGTTCATTCAATTCTTTTACTAAATCCAACAATTCTTCCTGTGTTGTTTCCTCGGGAAGTTCATAAGAAAGAGAACGAATTCCTACAAATTCACAAGCCTTCTTCTTATTTCCTACATAAACACTTGAAGCCGGGTCGTTACCAACCTGAATAACAGCAAGAGTAATCTCTACACCCTGTTTCTTATATTCAGCAACCTTTGCTTTAACCTCTTCTTTAATTTCCGCACTAATTTTCTTACCATCAATAAGCTGATACATTGTTTTAACCTCTTTTCTTAAAATAATCCGGTAATCATACCATCATCATTCACATCTATACCATATGCAGCAGGAGTTTTTGAAAGTCCCGGCATGGTAGTGACTGCTCCTGTCAATGCCACTACAAAACCTGCACCTGCTGAAACATACACTTCACGTATATTCATTTCAAATCCTTCCGGTCTTCCTAATCTGGTAGGATCATCAGATAATGAGTATTGATTCTTTGCCATACATACGGGCAGATTACCATATCCCAACTCTTCCAGTCTGGCCAATTGTTTTGCGGCAGCAGGAGCAAATACAACACCATCTGCTCCGTATATTTCTTTGGATACCACTTCTATCTTTTCTTTTAAAGTTATCTCATCCTGATAAATTGGTTTAAATTTACTTTCCTTGTTTTCTAAAGTTTCAATCACTTTTTCTGCTAAAGCTATACCACCTTCGCCACCCTTTTCCCATACTTCAGAAAGTGCAAATTCACAATTTCTATCTTCGCAGAAACTCTTAACTAATGCAATCTCTTTATATGTATCTGTTACAAATGAATTTAAAGTAACAACAATCGGTACATCATATTTTTGTAAATTTTCAATATGTTTCTCGAGATTTACAATACCCTTTTCTAAAGCAGCCAGATTCTCCTGATTCAAATCTGCCTTTACAACACCGCCATTATACTTCAATGCTCTGATGGTTGCAACCAAAACAACTGCATCCGGTTTCAAACCTGCCATACGACACTTAATATCGAAGAACTTCTCAGCACCCAAATCTGCACCGAATCCAGCTTCTGTAATACAATAATCAGCCATTTTAAGTCCTGCTTTTGTGGCAATGACAGAGTTGCATCCATGTGCAATATTTGCAAAGGGTCCACCATGTATCAAAGCCGGTGTATGTTCAAGGGTCTGAATCAGATTTGGCTTTAGTGCATCCTTCAATAATGCAGCCATTGCACCAACAGCATTTAACTGACCTGCTGTTACCGGTGTACCAGCATAATCATAAGCCACAACAATACGTGATAATCTTTCCTTCAAATCCTTCATATCAGAAGAAAGGCAAAGAATCGCCATAATTTCAGAAGCTACCGTTATTACAAAATGGTCTTCACGTACAACACCATCCATTTTAGCTCCAAGACCTACTACAACATTACGTAAGACTCTGTCATTCATATCTAAACAGCGTTTCCACACCACATTTCTGGTATCAATATTTAATTCATTACCCTGCTGGATGTGATTATCCAACAAAGCAGCCAGCAGATTATTTGCGCTGGTAATGGCATGAAAATCCCCTGTAAAATGAAGGTTTAACTCTTCCATAGGAACTACCTGAGCATAACCACCACCTGCAGCTCCTCCCTTCACACCAAAACACGGTCCTAATGAAGGTTCTCTTAACGCAATTATGGCCTTTTTACCCAATTTACCAAATGCCTGACCTAAACCTACGCTGGTTGTAGTTTTACCTTCTCCGGCAGGAGTAGGGTTAATGGCCGTTACCAATATTAATTTTCCGTCAGGATTAGACTTAATTTTCTGCAAATATTCATTAGATATTTTTGCTTTATATTTACCATATAATTCAAGTTCATCCTCTGTAATACCCAAGGTCTTTGCCACATTAACAATGGGCTCCATTACTGCTTCCTGTGCAATCTGAATATCTGTTTTCATGTAATATTTCCTTTCGAAATTTAAATTACTTCTTCTACTAATTGTTCAAATTGTTCCATGCTCATCAATACTTTTCTTGGCTTTGTCCCTTCTTCCTCACCTACCACGCCGTATTCACAAAGTTGATCCATAATGCGTGCAGCCCTGTTAAAACCGATTCGGAACATTCTCTGTAGCATACCAATGGAGGCTTTGTCTTTTTCAATAATAAATTTACCAGCTTCAACGAAATACTCATCCAAGCCGTTTCCACTACCATTACTACCGTCCATACTACCACCGGCAGAACCGCTTCCGGAAGAAATACTCTTTAATTTTTCTTCAATATCCTCAGCATATGTATTACCTATAGCCTGATTCTTCAAGAAATCAACCACCTCAGACACTTCTTTATCTGAAACAAAGGCCCCCTGCACACGTGCAGGCTTTGAATATCCCTGTGGATAAAACAGCATATCACCTTTACCTAAAAGCTTTTCTGCACCATTCATATCCAGAATGGTACGTGAATCAACACCACTGGATACGGAGAATGCAATACGGCTTGGCATATTTGCCTTAATCAATCCTGTAATAACATCCACACTGGGACGCTGGGTTGCAATAATCAAATGAATCCCGCATGCTCTTGCCAACTGTGCCAGACGACAAATAGATTCTTCCACTTCTCCCGGAGCAACCATCATTAAATCTGCCAACTCATCTACAATAATTACTATCTGTGGTAACTTGGCTGGAGCCGATTCATCACCGCTTTCCCGTTGACTTTCCACTATCTTATTATATCCCTTAATATCGCGTACATTTAAATCTGCAAACAATCGATAACGTTCATTCATTTCGTTTACAGCCCAATGTAGTGCTGCAGAAGCTTTCTTAGGATCTGTAACAACTGGAATCAACAGATGTGGAATACCATTATAAACACTAAGTTCAACTACTTTAGGGTCAACCATAATCAGTTTTACATCATCCGGATGAGCTTTGTAAAGAATACTCATAATTAATGTATTAATACACACGGATTTACCCGATCCTGTTGCACCCGCAATTAACATATGGGGCATTTTTGCAATATCTGTAACAATGATTTGTCCTGCTATATCCTTACCTACTGCAAAGGCAATGTTTGAAGGAAACTCTCTAAACTCCTTTGATTCCAGCAAGTCACGTAAAGCTACTCCCATAGTTTCTTTATTAGGTACCTCAATACCAATAGCTGCCTTGCCCGGAATGGGGGCTTCAATACGAATATCAGTTGCAGCCAGATTTAATTTAATGTCATCCGTCAAAGATACAATCTTACTAACCTTAACCCCCTGTTCAGGTTGTAATTCATATCGTGTAACACTGGGACCCTGACTAATATCTGTAACAGTTACTTTCACACCAAATGTGTTTAGGGTTTGCTGTAAACGCATAGCAGTTTCTTTAAGTTCTCTGGTATTATCACTTGATGAACTGCTACCCTTTTGCAATCTGGACAAAGGTGGAAACATATACTTTTTGGGTATTTTTTTCTCTCCGGCTTCTATGTCCTTTACTATCTTCAAATCATTTGCATTCATTCCCGGAGCAGGTGTCGGTGCAGGCTTTGCAACCGGTTTGACGCGTTCCTGAACAGGTTTTGTTGCAGTATGCTCATTATGTATCCGAATTTCATTCATTTCTGAATGTTTCGGATTCTCATCTGTAGCGTCTGTTGCTATATCAACAGCTTCAAATTGTACTTCCGGTTCAGCTTCCTGTAATGTTACCTGATGTGCAGAACGAACCTTAATCTTATCAAAATCAAAGCCTTCCATCTTTGGCTCATTATACATAATTTCATGTATATCATCCCGCCTCAGATTCATATCTTCCTTTTTGGGTAAGGTTGTATCCATTATGACGCCGGATACTTTTTTATCCATACGTAAAATCTTCTCATTTTCCTTGGCTTCTTCTTGTAACCTTCGCTGTTTTTCTTTCTCCTCCATGCGAATACGTCGTTCATCATCACGTTTTGCTCGTTCTTCTTCACGCTGTATACGTAATTCTTCCTGGTGTGCACGACGTTCCTGTGCATATTCCCTACGACGCTGTGAATCTTCACGTCCTTTTTCCAACATGCGGGAACTTCCGCTTTTTACACCACTAATCAATGATTTTTCAGTCATCAATATAAAGCTGACAGCCGCACAAAGTGCTACAATCAGAATAGTTCCAACAAAACCCAGATATTTATTCAAACCATAATGAATACTACCTGCTATAACACCGCCGCCATTACGATTTGTTTTGCAATAATCATATAATACTTTTATCTGATATTCTGAAAGATTAGAAGTATTCTTCGCAAAAATATCACAAAGAACTCCAAGCATTAACATTAAAAAAACAGCTGAAATAAGTTTTCTGATCGCATGTGGATTACCTGAATTAGCATACCAAAAGCTAACACCCAAAAACAAAAATATAGGAACAATATATGCTATTAATCCAAAAATACCAAACATAATATCACGAATGGCATTCCCCACTTGTCCTATCAATCCAAAATTACATAAAAACAGAATTACCATTGCGATAAAGAAAATAATCAGACCTATCTCATGGAACATTTCACTTTCTTTTCTGTAATCTATGGCAGTCTGCTTTCTATGTGTTGTATTTTTAGAGTTTGTCGTCTTTTTGTTTCTTTGTGTGTTAGACGACTTTTTTTTGCCTGATGAATTTGCCATTTCATCATACTCCCTTTCTCAAAACAATAATACCCAAAATAGTATAGCATTTATTTTGTAAAATGTCACCATTAAACCTGTTTTTCTTTCTTTTATTTTTGGAAATCCATTATTTCATCAATTTTCGAAGCTTTTTAATGGCCATATCAATCCCACCTACTTCATTAATTATTCCTCTGTCAACTGCTTCCCTTCCTACTAAAATGGTTCCAACATCCTTGGTCAGAATACCCGTTTCCATCATTAACTCTTCCAATTCATCCATATCTATATTACAATGTGAACACACAAAACCGGTAATACGATTTTGAATCTGCTTAAAATAGTCAAATGTCTGTTGCACTCCGATTACCATACCATTCATACGTACCGGATGAATCACCATGGTTCCTGTAGGAACTATAAATGAATAATCTGTACTGACTGCTATTGGTACTCCTATAGAATGACTCCCTCCCAATACCAGTGAAACAGTAGGTTTGCTTAAGGATGTAAGCATTTCAGCAATAGCAAGTCCGGCTTCAACATCACCGCCCATTGTATTCAAAATCACCAATACTCCTCCAATATCATCACTATCTTCAATAGCTGCCAAAGTCGGTAATATATGTTCATATTTTGTAGTTTTAGAATTACCTGATAAATTTTCATGTCCTTCTATTTCACCTATTATGGATAATAGATGGATACTTTTATCTGATTTTTTATTATTTAAAGTTAATTGTCCTGATTTCTCTACTCTTTCATCCTGATGCTTTTCCAACTCTATTTTATTTTCGTGATTATCTTTACTCATAAACAAATTCCTTTCATTTTTTGATATAATAAAAGAGAACCCTTACAGGTTCTCTTTTAGCTTTTGCAAAATATAAAAATTTATTCAAAAATCATCATACCTTCAAGTCATAATCATCATTATCAGAAACATATATATCATACTTCATTTGTGATTCATCCGGTACAAAAGCATAATCCATTGTTTTGCGTACATGCTTTTTGGGAACCGGTAATGGATTTTCAATAAATTCTATTTGCTTAATCTCATCAAATTCCACTTCTTCCTTCTCCTCACTCTTTTCAACACGTACTTTTATCTTGTCATCCATGCAGAATAATTCTGTCACACTGACTGCAGCAAGTATTGTAAATAATATATATAGCAAATAGGTTCCACTCATATTTTCAGTAGTAATTCCGCAAAATACAAAGACACACATTCCCATAGTCATAAAAATAAAAGGGGTAAAACGCTCCGTATTCACCCTGCGCCAAAAGCTAAAACATCCTATACAGGCAAGTATTATTACAACAATAAAATCTGCGCTTAATCTATTCACTAATAAATCAAATCCAAAACCTATAGCACCATATAAAATGGACCAGGCTCCCAGTATATTTGCTATAGAGCTATTACTTAATAGTGCATCTACACCAAGAATAAGCGCAAGAAACAATATTGTTACTACTATTCCTACTAACATACGCTTAATCCATATAGTTGTATATTCCGTTCTTTTTATCATGGGTACGATTCCCCACAGAAACAAAAACAACACTCCTGATATATCCATATAAACACACAAGCCAATTAGTACACCATTTAAAACTGTATAACCCCACATGATTTTCTTATTTTCTTCTGTACACAAACTCCTTTTTATATAGTCTGCCACAAAATAAAAAACAATCGAAAATACACAAAAATATAACATTTGAGGACTATAAGTAATACCACTTTTAATACTTCCGGGTGAAAATAAAATAATACAAAATACTAAATATGAAGGTATTTTATCAAGAAGCTTTTTAAGTCCTTGACAAATCACAAATGCTCCGATAATTTGCAAAAAAATCTGTAACCAAATCCCTACTATCCAATTATTGCCGATAATATAAAACAGAGCATGTAATAATAAACAATATATATACACACTACCCTGCACAGGTTTAATTGCTATTCCGCCAGCTTCCGTTATCTTACATACTTCAAAATACGCTGCTTCTTCACCGGCATGCTCTAACATAAGCATTCTTACCAATATACCAAGTGCCAGAGTTGATATTATAAATATCCATTCCAGCTTCCCCGAAAGTTCCAATACCTGCAGAAAATCAATTTTATCTTCATGATGTTCTAAAAAATAACCAATTAATAAATATAATCCAAAAACAACCACAAAGAACATTGTTACAATTCCACCTGCCACCAATATGCTGTTTATATTACAGCTTTGTGCTAATATCAAGCCAAGAAATGCACAGGTAGCTCCGGTAAAAAATATTAATATCAACCATGCAAAATAACTAACCTTATTCTTTTTTAGGTTCATATATTTTCTATCCTCTATATTACTTTAGTACTTTTTCAATATTATATCTCGGTCTGTGTTTCACTTCCATGTAAATTTTTCCAATATATAAACCAACCATACCAATTGCCATTAATTGCAAGCCACCCAGGAACCATATAGATAAAATTAATGAAGTCCAGCCTGGCTCTACATTTCCTGTAAAATACGATACCAATGCATATATGGCTGCTAAAATAGAACATAATATAATAATCATGCCCAGTCCCATAATCATGCTGATTGGTTTAATACTAAAGCTTGAAATACCATTAAATGCCAACGCCAGCATTTTCTTTAAAGGATATTTACTTTCACCAGCAACTCGCTCCTTACGATCATAATACACACTGTCTGTATTATATCCGATTAATGGCATCATTCCTCGAAGGTACATATTTGTCTCTTTAAATTGAGAAAAATGCTCTATAGCTCTTTTAGACATTAATCGAAAATCCGCATGATTATATACAGTCTTTACACCCATAACTGCCATTAGCTTATAGAACCCTTGAGCTGTTACACGTTTAAAGAAAGTATCTGTTTTACGTTCCTTACGTACACCATATATAATATCGTTTCCTGCATGAAATTTATCAATCATCTCTTCGATAACCAATATATCATCCTGTAAGTCTGCATCGATGGAAACAGTTACATCACTCATTTCCATGGCTGTAAGAAGTCCTGCCGTCAAAGCTGATTGATGTCCCACATTACCTGCCAGCTTAACTCCGCAAACCTTAGTAGGAAATGTGGCGTGTTCTTTTTCAATCAACTCCCATGTTTTATCTTTACTTCCATCATTGACAAAAAGAATAAAACTGTCTTCAGCAATCTTTTCCTTGCGTATCAAATCATCCAGAACTCCACGCAAAGCTTCAGAAGCAGTTTCCAACACTTCTTCTTCATTATAGCAGGGTACCACAATCGCCAACTTGTCCATGTTTTATTTCCCTTTCTACAAAAGACAATAATCCCTTATATCAAAAGCAATTACTCATCCCAGTTATGATAAACTGCCTGCACATCGTCATCATCTTCCAATAAATCTAAGGTTTTCTGAAGATTTTTTATGGCAGTTTCATCTGTTAATTCAACATAATTCTGAGGAATCATAGTAACCTCAGCACTCATCATAGGAATCCCCTTATCCTCCAATGTTTTGCGAACTTCATCAAAAGCATCAGGATCGGTTAAAACTTCAAAACTATCCTCTTCTTCTGCAAAATCATCAGCACCTGCATCCAGAGCAATCATCATTAACTCATCAGCATCCATGTCACATTCTTCTTTATCAATGATAATCTGCCCCTTTTTATCAAACATAAAAGATACGCAGCCCATAGTACCAATACTACCATTACCCTTTGTAAAAGCACTGCGAACATTAGAGGCTGTCCGATTCTTGTTATCAGTTAATGCATCTACAATAATTGCAATACCATTAGGGCCATAACCTTCATAGGTTACATATTCATAATTAACATTACCAACATCACCGGCAGCCTTCTTAATACCTCTTTCAATAGTATCATTAGGCATGTTATTAGATTTAGCTTTAGCAATAACTGCGGCTAACTTAAAGTTATTGGACGGATCGGGACCACCTTCTTTTACAGCCACAGCAATCTCACGGCCAATAATGGTAAATATCTTACCCTTTGCTGCATCATTTTTCTCCTTCTTATGCTTAATATTCGCAAATTTTGAATGTCCTGACATAATTAAACTCCTTCATTTTCAATTCTTTTTTTAGTAACCAATACACTTTGTATCATATTATTATGAACGGATAAAATTTTGAATAAGTATCCGTCAATCATAACTTCAAACTGTTCATCTTCATCGGGAATTTTGTCCATCTTTGATATTAGCAGACCATTCAAGGTTTCAAATTCCTCTTCATTAAAGGAGATATTGAATTTATCTTCTAATTCCTCAAGAGGTGTCTTTCCTTCAATGATATACTCATCCTCACCCTTCTCTTCAATGTATTCTTCTTCTACATCGTACTCATCCATGATGTTTCCAACAATTTCTTCCAATATATCTTCCATGGCAACCAGACCTGCTGTCTGTCCGTATTCATCTATGACAATGACCATTTGTAGTTTTCTAGACTGCATTTCCTGAAATAAATCATGAACATTTTTGGTGAGAGGTATGAATTCCGGCTCTCTTAACAGCTCTTTAATATTTCCAACAGGAATATCTTTAACTTTTTTATCTCTTTGATAGCGAAGTACATCTTTCAAATGTAATACACCTAAAATATGATCAATATTCTCTTCAAAAACCAAATATCTGCTATGTTTACCATCCAACACAAAATCTACTGCTTCTGAAAATGGCATGGTACTTTCTAAAGCAATAATATGATTTCGATGAGTCATAATATCCTGTGCTTCCTTATCGTGATATTCAAATATATTCGATATCATTTCAGCCTCACCGGCTTCGATAAGCCCCTGTTCGTGACCTTCATTTACCATATGAATGATTTCTTCTTCAGTCACATCGCCTTCATCATTATTCGGATTAAGTCCCAACACTTTAACAATACCATGGGTTGTTAAAGAAATCAGGGAAGTAAAGGGAAGTAATAATTGATTACATACATAAATGACATCTACAAAAAAATATGACCATCCCTTAGGTTTTCCCAAAGCTATTTTCTTAGGCAACGACACGCCAACCAATAAAAATATGTAAAGAACAATTACCAGTGTCAGAAATGTTGCTATGAATGCTAATATTTCAACTCCCATCTGAAACTGTAATGTCTTCTCTAACAGAAATTGTAATAAACGCTTGGTTAAATTCACAAAATGTTCCATATAAATCCAACCAATAAGCATATTCAACAATGTTATAACCAGTTGTATACTGTCTATAAAATTCTGTGGCGTATGAATCAGTTTTAGCAATCTGGCGGATTTTCTATCCTTTTTTTTCAATGCTTTTTCTTCAATTTCTTTAATATTCAACTGACTCATTGCAGCGCTGAAACCATTATAAATCATATTAATCAGCACCATTATAACTAAAATAATACTGGCAGTAGGACCATCGTCCATTCTATCACTCCTTTATAAAAAGATTTCTATCCGAAAAATAATAGCATTTTTCGTGAAATTAGTCAAGAAACCAAAAACTATGTATTCAGTTCCAGGCTAATTAATAACGCTTTATTGACTTTTTTCATAATTTCCCCATCTAAATGGCAAATCTTATCTTTTAAACGTTTCTTATCAATCGTTCTTAATTGCTCCAGCAAAATTACGGAATCCTTATCCATATCATAATCTCTGCAACTCAGTTCAATATGTGTAGGTAGCTTCGCTTTATTCATCTTAGAGGTAATGGCTGCACAGATGACAGTAGGACTATGTTTGTTTCCTATATCATTCTGTATTATCAAAACCGGTCGAATCCCACCTTGTTCCGATCCGATAACCGGTCTTAAATCGGCATAAAACACATCTCCACGTTTCATAATAACTCCTTCTGAAAATCAATCTTTTATGGGTATTATTTCCACTTTTTCAGAAGGTATACTTTAAAATACAAAAGATTTTATTTTTCACAAAGAACTTTATTATCTTTTATATAAACTCTTGGTAAACGCTGATTCAAATCACATACTAATTCATAATTAAATCTGCCGGATAATTCTCCCAATTCATTAGCAGTAATAGTTTCCTTGCCATTTTCACCTATTAAGGTAACCAAATCGCCCTCTTTTACATCATTTATTTCAGTTACATCCACCATAAACTGGTCCATGCAGATTCTGCCTAATATAGAAGCTTTTTGCCCTCTTATTAAGACATACCCTCTGGATGATAGGCTCCTTGGATAACCATCTCCGTATCCTAACGGAACAGTTGCAACTTTAGTGATTTTTTTTGCCACGAATTTACTTCCGTAACTAACCGTCTGACCTTTTTGCAACTCTTTTACATATACAATATGACTGTGTAGTGATAAAGCCGGCATTAATCTGACCTTTGTTTCAGCCATTTCTTGAGAAGGTAACAAACCATACATTGTAATGCCTGCTCTGACCATGTTCATATTCGCTTCAGGTAATGACAGTATACCGGCACTATTAGAACTATGATGAATAGGTATTTTATATTTTAGTTTTTCTTCCACTCTTTTTGTAAAATTGCAAAACTTACGAATTTGTTCTTTGGCAGAAGTTAAGTCTTTTTCGTCAGCACATGCAAAATGGGTATAAATGCCCTCTATCTTTATACCCTTTGTATCTAATGCATTCTTTACAAAAGCTTCTCCCTGTTCATCCGGTTGGATACCGATACGTCCCATACCAGTATCAACCTTAATATGTACCATTGCCGGTTTGCCTACTCTTTCTGAAGCAATATTCAGTTCCCGTAACGTATCATTACGAAATACTGTAATTCGTATATTATCCTTAATCAGCCTGTCATATGCATAAGGAAAGGTATAGCTCAACACCAAAATTGGTTTTGTTATACCTGCCTCCCGAAGCTCAAAAGCTTCTTCAGCAGTAGCTACAGCAAAACCAAAAAGGAAATCCAGATTTTCAATATGGCGTGCTATAGGGATTCCTCCATGACCATAGCCATCCGTTTTTATTACTGCAATAATTTGCGTATCGAAAGCTATATTTTGCTTCATATTTTGCAAATTTTCAACAATATTATCCAGATTTACTTCAACATATCCTCTTTGATATTCCCATTCACGAACATCCATGGTAATATCTCCTTCCTATCTTCCTAAATCCTATCAAACAATCTAATATTTTCAATCAGTCGGGACGCCGTAACACCATACTCCGTATATATATCACGTGCATAATCACCTGCAAGACCATGTAAATATACACCGGTGCATGCAGCTTTAAAAGCATTTACCCCCTGCCCCACTAATGCACCTATCATACCTGCCAAAACATCACCTGAACCTGCAGTAGCCATACCATTATTACCTGTAATATTCAAATATGACAGCGAGTCACCTTCCGTAACAAAGGTTCTGGCATCTTTGCCTACTACAATACAATGATACTCCTTTGCAATATTCTTTGCAACGTTAAACAGATTTTCTTTCACATCTTTTATTGATTTTTGAGCCATGCGAGACAATTCACCTATATGGGGTGTTAAAACCTTGCTTCCTCCATAAGTTCTCAACAATTCCTGAAGGGGTTTGTTATCACTAATCATATTCAATGCATCTGCATCTATAACCATAGGTAATTCACATTCTTTTAATACAGTACCCAAAATAATATGAACCTCTTCACTTTTACCAAGACCGGGACCAATTATAACCACATCAGCCCATTCAACACTTTCCTTTAATCCACTTATCTCCCCATATAATACTTCCGGTACAGCTGACTGTAAAATTCCTCTGTTCTCAGGAGCACAAATAACCTTCACCATACCTGCACCCATCTGTAAAACAGACCTGCTACAAAGGATAGCCGCTCCTGCCATAGTTTCGAATCCTGCAATCACAAGCACCTTTCCAAAGCTTCCCTTATTTCCGTCTGGTATTCGTATTGGTAAATATTCTATGGGATTATTGCTATAACTAAATATATGGGGGGGATTGCCTTCAAATGCCTGTTCTGTAATACCTATATCGGTTACTATAATCTCACCAGCATAAGCGGCCCCGGGGAAAAGGTATAATCCCAACTTACCAAATGCAAAGGTAATCGTACAATCAGCACGAAATGCACACCCCATTACTTTACCGGTATTTGCACAAATTCCACTTGGAATATCAACAGAAAGCTTATAACCCTGAAATGAATTACATTTTTCGATAATATGAATGTACTCTCCGTTAATTTCTCTTGATAAACCAACACCAAATATTGCATCAACTATAACACTATAGGTATCTAAACTACTATCCAGAAGTTCTTCTTTTGTGATAAATCTCACCTGCAAACCTTCCATACGTGATAATTGTACTTTAAAACTTTCTGTGCTTTTAGAAATGTCCCCGGTAATACAAATATCAACAATAATATTTTCATCATGAAGTAATCTGGCAAGAGCCAAACCATCTCCACCATTATTACCTATTCCACATACAATCAATACCCTATTTACCGGACACCGCTGCATTATCTGAGCCACTAATGCATTAGCTGCATTTTCCATAAGTTCAAGAGCTGTCTTACCATGATGCATTGTGGTATTATTATCATATTCCTTCATCTCGTCACCGGTGACTATATATTCCATAGAACCTCCAAATCAAGAAAAAGGACCGTTTTCACAGTCCTTTGTTATTTCACATATTTTCATCCGTCTTCCTGGGTGCTTGTTCCAAAGGATTGTATTTCATATCAAACATTTCAATCACATCAGCACCAAAAATATCATGCATATATGAATACATCTGTCGATTATAAATCTCTTTTTCCTGTTTTATTACCAGATTATTTTTAAGCTCTTCACGTATATTGGCAACCCATTCAGCAATCCTTAAAATCTCATCCGTATTCTCAGACATATTTTCATAACAAAACTCCATTGTAGCCAGCATTAACTCGTGATTCGCTTTTTCAATCATACCGGGAAGTTCTATAAGTTCATCCTGATAAGCTTCCAAACGTTCGTTACTTTCTTCAATAAGTCGCTTATGATCTTCTATCTTCTTCTCAAGAGCTTTGTCTGAATTCTGTTCCAATTCATTGACCATTGGAACAATTTCCTGCATTAAATGCATTTTAATATTCTTAATATCCTTTGTCTCTGTATTGAGTTTACCCTGTCGTTTTAATAAATCATTTAAATTTCGGGCAAGCTTCAGTATTTTGGGGTAATCGTTCAGGTTGGGAAATAACTTATACCATTTATTATCAAGGGTCAAAATGGGTATTTTTTTTCCTTGTAACGCCTTTTCATATAATTCATCTTTTCCAGACATTAACTCACTCCTAAAAAACATCATTTTCAGATGTATTACGATTTAAATTGTAGGACAGTTTCATCAAACTGTCAGAAAGATGTACATTTTCTACCTGTATATCATTTGTAAGATGTAAATCAACATGAGCAAAATTCCAAATTGCCTTAATTCCATCGCTTGCAAGCCTCTCAGCCACTTCCACTGCACCTGTTTTAGGAAGAGTCAAAACAGCAATATCAATATCATTGGCTTTTATAAACTCATCAAGTTCATCCATCGAACGTACCTTTATACCTCGAACATCCTTGCCAATTATATCTTTATTAACATCAAAAATACCACTGAATATAAATCCTCTTCTTTCGAAATTAATATATCCGCCTAATGCTTGTCCCAGATTACCTGCTCCAATTATCACAAATCTATGAGTTTTATCCAAACCCAGTATTTTGCCTATTTCATTGTATAAATATTCGACATTATATCCATATCCCTGTTGGCCGAAACCTCCAAAATTGTTAAAATCCTGTCGTATCTGGGATGCTGTCACCTTCATCCGCTCACTTAGTTCCTGTGAAGAAATCCTCTCAATACCGGTATCCTTCAGTTCTCCTAAATAACGGAAATATCGGGGCAAACGCCCGATGACTGCTTGTGAAATATCCTTTTGATCCATGTTACACCTCCATGTCCCTCATAATTTAATTATAATAAGTTGTTAAAAACATGTCAATGTATAATGTTAAAAAAGTAACAAATTTTAAAACAGACACTATTTATAATATTCGTGTCTGTTTCAATCATTTCTATTTTATAAAATTTTTATGTCTAGAAAACTACAGGTTCATTATATCGCTTATCTTGTTCTTTTTTATTCTTCATATAGCTTAAAGCACAACCAAGATACAGACCGGAAACAGTAATTACAATAACAAATAGCCCGGAGAAACGAACACTAAAAAGCTTTATCAATGCTTTAACCAATAACATGCAGGTTTTTGAATAAACAGAAAGCTTAAATAATTGACCAAAGGTTAATCCGCATCCGATAAAGGAATCAATTATCATACCAATTAATGCTATAATAAGGACTCCAAACAGGAACAAAAAGATGTTACATATATATGCAAGAATCAAATAGATTGCTATAATCCAATATGCATAGTCTGCCATTTCATATAGTATATCATTGGTAATACTCAGAAACTCTATGTGATCACCAATTTCAATCTGTCCATCATCTTTTATAAGAATTGTAGAAGCATCCATCATTATTACATTATCATACTCTGCTAACATCTGCATCCACTCGGATTTATTATATTGATTAATATATGAACCATATTCACTGTCTACAGATAATAAAAACTCATTATCATCTAAATAAATGCCTTCTTCAATATATAACTCACCGTTTTTCAGTTCAAAATACGGCAATTTATCTTCTATAAACCCTTTCAATTCTTCAACAAACATTTTCGTTTCAGGAATAACTTTTGCATTGGCAAGTGCAGTATACACCAGCACAGCAAACATTATATAAAAAAATACTTTGCCTCCCTTATTTTGAAGGAATCGGGGATATTTTTTAACTCCAATTATAGCATAAAAAAATTCACTAAATATATTCATTTAATTCTCCGTATAACCTATATTCCAAAGGTTGTTAATATGAAATAGGCAAGTAAAAATTGCGCAATCAATGAAACAAACAATATCCCTGTACAAACAGCAACTCTGTAAATGGTACTTTTTTGTTTTTGAGCTGAAACACTCATCATAATCATTATTACACCACCTTGTATAGCGCCTCCTATTGCACCTCCAATAAGAAATACAAATCCTAAGGCATGAATCACCACATGAATCCATACCCACCATGGCATTTTCGGTGCTTCATAGAACTCACCGGTACTGCAATCCCTTCCATCAAGAGTTAATACCGGTGCAGCATAACTACTGATTCGTAAAATTGCTGTTTTGTAACCAACAGGCAATTCATAATTAGCACCTTTACCTTCTCCTACTGCTTTTTTCAGTTTAGTGTATTTTATGGGTTCGCTATTGTTTACAATCACTTTATTACCAACCAGTTTTATGACATAAGGCATATCATCAACTATAATATTCCATACCAATTCTTTTGCCATTCTTTATCATCCTTATCTTTAGTGCTTATTTATAACAATGTATCCAAGGTATCCTTAATTGCTTTAATGAATTCTAAACTATTTAAAATCACAGGATTTTCACAAGTAGAAATCATGGATAAGCTCTTAGTCATCTTACCATCTTCAATGGTCTTAATACAAGCCTTTTCCAGCTTATCAGCAAAAACACAAAGCTCAGAGATACCATCCAATTCACCACGCTTGCGAAGTGCACCTGTCCATGCAAAAATAGTTGCAATTGAATTAGTAGAGGTTTCTTCGCCCTTTAAGTGCTTATAATAGTGACGCTGTACGGTTCCGTGAGCCGCTTCATACTCATAAACCCCATTGGGAGAAACCAATACGGAGGTCATCATGGACAAGTCACCATATGCGGTTGCTACCATATCAGACATTACATCACCATCATAATTCTTACAAGCCCAGATAAATCCACCCTCAGAACGGATTACTCGTGCTACTGCATCATCAATCAAAGTATAGAAATATTCAATGCCAAGCTCATCAAATTTTGCCTTATATTCATTATCATAAATTTCCTGGAATATATCCTTGAAGGTATGGTCATACTTCTTAGAAATAGTATCCTTGGTAGAGAACCATAAATCCTGCTTAATATCTACCGCATAAGCAAAACATGCTCTTGCAAAGCTACTGATAGATTCTTCTGTATTATGGATACCCTGTAAAATACCGGCACCCTTGAAATTATGTATTAATTCTCTTACCTCTGTACCGTCTTCGGTTGTATAAACCAACTCTGCTCTACCTGCACCAGGTACTTTTATTTCGGTATTCTTATATACATCACCATATGCGTGTCTTGCAATCGTAATAGGTTTAACCCAATTTTTAACATAGGGAACAATACCATTTACCAGAATAGGAGCACGAAATACTGTACCGTCTAAAATGGCACGGATGGTACCATTAGGACTCTTCCACATTTCCTTCAGGTTGTACTCAGTCATACGTGCTGCATTTGGTGTAATAGTAGCACACTTTACAGCCACACCATACTTTAGAGTAGCATTTGCTGAATCTACAGTCACCTGGTCATTCGTCTCATTTCTGTATTCTAATCCCAGATCATAATATTCTGTCTTTAAATCAATATAAGGTAATAGCAATTCATCCTTTATCATCTGCCAGAGAATTCTGGTCATTTCATCTCCGTCCATTTCTACTAATGGGGTAGTCATTTTAATCTTTTCCATTGTATTTCTCCTTTTCTTAGTTATCCTGATAGGCTTCATGTAAGCCATTTTTTACCATATTTTCATATGCATTTATCATATGCATATTTGCTAATTTTTCTGCTTTATCAGCGTCCTTAGCCTTAATCGCTTCCATAAGAAGT
Source organism: Lachnospiraceae bacterium (assembly GCA_017521605.1). Lineage (GTDB taxonomy): Bacteria > Bacillota > Clostridia > Lachnospirales > Lachnospiraceae > Acetatifactor. The sequence goes on along the minus strand of JAFXCD010000045.1, from coordinate 210,371 downwards.
TCATGCTCTTCGTTTGATTTGGGTCCTCGATTGACATTAGCCAAAGTTTTCTTACGAACACGAAGTACATATTCATGAAAATCCCTGAGTTGATGTTCCAACATCTTTGAGTTGCATGCTTCATATAGGATTTCGTGAAAACGATTATCAAGCTCTGCTAATTGCTCTAAATGCCCCTTTTGAGCATGGAATTTTGACAGATATATGTTTTCTTCCATTTCTTCCATTTGCGCATCTGTTATATGTTCACAAGCCCATCTGGCACACAAGCCTTCCAATAAGGAGCGAATCATATAGATATCCTTAACATCTTTCTCCGTAATACCCGTTACATAAGCACCTTTATTAGGAATTATCTGAATTAAACCTTCCAACTCAAGCTGCCTAAAAGCCTCACGAACCGGGGTACGACTGACCCCAAGCTCTTCACCAATGGCAACCTCCTTCAATTCATCCCCTTCTTTATACTTTCCACTTAAAATATCTTCCCGCAAATGGTGAAACACTCTTCCTCTTAAAGAAAACTTATCTGTCACCTCATGCTTCACATCATAATTTCCCACTTTATTACTCTCCTGTTACCTTTCTAAAGCAGACACAACTATGTATTATTCGCCAATTGTTAAGTCCTTTTCCAAACATACTCTATTAATACATGCAATGATTTCTTCATCAGTAAGTACCGTCACACGCCCACTGGCATATTCTTCATCAACCCATTCCTTGACACCACGTACCAATTCACTTCCCTTATCTACCTGCATATCACCTTTTAGCTTATAATAGGTATTAATCCAATGTGCGATACCGGCCAGTCCGGAAGTATTGGAAACTGCACAAAGCACGGGTCTGTTCAAGAATTTTTCTGTATCAAAAATATTATATATTTCTTCATTTTTAAGTAATCCATCTGCATGAATACCTGCACGGGTCACGTTGAAATTCTTACCTACAAAAGGAGTACGGCTGGGAATGTGATATCCGATTTCCTTCTCATAATATTCTGCCAATTCAGTTATCACTGTAGTATCCATCCCATTCAGATGACCACGCAACTGAGCATACTCAAATACCATAGCTTCCAGAGGTGTATTACCGGTTCTTTCTCCAATGCCAAAAAGTGAGGTGTTGATACCGCTACAACCATATAACCATGCAGTGGTAGAGTTTGCAACTGCCTTATAAAAATCATTGTGACCATGCCACTCAATTAATTCGCTGGGCACACCGGCATGTACATTAAGGGCATAAATTATTCCCTGTACACTTCTTGGTATAACTGCACCGGGGAAGTTAACACCATATCCCATGGTATCACATGCTCGTATTTTAATAGGAATCTTATACTCTTCCATCAAATCCATAAGCTCATGACAGAAAGGTACAACAAATCCATAAATATCTGCTCTAGTAATATCCTCAAGATGACATCTGGGGCTGATTCCCTCATCCAAACATTCTTTAATTACACTAATATAGTGTTCGAGCGCCTGTTTTCTGGTCATTTTCAGTTTTAGGAAAATATGATAATCTGAACAGCTTACCAAAATACCGGTTTCCTTCATACCAATTTCCTTTACCAGTTTGAAATCTTCTTTGCTTGCACGAATCCAGCTTGTAATTTCAGGGAACGCATAACCACGTTCCATACATTTATACACTGCATCACGATCTTTCTTACTATACAAAAAGAACTCACTGGCACGAACCATACCATTGGGACCACCCAAACGATGTAAATAATCAAAAATTGTTACAATTTGTTCAGTAGAATATGGTGCTCTGGACTGTTGGCCATCACGGAAGGTGGTATCTGTAATCCAGATATCCTTTGGCATATTATGAGGTACTATACGATCGTTAAAAGGAATCTTCGGCACCTCCGAATATGGAAACATATTACGGAAAACATTGGGCTTTTCCACATCATCCAATACATACATATGCTCCTCTATCTGTAATAAGTTATTCCTTTCATTCATGGTCACCGGACGCCTTAAAAATGTATCCTCTCTCATGTAAAACACCATTCCTTTCAATCACTTTCGCATAATTGTATACAATTATACCATTTATGTCAATAGTTTTAGTGGATTTCCAAGAGATTTTTTACATTTACCATTCCCCACCCCTGCCAGTTCCATGGTTTTCCCAAATCCTGTGCAGAAAATTGTAATCTTTCTTTTACCTTATCATTATTTAAATATGGTTCTTTTTGTAACAATAGCGCTGCACAACCACTTACTATAGGTGTTGCCATAGAAGTACCATTTTTGGCTATATAAAGCTCTTTTGAATATAGATTATTACAGGAGACAATACCTGTACCGGGTGCAACCAAATCAGGTTTTCTATATCCAGAAGCTTTACTGCCCCTCCCTGAATATATGCTACAATTTTCTCCACTATACACAGTCTCTAAATCATCATAACACCCTATCGTTATTACTTTATTCATACCTCCAATATTGGATATGGAACCCGGTCGTGGTCCTTTATTTCCGGCAGCACAAATAATCACCACACCTGCATTCCAAAGTTTCTCCAAATACTCTGCCATATTGTTATATTTACGTTTATCATGCATTTTACCGATTCCTACTGAAATATTGATAATACGAATATCATACTTTTTATGTTGCTTCCATATCCATTCAAGGGCTTCCAGCATCGTATCCGCAGCACCTTCTCCATTTTTATCCAAAACCTTACAAACTACCAGACGACAGGATGGTGCTATTCCTCTATATTTACCACACGAAGCTTCCCCACTTCCACATAGTATACCACAAACATGGGTACCATGACCATTATCATCATACGGTTTTTCTTTATGATTTACAAAATCTTTAAATATAAGGCATTTTCCCAACAAATCAGGATGAGAAGCAATACCTGTATCTAATATTGCAACAGTAACTCCGTATTTTTGCCATTGTTGTGCTTTCAATACGTCTAATTGTATGCGTTTCCTTACTCTATCCATAGAAATACCCCATTTTTTGTTATGTATTAATATAGGGAATTTAATTATATGAATAATCTAATATATGCAAAAAAAGTCCCACCGAAACATATCCGGCAGGACTTTCCTAAATTGTTTAAATCATATCTTTAATTTCTGCAAAAGCTTCTGCATCACCTACAATGGTTACATCAGGATGTAATTGTAAAATAGATGCAGGTACCTGAGGGGTAATGTCACCAAAAAATGCCTTCTTCACAATAGCTGCTTTATCAGAACCACTTACCACTACCAGAATCTTCTTTGCATTCATAATAGTCTGGATACCCATGGTATAAGCCTGTGTAGGCACTTCTTCTTTAGAAGCAAAGAATCTTGCATTTGCCTGAATGGTTGACTCTGTCAAATCAACACAATGGGTGAGCTTAGGAAATACATCTGCAGGCTCATTGAAACCAATATGTCCGTTGTGCCCTAAGCCTAAAAGCTGCAAGTCAACACCGCCTGTAGCTGCAATGATTTCTTCGTATTTACTACAAGCTTCCTCGGCATCTGCAATTGTACCATCGGGTACATAAGTATTGTTGCAATCAATATTTACCTTACTGAACAAATTATCATGCATGAAATAATAATAGCTCTGGTCGTTTTCATGAGGTAATCCTCTGTATTCGTCCAGATTCACACTGGTAATCTGTGAGAAATCCAAATCTCCGGCTGCGTTGCGTTCTGCCAGACATTTGTAGGTACCGATAGGGGTAGAGCCGGTAGCCAGACCAAGTACGGAATTGTTCTTAAGAATCATCTGCGCACCAATCACATTGGCTGCCTTTCTACTCATGTCATCATAATCCTTTGTCAGTATAAATTTCATCTTTTACCCTTCCTTTCAAATCGGATTGATTTTACGTTTGAAATTTTATCACAAAGGAGTCTCAATATCAATAAAAACTTTTCTCTATTTTTGTTGTATATTTTGGTAATATGACACTTTTTGTCGAACACTATCGTTCAGCTCTCATAGGGTTATTTAAAAAGTCCTCGTAGGATAAACGAATACCCTCTTCCAGCTCTGTTTTATAGGTCCAGCCAAGTGCTGCACTCTTGGAAACATCCAACAGCTTTCGGGGAGTTCCGTTAGGCTTGGAGGTATCCCAAAGAATTTCACCTTCATACCCTACTACCTTTGCCACCAATTCGGTCAGCTCTTTTATGGTAAGTTCTTTGCCGGTTCCTGCATTTACAGTTTCGTCACCGCTGTAATTGTTCATTAAGAACACACAAAGATTGGCCAAATCATCTACATACAAAAATTCTCTTAACGGACTACCGTCGCCCCAACAGGTTACTGTGGGTAATCCCTGTTCCTTAGCTTCATGGAAGCGACGAATCAATGCAGGAAGTACATGACTATGTGTAGGATGATAATTATCGTTAGGCCCGTACAGATTAGTGGGCATTACCGAAATAAAATCTGTACCATACTGACGATTCAAAAACTCACAATATTTCAAGCCGGAAATCTTTGCCAATGCATATGCTTCGTTCGTCTTTTCCAACTCAGAAGTCAGAAGGCAATCCTCCTTCATGGGCTGAGGAGCCATACGGGGATAGATACAAGATGACCCTAAAAACTCAAGCTTTTTACAACCATTTTTCCAAGCCGAATGAATCACGTTCATCTCAAGAATCATATTCTCATACATAAAATCAGCCAATGCTTCAGAATTCGCTACGATACCTCCCACCTTTGCAGCTGCCAAGAAAACATATTCCGGTTTTTCTTTCTCGAAAAACTCTTCAACTGCTTCCTGACGGCATAAATCCAATTCTGCATGAGTACGGGTAATAATATTTGTATATCCCTGTCTCTTAAGTTCTCTTACAATTGCAGAGCCAACCATCCCACGATGTCCTGCAACATATATTTTTGCTTCTTTTTCCATCATAATTTTCGTCTCCTTTTAAGCATTAGCTTCCTTCAAAGTCTTTTCACGCTTTGCAAGAGCACGGTCGTGAGTAGCCATAATATTAACCAACTCTTCATAACTGGTCTTCTGCGGATTCCAGCCAAGCACTGTTTTTGCTTTCGTAGGATCCCCCCAAAGATTATCTACATCTGTAGGTCTGAACCATGCAGGATTCACACAAACAAGCATCTTACCGGTCTCTATATCATAACCCTTTTCATCAATACCGGTGCCTTCCCAACGTAAAGTAATACCATTGGCCTTAAAGGCTCTTTCCGTAAAATCACGAACCGTATGCTGCTCACCGGTAGCGATTACAAAATCCTCCGGTGTATCATGCTGTAGGATCATCCACATACACTCTACATAATCCTTGGCATAACCCCAGTCACGTAAGGAATCCATATTTCCAAGTTCCAAATGGTCCTGTAAGCCTTCTGCAATACGTCCGGCAGCCAAAGTAATCTTACGGGTTACAAAATTTTCACCACGTCTCTCAGACTCATGGTTGAACAAAATACCATTAACTGCAAACATTCCATAAGCTTCACGATATTCCTTGGTTATCCAGAAACCGTACTGCTTTGCCACTGCATACGGACTGTAGGGATGGAACGGAGTGGTTTCTCTCTGCGGAACCTCTTCCACCTTACCATACAATTCTGAAGTGGAGGCCTGATATATACGTGTTTTCTTTTCTAATCCCAGAATACGTACCGCTTCCAATACTCTAAGAACACCTAAAGCATCTACATCACCGGAATATTCAGGCACATCAAAGGATACCTGTACATGGGACTGGGCTGCCAGATTGTAAATTTCGTCCGGCTGAACAATATTTATAATACGTATTAAAGATGATGAATCTGTCAAATCGCCTTCATGTAAAGTAATTGCCTTCTTTTCAATCAAATGATCGATTTTGGCTGTATTTGACAAGGAAGAACGTCTTACAATACCATGTACCTCATATCCTTTTTCCAACAAAAATTCTGCCAAATAGGAACCATCCTGGCCGGTAATACCGGTAATTAATGCTTTTTTCATTTCCAATCTCCTTTTCTAAAATATGCTTTAATAATTTATTGTTTTAAGTTCTTATTTCCATTCTAGCACATTTTAATATAAGATATCTGCTAATTAAAGAGATAATTTCGTTATATACTAGCATTATATTGTCTTTTGTGATATAGTGAGTAATGTATTAGGTTTTAGTTATATTTAGTATATTTCTAAACTGATTTTGTTTTACCTGCTTTGACGTATTGAGTTCAGTTTTATGGAGACAAAGATAATATGAACAAATCATTATTTCATGATAGCTTAACAAATAACAATCGAATTCTTTATACTCCTTCAGAGTTTGCAAAGGCTAATTTAATACATTTACAGGAAATCGGTGAGTTGGTAGCACAAAACCCACATACAAGCTCGAGAAATGGTTTGTCTTCTTATCTCCTCTTTATTGTTTTGGACGGCTCCGGTATCTTGAATTATGACGGAAATACTTATGAATTACATAAAGGCGACTGTGTCTTTATTGATTGTCATAAAAATTATTCGCATCATACCGAGGATCAACTTTGGACCTTAAAATGGGCACATTTCTATGGTCCTAATATGTCTGCTATTTATCAAAAATATGTAGAACGAGGTGGTTCTGCTGCATTTCACACAAAACATCTTACTGAATATAATGACTTACTTAGTCAATTGTACTCAATTGCCGCTTCATCAGATTATATAAAAGACATGAAGATCTTCCAACTAATCACTGCTATCCTGACATTATTGATGGAAGAAAGCTGGGCGCCTGCCATACAAACACAAATAAATCCTACAGGCAAAAGAAACCTGCAGGATTTAAAAGAATACCTTGATATTCACTTTACTGAAAAAATAACACTTGATAATTTATCCGCCCTCTTCTATATCGATAAATACTACTTAACCAGAATCTTCAAAGAACAATTCGGCATGTCCGTAAATCAATATATTATGCAACAACGCATTACTCTTGCAAAGCAGCTTTTACGTTTCACTGACAAGGCTATAGAAGAAATTGCGATAGAGTGCGGTATTCCGGATGCCAATTACTTCGCACGGGCTTTTAAGAAGGTGGAAGGACTGGCTCCGGGGGAGTATAGGAGGAGGTGGTAGTTTTTTATATTTATAAGTCAATTAGTCATAAATTGCTTCTTTTAATCTCCATCTACCCAAATCATCCTTTACAAACAATTCAGTATTATATAATTTATCAACTATTGAATAGAATTCTTTTTGGGTATATCCGCAAAATTCGCAAAAATCCTCTATGCATTTTGGATCCAGTCGATGGTCTCTTTCTTTTACAATTTTAATTGCTTCTTCACGTGTCATTAGACCATAACGAATAAACCTAGCCGTATAATCAGTTGCACTTGCATGTCCGAATTTAGGGTACTTAAGCCAAGGATGTACTAAATATGCTCTCGAATCCACTTGATCATAATTCTCAGCATGGTGTGTTCTATCCCATTCATGTGTTAAGTCCCTAAATCCTCTTGATTTTGCAAATTCATAGTTCTTCACACTATTCCATGGTAAAAAATAACTTAAATACATTGGATCTAATCTTTGTAAATCTTCTTCTTTTGGTGCGTCAAGCATAATTAAATCATTTTCAGATAAACCAAAACTTATTAATTCTTCCTTACTCAACCCAGAAGCAACACCATTCTCAATTTGAATACGTGCCGAATATGTTTCTTCATCATTTGTTCCACCATATTCAAAGGCTACATTCTCACCATAAACAAGCAACATGGTATTAAATTTTAATGCCATATGCAATGGATATGTATAAATATATCTATCTAAATACCACGTAGGCTTACCATATTTTTCAAACATTGCACGCATTGCAATCTTCTGTGCTTTTATGTTCGGTTTATAACTAATTATAGGACAACCGAATTCTTCACTAATATTTTTAATATTCCATTTACCGGCTTCTGTCATTGGAAAATTATCTTCTACCGAAAAAAGTATTGGATTCATTTTCATTACTTCTTTCATTATATAAACTTGGTAGTGACTATCCTTACCACCCGAAACTGCTATAGCACAATCGTAATTCCCCGGTCCGTTACATCCTCTATATTTATCACATAACACTTCAAATTCTTTCCAGCGTTCTTCCCAATTAATATTCTTTCGACTTTCATAATGGTTACATGCACAGCATACTCCATTTTCATCAAAAGTAATTCCAGGACGAGTATCCGGCATGGTACATTTGGTACAATATTTCATATAATGCTCTCCTTAAAAAAACTATACTCTTTTAATGTTATAATAATCCATAATACTACTTGCTAAAATAAAATCTAATTCGGTATCTATATCAACAGACCTAGTCTGTGGCATACAATATGCATATGATTTATCATCATATAAATCAAACTTCATATCTTTATACGAAATCTTTGTCAAATAAATTGCTCCATTAACTCTATAATATTGAGATATCTCTTGTCTTCCTTTATATTTTTTAACTTCATCTGTAATAAAATTACTTAAACACTTATCATCAGGAAGTATATTGCACCATAATGGAGAATGTTCTACTTCACAAACACCAACTATACTGTTTGCTTTCTTATCAATAAAAAGTTCAAATGCATTTTTTATATCTTCTTTAACTCTCAATGGTGATGTTGGTTGTAGTAACATAACGTTATCAAATTCGCGACCCATCTCGCTATACATTAACAATACTTCTCTAATAGCTTCCCATGTTCCAGCATTATCAGCGGACATTTCATCGCTTCTTAAAAAAGGAACGGAAGCTCCACATTGTAAAGCTATTTCAGCATATTTTTTGCTATCAGTTGAGACCATTACTTCATCAAAACATTCTGATTCAAGAGCAGCTTGAATAGAATACCAAATTAGAGGTTTTCCGTTAAGTTCTTTAATATTCTTATCTTTTAATCCTTTTGAACCACTTCTTGCAGGTATTATAGCAATATTTTTCATATACAGTCTTTTCCTTTATAAATCACAAAATCTCTTTTTTAAATTTATATCTCCCCTATTAACAACATCCATTATTTTATCAGCAATTCTTTCAGCTGCATGACCATCTCCGTATGGACTTTTTACTGTTTTGCAAATTTCTTTAAATTTACTACTTAACGCTCTATTAATAGCCGTAACAATACTTTGTATTTCATAATTACAATTAATAATACTCTCCGACTGTAAACGTCCCTTTTGTCTATCACCAATATTAATTGTAGGAATAGAAAATGCAGGTGTTTCAACTATGCCACTAGAAGAATTTCCAATAACAAATTCAGCATATCGCATTAAAGACAAATATCTTACCACTCCTAATGAACTATATACATGAAGATTATCAATTTTCAAATTTGCTACATCTAGCATATTATTTATAATATTTCCACCTTGATCGGCGTTTGATTTTGTAAATATAAATTCTATTTGTGGAAAGCTTTTAATTGCTTTGAATAAATTATTCATCTGTACTGAAACATCATAATTATCTAAAGTTGTAGGATGAAAAGTACATATTGCATATTTACAATCATTTAAGCCAAGCTCTTTTAGTGCTTCAACTTTCTTTATTGGTGAGATACTTAAAATATTATCAATACTTGTAGAACCATAATTAAATACTCTATCTTTGTCTTCTCCAAGCTGTAAAACCCTTCTATAACTCTCTTCATTCGTAACAAAATGTAAATAACTCATTTTACTAATAGAATGTCGAATCCATTCATCAACTGCACCTTCTGTAGTATCACCACCGCACAAATGAAATATTGGAGTTTGGGTATTTCCTGCAGCAATAGCTATAGAAAGAAGCTCGTATCTATCTCCTAATAAAATAATAGCATTGTATTTTTGTTGTAGAAAAAGCTCGGTAAACTTGACCAATATTTCAGCTTGATTCATTGAAATATCTATTGCATTATTGGATTTTACAGAGACTTCTACTTTTTGGTCAATTCTTATGTCCATCATTTCAATCTCTTTGATTGTATTACCATGTGCATTACTAAGATGTGTTCCTGTCACCACTAATTCAACAACGACTTTATGATTTTCATAAAATCTAAGTGCTTTTATAACAGGCATTAATAATCCAAAATCAGCTCTTGTTGATGTAATCACAGCAATTTTTATCATAATTCTATTAACTCGTCCTCTTCAAAATCACGTTTTGCTTTTAAACCAAGTATATCATTCCACATCATGGGTGATATTCCATTTCCTGGTCGTTTTGTTGTTATGTTGTTCACAGTAAAAACTTCACCACATTTTATATTCATTGATGCAACAATGCTTTTCCTTGCTACAGCACGATTCTTTAATTCGGATTCAGTTGGTTTTTTTTCTTTAGAGCCTTTAGCCAATTCAATTTTGCGAATTCCATCAATCAATAGCTTCAATTCATTTGGTTCTAGAGAGGCTTTATGATCAGGACCTTCCATATTTTTATTGAGCGTAAAATGTTTTTCTATAACAGAAGCTCCCATTGCTACAGCTGCTAGAGAAATCTCAATACCATTTGTGTGATCAGAATATCCTATTTTATATCCAAATTCATTCTTCAAAGTATCCATTACATTTAAATTAACTTCTGATAATGGAGTTGGATACTCTGTTGTACAATGTAATATTGTAATATCTGTAGTTCCTTCACTTCTCAAAACCTTAATAGCTTCATGAATCTCTTTCATTTCACTCATTCCTGTAGATATAATAACTGGATATCCTGTCTTAGCAATCTCTAATAAATACGGATAATTAGTAATCTCACCTGAAGGAATCTTCCATAATTTTTGTAAATCTTTCAAAAAATAAATACTATCAACATCAAAAGGAGTTGATAAAAAATTAATTCCTATACTTTTACAATAATTTTCTAATTCTATAAACTCTTCATATGTAAGCAACAATCTACTTAACATATCTTTTTGAGACATTTCATTCCCAATATTTTCTTTTTGATACTCAGCCATTTTAGCGTGTTTTGAAACAAGAGAATCCAATTTGGCAGTCTGAAATTTTACAATATCTGCGCCGCATTCTTTTGCAATATAAGCCATTTTTTTTGCCAACTCCAAACTTCCATTATGATTTACACCTGCTTCAGCTATAATTAAAGTTCTATTATTATCCATAATCAACTCACCCTTGTTACTCTTCATACCATTTTTTTATCTTAGCCGGTACACCAACCGCCAAACACATAGACGGCAAATTACTAATTACAGCCGCTCCAGCTCCAACTGTGGTTCTTTCACCTATTTTTATCCCTTGTATCACCTGAACTCCAGTACCTAAGTTTACTGCATTATCTATAATGCATCCACCAGAAATATTAACACTTGGATTAATCGTCAAATAATCTTTTATAATTGTATCATGACCAATGGTACAATCCAGATTGATTATATTAAAATTTCCAATACTAATATTCACAGTACATATAGCCCCCGCACATATAATATTACCCTGACCCATAACTATCTTATCTGACATAATTACACTAGGATCGATTAAATTAGGATAATATATATATTTATTAACTTTATACTTTTCAACAAGTTTTTCTCTTATTTTCGAGGAACCTATAGCTACTACAACAGCTAGTTCAGCCTTATACCCTAACAAAAAATCATCATTTCCAATCACATCAGAATCTTTAACATCAACATCAATATATCCCTTGAATTCCCATGTGTTTTTCGTCTTATTTATTCTGTCAATCAGCCATTTAACTTCTTTTGCGAAACCACCATTTCCAACAATTACAATTTCCTTCATTGCTAATTCCTCATATTAGAACTCACATTAAGCTGCTCTTCCATTCTTTTCATCTCTTCTAACTGTCCCATGTCCAAATAAGAGTTCTCACTTATTGGATACATCCCAACACGTAGCCTTTCTTTCATAAGCTCATTAACTAAATTAGTCATATGATAAACGGTATCATTTGGTATCTTCTTTAAATGCTCAGCATTAATAACATACATTCCTGTATTGATAAAATAGGATAATGTAGGTTTTTCTTCTAATGAAACCACTCGACCATGTTCTTCAGATTTTAGCACACCATATGGAATTGTCACATTTTTCAAAGAGGAAACAATAGTCAAATCATTATGGGATTCTCTATGATAATCTATGATTTTCCCATAATCAGCTTCAATAAGAATATCACAATTAGTTATAATAACAGGTCCTTCTAAATCATCATCAATAAGCCTAAGACCACCTGCTGTCCCTAAGGCCTTCTCTTCTTCAATATACTTAATAGAATACTCTGGATTTAAATCATTAAAGTAAGAACGTATCATATCTTTCTTATAATTAACAATAAGATAAAATGTGTTTGTTCCAAAATAACAAAATCTATTAAATATTCTTTCTAAAATCGGAATATCACCAATTGGTATTAACGGTTTTGGCAATATCTTAGTAAAGGGATACAAACGTGTCCCTTTACCGCCTGCCATCACAATTACAGGTATCTCTTTTAATGATTCATTGTTTTTTGTTAATTCAACTAATTTATCTCGAAAAAATATATCTTTAATCTTATTATCATAGTCAACAATAGGTAATGAAGTAACACCCTTTTCTTCCATATATTTTTTGTATTCAAAATTAGAATCATATAGTACAGATATTACATTTGTATTCATTGCCTCATAAACGTTTCCTGATAAATTTCCGGTTTTAATAATCCACCTTCTTATATCTCCATCAGATAACGAACCTATTAAGCACTCTTTTTCGTCTGTGATATACAAAATCCCCCTAGAATTAGCATCAATTTTTTGCATAGCTTCAACTATAGATATATTGTTAAGGCTAAGATATTTCTTTATATCCTCATTCATTTGCACATCCTGTTAATATCTCCTTCAATGTATCAACGACATATATTATTTCATCATTAGTTATTTGAGTTGATGAAGGAATATTAAGAATCCTTTCTGCATAATATGGTGCTTTTTCGAGTTTATATGTTAATTCATTAATATATGGTTTTTGTTCATTTATCAACCCCCAAATAGGTCTCGATTGAATACCTTTACTTTCAAGAACCGATATAATCTCTCTCATATTTGTTTTAATTCTATTTCTGTCAATTTCAAGTGAATAAAACCACTTATTACTACATGTCCCTTGTCTGAAAGGTAACAATTTCACAAAATCAAAGTCAGCTAACAATTCAGCATATCTTTCATAATTCCTTTGTTTCCTTCTAATAAACTCTTCTAATTCCTCCATTTGAGCAACCCCAAGTGCTGCTTGTAGATTTGTCATACGGTAATTATACCCAATTTCATGATGTATGTAATAATGAGCATCGTCTTTAGCTTGAGTCGAAAGATATCGAAGATGATCGACTGTTTTACTATTCTTAGCAGTTATCGCTCCACCTCCACCAGTTGTGATAATCTTATTGCCGTTAAAACTAAATGCACCATAGTCACCAATTGTTCCCGCATACCTTCCGGCATATTTTCCATCTGTATAATAAGTTCCTAATGCTTCTGTAGCATCTTCTATTACCTTTAGATTATATTTTTCCGCAATATTCATAATTGCTTCCATGTCAGAAAAATTACCAAATACGTGAACAACTATAATAGCTTTAACTATCTTACTTTTATATTTTAAAACTCCATTTACAAATTTACATTCTTCTTCACAAAATGATTGCAATTTCTTTGGATCCAAGCATAAACTATCATCACAATCAATAAATATAGGTGTTGCATACTGATATTTTACCGGATTTACAGCTGCAATAAAGGTTAATGTTGGAACTAACACAACATCACCAGGCATTACTCCGGTATCTACCAAAGCTAAATGAATAGCTGCCGTTCCGCTCTGACATGCCGCAACATTATCCACCTTAATAAATTCAGCAAGTTGTTCTTCCATTTTTGATATAAATGCGCCACCAGTAGATACCCATCCCTGTTCTACCGCTTCATTCACATACTTTCTTTCATTACCTTCAAAATTAGGTACGGATAATGGTATATATTTACCCATAAAACATCCTCCAAAACATTACATTTTGTTATCTAATGACTTACCTTTCTCGATATGTTCAAAATTTGGCAAATACTCTTTAATTATTTCAACCACTTCTTCTTTACTTGTTTCTTCTTTGTTAAAGACTATTGCTAATTTTTCAAATAGAGTTTCTATTCCTGATTTTTGGGGTATATTTTTTCCCACAATAACCCCAAGTGCCTTATACCTTTTCATGTCTGTAAATTCTGTATCTGTGAAAAATTCTTCATAGGCTTTCTCTCCTGATGTATTCGAAGCAGAATAATGAACCGGATAGTTTTTACTTCCCATCTTTAACTCTTCAGCTTTATCTATTGCTTCCGTATCCGAATTACATTCTAAAACATTAAAACCATGTTCTTTCAATAGTGCTGTGGCAATTTTATCAAAAGTAATCATTTGTTCTTCTTTTAATTTCGGAAAGAAAATCTCTCTATTCTTTCCAAGCATACAAGCCATCATACATATCTGTCCGGATTCATCCGGTGATACAAAATATCGTCTGACATCAGATGGAGCTGATAAAGGCTGTAGCTTTCTTAGTCGGTCTAAAAAACCTTGTGGTAATGAACCATTTGAAAACGCTACATTTGCAAATCTTGCTGTCTTAACCGGAAATTTATCAGAATAGGAAAAAATAACATCTTCCATTATTCTTTTGCTTGCTCCCATAATATTTACAGGATTTGCTGCTTTATCTGTAGAAACACAAAAGTACTCTTCCGGCGGAAACTCTGCCAATAAATCTAACAACTTCTTAGCATGTAATACATTGTTTTTCAAAAGTGCTTCTATGGAATAAATATCTTTTTCTGATCTTACGTGCTTATGAGCAGAAAAATTAGCAACAATATCAAAACCTCCGCGTTTTCTGAACATCTTTTCAAATACTGATGATGCAAAATCCATGGGATATGTAATATAGTCCTTAGGTACAAACATCCCTTTTGTTGAGCGCAAATCACGTGTTAGTTCAGCTAAAGCGTTTTCATTTGTATCAACTATTACTAATGAAGAGGGAAAAAACGGTAATATTGCTCGTATAAAAGAAGATCCAATACTTCCTGCACCTCCAATAACCAAAACGCTTTTATTCGCTATCTTTTTTACTAATTGCTCCTGATTTTCTTCAATATCTTTATTAAACAGGCTTATGTTTCTTTTAGTCACATACTTATTTATAAATTCATTTAATTCAAACACTTTTTATTATCCTTTATTTTTATATTTGATTGTACTTAGTTTCTTAAATATAACTACTACATCATTCTTATATAAAACCAATGTAATACATAATATTGTAATAGATAAAATAATTCTTACAATAAATTCATCATAAAACCACACGTTACTTGTGATTATAATAATTATCAATATGTATCCCAATATTGTCTGCCATTTACTTACTATACTTACATAATACTTTTGTCCTATAATTGTCTTAATAACTAATTGAAACAAAGCTGATAACGAAATACCTAAGACAACTCCAAAAGATTTCATTATTGGATAAAGTAAATAACCAGTCAATACATTAATCAATAACGCTATTATGGAAATATATAAATTTACTTTAGTTTTCTTTTCCAAAATAATACCATAGCTGGTAGTTTCACTTATTAATGATTGAATTGCTGATAACATTATCAACATGAAATATGATTGTGAAGCTTTATATTCACTTCCTATTATCAAATATAAAACATCTTGTAAACTATAGAAACCCAAAACCATTAATATACTTATTAACATAATATAATTATGCACTTTTTTGATGAACGCTTGCTCATCCTTATAATTCTTATACATAAATGGTGACCAATACACACAAAATGCTGATGGAATCAGGGAAAACACATTTGCTAATCCCGTTGCCATAGATACAATTCCCAGACTACAAAAATCACCATATCCTGAAAGAACCATTTTTGCTGCCGAATTATTTAGCCATATCATTACAGTCGTAGGCATCAAAGGAATGGAAAATGCCAATATACCCTTCAATGCCTCTCGAGAAACATTGGGAATTCTTAATTCCTGTATTTTTTTCTGTTTAAATAAAAAGATAACTGCAAACATCAAGGTACTAACTGTAATAATAATAATTGCAAATTGATAATTAGTTGTAACAAACACTGCTAATACATATGAAACTCGATTAATGATAATTAATACTATCTGTTGTATATTATAGAGTAGGCATTTTTCCTCCATACGGGTTTCAATACTCAACATCCTAAACAACATTAACGAAAAAATATATATAGCCAATAATAACAACAAGTAACCTTTTACTTCACCAAAAAGATAAATAGTAACTATATCCTTTATGAATATAAATATGAATATAGTTGTAATACAAATAAATACCGAGCTTAACCAAAATGTTAAGGAGAATATATCTTTCCTATTAATACCTTTAAACTCTTCAAAATAAAAACGTATGTATGCACTATCTAATCCCATCATAACTATATATAAAGCCATATTCCCAACCGTATAGAACATATTAATCTTTCCATAATCATCCGTAGGAAAAACTCTGGATACAATCGGAATTACAGCTATACTTAATATTGCTGTCACAACCGATGGAATGCAATATTTCATCATATTTTGAAAAAAATGTTTAACGTTCATTTACATCACCAATACTATTAATTCTTGTTATTAATTCTCTTAATTCTTTTCTCCCAATAACATCATCTGCAACACGCTTAACATTCGGAAAAAACCTTAGCAAACCAACTTTTTTTAAAATACATTTTATAATGTATTTTATGAATAGAAAAATTCTTTTTGTCATTGAAATCTTTCCATATACATAATTTTCATCTTTATTATATATTTCAACAATTAATTTAACCATTTTATATACAGAAGTAGTTTCGTCTTTATGATAATAGAAATTTACATCTTCTTTAAATTCTTTATTGAAATTATCATCTTTATCATCCTCATTAAAAATAGATTCATAAAACTGTTTTGGATTAGTAATTTTAACAACTTTTTCTAGTAATGGACTTCTAAAATTCTCAGGAATTTCAATTGGACGCAAGAAAATTATAGGTTTGTCTGAATAAATAGCTTCGACAGCCGAAGTGCTATTCCATGCATATAATTTATCTACATTTATCATCCAGTCACGTATAGCATAGTCTCCAATAATATGAAAATTACTAAATTTTTTTTCAATTTCCCTTAAATTATCGGTAATACATTCGCTCGGATGTGGTCTATATATAATTTCATAATCATTTGATACAACTTCTTTATTACAGATATATTCCATCCAGTTTAATATATTATAATATGAATCAAGCATTATCTTTTTCCAAGTATCTATATTATTAATGCCCCTCTCTTGCAATTGAGAGATATCTTTTCCCTGTAACACATCACCTGAAAAGCTTCCAATAATTAATATCCACTTTTTACAATTATCTAAATTGTACTTTTCAATCAAATTTTTTTTATCTACCGATATTTTCTTATATGTATCCCTAAAAAAATCAAGCCTAATATTTCCTGTTATAAAAATTTTATTAATATCTGTACCACATCCTAGAAGTTTTTCTTTAAAATACTCCCCCCAAACAAAATGGTATACTTCTTTCGCTTTACCACTTGGTAACATAAAGCCACTATCCTCTGAATTACCAATTTGTTCGCAATGGATGTTAATCAATTTAAACCTACCGCCATCATATCCACCTACAAACTCACGAAAAAATTCATAATCTATATCATCATAACACCACGGTGCGATAATTATTTTAGGATTATATAAAAACCTAGCAGCAGGTTCGGACCACCCATATTGGGCAATTCTAGTTCTTAATCCACGCTTTTCAAGTTCCTTTTTTAATAAAACTGCACTCTCCAATTCTCTAGATACATGCTCATATATAATGAGCACATCAATATTTATCATATTAGCCTCCTATATCAATCTCAACATTGACATCACATAAAAAAAGATTAATTTTTTTAAATTGTAATAACGGAATTTAATCAAATTATAATTTCGATTTTTTAATAGATACTCTTAAATCTCTTTCTTTAATCTACTTGCATTCTCAACCTTTAGTAATTTTATATAAATATATATATACTCATTTCTCTTAAAGTACTCCAGATATGTCAAATCAATATTCTTGTGTTCATAATAACACTTAATACCATCACACATTTCATTCACTGAAAGATACATATCATTCATATTTTTTAATGATGTAATTTTAGTGATAGAGTTGGTATTGGATATATTATATATATAGTATGAATAGTTTACATAATAAATATTAGCAGACTTTAATACAAGCTTATATAACGTAGCCATATCCTCGTAATTTCGTCCTTTAGGAAAGCGAATCTCATCAAAGAGCATCTTTCTATAGCACCCTATACAAATCTGGCACTCAAATTCAATTTTCAACAAATCATCTAAAAACTTATCCTTATTTACCTCTAATACTTCCTTGTTTCCTTTCAGCTTGTAATTGCCATTGTTTTCAAAACAAAATGAAAAGTGTATAAAATCCGGTTCCTTCTCTATAAAGCTAAGCATATCATCGATAAACCCATCTGCAATCATATCATCTGAGTCCAAAAAACAAACATATCTGCCATCTGCAATGTCTAAACCGGCATTACGGGCTGATGAAAGACCACCATTTACTTTATGTATAACCTTAATAACTTCTGAATAGTTCTTAAGATACAAATCACATAATGTTTCACTACCATCATTTGAACCATCATCAATTAGAATAATCTCCACACATTTATCCTTACATTGACCAATAATGGAATCCAAACAACGCTCTAAATACATCTTTACATTATATACAGGTATGATAATTGATATCTCAACATTATTCATTCATTTCACTCCATCACGCTTGAAGTCAAATATATTCACCTACATTCGTTCACTACATCAAGAATATATCCAAGTACTTATCAGCAATCATTTTCCATGAGTATTCTGCTGTTATCCTACTTTTAGCCTTCTTTTCATATCCTTCTAATTCAGCCTCATCCAACTTGTCCGCCTTGTCAATCAAGCTTGCCAGATTGCCTTCATCCTTTGTCCAATAAAGTGCGGCATCTTCTGCCACCTCCCTGTTATAGCAAACATCATATAACAGGTTCAATTTGGTACTTCCTAAGGCTTCCAGCAAAGAGGGGTTAGTACCACCAACCTCATGTCCATGAAAATAACCATAAGCACTATTTCTGATCTTAGCAATCAGCTCTGTATCATATACAGCACCTACGAACTTAATCCTACTATCCTGCTTATATTGTAGCTTCTGTTGGAGTTGAGCAGCATACTTACTATTCTCAGTAGTAATAATCGCAAAATCCTTTTGAGTATGACTCATCATAAACTCACGAATCATAATGTCAAAATTATTTTCCGGAACAAATCGCCCCACACTAATATAAAACTCTCCATCCTCTAGACCGTGATCTTCCAACCAGCTCTGATATTTGATTTCGGTATCATCGGATTCTGTTTTCGTAATATGAGAACCATATGCGATAAAACTTGTTTTAGGCTTATAAGACGCATATTCATCCTTTATGTATGCTTCAATATTTTTGCTATCGCAGATAACCAAGTCTGCATATTTTACAGATAAACGCTCAGAGAATTTCCAATAATTACGTATCATCCAGGACCACTTACGTCTCAGATTCTCACGTCCGTCCGGATTCTGTAAAACCATACCTCCAGCATCGTGGATTCTTTCAACATACTTCTTCTCAAAAGGACCGATACGAGATGCCAAAATATACACAATGGGCATTCTGATATGGTTTCTTTCTATATGTTCACAAGACCATTTTAAAGCTTCCAAATCATAATAAATCGCTTGCATAGAACCAAGCCTGTCCGGGACACTTATCATAAAACAATGCGCACCACAATACGAAAATTCACTATCATTGATTCGTAATGACCCCGGTAGCTTACTAAGGTTCATATATCCATTACCATTAGCCTTACAAGCCACATGATACTTAATCTCTTTTACATCATTATGTTCAGCCAAAAGATTCATTACAAATGATTCATATCCACCATACATGCCGATTGACTTACTTCCGATTATATACACATGCTGAATGGAATTACGTCCAATTCCTTCAAATTCCTGCCTATTAATCTTAACATTTTCGTCATTCGCTCTTTTTTCTCGTTCTTTGTTGCTTTTGTAAACACAAAAATTGTGATATAGAATACGGCCAATACTGCACAAAAGAACATTGCAAATAAAGAATATACCAATAACTAAACGTGAAATCACATCAGCCTTATGAAAAACAAAGAAAAATACTATATATGTAATAACAAACAAAAACTGCTGTTCAACTGTCTTAAAGATAATTTCCCTATAAGACATACGTTCCAATCGGGGATTATCCTTAAACAAGAAAATAAAAACATATATGAGTAACGCATATGCAAAAAAACTAACATATGTTGAAACAATTAAGTCTAATCCTATAGTTTTGGTCAATAAAGTAAAACGAATACTTAAGGCAATTATAAATGATAAAGAAATGCCTATCATATCCAATATCAATGTTATATTCCTTTTACTTCTATATTGATTCATAAATTATCCTCACAGTTCTATTTTATTATTGTATATCGCTTCTAACTGTTTGAAATTTCTTTCCAACGTATACTTATTTTCATAATCCATTCTTGCATTTTTGCCCATTTGCCTGCATTTACTAGTATCCGACCACAGCATTCTAACTGCATTTTTAAATCCTTCCACATCATTAAGCTTGACCTTTACTCCATTATAATCATCAATTATTGCTTCTGATGCAAAACCTAAATCTGTTGCTACTATTGGTTTACTTAGACTTTCAGCCTCTATTACAACCATAGAGCATCCTTCATAGCATACAGACGGAAAAAAAACAAATTCAGAATTAGTAACAATCTTCATACACTTAGAATGCTCTGTATGTCCCAAACAAATCACTTGTTTCTTATCCTGCGCCCACGCATTAAACTCTTCCTCCAAAGGTCCCGCCCCCATTACAACAATTGGTATATCATCCAAATCTTCCCAGGCACTCATCAGCACATGTATACCCTTTTCTTCCCCTAATCTTCCGAAATATACAACATATCTTTCGGGCAGTTTTGGTAATTCAACTTGCTTTTCTTCAAGTATTTCAACTGAATCCTTAACAAAATTATATTTTTTTACTATTTTATTTTCATCAAATCCTATGTCACGTAATAGCTTTATCTGATTATCATTTAGGCAAATATATTTATCTATTTGTCTATAAAATGTTTTTCTTATACGATGATATTTAAATATAAATGCAACAATAAGACTCTGGAATCTAGATCCTTTAAAACATTTATACTTAAACATTCTAAAATATTTACCATCACCACATTCATTACAAAGCGTTCTTTCCCGTAAAGATGTTGCACAAGGACATATAAATCTAGTATCGTGTAAAGTTGCAATTACTTTACATCCCGCGCGTTTTCCTGCATAAAGAATTGAAGGCGATAACAACGGAAAAAATGTATGAATATGTACAATATCCGGATGTTCTCTTTTAATCACTTTTTTTACAGAATAATAATGTTTAAATGACCATAACATACCAAATGTTGCAGCCACCTTTTCAAATACGTTTGAATTATCAAAGCTATCATTAATAACAGTATATTTTATAACATCTACTCCATTATCTTCTAACAATGCTGTTTCATTTTTATAAACCTGATCATCTCCGCTTGCCGATCCTTTTCTATGAAAATTATGAATTACCAATACTTTCATATATCCAATCTCCCGATTTCTCATAATAATCCATAATAAATTACTATACCTCATTTGATACCGATAGGCAAAGGCTACAGGCAATAGTAACCTACAGGATTCAAAAGAATACATTGATATTCACTTTATCGCCAAAATTACATTATATGAATCCTACCCTCTCACATCCAAAAACTGTACCTGTCCATGGATCCGAATCTCCACCGAATCCGCAGGTACGAAGATACAATCCCCTTTGTAAAAATGCAAGCTTTCGCCGGCAAATTCCATGGTGCCGCAGCCGTTTATGCATAAAAGAACTCTAAAACTAAGCTCATCCGCTCTGAAATACACTTGCTGGCGACGTTCCGTATTTACCAGCATACGATATACTTCAAAATACTTACAACGGCATAAAAGCTCAGAAGCTACACCTGGGCGGTATTTCAGCACACGCATGGGCTGTCTGGGAGTACATGAAGCATGTAAATCCGCAGCCTCCAATGCCTTGTCTACATGAAGCTTTCGTTTATTTCCCTGCTTGTCCACACGTTCATAATCATACAAACGATAGGTCAGATTGCTGCTTTGTTGGATTTCGGCTACTAAAGCTCCTGCACCGATAGCGTGTATGGTTCCTGCCGGGACAAAAAATACATCATCCTTACAAATAGGCACCTTCTGCAAATATTTCTCAACAATCCCTGACTCCAATGCTCTTTTAAGCTGCACAGGCTCCATATCATGCTTTAGACCATAAATAAGCTTAGCCTCATTGGCTGCGTCCAGCACATACCACATTTCCGTCTTGCCCCATGCCCCATTCTCGTTATTACGGGCATATTCATCCGTGGGATGAACCTGTACGGACAAGTCCTGATTGGCATCGATAAACTTAATTAATATCGGTAACTCGCCCTTTGTTTCCGGATGCGTACCCAGATACTCAGGATGTTCCTGCAAAACACTTGCCAAATCACGCCCTGCATATTCGCCACTGGCTACAATGGAAAGTCCATCCGGATGAGTGCTGCACTCCCAAGTCTCCGCCAAGGGGGACATGTCAATATTCTTTTCAAACTCATCATTCAGTCTGCGACCTCCCCACAAGTAATCCTTGCCGACCGGCTGCAATAAAAACGGCTTGTTGTCCA
Organism: Lachnospiraceae bacterium; assembly: GCA_017521605.1. Lineage (GTDB taxonomy): Bacteria > Bacillota > Clostridia > Lachnospirales > Lachnospiraceae > Acetatifactor. Next base: position 187,351 of record JAFXCD010000045.1, on the reverse strand, counting down.
TTCACGTCTCCTGCCAATTCTTTCAGAACTTCCGTTATCCGGCTACTAAGCCGTTTACTTAGCCCCGAATCAATACTCTAATTCAAACTTCTGCTTATCCTGAGCAGAAATCTCCTTACCCAGCTGCACTTCTATGAGTTTCAGCTCTGTTTCCGCCTGTATGGTATGTCTACAGCCGGCACTCATAGTTAACACATCTCCTGCACTTACATGCTGCACCATACCATCTATGATAGTTTTGCCCGTTCCTGCTATCACTACCCAAACTTCATCGCGATATTTATGACTGTGATAATTCATACTGTGTCCGGGATTCAGAGTGACCTTGACAGTCATACTTTCTGCTTCCACATCCATGACACGGTAACTTCCCCAGGACTTCTCGGCAAACATAATCTGTTGTTCTATACCATCCACATAAGGCTTAATATAAGAGCTTTGTTCCTTATCTGACACCAGGATTCCTTCAGGACTGGCTGAAATAATCACATCTGTAAGTCCCATGGCAAGCACCGGCACATCCATCTCATTGATGATATGTACACCACTGCATTTTTCATTCAGGATCCCCTTACCAACCACATTTTCCTCCATAGCTTCCGTTAGAGTATTCCAGGTACCAAGGTCCTTCCACTGGCCTGCGAATCGCATCACCTGGATTTTATCCTCCTTCTCAACCACAGCGTAGTCAAAGGAAATCTTAGTCAAAGTCTCATATTTCTCATACAAGTCCTCATAATCCGTAAAATCAATTAACTCATGAGCCTTTTCCAAAACATATTTCAATTTATAGGCAAAGACACCACCATTCCACAAAGCACCCTGCTTGATATATTCTTCTGCCACTTCAGCGGTAGGCTTCTCCTTAAAGGTCTTTACATAAGAGGTTGCTTCGTCACTTTCAGGAATAATATATCCATACTTCTCGCTGGGATAAGTAGGCTCAATACCCATAAGCACCAGGTTAGCCTCCCCCTTATCTGCCTGATCGCTTAGTCCCTTCAAAGCCTGAAAATAATCCTTCTCAACATAAGGATCTACAGGACATACCACCACTGATTCCTCCGGATCCACCTGCATCACATCTACCAGATAAGCAGTTGCTAATGCTATGGCAGGGAAAGTATCTCTACGACAAGGTTCTACTGACACACCCACATGATCCCCTAACTGGTTATGAATGGCGGAAACCTGAGTCTTGGAAGTAGCTATGGTCACTGTAGCCTCTCGGTCTACCTCCTTGATTTGACGGTACACACGCTGTACCATGGACTCATAGGTTCCATCCTCCTGCTTAAAGATCTTTATAAACTGCTTGGAACGTATGTCATTGGACAAGGGCCAAAGACGCTTTCCGGAACCTCCGGATAATAATACGATATTCATAACTATCCTCTCCTAAATCAATCTCTGCCAAAAATATCTCTTGTATATACTTTTTCACTACAATCATCCAGACACGCATCATAACGATTGGCAATAATAGCATCCGACATACTTTTAAACTTCTCCAAATCATTCACAACCTTACTTCCAAAGAAGGTTTCACCATCCTGTAAGGAGGGTTCATAAATAATAACAGCTGCTCCTTTAGCCTTAACACGTTTCATAACTCCCTGAATGGAGCTTTGTCGGAAATTATCACTATTGCTTTTCATAGTCAGTCGGTATACTCCGATGGTTACCGCCCTCTCTCTGGATGGTTCCCAAGCACTGTTGGCTTCATAATAGCCTGCCATTTGTAATACTCTGTCTGCTATGAAGTCCTTCCTGGTGGAATTAGACTTCACAATGGCTTCTATCAGATTCTCCGGTACATCCTCATAATTGGCCAGAAGCTGTTTGGTATCCTTAGGCAAACAATATCCGCCATATCCAAAACTGGGATTGTTGTAGTGGGCACCGATTCTGGGATCCATACATACCCCATCAATAATCTGTCCTGTATTTAAGCCCTTCATCTCTGCATAAGTATCCAATTCATTGAAAAAAGAAACTCTCAGAGCTAAATAAGTATTGGCAAAAAGCTTTACCGCCTCTGCCTCTGTAAAACCCATAAACAAAGTATCTATATCTTCCTTTAATGCACCTTCATGAAGCAAGGAAGCAAATATATGTGCAGCTTCTACCAGTCTGTCATTCTGCATATCTGTCCCAACGATAATACGTGATGGATATAAATTGTCGTAAAGGGCTTTGCTCTCTCGCAAGAATTCCGGACTGAATAATATATTATCACTTCCAAACTTCTCTCGAATAGCTACCGTATACCCTACCGGTATGGTGGATTTAATCACCATAATTGCTTGAGGATTAGACTCTACTACAAGTTTAATCACAGCTTCCACTGCCGAAGTATCAAAGAAATTCTTCTTGCTATCATAATTGGTTGGTGCCGCAATAACCACAAAATCTGCGTTACAGTAGGCTTCCCTTGCATCCAATGTAGCCGTCAAGTCCAATTCCTTCTGAGTCAGATACTTCTCAATATATTCATCCTGAATAGGTGAAATACGATTGTTTATCATTTCAACCTTTTCAGGCACGATATCCACCGCAGTCACAGTATGATGTTGTGCCAGTAAAACAGCGATACTAAGTCCCACATATCCTGTTCCTGCTACTGCTATTTTGTACTTTTGCTCCATCATCGACTCCTTAAGCAAGTAATTTCCGCTTACTAACCACAAAACTCCTTATACCACTCTGCAAAGCATCTTAGTCCCTGTCGCAAACTCGTGCTTGGTTTAAATCCAAAGTCTTCCTCCAAAGCGGTCGTATCTGCATAAGTAATAGGTACATCACCGGGTTGCATGGGTACCAGCTCCTTATGAGCCTCAAAATCATAATCCCTTGGTAATACCCCTGCACGTATTAACTCCTGTTGCAGGATATCTACGAAGTCCAGCAAATTCTCCGGACTGTTGTTGCCGATATTGTAAACAGCATAAGGTGGCAATGGCAAACCATCCTCGCCATTCACCTTCTCGGGAGCATGCTGCATGACTCTCACGATACCCTCCACGATATCATCAATATACGTAAAATCACGCTTGCAGTTACCATAATTAAATATCTGAATCTTTTTGCCCTGACGCAGCTTATCCGTAAAGCCGAAATAAGCCATATCAGGCCTGCCTGCAGGTCCGTAAACCGTAAAGAAACGAAGGCCTGTAGAAGGAATATTATACAGCTTGGAATACGCATGCGCCAACAATTCATTACTCTTCTTGGTGGCAGCGTATAAGCTGACAGGATTATCTACTTTGTCCTCTGTGGAATAAGGCACCTTCTTGTTGGAACCATAAACTGACGAACTGGATGCATACACCAGATGCTCCACTCCTGTGGCTCCCTCATCATAAGAATGTCTGCAAGCCTCCAGGATATTATAAAAGCCTATGAGATTGGACTCAATATAGGCATCCGGATTGGTAATGGAATACCTCACACCGGCTTGTGCTGCCAGATTCACAACCACCTGAGGCTTGTAAGTTGTAAACACCTCTTCTATCAAAGCCTTATCTGCAATATTCCCTTTGATAAAAACAAATCCCGGATATGCTTTCAACTTATCCAGACGATACTCCTTCAATCTCACATCATAATAATCATTGACACTATCTATACCGATTACTTTAATATCAGGCTCTATTGCAAACAGCTTTTCTACCAGATTGGAGCCAATAAATCCTGCCGCACCAGTAACAAGTATGGTCTTACCTTTTAAGTCTATATTAAATGCTAACATTGCTTCTCCTTACTTTTGGACATAATAATACATAATATTAATATATTTTACCACAATTGACACAGAAAGGCAATTTTTTTTCAAAATGTATATACAAAAATAATAGGACTTGGCATATGCACCAAGTCCCATAATACTATTTAAGATTCGCTCACAACCTGAAAATTGACATCCCCAACAACTTATGCTTTTCACCAATTAGACCCGGAAGACCAGGAAGGTCTGCTTCAATTCTGTATGGGTAATCGTGGACTTAAAATTACATATGACTCATTTTTCCATAAGGTATTTGTAGAAGTTGCCGGGATGAATTACTTACAATGTGTCTATAAATTGCATATATTTCATTTTGTTCTCTAATGCTGTAGTTGTAGGTCTTCCCAAATCATCTCTTGCCCCAATAGAACATTTCACCTCTATTAAACTTAGTTCATTTCGTTTTTTAGCAAGCTCTAATTCTTTATCTAATGTCTCAAAAGAATCTACACTTACTGCATTGGGATATCCACATGCCTTTGCAATAGCTACTACATCCATATCACCAGCAACAGTGGGCATTCCACCCACAGTTTCATGGGCACCATTATTTATTACTATATGAATCATATTTTCAGGTGCATACAAACCTATTACTGCCAATGCACCCATATGCATCAATACAGCACCATCACCGTCTATACACCATACTTTTGTATTAGGTTTATTTATTGCTACGCCCATAGCTATAGAAGAAGTATGCCCCATAGATCCTACTGTTAAGAAATCATATTTATGACTCTGTCCATTTGCCTCACGTATTTCAAATAGCTCTCTACTTGTTTTACCTGTTGTAGAAATAATTGGTTCTTCTCCTGACACAGCTACAATATGCCGAATAATTTCTTCTCGCCGCATTGTATAATCATTTTGATACTTAATCTTCTCATCATATGATAACGCACCCTTTCTGATAACAAAGGCTACATTTTTTCCTTTTATTAGGTCCTTCTGAAAATCATCAAAAGCCACTTTCATTTCTTTTTCGGTAGTTTCCTTACTAACTACATAAGAACGAATTCCCATATCATCTAATAACTTAATCGTTACTTCTCCTTGATAAATATGCTGTGGCTCATCCTTAATCCCCGGCTCTCCTCTCCATCCAATAACAAAAATAATAGGGATTGCATATACCTTATCATTTAACAAAGACGCAACCGGATTAATAACATTTCCCTCACCAGAGTTTTGCATATACACGACCGGTATTTTTCTTGTAGCCAAATGATATCCTGCTGCAAGAGCAACACTATTTCCTTCGTTTGCAGCAATCACATGATGTTTGGGGTCTGTACCATACGTTTTAAATAAATAATCACACAATGCTTTTAACTGAGAATCGGGTACACCTGTAAAAAAATCAGCTTTTAATATATCAACAAAATTCTCAACCTTCATTTTGCTCTCCTACTATTTATCTAATATTTTTTCATACAGCAACATAATTGTATCTTTGTCTAATCCTATAGGATTGTTCTTTAATCTTACCGGATTAACAGAACTACTAAGTTTTGCAATATCTTCTTTTAATACCGGTACAGATAAATTAATATCATCTAAAATACTTTTGAATTTGTAATAAGCTTCGTAACAATCTTTACAGCCAAACGCCTCCGCCATTTGGCCAAATACATCATTTAGATATCCCTTTCCTCTTGCATCTATACATTTATCTGTATTATATAACATATATGGCCATAATGATTTTATACAGAGTGCAGCAGCATGACCATGTGAAATTCCATATAAACCAGTTAATTTATAGCACATAGCATGTCCTGCCGTCGTCTGGGTAATATTTATTGCTTTTCCAGCAATATTAGCTGCATATAGCATTTCTTCATTTGCTTTTTCATCATTCGCCAAGTATCCATCTTTATATTTCAAAATCTTTTTGATTGCTTCTCTCGAATACATTCTACTTTCATCTGTCGAATTAACTGACCAAAAAGACTCTATCGCATGACAAAATGCGTCCATCATAGTAGCTTTTTTCTGATATTCAGGAAGTGTCTGTAAAACCGAAGGATCCATTAGTACTATTTGTGGAATACAACTATAATCTGATACAGATTGTTTCTCTCCGTTATAATATATAACTGCATATCTGGTAGCTTCACTACCTGTGCCGGCAGTGGTTGGAATAGCTAATAACTCAACATCATTTGGAACTATTTCTTGTTTCAAATAATTTACTTTTTTATCCAAATTAGCAAATAATTTAATGCATTTTGCAACATCCATAGCACTTCCGCCACCAACTGCTATAATCATATCACTATGCGATGAAATAAATTTTTCTACCCCACTATATACTTGTTCGTATAACGGATTTGGTGTAAACTCATTAAATCGCACAACTTCTATTCCCATTCGTCTTTCCAAATTTATAAAATAATCATTTATATTAAGAAATTGAATAGAACTGCCACATACTAAAAAAACTCTTTTAACTCCTTTTTCAACAAATAACTCATCCAATTGTTCATAATTATTTTTAGCCTGTAATATTTTTTGTTCGTTCAATTCAATATACTCCTTACACTTCTTCCGGAATTAATGTAATAATATCTTTTATGGGCATACACATATCATCGCACTCTTTTGCTCTATGATTCTCCAAGATAGTAATAGCCGCTTTTTGCATAGCTGGAAATCCTGTTCTTGTCATCTGATTAGCATAAATAATAATATTTACACCTCTCTCTTTAAACTCTTCTTCAGTCACAGTGTTGAAAGAAGTTGGTACTACTACAATCGGTGTAACCTTATCCTGTTCTCTGAACTTTTCTACAAATTCAAAAATTTCAGAAGGATCCTTCTTTCTACTATGAATCATAATAGCATCTGCACCAGCGCCAGCAAACGCAAAAGCCCTTTCTAAAGCATCCTCCATACCTCGTTCCAAAATAAGGCTCTCTATTCTAGCACAAATCATAAAATCTTTAGTCTTTTGTGCTTTTTTTCCCGCTGCTATTTTTGCGCAGAAATTTGGTATAGCATCTTGGGTCTGTTCAACTTCTGTACCAAATAAAGAGTTTTTCTTTAGGCCTGTTTTATCTTCAATAATGACCATTGATACACCCATACGTTCCAATGTCTTTACTGTATACACAAAATGTTCCGTTAATCCACCGGTATCTCCATCAAAAATAATAGGTTTAGTAGTAACCTCCATAATATCATCTATCGTCCGAAAACGTGAGGTCATATCAACTAATTCAATATCCGGTTTCCCCTTTGCTGTAGAATCACACAAGGAACTAATCCACATAGCATCAAACTGTCTGGTTTCACCATTATGAAACACGGAGGTTTTCTCTACAATCAACCCGGTAATCCCACTATGAGCTTCCATAGCAGTTATTGTGCCTTTCATAGCAAGAGCCTTCCTTAATCTGGCACGTCTTACATCCGGCAAAGATAATTCTGCCCTAGCACGATTTTCTAATGCTTTATAACGTTCATCTGCAGAATATGGATATTCTACCAGAATACCACCATAGCTTGCTAACACATTAACAACTTCATCACGTACAGCTTTCTGAAACCCTGTACACCAATCATCACCATGTACTACATATGTTGGTTTTATTTTATTTAAATTTTCCTTATAACTCAGTGTTTTCTGTTCTACAACATCATAAACACCTGCAATATTTTCAAACATTACTTTACGTTCTTCAAATGGCATCAACGGATATCTCTTATAACTAATAACAGCCTCATCAGAAAGTACACCAACAATCAACTTACCTAACTTTTGTGCTTTCTTAATAATCGAAATATGTCCACTATGAAGCATATCCGCAGAAAAACACATATACACTGTACGCTTCTCAATTTCTTTTACTCTAGCCGAAATAACCGCTAAATCTTCTGAATTATCAATCTCACTACACAGTAGTTCCCTCACATCCAAAGCTTCAATCACACATTTATCTGTAACCATATTTAATGCATTCTCAGCGTAACACTTTACATCACCACTTTCGCAAAATGATACAATACTATCTAACCAAACCTTCCATTCCTCTCTTTTTAGCAAATATAATGGTTGTGCAGCCATTGCCTCATTAAAAAACTCAATACCAACACATTGTACAATGCCATCTTTTACAACTGCTTTAAAGTCTTTCTCCGGTAATGGTAATGTGGAACTTACAGTTATACAACTTCTGTCATTAGATATAATTTTTTCGAAGACATCATTTTCAAACACAAGATCACCATGCATTAAAATAATGTCATCATCCAAAAAATCTTTTGCGCAATAAATAGAATAGATATAATTTGTTTCCTGATATTTCGGATTTTTAACAAATGTAATACTTACCGGTAATTCTAAGCTTTGGCAATAATTTACCAGCACGTCATCAAACGCTCCTGTAGTCATAACCACTTCCTTTATCCCAGCATCTACAATCTGTTTTAATTGACGACTTAATATTGTATCTTTGCTTGTTATCTCTGTCATACATTTAGGATGCTCTGAGGTTAACACACCCATTCTGCTTCCCATTCCGGAATTTAATATTAATGCTTTCATAACACACAACCCTTTCGTAAACGCTACATATCGCGTACCTTTAAATTTTAAGGGGCGATGTTCTCGCCCCAGGTTACTTTGGTTTTCAAATTCGTTCTGGTAGTTTTATCAATCATGGCAATAAATCTTCCAAAAATGAATTAGTCTTCTCATCCATATGATTTGGTATTTCGGAAAGTAGATACTCGAAATAATCATATTGTTTTAAGTTATTAGCCTTTGCTGTTTCAATCATCAAGAACAACTGGATGACTTAATGCTCAGGTCCGAGGCAGTACAAGCAGAATGTGGCAACTAAAATTTTAGGTTCAGTAATATATACTTACTCTTTTGATTTTTAAAGGCACTCTGCTATTGAGCACTTACTCTTCTTCTGCATCCAAATCCACTACCACAAGCTCTTTAAAGCCGCCCTTGCCGGGTACGACATACTGACCTACTTCTACAGGTGCCGTTTCCGCCACTGCTTCCGGTTCCGGCATCTTGTGATGGATAACATACTGTACAACAAAGAACATGGTAAAAGACAACTGTCCATACCGCCAGTCAATCTCAAACATACCAAACACTACAAATAATGTGATATACATGGTCGCTACAAATAAACGAAAATAATTGTCCGGCGACCGTTCCTTCACTAACCCGATAATAATCCGAATGTATATCATCACTATAAGCAGGATAAATATCACACCTACAATGATACCGAAATCATAGGCTATTTGGAGGAAAAGGTTGTGAGTATGGCCAGCGTAATTCCATTTGGAAGTCCATACACCTGTAGGATTGTTTTTATCACCTACTAAGCCTACTTTGTCCCAAAAATACTTGTAGATATCTATACGAACATTATAGACACCCTCACCATTTTCACCTGATAACACTAATGGGTGTTCCTTATCCGTACCAGGAGCAACCTGCTTCCCAATCATAGTATCTAATGTGGCCGCATCAGCCTGTATAGTAATATTGAAGCTTTCTGGAAAATCACGTATAAATCCTTCTATATATTCAGCTGTTTCAGTATCTAAAAACCAGAGATAACGTTCAAACATTACATCAACTGCTTCGCTCAATTCAATATACTTATCAGAATGTATATCCTCATTCTTTTGTACTTTCTTATGCATCTGAGCCATATCTGCCTCGAAATATAAAGGATTATTAAAATACACAGGTATATAACGAATCATCCAATAGGATGGAAGCATGCATATTACAACCGAAACAAACAAAACAAATCCACTTATTAATGCTTTAAGAAGTCTCCATGTACTATCTATAAACATTTGAAATAGTAAAAATACCGCTGTTAAAACTAAAAACGTAACAAAAGCAGAACGTGCACCCGTATAAAACATTGTACTTATAACAATTCCAGATAAAATTATGTACGGAATACATAAAAAAAGACTTTTATGATTAACTCTCAGCATATACCACTTAGATAATAACGCAACCAAGACACATAAATAGAATAATGCATTCATATTTGGGTGAGAATACATACCATGATATCTAAGTATATCATAAGGTCGATACATCCAGGCTTGTACTTGTATCAAAAAGAATCCTATTATAATTCCATCCAGCATACCAGAAAACAAATTATTTAAACCTGTTTCTTTGAAATCCGTAAAATATAACAGTAGACAAACAAAAAGTAATGTAACAGTCCATACCAAATCCAATCGAAACACCATCATTAAAACTGTCATGATTGCAAAAACAATTAATGTTGTCCAATTTATATAAAGTTTATTCTTTTCCTTAAAATAATACTCATACATTCTTATACAAATGAGTATTACTATACCAACTAACAACAAATTAGCCTTTAATGAAATCTTGTTATCTACTTGTTCAAATATCCAGTCATAAGTCAAAAAACAGCTTAATATGTAAATCAAGCACCATATCAAATATTTTACTTTTAAGAAATCTTTGACTTTATAAGATGTCAATGTTATAACACATAACAAAACAGGAATATAATTCCTATAACCATTTTGAATATAACCATTTGCACTACCTACAATCTGGTCAAAATAGCAAAAACAAATAAAGCACCCTATATAAATTAGCCTTTTTACAAGATTTTCCAAGTATTCTAGTCGTATAAAATAATTATATAGCAAATACTTCATGTAATATTCTCCATTTATTTTTGAAGCTAGTATATAGTCTTTTTTAAAAATTATTTCATAAACTTCTTAATAAAATTATATATTCCGCATTTAATCAATATTTTCTTATACTTATACTTTGCCGGATATAATGCTTCTACACTTTCCCAAAAAAACTCATTATTCATTTTTAACAAGAATTCATCACGTTTTTTACCCAAATTAACAGATTTTTCAATAAATCCATTCTCTTGTAATATTTTATCATATTTTATTTCGCGTAATCCGTTCAATATTTCATTAGCTACACTATACCCTCTTTCTGTAAATGCCACAATACAAGATGTTCCCAGTTCACCTTCACCCATGCATTCTGTATACCAATCACCAATAACCAAATCACATCCTTCGTTTATTCCCTTGCAATCACAATGTGAACAACTGCTTCTCATTGCAAGATTATATACTAAAGTGGCTTCTATATATTTTGAAGAAGGAAGAAAGGTTGGTTGGTAAATAACTTTGCCAGATTCATATTCGTATTTACAATATGATTTCTTATATCCATCGCGAGACTTATCACGAAAATTCACATGTATTAATCTACTATCATTTAATTCAGATAGATATTTTTTATAACTTTCCCAAGCACTAGGAGTTGCAATTCCATGACATATCACAGCCACTGTCAGTAAATTATCTCTATACTTTCCGCCATCTATTTGCATTGCCAAATTGTGCATAGCTACGGCCTGACATGGTGTACCAGAAAATAACACCTTATTCCCTTCTTTTATTAATGAAATGGTTTTATTATAACAATCTCCAACATCACTCTGGACATATTTTGATCCCTGCATTCTTTTAATACTATCTAATCCATTTCCAATAATGTGTTCAGCTTTTAAATTTTCATCCCACACACATCCACAAACATAATATTGTTGCGAAATATAATATTTTGCAAGTTCATAAAAAGCACTTCCGGATGAACTACGCATCTTTGCTTCTTTATCTTCTGATGCATATAACCATGTACCTTTTACTTCTTTCTGTCCTGTGATTCTTTTTTCTGCATTAATATGTGGACAAACTTTATCACACATTCCACAATGAACACATTTCTCTTCATCAATTTGTGGGATAGGGAACCCATATTTTCCTTGTACCATTCTTATCGCTTTAGTGGGGCATACATTAGCGCAAACACCACAACCAGAACAATACTCATTAAAATCATACTTTATCATTTATTCATCCACCTTTAGTGCTCTTTCTAAATACTCCATAGACGACTTTCTTAATTCTATTTTTTTATTCTGAACATCAGAATAGTCTGTATTAATCATTCTCTGAACATTAATAAATTCTTTAGATACCAAATGATCAGATAATCCCAGCTGTTTAAGCAATGATTCCATTCTTAAATCCGGCTTTCCAGATACAATTGATACATATGGCTTTTTATATGTCGTAGCAAACGCTGTTCCATGAAATGAATTTGTTACAACAAAATCAGCATATTTTATCATACTTAGAAACTCTCTAGGACCAATATCTAATTTTCTAGGAATACCTTTTCCCATAGCTCTCGGTGGTGGAACTATATTATATAGTGGTAAATTTAATTCTTTAGCAACCATTTTTGCTGCTTCTACCACATCATCGGTACACATCCAAGAAAACAACAAAACATACTTTTCCTGTATAATTCTATCTGCACATATAGAATCATATTCCTCTGCATCTAGAAGAATCGTTGGATCTAATGTAATTTCACAATCTATTGCAAGAGATTTTAAATATTCAACACCACTAATTTCCCTGACAGAAATCGCATCAAATTGCTTTAACCATGGCAAAAATATATCTTCATTGTTCGGAGCCTCTTTAACCCATTTACCAAATGAAGCTGCATAAGATATACGTCTTTGCTTTTTAGGAAAATTAAGAAAAAATAATGGATTTGCGGCAGGAGCATCATCTTGTGAAAGATTCCAAATTTGATCACTTCCGCATACTATGCACTCATAATCTTCTGCATGTTTAATAACTTCTTCCTCTGTTCGATATAAAGGACTCGTAATTAAGCAATTCTTTGTATAATCATCAAACAACTTTTGTCTTTTATTTAAGGAATTAAAATACGGAATACGTGATACTATTTTTATAACCTCTTTCAATCTTTTAGGTTTCCGACTGAACATCTCTCTACTTGCAACAAATTCTTCAGTTTCAAAATTGATAATTTCACTTTGAAAACCCATTTTTTTTATTGTCGTTTGCAATGCATATGCTTGCAAGCTAGCACCATAATTATATCCTGTGTGATATGTTAATATACCAATTTTTTTCAAAAGAATCTCTCCTTATTATCATTCTAATCTCGTTTCTTTAAATCTCTTAATAACCTACTGAACACATCTATTTTTAATATACCAAATACTAATAAAAGCGTAATTAGCCCCATCCTCACAATAATATATTTGTATACTTTCAATATAATCATGCTTGAAAGTATCAAAATTATTGAAATACAAAGCATAAATCTAAAATCAAATATGCCCATGACTTCTTTTTTATCTTTAATAATCTTCTTCAAAAACAAATAGTGCATAATTGCCATAATTATATATGATATCATTGTTGTATAACCTGCAGCCAAATATCCTATATGGTTGATACAAATCCAATTTAAAACAATATTTATCACCGCAGCAACAACAGAAGCAATTGCAACTCCACTTGTATGTTCAAAATATATTTCTACATTAGAAAATAATACATAAACATATATAAAAAAACTCCCAACCATTATTGCTGGAATATCAACAACTGCTTCATAATATTCTTCTGGTGCTACTATAGTTATGATTTCTGGTCCTATTAACATAAACAATACAGTAAGCATACTCATTAAAATTGTCAATAAATTTGTAACTCTCTTAATATCTTCAACATTATTTTGTTTTATTGCATAGTAAAGCCAAGGTGTAAAAGCTCCATTTATCCCAGTTCTTAGTATAGTCATAACCATTGAGATTTGGTATACAATATTATATATACCTGCCTGCGAAGAACCACACAAATGATTAATCATTAATCGATCAGCATGTCCTAATAATATTTCTGATAAATAATGTGGTATCAATGGTATTGATGTTTTTATAGACCATATCCAATATTCAAAATGATAAAAACATTTTCCTTTAATTGATAAGTCAACAAAAATAACACAATTGATTACAACTTGAATCAAAACAGTAACAAATATTAAAGCAAAACTTTTATCATCATTAATTAACACAAATATAATACCAAATGATATATTTAATAATGAACTAAACAAAGTAATTAATACCAGATTTTTATATTCATATAAAAATCTTTGTTTCTGCGACCAATATTGTAACGAGGGAAAAAATAATAAATTAGCACAGAGTAATAACTGCAATTTGAAAGAATATCCAGTCCACTTATATATTTCATTATTAAATACAATAATAAATATAGTAAATAATAATCCTATTAATAAAGTCAAATACTGCACTGACGAAATATACCTATCTCTTTGATTTTCATATTTTACCATTGCTTTATTAAATGTACCACTATATATATTAAGAGACGAGAACACACAAATCAAATTAAACCAAGATAAAAAAACCGAATATACACCATACTCATCTGAAGTCATTATGCGAGTATAAATTGGCATAACTAAAAATTGAAGTCCACGTTGTATCACATAACATACTGTAAACCACAATGATGCTTTAGCTGGTCTCGATAATTGATAATAAGACTTTATAAATTTATTAAATAGATTCATCTACAAACACTCCAACAATCAATACATTATAAATTATCTCTTTTATTCTCTATTAAAAATGGTAATGCATAAATCATAAAAATAATCGGTTGATATGGGCACTCTATGACACATAATATATTCAATGTAAAAATTGCAAACCCTATATATCTATTCTTACGGTTATCCCATCCCTGACTTAATTTAGTACTCATTTTGGAATTCCAAATTATAAACAAAAATAAAGCAATGCATCCACCTGTCATGGCAATATCTAATGGCAGATTGTGTATAATTGTATGATAGTATTCTAAAGCAGATGTTTTATACCACATATCTTGTGAAATTTGGCCAGTTCCCAAGAAAAGATTCTCTTTAATCATTTTTATTGAATATATCCACATTTGAAATCTTATATTTAATGTTTGCGACTTATCCATACCTACATTACTTATTGTTTTTAAAAATTCCTGCAACCAGCCAAAATTTGAATATGCAAATGCAATTAATATGGCTAATATTTCAAACAATAGATTAATATTTATGAGTAATCTCATACTTAATCTGTACTTTAAAAAATTATTTATAGCAATGAGACAACCAAAAATCACCAAACATACTATCAATCCCATTGGTTTTGAATAATGAAACGTAATACAAACACTTATTAACACAAGCAAAAAGTATATATTAGAACGATTTTCTTTTTTATGGCATAGAACTCCAAATAACATTGTAGGCAAAATACAAGCTACAAAATCTTGCTTTTGTCCAAGTAACCAAATTGGCAAATAATTATTTCTTTTCCACACTCCCTGCGGAAACAATATAATCAAAATCAAATTAAGAACGATTAATAAACTACCAATGCTCCAAAAAACGTTTATAATTCTGCCAAGATATTTCTTATTCAATTCTAAAAATGCTAATAAACCAAGTATAGGAATCCAATGTCCCAACACAATCTTTATTACACCATTATGTAACAAAGTCGAAATAAAAACTAAAATGAATATTAAAGCTGGATAAAAAGTTGAACATAGGTTCTTATTCTTCAATAGTAACATTCCCAAAAAGCAAATAGTCAAACCAAATCTTCCAACATTCCATAAATTATCTAGCAAATTAATATCTTCTAATATTGCTGGTTTTAGAAAAATCAAGTAAATTATTGTAAACTTAATATCCGTTATATTAATCAATAATCTATTATACCCTCTTCCACACTTCATTAAGCTACATCCTCGCATTAAAATTCATTTGAATAAAGCTTTCTAAAATACTAAATAATCATTATCTAAATATTCCTTTACATAATCACTAGCACCAGCTTCTAAATCAAAAAACACTTTATCATAACCAACTTTACGTAACTTATCAATCTCTGCTTGAGTATAATACTGATACTTTTTCTTCAAATTTTCCGGCATGTCAATGTATACAATATTGGGTTCCATGTTTAAAGCATGGAATGTTGCTTCTGCCAATTCTTTAAAACTCTGTGCTCGCCCTGTTCCTACATTAAACAATCCACTAACATGTGCATTATCCAACATCCATAATATAACATTACAAATATCCTTTACATATACAAAATCTCTAAGCTGCCCACCATCCTTATAAATAGGATTACAAGACTTAAACAACTTAATTGAACCAGTTTCTTGAATCTGTCTAAAACCATGAAATATCATACTTGCCATATTACCCTTAAAATATTCATTAGGTCCATACACATTAAAAAATTTCAATCCCACATATTGCTTAGGAAAGACCTTAGCTTGATGCTTCACCCATAGGTCAAACACCTGTTTAGAGTACCCATAACCATTTAAAGGAAGCAGCTTGTCAATATCCATTCTATCATCAAATCCACTTTTGCCATCACCATATGTTGCTGCAGAACTTGCATAAATAAAACTTATTTGTTTCTCAGCACAATAATCCCACAGTGCTCTGGTATATTCAAAATTATTTTTCCATAAATAATCAAAATCTCTTTCTGTAGTGGCAGATTGAGCCCCCATATGTATAATCGCTGTAACATTATCATAAGTCTGTAGTTCTTCTAAAAAAACATTTTTATGCACATATTTAATATACTTCTTATTACGTATATTTAGCCATTTATCAGTTGAACCAATATTATCAACTATAACAATATCTTCATATCCAGTATCATTTAAAGATCTTACTACGCAGCTACCAATAAAACCTGCACCACCTGTTACAATAATCATTACGTTTCCTCCATATCCATTTTACAAATTATTTTTGCACATTCATATAAATCATTTGCATATTGAACATTCTTTATCTGACCTAATTTTACTCTATTTATTACATCTGTACTCTCATTATTGTCTATCAAAAAACCCCGACAATCCGTCGTAAAACAAATTTCACAATCCCTTATCTTATCTCCAATAGCAAAACTTTTTGATAATTCTATCTCAAACTCCTCAATTGCCTTCTCATACATTCCAAGTGACGGCTTACGACATTTACAATTCATACGATATTTTTCAACTTTTGCACCTGGTAAATGAGGACAATAATAAACTTTTTCAATATGAATTCCTTCTACTTCTAAACGATTTAACATCCAATTATTTAATCTCAAAAAAGCTTCTTCAGTGTAATATCCTCTACCTATACCCGATTGATTCGTTACTATAATCAGCATATAACCCATCTGTTGTAGAAGCTTTAATCCTTCTATAGCATTCAAAATAAATTCAAAATCTTCTATTTTATAAAGATAATGTTTCTCTATATTAATCGTACCATCTCTATCCAAAAAAACAGCTTTCATATTTGCTCCTAAACTGTTGTAATTTCATTTTCTACAATTTCACATATTATATGTATCAATGTAATATGACACTCCTGTATACGAGCTGTATTCATACTAGGCACCACTAGGTGAAAATCCGCCTCTTTGTAAATTTTACCACCATCTCTACCTAAAAAAGCAACCACCTTTGCACCTTTTTTATGTGCAACTTTAACTGCACGATATACATTTTCAGAATTTCCACTCGTACTTATTCCTATCAACACATCTTTATCTGTTAGTAATCCTTCTGCTTGACGTGCGAACATATCATCATATCCATAATCATTTGCAATTGCTGTCATAGTTGTCACATCTGAATTTAAAACTATCGCAGCCCATGGTGAACGTTCTCTCTGAAAACGACCTACTATCTCCCCTGCAAAATGAAGTGCATCAGAAGCAGAGCCCCCATTACCGCAAAGTACTATTTTCCCACCATTCTTAATACATGAAATTATAATATCTGCAGTCTTAGACACCTCTTCCAAAAGAACTGGATTATTTAATATATCTTTTTTTACATCAATACTTTCTGATATGCGTTTTTCAATTAAATCATACATATAGATTCCTCTTTCTATATAATTAATATCCATAAACTAATGCTTAATCTTTTCAATAATGTTTGTTGTTGATTTTCCTTCAACAAAGGGAATTAAAACTAATCTACCGCCTCTTTCCTCCACTTCTTTTGTCCCTATCACATACTCATTAGAATAGTCACCACCTTTAACTAAAACGTCAGGTTGGATCTTTTTAATCAATTCCAAAGGTGTATCTTCTTCAAATATAACTACATAGTCAACAAAGCCTAGTGCACATAGTAATTCTGCTCTATCCATCTCATTATTTACAGGTCTTTCAGGACCTTTTAATCTCTTGACTGACGCATCACTATTTAGTCCCATTATCAAAATATCACCTAGTTTAGCTGCTTCCTGTAAATAACGAATATGACCACTATGCAAAATATCAAAGCATCCATTTGTAAAAACTATTTTTTTGTCTTTATTTATATCTCTTATTTTTTCAACTGCTTGTCCACTTATGTATTTATGCATTATACCATCTGCATTGTCAGCTAAACATTCACGTATTTCATGCCAATAAACAGAGGATGTACCAACCTTTGATACTTGTATACCAGCTGCATAATTCGCTATATCAACAGATTTCTTCATGGAAAACCCATTTACCATACAAGCTGCAAGATAAGCAATTGTTGTATCTCCAGCACCAGTTACATCAAACACTTCCTGACCTACAGAATTTATAAAATATGGTTCACCATCACCTACTAAAACCATCCCTCTGGCACCACAGGTAGTAAGTACATATTTGCAATCACAAATATCTCGAAGCTTTTCAGATGCTTTTACAATTTCTTCATCATTACTTACCTGTTCACCAGTTAACTCTCTCAATTCTTTTAAATTTGGCTTTAATAAAAAAGCATCATGATACTTATTAATTTGGGGATCCTTTACGTCAATAATTGCTGGTATATTTTTGCTTTTTGCTAACTGAAGAACCCCTTGTGTAAATTCATAAGTCAAAAATCCTTTTAAATAATCAGACAACAAAATCAAATCAAAGTTATCTATTGTACCTTCTAATGTACTTAACAACATTTTACAATCTTTTGAACTCAATTCCTCTGTATCTTCGACATCTAGCCTCAACACTTGTTGATTATTTGTTGCAACAAATCTAGTTTTTACTGTTGTATTACGTTCTAAAGTTACAATCAACTCAGTATTTATCTGCTGATTTTCAAACATTTTTATTAGCTTATTTCCATTTTCATCGTTACCAACGATAGTCATCATATAGACATTTTGATTTGCTGCGACCAAATTAGCCGCAACATTTGCTGCACCACCCAAAACACATCTTTCACTTCTTTTTCTAAATACCGGAACAGGTGCTTCAGGGGATATGCGACTCACATCTCCATTGTAATATGTATCCAGCATTACGTCACCAATAACCAAAATATTCATCTTTTCAATATTATTTAAATAACTCATTTTACAATTCATTGCCTTCCATTTCATGCATTATTTGAGCTTTCACTTCATCAACAGTAATAGCTTCTATACAAAGTGCACATTTATTCTCTTTAATTCTCTTCGTACATTCTGAATTACCAAAACCAGCATCATAGCCTTTAGTTCTACACCATTCACAATGCATTTCTTTTATTATAGTATTGGGCAGTCTATCAATTTCGTCTAACTCATCAACTTTATATGGAAAAAATTGATATTTATCATAAACACCTGCAATACATATTGCTTTCCGTCTGCTTGCAGCCGCAAGATGCATTGTAGCACTATCATTACCTATAACCAAATCTGCATGTTGTACAATTGAGGACCATTCAGAAAAAGTTGTTTTACCAATATGACTAATAATTCTTTCTGGATATTTTACTTGTGCATATATTAATCTTTCATATTGTATTTCCTCAGTACCACCACATAAATGAACGTTCATGTTATAATGTTCAATAATAAAATCAATAACTTCTGAAAAACGTTCTGTTGGCCAGCATTTTTCCATCTTTGAAGCCCCTGGACATAAAACACAATATTGTATATCCTTTATCTCTTTTTCTTTTTTAATCAACTCAGGCAATCTGGCTTTATAACTATTATTTCCCAAATAATTAAGCAACTGCCTATGTCGTTGCAACATCATGTCATCCTTATCAGTTTTTACCTTCTCTGTATATGCAATTTGAGAAAATAATTTAGTAATAAATGATCCTTTCACTTTTAAACTTCTAATTAAACCAATCTTTCTTTTAGCGTTGCAGGAAGTACTAAAGATCTCTGCAGATAGACTTGTTCCCGGAACAATAAGCGTATCTATCTTTCCTTCAAAACGTTCATTGCATTTTCTATAATATTTATAATCTTCTAAATACTTCTTGAAATCTAGAGATTCGTATTTAATTTCGTCAGGTAAAGAAAGTGTCTCTTTCATAAAAGCTAATACAGATGGTCTTGCTAAAAAAACAATCTCATAGCCTTCCTTTTCAGAGAACAAATCTTTATAAGCATGTAATGAATCTGAAATAATAATAGAATCTCCAAAAATCTGCTGAAATACTATAAGTATGACTTTATAATTCTCATCAATTACATTTACTCTTTTTTTATTTACCAACCAGCGTATTAATGAATTAAAAACAATTAATCCTCTATTAATTATTAACTTCATTTTTCATCCACCAATCAAAATCACTAAACTATAATATTAGAATTAACCAATTCATCTAAATCATTTATTATCAAATCAATTCTTAGGCGATTTTTTTCCATTGTCTTTTCTACATTATATCGATCTAAAAATTCTTTTTTTAATCCATAATTGATTACTTTAACAGTACTTGTTCCATAAAAACTAGCAATCTTTTGACCAAAACCGCCTTCTAATACTCCATCTTCAAGTGTTATTACAATATAATGCTCATTTTTTAATTGTTCAAGTAATTTATCATCTATACCGGTAATGTATCTTGGATTAATTAATGTTGGGTTAAATCCATATTTGAACACAATCTCATCTGCCAAGTTCTCACCCATTTGATAGAAATCACCTAAAGCAATAATTGCAATGTTACTACCTTCTTGTGTGACTTTATACTTATTCAATTCACTATAGTCACTATCCACTTCTCCTTTTGCATAAAACACACCATTTCTAGGCGCTCTAATAGCTACCGGATACTCATTTTGTTCAATACTCCAATCTAACATGGCAAGATACTCTTGTTTATTAGTAGGGGCTAAATATACCAAATTCGGAATATTTGACATCATCGGAATATCAAAAATTCCAATATGTGTTACATCATTTGCAGCATAAACCGACGCATTGACAACAATTAATGTAGCCGGAGCCATATTGATGCACAACTCCTGTGATATTTGATCATACGTTCTTTGATAGAAAGTTGACATTGTAGCAAATACAGGTTTACCACCATTTCTAGCAATTCCGGCAGCCATAGAAATAGCATGTTCTTCTGCAATACCTACATCAACAAATTGCTCTCCTGCCTTCTTACGATATTCTTCTGAAAAAGAAAGTGCATCCGGAACCGCTGCTATCATAGTCACCACTGCAGAATCAGCTTTCATTTTATCAATAAGATAGTCTCTAATAATTCTATCATAACGTTCACCGTTAAAGGGATTCTTTTCTTCGCCATTTTGCAAACTAAATGGACGTACCCAATGAGTTTGTTCTTTATTCTTTTCAGCGTAAGAATATCCCTTCCCCTTAGTTGTACATATATGTATCACAATAGGATGTTCAATATCTTTAACTTCTTGCAATACTTTTATTACACTTGCTACATCATTACCATCTTTTACAAATCTATAGTCACATCCAAATGCTCTAAAAATATTATTCTCAGCTTGCCCCTCAGTTTCTCTAAGAAGTTGTAGATTATTATATATTCCGCCATGATTCTCAGCAATACTCATCTGGTTATCATTGAAAATAATAATAAGATTTCCTTTTATATCTGAACCTGCATAATCTAATCCTTCTAAAGCCTCTCCACCACTTAGTGAACCATCACCAATAATAACTATAATATTTTCATTATCGCCTCTTAAATCTCTTGCTTTTGCCATTCCACAAGCCAAACTTATTGATGTAGCAGTATGACCAACTCTAAAATAGTCATGTATACTTTCCTCAGGATTTGTATAGCCGTTAATCTTGCTATATTTATCCGGTTCTATGAAACCGTCTTTTCTACCAGTAAGAATCTTATGCGTATAACACTGATGAGAAACATCAAATACTATTTTATCTTTAGGCGAATCAAACACATAATGTATAGCTATTGTTGCGTCTACAATACCTAAATTAGAAGAAAGATGCCCTCCAAATACACTTGCCTTATTAATCAATACTTCTCTAATTTCAGTCGCCAAAATCGGAAGTGCATCCATTGACATTTTTTTCAAATCTATCGGACAATTAATCTTTTCTAAATACATGACTACATCTCTCCAAATATATTATATATTTTTATCAACAACTTGACATATTGTTTCTTCTATTCCTTTTTCAACACTAGTCTTAATCTCCCATCCAAGCATTTTCATCTTATTATTATTTAACAAAACACCTGGCTTTCTAGAATCACTTATAGGTAAAAGATAATTCACATTTATCGAACTTCCCTTTATCTTATTTACTACTTTAGCAATTATACTTGCCATTTCATCAACAGCCATGAAATTGTTTAACTCTCCATTTGAAGATATATTATACGATTCCGCTGATTTTCCCTTTTCACATAAACATAATAATGCACTTACAGCATCCTTCACATATATATTATCCCTTCGAGCAATATCTGAATTATTTAATACTATATCGTTACCCGAAATTGCTTTATTTAAAAACTCATAAAAAGCTGTATTAGGTTGAAAATAAGAATAACCATAAATATAACTAAACCTTGCAATAACTGAATCCACATCATATTGCTTGTAATACGCCTTTGCTAATACTTCAACAATTCTTTTTGACTCAGAATAAGGCGCGTTTGTAGCATCAAGAGTGTCGGCAATAGCTGTATCTTCCTCAGAAACCATTTTATCATCGGTAGTTATATTTGAATACACTGTCGCTGAGGAAAACAGAACCAATCTTCCCTTAACTCCATTTCTAATCTCCTGAGTTCTCAAAAAATCCAGAAAATTTTTGGTTCCAATAATATTGGGGGTAATAACATCCACTGGATTATTCTTTATTACACCACCTGCAATTGGACTAGCCGCATGAAATATAATATCTATCGGTTTATTGAATTGTGGCAAAAATAAGGATACATCTTGTACACAGATAGAGAATCTACAATTTCCTAAATACCTATTAAATATATCTTTCAATTTACTCTCACTACGACTCAAAGCAATAACATGCACATTATCCATTTGCATCAATTTATCAACCAAGCAACTACCAACTAATCCCGTAGCGCCAGTAATCAATACTGTTTTTCCTTCAAAATATTTCATCATAAATCTCCTATAATTTATCTAATTCTTTATATAGTAGATAGGGAATCTCAGGACTCATATTTTCGCAATCATTACCAGCCGGTAGATTAGGTTCCAAATCAATTTCCTCACCTAACTTCACCTCAACAATTAGCGGGGTTTTTTCACCAAAGAAAGTCACTATATCTTCGTTTATATTCATATATTCACAATATTGTATTCCATAAGCTTGTGCCAATCCCATTATATCAGGAACACTATAACCACTTTGACAAGTAGTATGTACATAACATTCACCATATCGAGTTTTTTCTCTACTTCGAATCATTCCCGATGAATTATTATTTAGCACAATTATATATATAGGTAATTGATTTTGAGCAATCAATTGTAATTCTTGTACGTTTAATTGAAATCCTTGATCACCTATAAAGCAAACTACAGGTTTCTTAGTAAAATAATATGCTCCTATTGCTTTTGCTATCGAACACCCCAGCGCCCCAAAAGACTTAGAATATATTATTCTATTTTGTATTTTACTCTCAACATAAGAACGCGAGACCCAAAACTCATTGTTCCCCACATCACAGCAAATACTTTGACACGACTTAACTTTATTTAATATGCAATTAATATTTTTAATAGCTAAATTCAAATCAAACATCTTCAATTCAAACTTTAACTTATTACATACCTCAATCCATTGAGAATGATTCATCACTGTAATTGGTTTGTTAATTAGTTCTTCCAAAACAACTTTAGCATCAATTTCATATTTAACCGAATTCGGAATATTCCTTGATAATTCATTTGAATCTACATCAATTCTTAATACTCGCTTATTTGCCAACGCTTTTATAAAACTTTTTGATGTGATGGGAAATGCTAATCTATTCCCAATTGCTATCACTAAATCTGCTTTAGCAAAAATAAAATTACTATATCTAATCCCATGGCTTCCAATATATCCATAATAATTATTACATTGTGCTCCAACATCCTGCGAACAACGACTAGATAATACAGGCACATTAATATCATCAGCAAATACTTTTAACATTTCAGTTGCACCAGCCTGTCTCACACCATCTCCAACAAGTATGATGGGGCGCTGTGAATTTAATAAATATTTAGTAATATCTTTTATTACTTCATTTAATACATCATTTTTAAATTTTCTAATTATTACTTCATTTTCAGTTTCATGGTCATTCAATTTCTGGTTCCATAAATCAGCAGAAAAATCTAATAAAACCGGACCCTTCCTACCTTCCATTGCAATAATATATGCCTTATTTATTTCTTCCACTACTTCTTCAATAGAGTCAATAGCAACAGCGTATTTCGTTATATGACGTACCATGGAAGCAGTATCTACTTCCTGTTCTTTCTCAAAACGCATCGAATGACCTACTATCTTACCTGAATGTGAAGTAACAAACAGAATTGGTAAGGACTCACTAAATGCTTCTGCAATACCTGTAATCATGTTTGTAAATCCTGGTCCCCTAGTTGCATATGCAACCCCTAATTTATAATCACATTGAGAATAGCCGCAAGCTTCAAAAGCCGCCGCCTGCTCATGATAACTCAAATGCGCTTTAATTTCTGTGCGTTTATTAAATTCATAAATTAAATCTAAAATAACTCCTCCCGGAATTCCAAAAACATCTGTCACACCTTTTTCAATCAAAAAATCCACAAAATATTCTGAAACATTCATTTATTACTCCTCAATGACTAATTTATGTCCAAAACCAGTAACTTTTAATAGTGTAGCAGTATTTTCTGGAGTATAACGCTGCTTTAATTCTTCAGGTATTTGAGACAATATCATGTTTATTTCACTATAACTGAACTTATATTGAAAACGTAGGACAATCGCATACTTATACGCCGTCCTATGAATTGCCGGAAGCAATCTAGTCACAGAATACCCCCATAAAGTTTGTATATTGTACTTTTCAATCAATTCACACGCATCAAGAATAGAATCAAAGTTGTATGATGATTCATTAAGATATCCAATTAACAGTTCCGTTTGCAAATTGCCTGCCCCTTGACCCATTCCCATTAAACAAGAATCTACTACAATCTTTCTATCATGTGAAATTTCAATAAACTCAAGCACATTTGAAAATGCCAAATCCATATTATTATGAGCATGGAAACCTATTCTAATCTCTGGATGTAATGTCTTATCATATCTTTCAAAAAGTCTCTTTATATCCCCTTTTTGCATGTATCCATAACTATCCACAAAATATAATGCGTACGCATTCATTTTATTAGTCTCATTAATCAGAAGATCTATTTCAGAATCCGTATATCTCATTGTTAACATCGGTTGAACAAATACCTTATAACCTTTTTTAGTTAATGACGAGCAAAAATCTAATGACTTTTGCATTTCTGAATATCTAATTATTACTCTTACCACTTCACATAATGATGGGTTCCAATCCGGAATATCCTCTATAGGAGTATCCGGTCCTCTAAAAAGCGCCGCAAATAACTGATTTGGTTTTCTGTTTTTCGGAATCATTCTTGAAATTCTTTCTATGCTTTGATAAATAGCAAATCCTGTTCTATCATCCTCAGTTATTTCTATTGCTCCTAATTCTACAATATCTATACACGAATCAGCTAGTTTATTTGAAACAAATGCAATATCTTCAACAGAAAATTTTATAGAAGATAAGCTATTCTTATTAGCATCTTCCAGCCCTAATCCTCCATCTCTTAACGTACAATCTAATACTTGTATTTTATTTTCCACAACTTTCCTCATTTCAACAATTAATTAGCACTTTTCTTCGCTTCTTTTATTAACTTCTCAATTTTTCTTACTCGAATATAATTATACAAAACACTCGCTACAGATAACACAATAGGTCGCGGAAGTACATCAACAATCACCTGTATTATTTTATCTTTAACATTTCGAGTATCCTTAAACCCGGGCTCTTCCTTCCAAGGCGTCTTCTCTTTATATTTTTCATACAACTCTTTTTCAGGATGATTAGAATTTTCATGCCAAGCACGATTAGTTAACAAAAATGAATTTGTTAAATGTATCATTACAGGTTTTTTAACAGCTTCTTGAATATCTTCTTTTGTATAATAACGTTCTAATTTCCTTAACTTAACAAGTTCATCATAAGACAAAATTTGCATCATAGAATACACATTATACTTAGGATGTAATATTATTATTTCTTCCTGCAAAGCAGCATTAAAAGCTGTTTGTTCCATAAAAAATACATATCCGCCATTTTCTGCACAATACTCTCTTACACGTTGCCCGATTCTCTGTTTTTTCCAATTAATCAAATCTACTAAAATAATACCACTATTACAATACATGGCGCCATCATTTAAACCCAGAACCTTATAATATGCCTCACCCAGACAATCAATTACGCCAGCCGCACACCCCCCATTCATATCCATATTCCACAACTCAGTCAAATCACTTGTAACCAAAACATCACTATCCAAATATAGTACTCTTTCTACGTTTTCAGGCAATAGTTCATCCAAAAACAACTTCATATATGAATTAAAAAACCAACCAGCTTTTCCCACATCCTTAAGCCCTAATCTTTGAGTTTTATTTATATCAGGCATTTGAATAAAATGTAAACTACGGCTATATTTAGCAGCTAATTCATACAATTTATTTTTATTTATATCCGAAATTGCGGTATCAAAAATATATACATTAATCTCTTCCATACTTGTATTATTTTCAAAAACTGATGCTAAAGATACTCCCAATACTGGCGAAAATAAATCACTGCTATGGTATACTACATTCATTATCTTGTTCATTAACTCTATCTCCATACCTAAATAAACTCTGAAATTTGCTTATCCATGCATTCACTCACATCTTCCTCATTCAACCAACACTTAGTCCACTCAACAACCTTCTCAATTGCTATGTCTAGATTCCAATGTGGTTTCCATCCAAATGTAGCCTTCAGCTTTGAGCAATCTAACTTTAAAAATTTCGCTTCATGGGGTCCTCCATCATAGCGATTTTCCCACTTCATACCATCTCCCCAGTATTTTACAAACAAATCCACCAAAGCTCCAGTCTGAAAGCAATCAACTTCATCAGGACCAACATTATAATATCCAGCATATTTCTTTTCGTCATATTGTTTAGCAGCAATCATTAAATACGCATATAATGGTTCAAGCACATGTTGATATGGTCTGGTTGAATAAGGATTTCTTACAATAATACTTTCCCCCTTCATTGCAGCTCGTATACAGTCAGGTATAATTCTATCATTCGCAAAATCACCACCACCAATAACATTACCAGCACGTGCAGTAGAAATAGCCACTTTCCCATCACAAAAAAAACTATTCTTATAGGAATGAGTCACTAATTCTGAACATGACTTTGAATTAGAATATGGATCGAAACCATCCAACTCTTCATTCTCACGGTATCCCCATTCCCATTCTTTGTTTAAGTATACCTTATCAGTCGTCACATTTAAAAATGATTTAACACAAGAACTATTTCGTACACACTCCAAAATATTGACTGTCCCCATAACATTTGTTTCATATGTGTATGCTGGATTTTTATAACTTTCACGTACAATTGGTTGTGCCGCCAAATGTAAAACAATTTCTGGCTGTGCTTTATCAAATGCTATTTTTAATGCATTGTAATCACGAATGTCACCAATTATTGAATTAATATTTTTCTCAA
Source organism: Lachnospiraceae bacterium (assembly GCA_017521605.1). Taxonomy (GTDB): domain Bacteria; phylum Bacillota; class Clostridia; order Lachnospirales; family Lachnospiraceae; genus Acetatifactor. Next base: position 159,463 of record JAFXCD010000045.1, on the reverse strand, counting down.
TTTTTGTTATTTCAAACAAAGAAGGTGATGTTGGTGGTTCTAGTGCATACCCAGTAACAACTGCTCCTGCATTCACTAACATTTTGCATAACCATGTCCCCTTAAACCCTGTATGCCCCGTCACAAAAACTCTCTTATTTTTGTAAAACTTCATATCCAAACTCATATTCATCCCTAATCTTTCCATTTTTTCCACGGCGCAGTTCCTTTTTGGAGAAATTTTTCAAGAATATCTCTTTCTCTTGCCGTGTCCATACATTGCCAAAAACCTTTATGAACAAATGACATTAATTCTCCTTGCGCAGCTAAACTTTCTAATGGCTTTCTTTCAAAAATAGTTTCATCGTTTTCTAGATAATCAAATATTTCTGAATTCAATACCATATATCCTGCATTAATTGGAGCACCATCTGAATGACTCTTTTCTCTAAATGATTTTACTGCATTATTTCCATCTATATCCAGTACACCTTTCTGTTGTTCTAACATAACTGCTGTTAATGTAGCAATTTTTCCATGTGATTGATGATATTTCAGTAATTCTGCAATATTAACATCACATACTCCATCTCCATAAGTCATCATAAAAGTTTCATTTCCAACATAAGACTTGATGCGCTTAATACGCCCTCCCGTCATAGTATTTAAACCAGTATCAACAACAGTCACTTTCCAAGGTTCACAATGTTGATTATGTATAATCATATCATTATTTCCCTTTGTAAAATCAAATGTAATATCACTATTGTGTAAAAAATAATCAGCAAACCATTCCTTTATTACATGTTGTTTATACCCGGCACATATTATAAACTCATTAAACCCATAATAAGAATATTCTTTCATAATATGCCAAATTATGGGTTTACCACCAATTTCAATCATTGGTTTCGGTTTGAAAATGGATTCTTCTGAAATTCTTGTTCCTAATCCACCTGCCAATAATACTACCTTCATCTCATTTCTCCTACCTCGCCCCATCCCCCTTAAGCATCACAGCGATGGTCTTTAATATTATCTTTACATCCAATCCCAAGTTCCACTTGGAGATGTATTCTGCATCCAGCTTAACCACTTCTTCGAACTCCTTGATGTCGCTTCGACCACTGACCTGCCACAAGCCGGTGATACCGGGACGCATGGCCATACGCAGTCTGTGGTGGAGGTCATACTTCACCCATTCATCGGTTGTGGGAGGTCTGGTACCTACCAGGCTCATCTCTCCTTTAATTACATTCAGAAACTGGGGGAATTCATCCAGACTGGTCTTACGGATGAAGTGACCGATACCTTTGATGATACGGGGGTCATTCTCCATCTTAAACATCATGCCGTCTGACACCTCGTTCTGTGCCATCAGTTCTTTCTTACGTTCCTCCGCATCCATATACATACTGCGGAATTTATAGATTTTAAAGTGCTTACCATTCTTACCCACTCTGGTCTGTGAGAAGAAGATGGGGCCCGGGGATTTCGCTTTGATAATGGGTCCGATGATTATGGTAAGAAGCAGTGTCAATACACAACCTACCAAACCACCCAGGATATCCATACCACGCTTTAAAAACATGCCTAAGGGAGTCATATCATTGACTGTATAGGTCATCACAGTGACACCCATCATTTTCTCCACATATTGGACACGATGGTAGGGATTCTCCAGTCCCTGCAGTTTCAGATGTACGGTTACACCCATTTCATTGAAAGCATCCAGCATACTCTGGGGCAGGTAATGGCTTCTGTCCACATCGATATACAGCTCATCTACCCAGCTTCTGCACACGAAGTTGACAGCATCCTTAGCATATGCCACCACTTCCACGCCTTCCATAGTCTCTCCCACCTTATTTACATCCAATAGGATCAGGCCGGTGACCATATAGTTGTGATAATTACGTTCATTGATAGTTTTCATAGTCTGTGCCACCTTATCAGAGGTGGTCACCAGTATTAAAGCTTTGCGATTCTCTCGTGTCTTCATTCGCTTACGAATGATAGCTTTCCATACCAGACGCATGATATAGGAAAGCACGAAGTATATGGCCCCGGTCAGCACCAGCGTCATACGGGAGTAAAACATACTCTCCTTCAGTATAAACAAATAAAAGGTACTCCCCAGGGTCACCAGTGCCACCTGTTTAAAGGTAGCTACGAATTCCTGATATACGCCTCTGCGCAGTACACTTTTGAAGTTATTACTAAATACAGCTGCCATCAGCTGTACCAGTATCAGCATCAGTGCTTCATTACGATAGATACTGATGCCGTAAGGGTTGGATTCCACACCATGACGTATCCAGTAGGCAAACAAAAAAGCCAGCTGCAGACAGATCAAATCGATGATGATGAAATCTATATGCTTAGTCCAGCTTTTCTTGTGTTTCAAATCCATGGTGCTTCTTCCTCCTTTCCCTCATTAGTTGGCTTCTACTGCAATCAGCTTCCCCTGTACCAGATAGCGGTTATTGTCCCTGCCGGTGATACAGGTGGACAAGGTGATAATCTTATCACCGCTGTTGACACTCATCTGTCTGTCGAAATGGCCGCAACCGTCTCCCAGGTCCCATACCTTATCCAGATATTGCTGGAACCCTATACGATTCTCCGTATTAAAGGTCTCCAACAGATGCTCATCCGTATAGGCATACGCCGCATAAATCTCATACACTCTGGTATCTTCAGGTGTATAGATATAGATGTATTTGTTTTCAAACAGGAAATCCTTATCATCATAATTCCGTAGTGTCTTGAACATGGCACCGCTCTTCATATTGTGACCATAGAGCACATTATGATTGTCATTGAAATCCTTGCAATTGTGCTTTTCTGTATATACACTACCGCAAGAAGCTTTATCTCCATAGTTATCATGTGTCAGATAATAAGTATCGTCTGTTGCATTCTGTAGTACAGGATAATCCACCTTAGTACCGGGTACATATACCCATGCGTAGATATCTCCATTCACCTCTGATTGCATAGACTTAAAATCAATGTTTCTGCGTGGCACATCCAATCCGGTGAAATCCGGATATTCCTTACCGTCTATAGTCACCTTACGATTAACAGGCTCTCCAGTTGCATTGATGAATCCACTCTCTGATTCTATATTCTTATCAGGTGCAACCTGTTCCTCTGTCACGAAGATGTATTCCCTCTTCATATTCTTAGCCTGACGAGTACTTCTTGTACTGTCATTCAGATAAAGTATCAGGTGTATCACACAGACCAGAAATACCAGAGTACATAACACGATAATCATCATTTGTATTTTATCTCTCTTTTCACTTCTCATATATGACGATTCCTTTTGGCCTACACCTTATTGTTCATGTCCATAGGCACCATAATATTTACCATAATACTTACCGTAGTATTTACCATAGTAACCGTATCTGCCACCCTTGCTCATATCTACCTTGTTCAGGATACAGCCCAGGATACGGCATTCTGCCTTTTCCAGCTGTTCCTTTACCTTCTGGGCGAAGCGGTAGCTGATCTCGCCGTTAGCAATAACCAGCATCACACCATCACAGCTTTTAGCTACGATAGCACTATCAATTACACTTCCAAGAGGCGGAGTATCCACGATAACCATATCGTATTCTTCTCTTGCTTCTTCTATCATGGTCTTGAAGCGCTGATTACCCAGAAGCTCACTGGGGTTGGGTGGTACCGGACCGGCAAAGGTCATGTACAGGTTCTTCACATTGGTTTCACAACACACATCCCTAAAGGCATATTTTCCCACCAGATAATGCACCAGACCATAGCGCACTTTACCCTTGAAATGCTTTCTGATAAGTACGGACTTACGCAAATCCGCATCGATAAGCAGCACCTTCTTACCGTTTTGGGCGAAGGAACAGGCCAGCTCATAAGCAATACTGGATTTTCCCTCATTAGGAGTACAGCTGGTTATGGCCACCACCTTGATATTGTCTCCGGAGAACTCCACATTGGTTCTCAGTGTCTTATAGGCTTCTTTTGATTTATAATCCAATTCTTCTTTTTTCAGTTCTATCTGCTGCATTTTACTTTCCTCACTATTCCACGTCACTTAAGTCCACAACAGCCATCTTCTTGGTATGCTCTCTGGCTTCACGCTCCTCACGTTCATCCTCAGCACTCTGATGTCTGTGACGACGATGCTTCTTTCTGCTGTCTTCCTCAGATGCCACGATTGGGATGGTTCCCAGGGTGCTGAGCTTCAGATATTTCTCAATATCCTCACTGGATTTGATGGTATCATCCAACAGAAACAGCACAATAATTACAGCCACAGACAGGAATGCACCTGCCATAAAACCGATAGCTGTCCATTTTAGCACACTGGGAGCAGCAGGCTCGAGGGGTACATTACCCTCATCTACCAGATTTACTGCGTCCACTGCCATAATATCCTTAATCTTCACTGCCGCCACTTCGCGAAGCTTATCTACCAGCTCCTTAGCCAGCAAAGGATTGGTATCCGTCAGTGTAATATCAATAATACGGGTATTGGTAGGAGAACTTACCTTGATTCTTTCTACAAACTTTTCATAAGTCATATCCAGGCGATATGCTTCGATAACTGTCTCCACTACATCACGGCTACGAATCAGCTCCTTATAGTCATTTGACAACTGGGTACCCAGATTCAAATCGTTCACCGTCAAGCTGTCAGAATCACTCTGATTCAATACTACTATACGCGATGTAGACTCATATGTAGGGGTGATGAAAAACTTACTGTATACAAAAGCAATCAGACCGCAACCGATGGCTGCTGCTGCAATCACCCATGCCCAATGCCAAAGTACTCTGATAATCTCCATCAAATCAATTTCTAATTCGTCATTGTTGTTATAATTCTGTTCCATTCTCTCTTCCTACCCTTGTATTATTTAATTCAAAATATACGTTTCCGCATTGCGGTAAAGTAAATCTTCCACATATGACGGTTTGCATTTCTTCGTTAGGATTTCGACGCATTCTTTCATGCGTGGAGCACGGCCTCCATCACTATGAGCGTCCGTACCGATGAAATCCACCAATTCCTTCTTCAAAAGCTTCTCTGCCACTGTTTTGCTTTGTTTGCCAAAGAAGCCTGTGATACTTCCGGCATTGACCTGTATAAGGATTCCCATATCCTTAAGCTCCTCTATCTTGTCAAAAGGAGAACTTATAAGGCTCATATATCGCTCCACATGGGCGATAATAGGCTGGAACCCCATGTTTTGCAGCTCTGCCAGACTATTGCGTATATAGCGGGCATCATCCATAGGTGAGAATTCTACTAACACACAATTAGAATCTGCCAGTGTACAGATTTTGTCCTGTTCCAAAAGTTCTACCGCTTCCTCATGAAAATAAATCTCATTGCCCTTATAAATATTCAAGTCATAATGATTCTCATCTGCATAAGCCTGAAGCTTATCCACTCCGGCATTTATAATCTCCGGCGTGGCATTCTTACCATCCGGCATAAAATGCGGTGTGGCAATGATATCACGGATGCCATGGCGATATGCAATATCCAGCATGGCATAAGCCTGTTCATAGCTTTTGGCACCATCATCCACTCCCGGAATCATATGACTATGGATATCTACGATACAGTTTTTATAGTCCGCTTGTTTCTTCGTTCCAAATAACCCCATGTTCTACTCCTATATCATTAATCCAATAAAATAATATCCGGTAATAGACATAAAAACATAGTATTAGTCATATTACAACATTATACATAATTTTAAACTTTTTGTAATATATTGTCAACATATAACAAAATAGCAATTTATAGAAAATCACTATTTTTTCATATATTTTTCGTCACATTGCTAAAGCCTGCTATTCAGCAGGCTTTATATCACAACCCTTAAAGGCATCTTCTTCAATTTTGCTTATAGTGGATGAAAATACCACTTCTTTGATTTCCTTATGATTCAGGAAGGCTTCTTCAGCTATGGTCTTGACTCCCTCCGGTATGATTACCGTTTCAGCGTCTCCTCTGTATGCCAGAAGTATACCGTCACCTACGATTAGGAAGTCTGATTCATCATCATTCTCCCCCCTATAGAAGTCCTCCAACCATGACGTAAACTGAAAGGCTTTACCATCGATTTGTGTCACTGTGGCAGGTATGTCTACCTCTTTCAGATTGTCACAGTGATAAAAGGCTGCATAACCAATCTCTGTTGTTCCATAAGGTATGGTAATACTTTTCAGCCCGGAACGTGCAAAAGCGTATCGACCTATTGTTTTGGTTCCTTTTGGCAACTCCTTACTTCTTAAACCCATTTCCAGATAAAACTGCCAATCCTCTATATGGCTTTCAACCGGAAAAATTTCAGTAATATCCACATCACTGCCTTTTTTTGCCTCCATCTCCTCATGATCGATAAGAAATACAGCCTTATTTCCCACAATGGAAGTAACGGCAATCTCCTTTATTTCGGGCCCCGGAGTAGGCTCCGGGGTCCAAACATAGGTTGTCATGAGTGTTATTAATGTAAGCATTATACTTATGCATTTCATACTCTGGCCTTCACCTTCTTTTTTACCGGTTGTTTTTTGTCCTTTTTCAGGAACAATACAACGGATGTACACATAAGTCCCATGGATAATATCCATTTAGGATGTACACCGTCACCGGTCTTTGGTGTAGAGTCAATAGTTACACTTGCATTCAGATTTGCTGTATCCACATAAATCACATATGGTGAAAAATGTGTAGCAGTAAAACTAATACAGGATACACCGGATATGGTCTTAAAAGTAACCGGCAATTCCTGAAGCTTATCATTTACTACAGCAGCCACCTTATTATTACCTGCATACGTTATCATACTATCCGGTATGGGTAGTGTAATATTGATGGATAGTCCTGTTGTATCTGTAATCTGCTTGGTTCCCGTAGAATCATACAAGGTGATATCCATAGGGAAATATACAATCTTATCCAAATCTGAATATTTACCCATCAGAGCCTTAAGGGCACTTTCTGTAGCCGCACTGTTTTCACTGATTTTAATTACAAAATTATCACTGGATCCATTAACCTGTACAGCTACAACACCTGTATTGGAAAGTCCGTTTTTGTTGATAACCACAGTTGTTCCGTTAGTATTAGTACTATTGCCGGTACTGTTCTGACTGCCTCCCACATTACCTGCACTTCCTCCGTTTCCTGAACTTCCGCCACTTCCCACCATACCGCTGCTGGGCTTTGCCTTGTAATTAGCAGTAACCAATACATCCTTCGCAGGCATATCAATTACAGTTGCAGTTACATATTTGCTCGCAAGCTTTACATCTGTAGGATCTACAGTCCAGTTCTTAAATTCCTGATTACTTGCAGGATCATCTGCTATAATAATCACTCTTTCACCAGCCGGATAGCTTCCTGAACCACTACCATTACGTACTGTAAGTGTATAGAACACTACCGGTGTTGGTGTAGGCGCAGGTGTAGATGTAGCTGCTGGTGTAGGTGTTGGATTGTTTTCAGGTGGATTCTGTGTACCACCGGGAGGTGGTGTGGTTGTTGGTGGTGCAGGGGTGGGCTCAATCTTCTCATACTGGGCATAGGTGTCCAGATTACGGTCCACTGCAGTAATCACCGGTCTCCAACCAGTAAACTTATATCCCTCTCTGGTAGGATTCTGGGGCATAATTGCATTGGCACCAGGCTCTACCTTCTGTGTATAAAGTATGGTATCATCATGATCAATGAAACGTACAATAAACTTCTTATTTTCAGAGTCTATCTTTTCATACTGGGCATATACGGTCATATCCGCTGTCACATTGGTATATTCCGGTCTCCAGCCTGTAAATACATATCCTTCACGTGTAGGATTGTTGGGTGGTTGAGCCGTTCCTCCTACAGATACTCTGTCTACCTTAAGCTCTGTATCATCATGATCCAAGAAAGTCACATTGAATTTAAACTCTTCTGAGTCCATTTTTTCATATTGAGCATAAATATCTGTATCTTCCTGAATATTGGTAAATGCAGGTCTCCAGCCTGTAAAACGATATCCTTCTCTTTCCGGATTAACAGGTGGCTCTGCGTCTTTACCGATTTCCACACGTTCGCTCTTAATCACGCTGTCATCGTGGTCAATGAAATTTACTGTAACCTTCAGACTGTCAGGATCAATAATCTCATACTGTGCCACAATATTCAGATTACCGGATACAGCCTGATAGCTGGGAGCCCAACCGGTGAAATTGAACCCTTCCACAACCGGAGCCTCCGGTGGAACCGCATCCTGGCCTTCTACCACTTCCTGCTTATCTAAAACGGTTCCATCCATACCCATAAAGTATACTGTATAGGTGATTACCTGCTCTTTTGATGTCACCTCAATATTATCATAAATATCTGCATAAATTTTAGCGTTACTGTTATCCTCACAGAAGAAGGTAATATTCAGGCATTCATCCGGATGATTCTTATTGGTATAGAATGCATCAGGATCAATATATGACACACTGTTAGGAATCTCAAGATAACGTACATTACTGTTGCCAAAAGCATCTGCCCAGATTGCTTTACAGCTTTCCGGTAAATATACAGAGTATAATGTATTAGTATTCTTAAAAGCATTTTCAGGAATCTCACCAATGGAAGATTGCTTCATATCAATGCTTCCGAGACCGCTACAATCCATAAATGCTTCTTTGGCAATAGTCTGTACACCTTCCAGCTCATTAGCTTCAATGGTACTGGAACCATTCAAACGGCCTCTGGCTTCCAAGCACTGTACAATACCTGTTTTATTTCCATCTGTTAAACTGTAAATCACCGATGTATCACAGGTAAAATAGGGACCTCCCTGAAAGCTTACATTGGTAAGCTTCTCACAACCTGCAAAGGGTCTTACACCTAAGCTTGATACAGTTGATGAAATCTCAACATTCTTTAATTTTTCACAATCTTCAAAAGCATAATCACCAATACTAAAAGTATCACCATTGATATATATGCTTTCCACATTTCTGCAGCCCTCAAAGGTACGCGCCGGGATCTCACTGATACTGTGTGTAGTGATAGTCTTATTCAGACCCAAGGCATCCAGATTGATTTCTGCCGCTTCTTTATTTACAAACAAATCTTCTTTTACAGATTCAATACCCTGATAAATCTGCAGATTCTGTACAGAATCAATAAGCTCCTCTTCATCCTGTGTCAGCTTATTACCATTTTGCTTATTTCGCAATGCAGTGGTCAAAGAAGCTTTCTGGGCTTCTGTAATATATGGCCTGTCTACGTAGCTTGTCAAATCCGCAAAAGTAGGATAATCAATCAATTCATTCTTATCGGTAAGCGGATTGTACTGAACGGTCATATTGCCCGGCCATCCGCTGTAATAGGTGATATAGGTCTTGTACTGGTTACCTATGTTAATGTTACTATTAGGATCCATAGCATAGGTAAAAGGCACACAGTCATATGAAATAGGTGCAGTAAAGGTAAGCTTAGGATTCTCTGCTTCCAAATGACCATCACATTCATTATTGTGCACTGCCACCTTCTGGGTCTGGAATGCATTGTCACCGATAGTCTGTACATTTACAGGTTCATTAAAAATAACATCCTCCAGATTATGACATCCCTGGAAAGCACTGTCATTAATACGAAGTACGGAAGAAGGTATATACACTTTCTTAAGAAAACAGTTATTCTGAAAACTTGTAGAGGAAATCTCCTGTATTTTTGCAGGACCAATGGTATCCGGCATATCAATGATTTCAATACCTTTTTCAATATCACAAAGAATCAGCTGGTTAGCCGAAGTCACTCGATAAGTAGCCTTCGGGCTGGTCAAATCTCCCAGTATCTCGTGTATAATAATCTCATACACTTCTTTATCCATATATTTAAAAGCTATGGCATACTTACTGCAAAGCTCATGAATCTTGGAGCCATCCTCACCTTCAAAGTAAAATTCCGACGGTACTGTATTTATGAAATCACTCATGGAATACACACCACCACCGTTATTTACGCTTGGAAGTCCCTCAACAAAGGTGGTATTGCCATTCTTTACAGATACATATTTAAGTGAAGAACAGCCTTCAATCAAGCTGATATCCAGATTTTCAGTCACATTATAGGGAATCTCTAAGGACTCCAGCTTATGACAGTTTACAAACAAATGGTTACCCAGACTTCTTAAGTTAGGAATTCTGCCGCCACTTGCCAGTTCCACTGACTTTAAGTTATAACAGTTTTCGAAACAATAGTCACCAATCTTCTCAACGGAAACAGGGTTTACAAATGTCTCCAAATTCTGACAATTGGAAAAAGCATGCTCACCAATAATACGTACATTGGTATTGGATGGTATGCTTACACTCTTCATATTGATACAGTTTGCAAAAGCATAATTACCAATAGTATCCAGACCTGCACCAAGAGCAACACTCTGAATACTGGTACAGCCGTAGAACGCCCGGTCACCAATACCACGCATATTGTTGCCGATATTTACGGTCATGATACTACCTTTTTCCGCAAAAACACCGCCATTATTTATGTATTGTACCGCCACATCCTTCAGTCGCCAGTCTTCAGGTCCTTCCACCTTCATATAATCCGTTGGCTCCTTGGAACCAATGGTAGTACCATTTCTCATAATATAGAGTTCCTGGTCATCTATTGCCCCCCAATCATTAAAGGTACGATAATAACAGGGATAGATAGCTTCCTTTGTTTTCAAAGTAGATTCAACAGGCACCTTAACCGGGTTACCATTACTATCCAACACCGGCTCGCCGTCTTCACCTATCAGGTCCTCATATTCTCCATAAATCTTGTTGCCATATTCATCCAGTTCAGGCTCCAGCACCTTATAAAACATAAACTGGTCTTTATAATTCACAGCAACATAACCGCTACCGGCACCGGTACCGGGTTCAAAATGTTTATATGCATCCACCTTATTGGGTATATCCAGAATACCACTACTTAAGTTCTCATCCACATTACTATTATAGGACTTAATTACCGCAATTTTATCGCCATCCAGCACCCCTTTGGGAAACACATAGGCAAATTCATATACACCGTCACCCGTAGTATAAACAGGAGCAGCGGAAATATCCGGAATACGGCTGTCCGCTTCTGTCAAAGTAACCTTTTTCTCATCACCGGGCAAACCCTCTACCGCCTGCAGATTATCAACCGGTATGGACGCTACCACCAATGCGGAAGCAAGACTTAAAGAAGCAAGCGTCTTACGTATTCGTCTTTTTACATTCATAGTATTCTTTTGTTTTTCATTCTTTACCATACTGTATCCATGCCTTTCCTTCTAATGCCATGTTTATGGTTCTATTTTATTTTTTTGGCTACCACCACAAATCTTCCGTCATCAACCGTATTATCACAAGTGGATAAGGTCAATAACCGGTCGCCGTATTCTGCTTTTACTCCTGTATCATACAGGGACAGAGACTCCATCTCCTGCATGTTGGATTCAAATTCCTGTTCACTGTAACAATCAATAAATTGATAATATTTAAACACTACATCTCCCTCTTTATATACACGGGAGCGAAAAACATACATTATTTCATAGGTACCCTTTTCATAAATTGTATCAAACTCTATAATAGGATGCTTTTTATAGTATTCTTTCGATTCATAATCATCCAGATTACCAAACATCCGGCCACTCTTCATATGGTGACCATATATAATCAAATTAGTACTTCTGTTGATTACATCACAATCCTTATCCAAAAACAAGGCACCATTACGGTCTTTTTCCTGATTCATGTTATGATTCAGATAATATTCATTATTATTGGTTTGCATAACAGGATAATTTATATTAGTATCGTCAATTTTGAGCCATCCGATTAGCTTTTTATTCGTATTGTATAGTTTTTTATACTCATCCAATACTTCCGGTACCGTTTTATCGTCTTTGGTATAATTAATTGTAGGTGCATCATTTCCAAATGCCTGATTTATGCTTTGTCCTGTTTCCTCACCCTTTAACCCTGCCATTTCCTCATAACTTCTACGGGTACGATAATCCTCGTAGCCATAGAATCCCACATACAAAAGACAAGCCGCACCCAGTATTCCGCACAAAGCAATAATTGCACGCCTTCTTTTTTCTCTCTTCTTTAATTCTTCCTGTACATATGCTTGAACCTGAGCTTCATAGGCTGCTTTTTGGGCTTCACGCTCATTTATTCTTTTTTGTCTGTCATTGATTGGTTTACGTTCAACCATAATTCACTCCATTACAATACCGGTTATATCAGGTAATGCATTTATACACAAAAACCATACATTATCTTGTGGGCATAATAATTTCACTCTACTATATCTATTTTACTATATCTGCAGATTTATTCAAGTAGTTTTGCACACTTTTCATGCCAAAACATATAATGTTGTATAAACAAAATCTTGGAGGCTCTAAAATGAGTGACTTAACAGCTACAAACTGCGGATGCAGTAATTCTTCTAACTTTGGTGGTAACGGCGGCGGATGCAACTGGATTATCTGGATTCTTTTATTATCTTGCATCTGTGGCAATAACAACGGCGACGGATGTGGCTTTGGCAATATCTTAGGCGGCAACAATGGTTGCGGATGTAACGATGGCTGCGGCAACAATTCCTGCGAATGGTTAATCTGGATTCTCCTTCTTTCTTGCTTCTGTGGTGGTAACAACGGTTCACGTTGCTGCTAATCATTATTTTACAGATAAGCCCCTTTTATGGGGCTTTTTCTGTTCATTCACTTCTAATTCAATTCATCCTGACATAAATATATAGGAGAATCCGGCTTAATAAGGAGGTACTATGGAAGATATCAGACATGACAGTGTCATACCTTTTGATTCATGCTTTTGCAACGATCATATACGCATGCTGAAGATACTGGTACCCTTTATGGATTCCTCCCTACAAAAATATTTGGCACTTTATATTAAATATCTGGAAATACGTTATATTATGGAGTGCTTCAGGCGTCCCATCCTACTAAACGGTACCTGCTTTGATACTACTGCCCCTAAATCTACCATGGATTTTACTTCCGTTTTAGATAGGATAATCCCTTTCTGCAGTTCCAAGGAAAAGGAACAATTCCTACATATCCGTAATCTTTTTGAAACTTTCACGAATCTACAGAATATGATGGAAATGATGGAAAACATGAAGGACTTATTCCCGGAAGGCATGGAGAACATGGGGGACATAGCTTCTATGTTCGGAATGGACGCTACAGGTGATATGAGTTCCATTTTCAATATGATGGATGGATTCACAACCAAACAATAATCTCACGGAGGTCTAATATGGAACAATCAGCTACACCCAAATGGATGAACGATCCATTGGTACAAGACATTTCAAAAGAAAAGCTCAACTTTTTATCTAAGCTTTTTGTGGAAGGAAAAGGAAAATCACAAAAAGAAATGATGGCCTTTTTCCTTCCCATGATAAAGAAAGCCAAGGCTGAAAACCTAAGCTTTACACAATCGGAAATCTCTGCCTGTATACAGGCCATCAAAAATCACTCCACACAGGATGAGCTTAATCAGATTAATAAGCTGATGGCACAACACAACAAATAACCTCTCAATAAAACGTGGCAGTGTTTCCACTGCCACGTTTTATTCTATTCTTCCATGTTGTTTTCTGCAACCTTGGCTGCTCTTGCTGCCACTTCTTTCTCCTGCACATCGCTTGGTGCCTGTTCATACCTTACGAATTCATAAGAATAATCACCACGTCCACCGGTCATGGAACGAAGGTCTGTACAGTAACCAAACAGAGAACTCATAGGAATTTCTGCTTCTACTATCTGCTTACCACCGGGAAGAGGATTCATGCCAAGTACACGACCGCGTCTTTTGTTCAAATCACCCATAACATCACCGGTATAACTATCAGGAACCGTAACCTTTAGGCTTGCAATAGGCTCCAAAAGCACAGGATGTGCCTCCATAAATCCCTTCTTAAATGCCTGGATAGTAGCCATCTTGAAGGCCATTTCCGAAGAGTCAACAGGATGATAAGAACCATCATAAAGCACTGCTTTCACACCAACTACCGGATATGCTGCCAACGGTCCTCGCTCAACAGAATCCTGCAAGCCTTTTTCAACTGCTGGGAAGTAGTTCTTCGGTACCGCTCCGCCTACAACCTCCTGTTCAAATACAAACGGAATTTCCATATCATCCGCAGGGCTGAAACGCATCTTTACATGTCCATACTGACCATGTCCGCCGGACTGTTTCTTATGTTTAGCTTCTACATCAGAAGTTTTCTTAATGGTTTCACGGAACGCAATCTTTGGCTTAGATAACTCTACTTCCACCTTGTATTCATTAAGCAATCTGCTTACAACAATATCAAGGTGTTGGTCACCCATACCATAAATCAAGGTCTGTCTGTTTTCTGCATCATTTACAACCTTCAACGTCTGGTCTTCATGAGTCATCTTCTGCAATGCCTGGGAAATCTTATCAATATCTGCCTTATTTTTCGGCTTATATCTCATGTATGTATAAGGCTTTGAAATCTCCGTCATACCATATTTAATGGTGGTAGCCTTGGTAGATAAGCTGTTACCTGTTCTGGCAGCAGTCAGCTTCGCCAACGCGCCAATATCACCTGCATGAAGCTCTTTTACTTCAATAGGCTTATTACCCTGCAATACATAAATTTTACCAATCTTCTCTTCAATATCCTTATCCAGATTATAAAGTAAATCATCGGTCTTTAATACACCGGAATTCACTTTAATCAAAGAATACTTACCAATGAAAGGATCCACGATAGTTTTCCATATATAAGCTGATTTTGCCTTGGAGAAATCATAGTTTGCTTGATAGATTTCATTGGTCTTCATATTGATTCCTGCCACTTCTCTGTTCTCCGGCGAAGGAACATATTTGATAATATCATCAATCAAAGTATAAACACCCTGCATCATAGTACTGGAGCCCATGGTCATAGGTACGATACTTCCATCCCATACATTGGTACGAAGTGCTGCACGAATTTCAGCTTCTGAAAAAGTCTCACCACTAAAATATCTTTCCATAAATTCTTCACTGGTTTCTGCAACTGCTTCCATAAGTGTATCACGGCAAATCTGGAGGTTCGGCTTATTATAATCCGGAATTTCACATTCTACAACTTCCTTACCTACCCAACGGTTTGCTGTCTCACTGATTACATTAACATAACCTACAAACTTCTCATTCTCACGAATTGGCAGATGGAAAGGTGCCAGCTTCTTACCAAAAAGATTTGTCATATCTTCCACTACCTGACGGAAGGAAGCATTATCAACGTCCATATTGGATACATAAATGATTCTGGGCAATTTATACTTCTCACAGAGTTCCCATGCTTTAATAGTACCAACTTCCACACCTGCTTTACCATTTACTACGATAATAGCAGCACCTGCAGCACTCATAGCCTCTTCCACTTCACCCACAAAATCAAAATATCCGGGGGTATCTAAAATATTTATCTTATAGCCTTCCCATTCTATAGGAATCACGGATGTACTGATAGAAAACTGTCTCTTCTGTTCTTCCTTACTATAATCACTAAGCGTATTGCCATCGGATACCTTGCCCATTCTCGAGGTAATACCTGATAAATAAGCCATTGCTTCTACCAAAGTAGTCTTACCACTGCCACCATGGCCAAGTAAACATACATTACGAATCTTGTCAGTTGTGTAAATATTCATATGTCTTCCTCCAAATAAGATGTGATTTGGGAACTTTTCACAAGTCATTTTGAAATAATTCAAATCCCATGTGTTTATTTTACTAAATAATTGCACTTTTTACAAGTATAATTGTTATATTTGTACAATATTTATGCAATTTTTAAATTTTATTAATGCAATTTAAAAATAATATACCAATTCACAAATTATAGCTTAAACAATCACACTTGATTTTCGCACTTTAAAGTGATATATTTTCTTTGAAGTATTCATAATTAATATAACAAATTGTATGACTGATTGGAGATTTTATGAATCGTATAGCATATTTAATTCCATACTTTGGTAAATTACCCCAAAGTTTAGGTTTATGGTTGCTTTCTGCCGGTGCAAACAAGGAAGTATCTTTTATTCTTATCACTGATGATTACACCCATTATGATTACCCTGCTAATCTTACTGTCATTTATACCTCTTGGGATAGTTTAAAAGAAAAAATATCTTCCTTTTACGACTTCCCCATCTGTCTGGATCGGCCATGGAAGCTTTGTGAATTTAAACCGGCATATGGGGAGATTTTTCATGAAGAACTTAAGGGATATGAATTTTGGGGCCATTGTGACCTTGATTTGATTTGGGGTGACATCAATAAATATATCACTGATGATATCCTTGACAAGTATGACAAAATAGGTATTTGGGGACATTCTACCATTTATAGAAACAATCCCGAAGTCAATTCACGTTATCGAACCATTATTAACGATGTTTCTTATATAGAAGCTTTTTCCAATTCAAAGTCTTATCTTCTGGATGAATTCGGAATGACAAAGATTTATCAACATTTAGGAATTCCTTATTATGAGGAAAACAGTTTTGCCAGTTTGGATATGTGGACAACAAGTTTTTTTGTCGGAAATCTTCCGCCTGATGAGTCGTACAAAAATCGCAGACAGGTTTTTGTATGGAATAAAGGTAAGTTATACCGCTACTATTTAGACCGTACAAACTGTATGCAATGCGAAGAATTCTTATATTTCCATACTTTTGCACGACCTGTAAAATATAAAATCGATATCTATGATGAAGATGAAATGTATGTTGCTTATCCTGACACCATCAAGCGTATTAAACCGGAAACACTTACTCC
Organism: Lachnospiraceae bacterium; assembly: GCA_017521605.1. Lineage (GTDB taxonomy): Bacteria > Bacillota > Clostridia > Lachnospirales > Lachnospiraceae > Acetatifactor. Next base: position 142,600 of record JAFXCD010000045.1, on the reverse strand, counting down.
TAAGTTTGTGAACAGAAAAGGAACATGCTCCACATTTAGATATTATTTAGAAATGGCTTATGCTAATCGTAATCGTCTGACGCCTAAAGTCATATGGAATAATATTATAAAACGAATTAATTTACATAAAACAAGAGGTTTTTCGTAAATCAATCATTGATTCATTTAAAGCATATTAAGCGAGGTACTTATGTCTACAACAATTGGTTTTATCGGCCTTGGTTTAATCGGTGGCTCCATAGCCAAAGCTTTTAAGAAAAATATTACGGATTGTCATATCACCGCCTTTGATATCAGTCCTGAAGCCTTGGAGCTTGCTGTAAGCCAACAAATAGTAGATGTTGCAACATCTCAAATAGATGAATCCTTTCGGATTTGTGACTATATTTTTCTCTGTGCTCCGGTACAGAAAAATGACACCAATCTGCATAAAATAAAAGAATTCATGAAGAATGACTGTATCATTACTGATGTTGGCAGTGTAAAAAACAATATTCATCAGCATATTTTAGCAGCTGATTTGGAGGAACATTTTATTGGCGGCCACCCCATGGCAGGCAGTGAACGCTATGGTTTTGCCAATTCCAAAGCTTCTCTTTTGGAAAATGCCTACTATATCCTGACACCAACACCCAAAACACCCAGCCACAAATTAGCTGCATTTCGTGAGTTAATATTGCAAACCGGTGCCATTCCCTTGATACTGGATTACAAACAACATGATTATGTTACAGCTGCCATCAGTCACCTCCCACATGTTATCGCAGCTTCCTTGGTTAATCTGGTACACGATAGTGATTCAGATGAGGGCATAATGAAAATGGTGGCAGCAGGCGGTTTTAAGGATATTACAAGAATCGCTTCCTCTTCTGCCCAGATGTGGCAACAGATTTGTCTGACCAACACAGACAACATCTCTCTGTTACTTGGTAAATACATTGATTCACTTATTAATATACAGAATCAACTGAAAATGAGGAATGGCAACTCTTTATATCAACTTTTTGATGATGCAAGGGAATATCGTGATTCCTTTATCAACACATCCAGCGGTCCCATTAAACGTTCCTACGTTCTAACTGTGGATATTGCTGACCAGGCAGGTTCTCTTGCTGCTATCACTACCATCCTGGCTGTTAATGGTATAAATATTAAGAATATTGGTATTACGCACAATAGAGAGCAGGAATACGGTGCCTTAAGACTGGAATTCTATGATGAGGCCGCTATTGAAAAAGCCAAAGAATTATTAACTCAGCGTAGTTATCTGATATATGAAAAGAAGCTGTAGAATGATTCTACAGCTTCTTTCCAAACATCCTTATTCTCATCGCTTACTGTTTCCTCCTGTGTATCACAAGCCATTAAACACAAGCATAGAAAAATACAACTTAATAATATAACAATAAATTTCTTCACTTCTTTTTTTTTCTCATTTGTAATTTTTGCACTATTATAACACTATATATACAACAAATCAGGCCAAAACAGCCGCCTGCTGTATCCAAAAGCACATCAGCAAAATTGCCGTAACGATCCGGCACCAACAACTGATGAATCTCATCAAAAGCAGCTGATACAAATACCCAGGGGATGATGATTTTGACAAGCAAAGGAATCCTCTGCCAAAGCTTTCTTTTCACTTCTCTTGTACTGAATTTATTTCCACAAATACCTATCCACGGATACCATATACCAAATAGTAAACCTGCCATCACAGCATACTCACAAAAATGTGCAATTTTCCTAACCGGATGCTCAAAATACTCTGCCAGACTTTTCATCATCAGCTCTGACCAGTTTTTATGTGCTATAGCATTCCAGATTTCTATACACTTTTCTGATATCATACGGCTCAAACCGCCGGAGGTTTCACCATCCTGCTCCGAAAAAGTAAAAATAAGCCAATATAAAAGAACAAGAAAAATAGTGGCTAATGAACTAACCACTATTTTCTTTTTTTTATTCATTTTCATCATCTTCATTAAACTCTTCGCATACAGTCTGATAGGTTTCAATTCTTGCAGCATCCATCTCCGGCATACCGATAAACACTGCACCATAATGAAACTTTCCATCAATCATCTCTATACGAACAATTCGTATAAAAGCATGAATTACTTCTTTTGTCCAAATGGTCAGATAGGATTCATAAACATTTCCGATGGATAACACCTCATCACAAATAAAACCTACACCGGTTTTTGAAACATCGTTAATATCAATGAGTACTTCTTTGTTTCCATTGTCATCCAAACGCTTAATCATTAATTTGGAACGTAATTTGGTACGTTTACTTCTTCTTCTCTCTTGCATAATCATCCCTCTTTCGTCATTGAAAGTATGCCAAATCTTGTTAATATATATAGTATATCACGTTATTTTCACAAACTCAATATGCCAATCACATTTTACTATCAGTTATCAACATAGCGTCACCAAAACTAAAGAATCGGTATCTTTCTTTCACCGCACATTTATATGCATTCAACACATTTTCTCTTCCGGCTAACGCGGATACAAGCATTACCAATGTGGATTCCGGCAGATGAAAATTTGTAATCAGACAATCTAATACTTTAAACTTATAACCCGGATAAATAAATATCTCTGTATTATCACATCCTGACTGAACAACTCCCTCATCTGTAGCTGCACTTTCCACTGTACGGCAACTGGTAGTTCCAACACAAATCACACGTCCACCGCTTTTCTTAGTAATATTTATAAGCTCAGCCGCTTCTTCTGTAACCTGATAATATTCAGAATGCATATGATGGTCCAGAATATTTTCTTCCTTAACCGGTCGAAAGGTTCCAAGTCCTACATGTAGAGTAACATAGGCAATATTGACCCCCATTTCACGAATTTCATCCAACAGCTGTGGTGTAAAGTGTAAACCCGCAGTAGGTGCAGCCGCTGAACCATCGTACTTGGCATATACTGTCTGGTAACGGTTCTTATCCTTCAATTTATGTGTGATGTATGGCGGCAACGGCATTTCTCCCAGCTTATCCAAAACCTCTTCAAAAATACCTTCGTATTCAAATCTCACTAAGCGATTGCCTTCCTCTACAGTTTCCAGTACCTCCGCTTTCAAAATACCGTCACCAAATACCAGACGATTGCCTGGGCGACATTTTTTTCCGGGCTTTACCAGTGTTTCCCACACATCACCTTCATGACGTTTGAGCAAAAGAACCTCTACATGCGCACCGGTACCCTCGCGTTCTCCCAAGAGTCTTGCCGGAATGACTCTGGTATTATTTAATACCAGACAGTCTCCCTTAATTAAGTAGTCCTTAATATCCCTAAAAATCTTATGTTCTACTTCACCTGTTTTCTTATCCAGCACCAAAAGTCTGGAAGAAGAACGATCCTCTAAGGGGTCCTGTGCAATCAATTCTTCAGGCAATTCAAAATAAAAGTCTGCTTTCTTCAAAGTTGTCATTTGTTCCATCCCTTTATGCGTTTTCTAAAAAGGCCTTATAGCCACGATATGTCTCATACACATCCGCTTTACTGGTTGCTTCCCAAGGGGCATGCATATTCAACACAGCAACACCGCTGTCTATAACATTCATACCATACAGCGCCAGAATATAAGCAATGGTTCCGCCACCACCTACATCCACCTTCCCCAGCTCTGCGGTCTGGAAATTAATCTTTTTCATTTCAAATATATTACGAATATGGGCAATATACTCTGCATTGGCATCATTAGAGCCCGATTTCCCTCTGGCACCGGTAAATTTATTGAAGACCATACCTCCACCTAAATAAGCCGTATTCTTTTTTTCAAAATAGGAAGCATAGGATGGATCATAACCTGCACTTACATCAGATGAGAGCATATTAGAACGGCTTAACGCTCTTCTCAAATTCAATTCACTATATTCACCAAGTAGGTTCATCACCTCTGCTACAGAATTTTCAAAAAATCTGGATTGCATACCGGTAGCACCTACGGAACCAATTTCTTCCTTATCAACCAAAATACAACAAATGGTCTTTTCACATTCCTTCACATCCAGCATAGCCTGTAAAGAAGTGTATGCACACACTCTGTCATCCTGACCGTATGCCAGTATCATACTTCTGTCAAAACCTGCTTCTCTTGCTTTTCCGTCAGGTACCACTTCCAGTTCTGCAGACAAAAAGTCCTCTTCCTCAAAACCATACACTTCCTTAAGTATATCCAGAACGCCTGCTTTTACAGCTTCTTTCACTTTTTCCTTTTTACCGTCTGCATTCTTATCTTCTACCTTGGTCTTATCAATAAGTATAGGTTTATTACCTACAATAATATCCAGCGCTTCTCCTTCAATCACCTTAGCCGCCTTCTTTTCCAACTGTTCACCGGCTAGATGTATCAAAAGGTCCGAGATAAAGAATACCGGGTCATCTTCATCCTCGCCAATATTAACCTCTACAATACTACCATCCTTCTTCACTACAACACCATGAATAGCTAAAGGTAGTGTCACCCACTGATACTTCTTTACACCACCATAATAATGAGTATCCAAATATGCAAAACCATTGTCCTCATACAAAGGATTCTGCTTCACGTCTAAACGGGGACTATCAATATGAGCTCCTAAAATATTCATGCCTGCTGTTATGGACTTTTTGCCAATTTTATACATGACCACAGACTTATTCATGCAGACACTGTAAACTTTATCCCCTTCCTTCAATACCTCGCCATTACTTACCAACTCTTCCAATTCCCGATAACCGGCAGCTTCGATGGTATTCACAATCTTATCAATGCATTCCCTTTCAGTCTTACCTTCATCTAAAAAGTTACGATATTGCTTATTCAGTTTTTCCAGTTCCTTTAACTGCTTCTTATCATACAATTCCCAGGTATTTTTTCTTTCCATGACTACCTCCAAAAATATAGGGTACGATACCCAATTTAGAATATCATACCCCATTCTTACATGTTTTTCAACTAAATTAACTACGAAGCTCTGCACCGAACTTCTTATTCATCTGCTTCAGAATCTTCTTCACGAAACCATCTACGCTTTCTGCCGTAAATGCCTCATCTTTGGGAGTAAATAATACAGTAAATGCCATACTCTTCTTATCTTCCCCAATCTGTGCTCCTTCATAAATATCAAAGAGCTTAATGCTGGTAATATACTTACAAGCTTCCTTCATAGCTGCTTCGATTTCACCACAGGTAATGGTTTTATCTACTACGATAGCCAGGTCACGCTGTTCCTCAGCAAACTTGGGAAGAGGTGTGAACATTGCTTTCTTACCATAGTATTTAGCCAGCACTTCTAAATCAATCTCCATCAGATAAACAGGGATACGTAGATCACATTCATCTGCAATATCATAAGCAAGCTTACCGAAGTAACCAATTTCCTCTCCTGCACAGCTGATGCTTGCAGTTTGGAAAGGATGCAGGAAAGTATTCTGCGTATTGGCATAGGTGAATTCTACGTGAAGTACCTCAGCTACCTTTTCTGCAATACCCTTCATAGTGAAGAAGTCTTCCTTTGCGCCAAAAACAGCTACACAAAGAGTCTGACGTTCATCAGGATATTCTTTCAAAGGTAACTCTTTAGGTATAAACTTTTTAGCCACTTCAAATAATCTGCCTTCCAGGTTACCCTTCTTCTGGTTACGTACTACTGCATTAATCATTGATGCTGCCAAAGTGGTTCTCATCAAAGATAATTCCTCACTGATAGGATTCATAATACGGATTGCATGACGCTCAGGAGCATTTGCAGGCAATTTTAACAAATCCAAGTCGGAAGGCGAGAAGAAGGAATAATGTATACACTCATGTGCACCAACACTACAAAGTGCCTTCTTTAAGCGCATTTCCGTCTTCTGCTGTGTATTCTCACCACCCATGGTAACCTGTGCACTGGCTAAGAAGGTAGGCACAATATGCTCATAACCATACATACGGATCACTTCTTCTGCCACATCCTGATAGGTTTCCATATCCTCACGGTATGCAGGAATCTGCAGGATCAAAGTATCTCCATCCACCTTAGGCTGAAAGCATAGATTGGTCATAATACGTACAATATCATCATTGGGAACGGTAATACCCAGTACCGCATTTACCTTCGCAATGCTTACGGAAAGTTCCTTTGGCTCCACACTATTGCCGGTATTTACATCCACATGCATTTTAGAAACCTTACCACAGTTTAATTCTTCAATAAGGTGTAATGCTCTCTTCATAGCCATAACGGTAGCGTATTCATCCACGCCCTTTGCGTATCTTGCACTGGAATCGGAAGATTTGCCAACACTTCTGGAAGTTCGACGAATATTGTCACGGGCAAATTTAGCTGATTCAAATAATACAGTATTAGTAGTTTCCTTAATTTCAGAATTCAAACCACCCATTACACCAGCCAAAGCAACCGGCTTCACACCATCACAAATCAGCATATTCTCTGTGGTTAATGTCAGTTCAGTTTCGTCCAAAGTAACAATCTTTTCACCATCTTTTGCGCGACGTACATTGATAGCATTACCTTCTAAGGTAGCGTAATCAAAAGCATGCATGGGCTGACCCAGCTCTTTTAAAATATAATTAGTAATATCTACCACGTTAGAAATTGCACCGATACCAACAAGTGCCAAACGGCGCTTCATCCAAGCAGGAGATTCATCAATCTTTACATCGGTTACATAATGTGCACTATATCTGGGGCAAAGCTCAGGGCAATCCACGGTCACTTTGAAACCGTTCAATGTTACATCACTTTCGGTATAACTCAAATCAGGCGCCTTGAATTCTTTTTCCAGTACTGCAGCGATTTCTCTCGCAATACCTACAATACTCTGGCAGTCCGGACGATTTGCAGTAATGGCAATATCAAAAATCCAATCATCCAAACCTAAAATAGGCTTAACATCCGCACCTACGGGAGCATCCTCAGGAAGTACCAAAAGTCCGTTGTAGCCCGCGCCGGGATACATATCTTCGCTGACACCCAGTTCTACACCACTACAAAGCATACCATGGGACTCATAGCCACGAAGCTTACCTTTACCGATGGTCATAACCCCCTCTACAGTTTTATGATCCTTTGCAGTAGCATATACAGTTGCACCAACCAATGCTGCCGGGAATTTACCGCCTGCGTGTACATTATCAGCTCCACAACAAATTTGGAAGGTTCCATGCTCACCACAGTCCACCTTACATACATGCAAATGAGTATCGGGAATCGCTTCGCATTCCAGCACATAACCAACTACAACCTTGCTGATATCCTTGCCCACTTCATACAATTCTTCTACTTCAAAACCACAGGAGAACAGCTTCTCTTCCAGCTCCTGAGGTGTAATATCGATATCTACATAATCCTTTAACCAACTTAATGGTGCTATCATATCTATTTACCAACCTTTCCTTATTTGTCGTTTAACTGACCCAGTACCTTCACATCTGATTCAAACAAAAGCTTAATGTTGTTAATGCCATACTTTAACATTGCTGTACGCTCAATACCGATACCAAATGCCAGACCGCTGTATACATTGGAGTCAATTCCGCAATTTTCCAATACCTTGTTATTAACGATACCGGCACCCAGAATCTCTATCCAACCGGTACCCTTGCAAAGCTTACATCCCTTACCACCACATTCAAAGCAGCTACAATCCACTTCTACAGAAGGCTCTGTGAAAGGGAAATAAGAAGGACGAAGACGTGTCTTGGTACCTTCTCCATATATTTTCTTTACAAACTCATCCAGCATACCCTGCAAATCGCAAAGGGTAATATTCTTGTCTACAACCAAACCTTCCATCTGGGTAAACATAGGAGAATGAGTAGCATCATCATCCGAACGGAACACCTTACCGGGAGACAAAATCTTAATGGGTGGCTGCTGCTTCTCCATTACATGTATCTGACCCGCTGAAGTCTGTGTTCTAAGCAAAAACTCCGGCGACAAATAAAAAGTATCCTGCATATCTCTTGCGGGATGATCCTCCGGTGTATTCAATGCAGTGAAGTTATAATAATCCGTTTCAATTTCAGTACCCTCAAAGATTTCAAATCCCATGCCTGCAAAAATATCAATAATCTGATTACGAACTAAAGTAATGGGATGTAAATTTCCTTCTGCAACAGTTACTGCCGGTAAAGTAATATCAATCTTCTCCGCTTCATAACGAGCCTGTAATTCCTTGGCCTTCATTTTTACATCAAGACCACCCAAAAATTCCAAAGCCCATTCCTTTAATTCATTAACACCCTTACCATAAGCCGCACGCTCCTCAGGTGCAATATTCTTCATTTCTTTCATCAGCATACCAATTTTACCGGTTTTGCCATCCAGGAATTTCTTTTTGAATTCATATACTTCCTTGGAGGAATTCAATTCTTCGGAGCCTGTAATAATCTCCTGCTTAATCAGCTCTAAATTTGCGTTCATAATTTTCTTCCTTTCTGTTGTTGTATTTCTCGGCCGTGCGCACCTCGTTTTCGACGCCGTGCACACCTAGATTTCGCTTCGCGAGCAAACTTGCTTTGCTTCATTTTTCGCGAAAATAGAAAATCCCTTGCATAGTAACCTATGCAAGGGACGAATAAACTCCGCGGTACCACCCATTTTCCCAAATAATCTATTCGGGCTCTCAAAATGCTTAACGCGCACTCACGTTTCGGACTACTACAATAATATCCACTTCATCCGAACAGCTCCGGTGGGAAATTCAATACATCATTTGAACTTAAGGAAGCTTTCAGCCGGTGACTTCCTCTCTCTGACAGAAAATGACGTTCTACTATGCACCTTCATCGCTTTTGTTATTTGTATGTATGATACTCGTTTTATAAATAAATGTCAAGTATAATATCACATAATGTTTTCTTTATCTAAAAATCTTATTCAATATATCTTGCATTTGATAACAAATCATATACTCCATTTGTAATAGACTCCTTATATCTTTCAATCATTTTTTCTACCTTTAGTTCTTCAGCTAATTCCGCTTTTTTAGGAAGCTCTATTGACACCTTTTCATCAATTACTATTTTCTGTTCTTCGTATCCATAATCTGTAGAAATCTTCTCCAGATGTCCCTTCTCTTTATTTATCCATACTAAAGATGTCGAATCACTTTCTCCAATATTTAAATCCAAATTAAGTACATCATAATCTTCAGAGGATAATTGTTCATTATAAGAAATCACTTCTATATATGAATTAGAGAATACCAGTGTTTCAAATAAATACTTTCTTATATCTTTTGTACTTTCGCCATTTGTATCATGCATAAAATACCATCTGTCTTCTTTACGTTCTTTATTAACATGTAAATATGTTAAATCCCCTATCACATAGAATTCAATAAATGTATTTCCTAAATAATACTTTTCCATATGTTTATTCTCATCATCTGCAAATTCCAGCTTATATGGAACCTTATATGATTCTCCATCAACATAAATATGCTTGGTTTTCGGAAAAACATTATTACCATAAAAATATTCCTTATATGGGGCCAACTTATTTTCTTTATTGCTTTTATTATCTTGAGACTTTTTTAGTCCCACAAAATCATCCGGAATTATATCCAACATATACGCGCAAAGTGTATCATAATTCACTTCTTCTGCCCCAATTGCTTCTGATGGCATTTCTATAGATGTGATTCTACGAATACAAGCTTCAGCATTTTTTTCAAGACTAATTAGCTTAATTTCTTGAATTTCCTTTGTATCTCGATTTATATAGCAATATCCTCTATAATTTTCCTTCTTCCCTTCTTCATCAATATCTCTATACGCCAATTCCACCACATCATATATAACATTCTGTTCAATCTCTTCACGAATATGTCCTAAAAAAGATATATCCTCTGCTTTAAGAATGATGGGATTTTTATATATCTCCAATAAATCTTCTGCATATTTTTTCTCATAGATTTTAGCAAACACCCAATTATTTTCATAATTGTTGCTTGTATTCATATAGATTTTTTTTGATGTACTATATATATCAAAACCATTACCATCCAGCTTATATGACATTCTAACAGCATCATTTGCCACAGCCGCCATTATAGAAATATAGGTATCTATATTTTCTTCAGAATAAATCACTTCACAATTCGTTTTAAATTCAATATCCTTCTCAAATAAATAAGTATAATCCTCAACATTCTCTTGCGTTTCTAAAGCAATCTCTATTTTTGATAAAGAATTATTCTTTATCAAACCGCACCCTACCAACATTGCCATTATAAATAATATATATATTACAAAAAACACTTTTTTCTTCATCATTCTTTTACCCTTAAACATTTTCATAAAAGCCCCCTTCATAAAAAGGGGGCTCAAAAATATATTTATTGTGAGGTTATACTTTAATCATTCATTATTGAGCAGCCATACCCATAGCTGCAAAAACAACAATCAACATACATGATGAAATATCTTCAACTGTACCCTCTGTAGCACTTTCTGCTTCAGCAGGTAATTCAATAGTGTCAATTTCTTCAACCAGACATACTACGCTGGCACCATCCTGTTCCATTACACATTTACCAATCTTCTGTGTTTCACGGTTTACATAATAAGTTGCAGTACTTGTACTATATCCATCATCAACAGTCAAATCCAGCAAGTCATAAACCACACCATCTTCTTCTACAGTTTCACGATAAACACATTCTGTAACTGTGGAAGGATCAACTAAAGTACTATCAGACATAGAAGCAAGTTCCTCTTCATCCTCTTCTGATTCAATAGGTGCCCAAATCCAAACATCTTCACCTTCAATATTGTACTTGCAGTATGCTTTATCTTTACCGATATAAATATTCATATATACAGCAGCAAGATCATATGCAATCATATCCATATCGGTAGTATGTGCAATACACATATCCATTGTAATACCATCCTGTGTTGTGTTTGCAGACATCATAAAGTTTTCAGGAAGAATATCCTCTTTCTCCATATAACCTTCATACATCTTTGCAATATCAGATTCAACACCTGCATTAGCATCTGTGTCTTCTGCATCTACTTCTTCAGTCTCTTCTACTTCTTCTGATTCTTCAACTTCTTCAGTAGACTCAACTTCTTCTGATTCTTCAACTTCTTCAGTAGACTCAACTTCTTCTGTCTCTTCTACTTCCTCAGACTCCTCTGCTTCTTCAGTAGATTCAACCACTTCTTCTGTAGATTCTTCAACGGACTCTTCCTCTGATTCTTCTTTAGCATCCTCTTTTGATGCTTCTTTAGACTCCTCATCGGATTCTTCCTTATCATCTTTAGATTCTTCTACAGATGCTTTTGCATCATCTCCTGAAGTTTCTGTCTGTCCACAGCCGGTAAGTACCATAGCTACCATACATGTAACCATCATTAATGATAAAAATTTTTTCTTCATAATTTTCTCCTCTCTATAATTCCTCACAATCATCAATCCTATCATGACACTTTACTCTTGTCAAGCAGTATAGTGTTGTTGCATCTCATAGGATTATTACAATGATATTGTAGCACATCCCTTAATGGGTCACCATGAAATAATTCGCACATTAATCCCTTTTAATATAGTAACATTTGCACATTAAACCTCCCATATCCGTAATACGGTTTGTTTATGTACTTTTCCATATTTAAAATTTTATTTGCTCCACACTCGTATCCAACGCTTTAAATTCATACTCAGGAAATAATTCCAATAATTCCTCAAGCACTTCAATGGTTACATCTACTGTATCATGCGCAAGCATTATTACTACCTTTCGTCCCAGTGTGCTGTCCTTTGCATTCTTTAATATATTCTCTTTATCAGGCCTTTTAACTGCATCCTCCAGACTTGCATTCCAATCATAGTATAAATATCCTTTTGTTGTCATAGTCTCTATAATATCTCTGTACACTTTTTTGTTATAACTGTTTATGCTTCCTCCTGGAAATCGGAACATATTAGGTTCTACTCCTGTTATCTCGAACACAATTTGCCTTGCCTTCTCAAAATCCTCTACATAATCTTCCACACTATTATAAATCACCCCATAATCATGATTATAACAATGAATACCAATAGAATGACCTTCTTCAACTATTCTTTTGGTTGTTTCCGGGTTTCGCTCCACATTCTTTCCTACCACAAAAAATGTTGCTTTAATATTGTTCTCTTTCAAGATATCTAAAACAGCATTAGTATTTTCTGTATTTGGTCCATCATCAAAGGTTAAATACATGGCTTTAGGATTAAAATATAGTTCTACTGCTTCTGCCATACCTTGAACAAGTTTATTACAATATGCTTCATCCGATAAACATTGACGCTCTGATATATTGGATAGAAACCCTGTTTCAATCAAACATGAAGGTATGTCACAATCACGAACAATAACCAGTTCTCGCGATTCCATTATTCCTCTGTCTTTTCCCTTTGTATAAAGAACTGTATATTGTTGCACCAATCTGGCCAAACGTTCATTTTCAACATCTTTGTCCGGAAAATACCATGTCTCAATTCCGGAAACAGACATGTCCTCACAGGCATTTTGGTGAATACTGATTAAGATATCTGCATTGGAATCTTTAACTTTTTCTACGCGATTTATTAATTCTATATTTTCGTCATTTTCTCGGGTTAATATCACTTGAAAGTCCATACTTTCCAATTTCTCTTTTAATTGATATCCTAATTTCAGATTAATCTGTTTTTCATCCACTCCATCATAACTACAACCTTCATCCCCCCCACCATGTCCTATATCAATCGCTACAATATTAACTCCATCATCCAGATGATTTGTTCTTATTTCCTTTACTATTTGCTGTTCAGTCACTTCATCATTCACAATATAATCCGATTCCACAATTTCTTTTTTGTATGTATCTTCCATTGATTCATAAGCCAATACCTGCTCCGGAACATTACGTTTTGCCTTCTCCAAATCAAAAATACTCTTATTTAATGGAAGGTACCATATGCCCAGGCAGACAAAAAGCACCAAAGTCAGACACATGACCAAATATTTAAGTCCTTTTAACCATGTCCTTTTTCTTTGCTGCTTTTTAAACCAAACCGCTTCCTGTACGTACATTTTAGTTCCCCCCTATTACTTGTTTTCTCTATAATACAAGCATATTCCGGGAACTCATCAAATGTTCATATTTTTTGCATAAAATATACATCATTCCGAAATTTTTAAAAATAATTCATTGATTCCTTCATAAAATCCAACTGTTACAATAGTTTTACCATTATCCATGCCAGGGAATGTATATTTTAAAAAATATGGGGTTGTCTCTAAAAGGGGATTATCTCTATTATCCTTCTCCATTCCTCGCAGTCCTAAATATTCATTCCACTTTTTCATTATCTTTTCCGGTTCCAGTTCTTCCCACTCTTCTTCAATCCGTACATAAAACTCATATATTTTTCCTGTTTCCGCATCCACATAAGCATCTAACAGACGCTTGGATTTATCTGCATTCTCATGTGATGTGGACAAACTCACCTTCCATACCGGCATATTATTTCTTGGATCCAATACGTCTATAGCAGAATACAATTCTGCTTCATACGCCCCATTCTCTATCACTTTTATGTCATCCGGTAAAATGCCCATACTTTTAAGCACTCCAATTTCCTGATTACAAACTCTAAAAATATTCTTTTCGTCAATCTCCTTATCTGTAGGACCTTTTTTATTCACAACAAAGGCATAAGAACCGTTCAATTCCTCATAATCCATATTATCATTTGATATACGATTTTTTTTACTCTGATCTGTCTCCGGTAACACCTGATGCTGCAAACACATAGACAGAATATATAGTTTTTCATTATTAGTCAACTCATAACGATATCCCTCTCCCAAGCCATCCAGTTCTTCCATAGAAACCCGATTCATAGTATGTTTATCCCTATAATTAGAAATCTTTTCCGGCCCCCAAATAGATAATACTACTATTAGTATTACACAAATAACAACAACACTAGCTTTCAGGTTCCGTTTCATTACCGTTCACCTCCTTCCAGGGTATAACAAAGCTGAAACAGCTTCCTTCTCCCAATTTACTTTCTATGCGTAAATGACTATCATGGAGCTTTAATATTTCAACACAAAGAGCCAAGCCTAATCCGGCACCGTTTTTACTTCTGGAACGTGACTTATCTACCATATAAAATGCGTTTATTATCTTATCATATTCTTCCTCTGCAATCCCCATTCCATAATCCTTTACTGCAAACAAATATCCGTTCTTTTGTTTTCTGCCGAGTATTTCTACCTTGCCCCCTTCTTGAGAAGCTTTACAGGCATTGTCTACCAGATTTATCAAAACCGATTTTAACAAATCACTTTCAGCCAATACTACAGCAGGTTCATATTGACACATGACTTTAATCTGTGAATAACCGCCATATAATTCACGCAAATAAGAAAAAATTTTTTTGGTATCAACTCTTTGCTTTTCAATTTCCAAGCGTTTGGTTACAATGATATCCAGCAATCTGAAAGCCATTGCCTCCAGACGTTTTCCTTCTGTAAATATGTAATTGGCTGAAACAAATGCTTTCTCCTCATCCAATTTTCTGGAGCGAAGCATATCCGCATATCCAATAATTGCAGTTAGTGGTGTCTTTAATTCATGGGCAAAGGCTCCGATAAATTCTTCACGTGTACGTATTTCATCCTCCAACAATGCAATATTATCTTCCAGTGCATTTGCCATTAAATTAAAATCAGTTGTTAATTGTCCCATTTCGTCATTACTCATTACTCTGGCACGATATCCATAATCACCTTCCGACATTTTTCTTGTGGCCATAGTAAGTAATCGTATTGGTTTTGTCAACCAACGACATATCAGATACATAACTATAGTTGCACATAATAATACAAAAAAGATAACCCTGCGATAAACCGCAAAGCCCTCCTTACGTTCTTCATAAATTAAAGTAATATCTTTTAATGTCTCTAAATATAATACTCTGTCTAACGCCTTCATTTTACAGCCGGTATGAATATAGTATCTCCCCTGAATTTCACGAAGCTGATAGATTTTGCTGTCATTGGGGATTTGTACCAAGAATTCTTCATCTACTTCAAAACCATCGCCAAGATATAAAGTCTCTTGTTGTTCATCGGATATATGAAGCATACGTGTACCGTTATTTTGTCCGCCACGTTCTAAGCTATATCCTATTTCTTCAATAGTCGTATCCTGTAATACATCATATCTGGATGGTATATTAAGCGCTGCTGTTTCAAAGGCAAACTGTAAAATACTGCTTTCATCCAACGCCTGCTTTGTTTCACGCTCCAAAGATGTCTGAAACACAAAGTTTATAAAACTATACCCGCCAATTCCTAAGCAGACTGCTACTATTACAATATTCCATAGTAAAATCTTATATAGAAGTTTCATTTCGTATCTCCAATTATTATATCTCTAATCGATAACCAACCTTATATACTGCGACCAGATTCTTTTCCCATGACATCTTTTTACGAAGTCTCTGTACATGCAATTCCAAGGTTCTGCTATCTGTAATATATTCATCACCCCACACCTTCTCGTAAAGGGTTTCTTTAAATAATGCTACATTTTTATTACGAATAAACAGTAATAGCAGTCCATATTCTTTATTGGTAAGTGCGATGATTTTACTACCCTTCATCACCTTTCTGGCTTCTGTATCTACCAATACATCGCCTGCCTGAAGTACCTTTTGTGTTTTATGAAATCTTCTTAATACTACTTCTACTCTTGCAATCAGCTCTATCACATCAAAAGGTTTCACCAAATAATCTTCAGCTCCAAGCTTTAATCCCTTTACTCTATCTTTCACCTCATGCTTTGCAGTTATAAAAATAACAGGTATTTTTAATGGTCTGATATACTCCATAATGTCATAACCATCCGCACCAGGAAGCATAATATCCAATAAAATAAGATCAAAGTCTTCTTTTTCTATCATGTCCAAAGCAGCTAATCCATTCTGAACGATTTTACAGCTGTATCCTGCAGCAGTCAAATTCATATCTATCAAATCACAAATCGCTTTTTCATCATCTACAATTAAAATTTTTATCATTTGTTTTTCACCTCATAATTCGTATTCTCTATACGCCATCCCCAATATTTTCTAATCTCCTGAACAACATCATCTAATTTATGCTGGTCTGTACAACTAAAATTCTTATGAAACTCCTTATCTTCCACAAATCCCCCTGTTCTTTGATAATATATTGAACATGCACTTTCCACAATTAATTCTCCTTGCAGAGATTCACGACTGTATCTCGCCAACACAATAATATCCTTCATTCCATCACCATCCACATCTTTACAAGTGATACCACGTAATGAATATAAATTATCATACTCACTCATAGGCTGAAAACTCCATATGATATCTCCCCGATCATTCACGAGATAGATCATAAACACATCATAATCCCCCATACTATATATTCCGGGAATTACCTGTAATTTTCCCAGCTTTTCAAAATTTCTGGGATAACACTGCTCATTAATAATCTTAAAATTATTTTCCAACAATTCTTGGGAAGTAGTTGCTGTATACAAAAATTCTGTTGACTTCCTATCCCTTACAAAAGAAATGATACTTTTGGCACTTTTATTCATGCTGAAACGATTAATTTTATCTGATATCCGATAATCTCGATAAAACCCTCCATCCTTTTGAAACAGTACATCTCCAACTTTATATTTTGTTGAAACAGAATCCTCCTTTTTTCTGCAACGTGTAATCAGAACAATATCCTTTTGGTCATCATTATTCAAATCCAGAAATGAAACTGCTGCAATTTCCAGATTGGGTTGTCTCATTTCCTGCTTTATCTGATAATTGGTTTCCAACTGATTTGTTTTAAACAATACCTTACCAGTATAATCCACAATAAATATAGCCATTCTGTTATACTTACGATCTATTGCCGGAACAAAGGTAATCATTTCTTGTCCAAAGCTTTCAAAAACTTCAGTAAAAATCTGGTCTTCAAATATTTTAAAGCTGTTATTTTCAATATCTTCATAAACCTCAACAGACTCAAAACGATTCTGGAATTCTAAATATTGTTCTTTAACAGGATTAGCTGCCTCTGCCGAAAAAGGCAAACATACCAGAACAAGTGATAATAGCATTATATATTTTTTCATCTCTCTCACCTTTCATTTAATACTCACATTTACTAATATAACACCATTTTACATCATTTTTACATCAAAAAAGCTTCCTCTTCTTTCAAAGGAAGCTTTTTTTAATAAATTACATTATTTTACGAGTTTCAATGTTGCTCTGGCAATCGCCAACTCTTCATTTGTAGGAATAACCATAACCTTTGTTTTGGAATCTGTAGTAGTAACCACTAAATCCAAACCACGCTTATTATTCAACTCTTGATCCAGCTCAATACCTAAATAACCCAAATATTCACATATAATATTACGGATAATAGGACCATTTTCACCTACACCTGCCGTAAAGCATATAACATCTACACCATTCATGGCGGCCACGAAAGCACCAATGTACTTTGCAACACGATAACAGAAGGTCTTCATTGCACGTACTGCATGCTCATCTCCTGCCAGATATCCATCCTCAATATCCCTGAAGTCAGAGGACAAATTATTTGACAAGCCATAAACACCGGACTTTTTATTTAAAATATTAAGCATTTCTGATACATTTTTATTTTCTTTATTGGCCACAAATTCCACAATAGCAGGATCAATATCCCCGGAACGGGTACCCATAATCAGACCTTCCAAAGGAGTCATACCCATGGAAGTATCTACACAAACACCGTTCTTTACTGCTGATACGGAAGCACCATTCCCCAAATGACATACAATGGTCTTTAATTCACTATAATCTACCCCAAGTACCTCGGCAGCTCTCTTGGATACATAGGAATGACTGGTACCATGGAAACCATATCTTCTAATCTTATATTTCTGATAATACTCATAAGGCAATCCATACATATAGGCTTCTTCCGGCATGGTCTGATGGAAAGCAGTATCAAAAACCGCTACCATAGGGGTATTTGGCATCAGACTTTTACATGCATCAATACCTATTAAATTAGCCGGGTTATGAAGAGGTGCTAAATCATTACATTCTTCAATGGCTTTAATCACTTCATCATTTATCAGTGTAGCGTCGGAAAACTTTTCTCCACCATGCACAACACGATGTCCCACAGCTCCAATTTCACTTAAATCCTTAACAACACCTGATTTATCATTTGTTAAAGCTTCTAATACTAAGCGAATACCTTCCTTATGGTTAGGAATCTCTATCACTGTTTTTTCCTTCTCACCACCTGCGGGCGCATAGGTAATAAAACTTCCATCAATACCGATTCTTTCACAATTACCTTTTGCAATGCACTTTTCGGACATACTGTCAATCAACTGAAATTTCAGGGATGAGCTACCGCAATTAATTACTAATATATTCATGATTATTATCTCCTAATTTTAATTTTCTTTTGTATAAGGACAACCACTTAAAATGCTTCGTTCGTCAAATTGTACAATTAACAGGCACATAATCAAGCTTGTTGGTATATGTCATAGCTTGGCTCTGCCCTTATACAAGCTGGGCCTGAACTGCTGTAAGTGCAACAACACCTACAATATCCTGCCATGAACATCCACGTGAAAGATCATTTACCGGTCTTGCAATACCCTGCAACATAGGTCCATAGGCTTCCGCACCGCCCAGACGTTGTACTAATTTATAGCCAATATTTCCTGCATCCAGATTAGGGAAAATTAAAACATTGGCTTTGCCACCCACCGGGCTTCCGGGAGCCTTTGATTTAGCTACACCGGGCACCAATGCCGCGTCCGGCTGTAGTTCACCATCAATTAACAGGCTTGGATATTCTTCTTTAGCAATTCTGGTGGCTTCCACCACCTTGTCCACCAGTTCATGACTGGCACTTCCCTTAGTAGAATGACTTAACATGGCAATACAAGGCTTGGGTCCTACTAAAGCTTTAAAGCTTCTTGCAGAGGAATCAGCTATAGCCGCTAATTCTTCTGCACTGGGATCCTGATTCAGACCACAATCAGCAAAAATAAATGTTCCGTTTTCACCCAAGTCTTTAAACTGGGTATCCATAATAAAGAAACCGGAAACAAGTTTAACACCGGGAGCTGTCTTTAAAATCTGTAATGCAGGACGTAAAGTTGCTGCAGTAGAATGATTGGCACCAGCTACCATTCCATCAGCATCATTTGCTTTTACCATCACAATACCATAGGTCAGATAATCCGCAAGAAGCGTTTCTCTTGCTTTTTCCATAGTCATTCCCTTTGCTTTACGAGTTTCATATAATAAATTTACATAATCTTCAAATCTAGGGTCTGTTTTAGGATTGACAATCTTTACACCGGTCAAGTCCACTTCCAACCATCCAGCACCATCTGTAATCTTTTCTTCATCACCAATCATAATAATATCGGCAATTTTTTCTTCCATAATTTTAGCTGCCGCAATCAGGGTTCTCTTATCATTTGATTCCGGCAGGACAATAGTTTTCTTATCCAATCTTGCACGATCCTTAATCATATCAATATATGACATGGCAACTCTCCTTTCAGCGGTTCATCCGCAATCCACTCCTATATTTGTCGCTAAAGTGCAAAAATATCTTAACAAAATACATTAATTATATTATACTAAATACACTAGTCAGAAACAAGGAAAACAATGCAGAAAATTGTATAATTTCAGATACATTTTGCATCCCTTAGAAAGGGGGGAAAATTATGAAAGTTTGTGGAATTATTGCTGAATACAATCCTTTTCACAATGGTCATCTCCATCATTTACAAGAATCCATTTGTTTATCACAGGCTGACTATACTATTGTTGTCATGAGCGGAAATTTTATGCAAAGAGGTACGCCTGCATTAATGGATAAATACGATCGTGCAAGAGCCGCATTGGAGTGTGGTGCTGATTTAATTATTGAATTGCCTGCTTATTATGCAACCGGAAGTGCCGAGTATTTTGCTCTTGGTTCAGTATCTCTTCTGGATAAATTAGGTATTGTTACTCACTTATGCTTTGGTAGTGAATGTGGTGATTTAGATTTTTTGTCTAAAGTAGCTCATATTACCGCTGATGAAAGCGAATCCTATCAGAAATGTTTACAATCTCATATAAAAAGTGGTAAAACATATCCTTCTGCAAGAACCGCAGCTATTATAGAAGTGTGTCCTGAACTTTCTTCCTCTATAACCGGCCTCACTACTCCTAACAACATTTTAGGTATTGAATATATAAAAGCTCTGAACCGTTTTAACAGTCCCATAACACCAATCACTTTGAAACGCCTCGGTTCAGATTATCATGATATTCGTTTAGGCATGAATCAAAGCTCCGCGACTGCCATTCGTCAGGCCATTTCCAATGACGTGGATTTAGAAGCACTTTCCTCACAAATGCCCAATAAATCTTATGAGATATTATCCGAATATCTTTTGGAAAACCACCCCCTATTTCCTAGTGATTTTTCAGAGGTGCTGTATTATAAGCTATTGACCGAACAGGACATTGGTTTCACAGATTATATTGATGTTTCAAAATCTCTCTCAGACCGCATTTGCAAGAACTTATATGCTTTTGATGGTTTTGAAGCCTTTTGTAATCTACTGAAAACAAAAGAGGTTACCTATTCACGTATCAGTAGATGCTTGTTACACATAATGCTGAATATGCGCAAAAAGGAACTGGATAGTTATATTAATGAACTGGATATTACACCCTATGTACGTATTCTTGGGTTCCGTAAAGCTTCAGCCAATCTATTGACTGAGATTTCCAAAGCTTCTTCCATACCAATGCTTACAAAACTCGCAAACGCACAGAACATCTTATCCGAAGAAGCTTATGAGAAACTTAAGAAGGAGATTCTGATTAATGACATTTACACTTGTATTAGAGCATCCAAAAACAAAAAACCTATGAGAAATGAATATTCTACACCGATTGTGATTGTATAGCAATAAACACAGAAACAGGCAATCGATAATATACCCTCCTACCGCAAGATGCTTTCGCTTCATAGGTAGTTATATTATCGATTGCCTGTTTTACAATTCATTCAAATATACAAGCATAATTTACTTAATTTTTAAAACTATGTATGGGTGCGGGTATTCTTCCGCCACGATTTACAAAAGCATCGCACGAGAAAGGATTCACCGACATAATGGGTGCATAACCTAACAATCCGCCAAATTCCACAGTTTCCCCCACTCCCTTACCGATTACAGGGATAATACGTACTGCAGTAGTCTTCTGATTCACCATACCGATAGCCATTTCGTCTGCAATAATACCGGATATGGTAGAGGCCTTGGTATCTCCCGGAATCGCAATCATATCCAGACCAACAGAACATACACAAGTCATAGCTTCCAGCTTCTCTAAAGTCAATGCACCTGCCACGACTGCATCAATCATACCCTGATCCTCACTAACAGGAATAAATGCACCACTTAAACCACCCACATAAGAAGACGCCATGACACCGCCCTTCTTTACCTGATCATTTAGTAATGCTAATGCAGCTGTAGTACCCGGTGCCCCTGCATACTCCAGACCAATCTCACATAAAATATCTGCCACACTATCTCCAATAGCCGGTGTGGGTGCTAATGACAAATCCACAATACCAAAGGGTACCTGTAATCTCTTGGAAGCTTCCTGAGCAACCAGCTGACCAACACGGGTAACCTTAAAAGCTGTCTTCTTAATGGTTTCGCAAAGAATCTCAAAATTCTCTCCACGCACTTTCTCTAAGGCTGTTTTCACAACACCCGGACCACTGACCCCTACATTAATAATCTGATCTGCTTCTGTCACTCCATGAAAAGCACCTGCCATAAAAGGATTATCATCCGGAGCATTACAAAATACTACAAGCTTGGCACATCCTAAGGAATCATTCTCTTTGGTATACTCTGCCGTTTCCTTAATCATTTCACCCAGCAGTTTTACCGCGTCCATATTAATACCTGTCTTGGTAGAACCCAAATTAACGGAACTACACACTCTTTCTGTTGTAGAAAGGGCTAAGGGAATCGAACGAATCAGCAATTCATCCGCAGGTGTCATACCTTTACTTACCAGTGCCGAGTATCCTCCAATAAAATTTACCCCCACTTCCTTGGCCACCTTATCCAAAGTCTTTGCAATTCCCGCAAAATCATGAACGGTTTTACAAGCCGCACCACCGATTAGAGCAATTGGAGTCACGGAAATACGCTTATTCACAATAGGAATACCATATTCCTTGGATATTTCCTCTCCTACCTTTACCAAATCCTTGGAAGCATTATAAATCTTGTTATAAATCTTCTCATTCAAAAGCTTCAAATCCGAATCAATACAATCCAAAAGGCTGATACCCAGTGTAATGGTACGTACATCCAAATTCTCTTTTTCAATCATTTCATTTGTTTCAGCTACTTCGTAACGATTTATCATGATGGTCTCTCCTAGATTCTGTGCATTTTATCAAAAATTTCTTCCTTCTGGCATTTAATCACTACACCAATTTCTTCTCCCAGTGCTTTTAATTCATCTGCCAAATCACCATGCATTTTGGTCATTGCACCGGTATCCACAATCATCATCATATTAAAATAGCCGGAAACTATAGTCTGCGAAATATCCAGAATATTTACCTTACTTTCTGCCAGATAAGTACAAACCTTAGCAATAATACCAACCGTATCTTTTCCTACAACTGTAATAATTGTCTTTTCCATAATATCCTCCACTTTCCTATATATGTGAATTCTCATCATTGTACTCTATTATATACGTAATTTCTTAATTTTCAAGAGCCTTACATGTATCTATTGACATACATCACTTAAGCTATTTGAATAATATTGGACACTTCGTTCCTTTTTGCCACCTGTATATCAAAATCCTCAGCTTTATAGTGATTATCACCATAGGTAATCTCCATGCGAACAGCCTCATATGCAAGCTCCGGCAAATTATTCTCTTTACTAAGATGTCCCAATAAAATCGTTCCTAAATTATCATGTAAAATCCTATTCAACAATCGTCCTGAATTCTCATTGGACAGGTGCCCTTTATCACCTAATATTCGCTGTTTAAGATAATAAGGATATGGTCCTACCTGTAACATATTCACATCATGATTTGCTTCAATTAATAAAGCATCCATTCCTCGTAAGGATTCCACCGTATAATCATTAAACACACCTAAATCTGTACAAATAGCCACTTTCTTATTGCCATATCCAAACCGATAAGCTACCGGTTCAGCTGCATCATGAGAAATTCTCATAGGGTTCACACAAATATCTTTTATGGTAAACTTGGAATCTGCTTCAAGCTCTACAAACAGCTCATCATCAATCTTTCCCACAGAATTACAAGCTTTAATAGACTTTATCGTCCCTTTCGTAGCATATATGGGTATCTCATATTTTCTGGCCATTACCCCTATCCCTGCAATATGATCTGCATGTTCATGGGTAATCAAAATACCATCCAAATCCTTTGGGGAAATTTCCAATACATTTAATCCTGCTTCCGTTCTTTTTCCACTGATTCCTACATCAACCAGTAAGTGAGTTGTCTCAGAACCTACATAAATACAATTTCCACTACTTCCACTTGCAATACTACATAGTCTCATCCGTCTAATTCTCCCAATAGATGTCTATAATATCTCCCTCTTTAATGGTTTCCATATACTGTGCCTGACGACCGTTTAAAAGAGTCACAATATTCCTGCCACCGGATTCCCGCAGGTCAAACTGAATATAGTCAAATACATCTACAAAAATATATTCGCTTTTGCCACGCATTACTACCGGCTGTTTATTTACCAAAACCACGGTTACATCATCTTGTGTCTGGATATTTTGAGGCAATTCCTCTTCTTTCTGTTCATTCACTACTGATACCGTCTGCTCAACCTTAGCTTCAACAATTGTTTCTTCCGGCATTTGTACTGTATCAGCTTCAGCCGTATTTACCTCATTCTCAGACATCTGCACATATTCCTCGAAGGTTTGTGCCTCTGACGAAGTAGTATTCTTTACAAAAGAAACTGAAAAATCATGATATACTTTAGTATCCGGTTTAGCCGGGACATCATTGACTAAAATAGTCATTGTTTCGTCCAGTATGACATCTGCTAATTGCGCAATCTGTTCTACTGTATAATATCCAATCACTTCTATTACATCATTATCCTGTATTTCATAAGAGGATAACATGTTATTTCCATTCACTTTTACCGACTTATCTAACAGGATTTCATTACCATTTACTATGATTTTCACTTTTTCATG
Organism: Lachnospiraceae bacterium; assembly: GCA_017521605.1. Classification (GTDB taxonomy): domain Bacteria; phylum Bacillota; class Clostridia; order Lachnospirales; family Lachnospiraceae; genus Acetatifactor. Next base: position 118,221 of record JAFXCD010000045.1, on the reverse strand, counting down.
TAACTGGGAAAGCTTATCCAGTTTCACTTTGCCATCCTCTCCTGCTGTTGAAGGTGTTACTACAATCTTGTCACCATTTACAATCTTACTGTGTATATCAGACTCCTTGCCGTTTACCGTTATAACAGCCGCTTCTCCGGGCAAACCTCTCTGCATTTTATTCTTGCCATCCACAGTATATACAAGACTCTTACCACGTTTAGGAAAAAGATCTTCATTAGGAAAACCGGCTGCAATAGCAGCATCCACTACCATAAGCTTTCCATTATCATATAACTTCACCTGTTCTTCATTAAATTGAACAAAAATAAAGTTATTGTTCTGTTCATAATAACTCAGACAAATGCCAATAGGGGTTACCATCATAGAATCCTTTTGTGCACCTTCATTCTCAAATTGAATGTTCTGCATTACTTCTTTGCCACGGATAGCCACTCTTTCCTTAGCAAGCCCCAGTTCCTTAGCAAGAGTTTCTGTATATCCTGCGACTACACCACCACCACCAACTACAAACACTGCGCTTACAGGCTTTTCACCATTTAACTCACGAATACACTCTGCCACCTCTTTTGTCATACTCTCTATGGCAGGCTGTAACAGATTCTTAACTTCCTCACGGGTGATCCTCTGGGGTAATCCCAATATATCCTCATATTCCACCACTTCCTGCGTGGCAATGGTTCTCTTTATGTATTCCGCGGTATCGAATTCTACCAGACACTGCTGTACAATCAGGTCTGTCAAACTATCTCCCGCCACCGGAATCATACCATAGGCTGTAATAGTCCCTTCCTTGGTTATGGAAATATCGCTGGTACCGGCACCAACATCTACTAACGCCAGGTTCAATAATCTAAACTTTTCAGGAATTGCCACCTGAATGGCTGCAATAGGCTCCAGTGTCAGATTGGCAACCTGTAATCCTGCACCATTCACTGCTTTATATAAGCCATCCACAACATCATCCGGTAAAAAGGTGGCAATCAAATCCACACCAATATTCTTTGCCTTATGTCCTGCCAGATTAATAATAGTATAACCATTTAAATAATAACGAATTGCCGTATATCCCACACAGTAAAACTGCATATCTGTATCATTAGCGGCAGTAAACTCCTCAAAAGCCTTTTCCACCCCCATGGTTTCCAAAGCATAAATATCCTCTTCTGTCACTTCTCTCTCTGAAGTATATGTATGTACCACATTGGTTGTTACCGTACGTAATACTCGACCTGCTGCTGCAATACATACAGTTTTTAACTTCCTATCTATACGCTTCTCCAGTTCTTCCTTCACCTGACAGATAGTGGCACTGACCTTAGGAATATCATGTATCTGTCCATCCAACATAGCTCTGGTCTCATGTTCTTTTATATATTGTGCTACTACATGAAAAGCAGTACCTTCCCGATATCCAACAGTTCCCACAATACTTCTTGTACCAATATCCAGACCAAATACTAATTCCTGTTCTTTTTTCCCTCTAGCCATGTGTATGCCTCCAGCTTATTCTTAATCTGTTTATAACTTTTTCTTAACGAATCACTATTATCAATCACAAAATCACAGCTCAATCTAAATTCTTCTTCCGATAGCTGGGCTTCCATAATCTGTGTTATTTTTTCATCAGAATAACCACGACTTTCTTTTAGACGTTTTCTCCGTACCTCTTCATTGGCATAAATATACCACATCTCATCCACCATATCTTTATAACCGGCTTCTATCAAAAGTGCCGCCTCTATAAAGAGAAGTTCAATTTCCGGATTATTCTCTGCTTCTTCCACACGTTTTTCCAAATATAAGCGCACCTCAGGGTGTACAATAGCATTCACCTTTTCCAAAAGTTCATCATCACGAAAAATCATGGCAGCCATCTTTTTTTTATCAATCTGTCCGCTTTCAGTCTCCAAAACCTCTTCACCTAAAAGCTCAAGCAGTCTGTAATAACAATTTTCACCCTTTTCTTTTACCAGATGTGCCACTTCATCAGCCAAATAAATACGACATTTATAATGCTTACTTATATATTCTAATATAGATGATTTACCGGCCCCTACACCTCCGGTCACTCCGATTAGCCGCATTTATAGATACCTCCTTCTTTAGTGCGCTTCATACCAGTTGGTGCCCACTTGTAAATCTACTTCCAGATTCACCTTTAACTCAGCAGCACTCTTCATATTCTCCGATAAAATCTTCTTCACCTGTTCTATTTCATCATAATAGGTTTCAATCAACAGTTCATCATGAACCTGCAATATCAGCTTCGAACGCAATCCTGCTTCCTTCAAGGCTTTCCACACCTTTATCATGGCTATTTTAATAATATCTGCTGCTGTTCCCTGTATAGGGGAATTCATAGCCACACGTTCTCCAAAGGACCGTTGCATAAAATTAGATGAACTGAGCTCCGGTATAGGGCGTCTTCTACCAAACATGGTAGTAATATATCCATTATCTTTGGCATCACTTACCAGCTTATCCAAATATTCCTTTACCTTGGGATAAGTAGCAAAATACTGTTCAATATATTCCGCCGCCTCCTTACGACTGATGCTTAAATCTTGGCTTAAGCCAAAAGAACTAATACCATAAACAATGCCAAAATTAACTGCCTTAGCATTTCTTCTTTGCAAATCTGTCACCTGTTCAAAAGGAGTATTAAACACCTTGGCAGCAGTAATTCGATGAATATCCTGATCCATTTTATAAGCTTGAATTAATTCCTCATCACCGGACATATGGGCAAGTACACGCAATTCAATCTGGGAATAGTCTGCATCCATCAGCACACAACCTTCCCTTGGCACAAATACCTTTCTGATTTTTCTGCCCAGTTCCATACGCATGGGAATATTCTGTAGATTGGGTTCTGTAGAACTGATTCTTCCTGTAGCCGTTATGGTCTGATTAAAATTAGTATGGATACGATGATCCGCTTCAATATAATTTGCCAAGCCTTCTGCGTAGGTGGATTTCAGCTTAGTTAATCCACGATATTCCAATATATCATTGACTATGGGATACTGTGGTGCAAGCTTCTCCAATACATCCGCTGCTGTAGAATAGCCAGTCTTAGTTTTCTTACCGCCGGATATATTCATATGCTCAAAAAGTACCTCTCCCAACTGCTTAGGAGAATTAATATTAAAGGATTCTCCGGCCTGTTCATAAATACTCTGTTCTAACTCTACAATACGTTCTGTAAGAGCCTCTCCATATTCCCTTAACTCTTCTCTCCTAACAATAACACCTTCCTTTTCCATATCATATAATACATAGGAAAGTGGCATTTCTATCTCTGTCATTAAGGATAGCATTCCTGCATCATTTAATTTTTCTTCTAATACACTCTTTGCAGAAAAAGCTATATAAGCCTGAAACATAAAATATTCTGCTACTGCTTTTGGTATTTCCTTATAAGCTTCTGTAAGGGTTCTTTTTCCAAATACCTCTTTATGGCCGGGAATAGTCAATCCTAAATATTCTAAAGCAATTGCTTCTGTGTCATAATCACTTTTCAAAGGATTTAATAGATAGGCTGCCAATACTATATCAAAATAGGCTTTCGGATTTTCATCTTGCAGATAGGGATATTGTTTCTTAATATCTACTGTAGCTATGCTTACCTTTGTACTGATTTCCTTAATCAAATCTTCGATTTCCGTATCTTCCTTTTGCTCGAAGTTATCAAACAGTGATAATTGCTGATTCTCAGCAATCCCTATGGCTGCCTGATAATAAAAATAAACCTCTTCCTTACTTCCACAAATAGCCAGCCCTTGGAATTTTTTGTTATCAGAAAGTACAACAAGTCCTATTTCCTTACACTTCTTAATAAGTTTACCCATGACTTCCTTACATGCCTGTTTATTCTCCAAAATTCGGAAATGCTTCTTTAATTCCTCATTCTGACCTTGAGTATCTATATGCTCAAAATATTTTAACATATTTTTAAATTCCAGTTCTTTAAACAACTGATATGCTTCATTGGTAAAATAACCTTCCGCTTTTGCTTCCTCATACTCAAAGGCAAAATCACAATCAGTCTTAATAGTAGCTAAAGTTTTACTCAAATCTGCCAAAGCCCTGTTTTCCTGCAAGCTTTCACGGATACTCTTTTTGCTGATTTCCTCCAGATGGGCATAAATATTTTCAATAGAACCATATTCTACCATCAGTGAGGTGGCTGTCTTTTCACCTATTTTAGGCACACCGGGAATATTATCCGCAGTATCTCCCATAAGAGCTTTTAACTCAATAAACTGTACAGGTGTAACCTGATAAGCCTCCTTCACATCCTTTGCATAGTAATCCTGTATTTCTGTTTTTCCCATTTTAGTCTTGGGAATTCGAATCTTAATATGTTCTGTTGCAATCTGCAACAAATCTCTGTCACCGGAAACAAGAGCCACATCCATTCCATCTGCTTCAGCACGCTTTGCAAGAGTACCAAGAATATCATCTGCTTCCAGCCCTGCCTGTTCCAAAATCACCACCTGCATGGCACGCAATACATCCTTTATTACCGGCACCTGTTCGCGCAATTCATCTGCCATGGGTTTTCTGGTTCCTTTGTATTCTGAATACATTTCATGACGGAAAGTAGGTGCCTTCACATCGAAAGCCACCGCAAGATAATCCGGCTTTTCTTCATCCAGAATCTTAAACAGAATATTCAAAAATCCATAAACAGCATTAGTATGAAGTCCCTTGGAATTCGTCAAATCCGGCACTCCATAAAATGCTCTGTTTAGTATGCTATGTCCGTCAATCAAGACCAGTTTTTTACTCATAACTACCTATATCCTTCTTTCAAATATTCTCTAATCAAACCAATATAATCACTGCCACAACAGCCAGCAACACCAATATTGCAATCCACTCAGCAATTCTCCCATGCTTTAAAAAACGTTCATGACCACGAACCTTTTTTTTGGCAGACCCCAACAACTCTCTCATTTCCTTTTGTAAGTCAAAAGCTTCACCTTCTTCCAGGCGCACCAGACCTTCGTTTACCAAAAATTGAATATTCAGCTCTTCCTTACATTTGGTGCACTGATCTATATGCTCCAAAAATTGTCTGGTAGTGGCATAATCCAGCCTCTTATCTACAAAATCAGGAATCAGTCCTTCAAATTCTTTACAATCCATATTAATCCTCATGCATAACATAAACAGCTTTTACGTTATTGTTAAAGCAGCAAGTGAAAATTTCTGATTTTTCACACTAATGCCTGCTTTTCAAATTATCATATCATATATTCCACCAAATGACTAGTTAACAAAGTCAAACAAGCTGATCTGGTTTGTTTCCGGCAAATCACCCAACAAGCCCAGCTGACTCATTAACTCTATCACAGTTTTGGAAACCTTTGTACGTTGTCTGAAATCATCCTTTGATAAGAATGGTCCGTCCTTTGCTGCTTCCACAATTGCATCCGCTGCCTTTTCACCCAAACCGTCAATACTACTAAGGGAAGGCATAATCTTACCATCCACAATTTGGAATAATCTGGATTGTGCCCTGAAAATATCAATAGGTTCAAATTCAAAGCCTCTTGCATACATTTCCTGCACAATTTTCATATCGGACATGGCATCCTTTTCCTTGTTGGACAAGGTATCTGCACGCTTTTTATAATCCGCCATAATATTTTCCAGATGACGTTGCCCCTGACACATCAGTTCATACGAAAAGGCCTTGGCACGAATACTGAAAAAAGCGGAGTAATAAGCCAAAGGATGATGAATCTTACAATAAGCGATTCTCCATGCCATCATAACATATGCTGCCGCATGAGCCTTAGGAAACATGTACTTTATTTTTTTGCAAGACCAGATATACCAATCCGGTACATTATTATCCATCATGGCCTGCTCCCACTCCGGCTTCAAACCTTTTCCCTTACGCACACTTTCCATAATGGTAAAAGCCAGACTGGGCTCAACCCCCATTTGTATAAGGTAGATCATAATATCATCTCGTGTACATATAGCTGTAGAAATGGTGGCTTTCCCCTCCTGAATCAGGGTTTGAGCATTGCCCAGCCATACATCAGTGCCATGGGAAAGTCCTGATATACGAACCAAATCCGAGAAGGATTTAGGTTGCGCATCAATAACCATCTGCATCGCAAACTCAGTACCAAACTCAGGGATTCCCAATGCTCCCAGCTTACAACCGCCGATCTGTTCTGGTGTAATTCCTAATGCCGAAGTATTCTGAAACAACGACATTACATCCTGTCCGTCAAGTGGAATGGTTACAGGATCCACCCCTGTCAAATCCTGCAACATACGAATCATGGTCGGATCATCGTGGCCAAGTATATCCAATTTTAATAAATTATGGTCAATGGAATGATAATCAAAATGAGTTGTTACCGTATCCGTAGTCATATCATTGGCCGGATGCTGTACCGGCGTAAAAGAATTAATATCCTGACCAAGAGGAAGTACCACAATACCCCCGGGATGCTGTCCGGTACTTCTACGAACCCCTGTACATCCTAAAGTGATTCTGTTAATTTCTGCTACTCTCTTAGTTTTACCACGTTCTTCAAAATAATTCTTCACATAACCATAAGCTGTTTTATCCGCCAATGTACCAATAGTTCCTGCGCGAAAAGTCTGTCCTGCACCAAATATAACTTCCGTATATTTATGTGCTTTGGACTGGTATTCACCCGAAAAATTTAAGTCAATATCCGGTTCTTTATCTCCCTTAAATCCCAGGAAGGTTTCAAAGGGAATATCAAATCCCTCTTTTATCAGATTGTGCCCACACTTAGGACATGCTTTATCCGGCATATCAATACCGGCTTTACCACCATATGCTTTTACTTCCTCTGAATCAAAATCAACATAGTGACACTTAGGACAAATGTAATGGGGACTCAAAGGATTTACCTCTGTAATTCCAGCCATAGTTGCCACAAAAGAGCTACCTACAGATCCACGGGAGCCTACCAAATAACCATCCTCCACTGACTTCCATACCAGCTTCTGAGCGATAATATACATAACAGCAAATCCATTACTAATTATGGAATTTAACTCCTTTTGCAGCCTTGCTTCTACCACCTCCGGTAAATCGGGACCATATATTTCATGGGCTTTATTATAACAAATATCCGTCAATGTTTTATCACTATCTTCTATGACAGGTGCACATTTATCCGGACGCACCGGTGCAATGGTCTCACACATATCCGCAATCATGTTGGTATTGGTAATAACCACTTCCTTGGCTTTATCTGAGCCTAAATATGAAAATTCTTCCAACATTTCCTCGGTGGTATGTAAATATAAAGGGGCCTGGTCATCTGCATCTGCAAACCCCTTACCGGCCATAATGATTCGGCGATAAATCTCATCCTCAGGGTCCATAAAATGCACGTCACAGGTAGCCACAACAGGCTTACTAAACTGTTCACCCAACTTTACAATCCGTTTATTAATGTTCTGGATATCCTCAATGGAATTTACCAAAGGAACCTTTTCAGAGGTAATCATAAACTTATTGTTTCCTGACGGCTGTATCTCAAGATAATCATAAAAATCCACAATTCTGGCAATTTCGGCATCCGATTTTTCATCCAATATGGCTCTGTATAATTCTCCTGCTTCACAGGCGCCACCTAAAATCAAGCCTTCACGCCACTTCATAATCAAACTCTTAGGTACTCTTGGTCGATTCTTAAAATAGGTCAAATGGGACTGGGAAACCAAACGATACAAATTAATTCTTCCCAGATCATTTTTAGCCAAAATAATCCCATGATAAGTAGGAAGCTTCATAACCAGCTCAGCACTGGATGCTCCCATTTCGTTCAACTCTTTTAGATTATTCACCTTAGATTCCTTAAGTAAAGGAATCATTTTAACAAAAATCTCTGCTGTAGCTTCCGCATCATCCACTGCTCTATGATGATTTTCCAAGGAAATACCCAGTGTCTTTGCCACTGCATCCAATGTATGCTTTGCCTGATTGGGAAATAGTACCCTTGCAATAGGTACTGTGTCCACATAAGTGTATTCTGTAGGGTACCCCAATCTTTTGGCATTCTCCGTAATAAAGCTCATATCAAAGTTTGCATTATGTGCAACCAAAACACAGTCCCTGCTAAATTCCAGAAACTCAGGTAATACCTCTTCTATTTTCTTGGCATCCAATACCATATTATCATTGATACCGGTTAGTTTCTCAATTTCAAAAGGAATGGGCACTTCAGGATTAACAAAAGCAGAAAAATGGTCTGTAATCCTCCCCTTCTCTACCTTTACTGCACCAATTTCAATAATGCGATTCTTTATTGGTGAAAAACCTGTGGTTTCAATATCAAATACCACATAATCATCTTCAAAGTCCTGTTCTCCCACATTTGTAACAATCTGCTTCAAATCATCAACAATATAAGCTTCCACACCATATATTACTTTAAAGAAATCCTGCTTATCCGGATTCTCATCACCGGCTTCCTTACGTTTTGTCTTCTCTTCTTTCCACAAATCATCCCATACATGGTTAGCATCCGTAAAACTTTGAACCGCACCATGGTCCGTAATAGCAATTGCTTTATGTCCCCATTTATAAGCACGTTTCACTAAATCTTTTGCTTCAGACACACCATCCATATCACTCATCTTGGTATGGCAATGTAGCTCTACACGTTTTCTGGCAGCTGTATCCATACGGCTGGAAGTAAAATCCGGTATCTTTTTAATTCCGGTTATAGATTGAATGGATACTTCATGGTCAAACTTATCCATGGCCGCGATACCTTTGATTTTTACAAAAGCACCTTTTTTAACCCCAGCCGTTATCTCTTCCACCTGGTCATTTCTGGCAAACATTTTTATGGTTATGGTGTCTGTAAAGTCTGTTACATTAAAAATCAATATAGTCTTTTCATTCTTAATCTCTCTTTTATCAAAGTCAAGAATTAATCCCCGAATGACTACCTCACCCATTTCGCCTAGTATTTCTTCTATCTTGGTAATTTCACCATCTTCAATATCACGACCATATAAAACATCCGGGGCGTCTGAACGGATAGCGCTTCTTCCAAAATCACCAGCACGTTTATTTCCTTTGCTAAACTCGCCCTTCTTAAACTCAAATTTACCGGCAGGTTTCTTCTGTTGAGGCGCTTTCTCCTGAGGTTTTTCCTTGTTTTCTTTCTTCTCGGAAGCAGGCTTATCTTCTTTGATTACCATGCTGGTATTATCTGTTCCTTCTGTTTGGACTTCGCCATCCTTGCCTTTTGAACGCATGGCTCTATCATATATCAGGGATACTTCCTGTTTTAATTTAATAGTATCCTCTTCTGCAAATTTTCCACCTTCTGCCTCTCTGTATTCAGCATAAATCTCAAGCGAAAACCCACATCTTTCCACCATGATTTTCTGAAGTATATCCATCAATTCTGCTTCCTTGCTACGTGCAATAACAGAATCCTCCAGATTCACAATCATTTTATTTTCATTTAGGAAAGAAAAATGTGCATTTTTAAATATGTTAAAAATAATATTAGAGTATTCCTGTATTTCAAAAAGCATACTTTCATAATATAACTCCAGCAAATTTGCCGGTGTATATTGTGTGGAAAGTTCAAACTTTTCATATATTTTTACAATGATATGCGCACTCGGAAACAGTTGTTCTTTTATTTCTTTTTCCGTATATAGAATATCTTCTTTAAGAATCAATCTGGTGCTTTTCAGATAAATTCTTAAAAAGTCTTTCTTCTGCGTTGCTGATACTTTCTCCACTTCCGTCTGCGCCATAATATCCTGTACATTCATATCCAGTTTTAAAGAAGGAAATACTTCTAAAAACGGTTTACCCACGTTTCATTCCTCTTTTCATTCTATTCATTCCAATGATCCAGTTCCTCTTTCAAGGTCTGCAAAATTTGTGCCTCTGGGACTTTTCTGATAATCTCGCCTTTTTTTATCAAAAGTCCTTCTCCAATACCACCAGCAATGCCTAAATCTGCTTCCTTGGCTTCACCCGGACCATTTACTACACATCCCATAACTGCCACTTTGATATCTAATGGATAATCCTCTACCAACTTTTCTACCTTTTGTGCCAGACCAATCAGGTCTATCTGAGTTCTACCACAGGTAGGACAGGAAACCACTTCAATACCACCTTTACGCAGTCCCAGTGTACGTAGAATCAATTTTGCAGATTTGATTTCCTCTACCGGGTCACCGGTCAAAGATACACGGACAGTATCTCCAATACCCTTATTTAAAATCAGTCCCAATCCAATAGCAGACTTAATGTTACCGCTCTGTACTGTGCCGGATTCCGTAATACCCACATGCAAAGGATAAGGCGTTTTATCCGCCAGGAGTTCATGGGCTTTTACACACATCAGAACATCCGAAGATTTAATACTTACCACAAGGTTATCATATCCCAAATCTTCGATGATTTGTACTTTATCTAAAGCACTTTCTACAATTCCCTCTGCGGTCACCCCCCCATATTTTTCCACCAGATGCTTTTCCAGGGATCCGCTGTTCACACCAATACGAATAGGAATATTACGTTCTTTAGCCACATCTACAACAGCCTTCACTTTGTCAACACTACCGATATTGCCGGGATTAATACGAATCTTATCTGCACCATACTCCATAGATGCTATGGCCATTTTATAGTCAAAATGAATATCCGCTACCAATGGAATGGTAATCTGCTTCTTAATCTCCCCTATAGCTTTACAGGCCTCCATAGTAGGAGCTGTACATCGAATAATCTCACAACCCGCCTGCTCTAAGCGCTTAATCTGGGCTACAGTAGATGCCACATCCTCTGTCTTCGTATTGGTCATGGACTGTATTAATATAGGGTTACCCCCACCGATTTTTCTATCACCTATTTGAATTACCTTTGTACTATCACGATACATAAAAAATTCCTCCTAAATAAGTAAAATAAATTTACCCATATAGAAAGAATTTTATCATATTTATGTAAATTTTACTATGATGTTTTTAGATATTTTTTCTTTTACGTATGATATCCTTTGCAAGCTCCTCATGTTGCTTACAAAAAAGCTCCGGTAATTCGTTTAATGCAAAATATTGCAGTTCCAGAGTCTCTTCTCTATCACCAAACAATTCGCCTCCAGTTGTTTTTAATTCATAAGCAATACATATACTATGTGCTTCATCACCACTGGGATATTTCATCTCACTATCTGTATAGATTCCAATCAGATTACCAACTTCTACATCCAGTCCTGTTTCTTCTTTTGCTTCTCTTATTACAGCCATTTCCGGTGTTTCCCCCAATTCAATAGCGCCTCCCGGAAATCCCCATTTAGCGGTATCTGCACGTCTTTGAAGCAACACCTTTCCTTCTTCATTAAGGATACAGCCACCTGCAAACACAAGGATAATTTTTTCATGCCCTACTTTGCTTCTGATCCATTTGATATAATTAGGTTTATCTGCCATCTTTAACTTTCTTCTCCATTTCTTTGGATATTTCATTCATTACAGGTTCCCAATATTTTTCAGGTATATATGGCCAAATACATTCCCCTGTCTCTTCGCGACATTTTTTCATAACACTTCCTAATACTTGACCATGACTTATTTCTCCGGTTCGTAATAACATTTCTGTCACCTGACACCAATAAGGGGCATATTCATCTAATTTTTCTTCATGTAACACTCTAATAGCCAATTCAATATCATATTCTATATCCACAAATTCTTCAGTCCATATTCCGTCATTACCACACAAAATCATAAACTGTGCCTTACCCCCACTTTCCAGTGGTGCCCCTACAGAACCGGGATTATATGCTATTTTAGAACCACTTTCAATCACTCTTCTTCTATGGGTATGTCCGCATAAGATAATATCACCCTCACACTTATTCATAATGTCATAGCAATCTTCATTCTCTTGCTTTATCGGTTGATTGGTAGAAAATGGTGAACCATGGCATAATTGAATGGTTGGAAGCCCTGTCCATTGTATCAATTCTGTAATAGGAAGCTCTTTAAAGAAACGTTGTGTCCTAATTGTTCGTCTCTCATATTGATATAAAAGTGTTCCTGTAATAGAATTGCCAAACTCTAAATCCTTAGGACCATTCTCTATATACCATAACCATGCTTCCTCTTTGTTTCCCTTCACAAAATAACATTCATATTTTTCTTTAAGCTCACAGATTATATCCATGGTTTTCTCAGGATTTCCACACTCTCCAAAATAATCTCCTAAGAATAGAAATGTTTCTATACCTTGATTAAGAGCATATTCTATACATGCTCCTAATGCCACATTATTACTATGTACATCTGATAACACTGCCACTTTCATCTGTTCTCCTCCTATTTTTCGCATACATACATGGGTCCATCAACACGTATTTTTATAACGTTTTCCGTGATTAAACGAGTCTTTATATGATACAGAAACTCAATTTTCTTCTTTTCTAATAATCGTTGCAATTCCTTATCGGAATCACACAGGTACTCATAAACCGCTTCCTCATCATTTATCCAAAGTTCATTCACGAAAATATTACAATTCACACTTGAAAAACATTCTTTTAAGCATTGTTCGATATACACCTGTTCTGACAGCTTATTTGCATTAACACCTATTTTAACAAGACTCTTTAGAAAATCCTCAACAATACATTCAACATCTTTTTCGTTTACCGTCGAAGGTAAGGTTGAAAATAATTTACCTTCCGGCTTTAATGCTGACTGTAACTTCTTCATTAATCCAATCTTATCTTCAATATATCCCCAAAAATGATTTGCAAGAATCCTATCATATTTCTCCGGTTCATATATTACCAATTCTGCATCTGCATCCCAAAAGGTAAAGGTAACTCCTTGTGCCAGTCTGTAACCATATTCTTTTATGTGGTTCTTTAAATAATCTCTGCCTTTACTATCCTTGTCCAACATTACAATCGTACATCCTGCAGGAATTTGTTCCCATACACGCATCCAGGGAGTTCCATACCCGCCTCCCACATCTAAAATATACATATTTTCCTGTAATTCCAGATTATCAAATCGCCATTGATACCATTCTTCCTGTCTGGTACTGAATCTTTCATAAAAACCATAACGTTTGTCTGCCATATCATTTCTGGTAATCAATTGCATAATCGCAGAAAAATGCTCCAGGTCAAAAGATTTCCTAATACAGCTTTCCTTCGCCTTATCCAATGCATAAATAATTCTATCAATCTGTTCCCTCTTTTTAGACATTAAGTTCTTCTGCTTATCCAACATACTGCCAACATCTATTTTTTCACCAGGATTCATTAATCTTGATATCTCTTCCAAAGAAAAACCTACGTATTTAAACATTAAAATCTGTTGCAAGCGTAATACTGCCTCTTCATCATAAAGTCGATACTCGCCATCACTATAACCACATGGCTTAAGAATTCCCTTTTCATCATAAAAACGAATGGTTCTTGATGACACACCTGCTATTTTAGCTAATTCACCTGCCGTAAATAATTTTGACATAATAATATCCCCATATAAACTAGTCCTTATAAGTAATATCATCATTATAAACCTTAACGTTACGTAAATGTCAATCTCGAAAATATTCTAAAATATATAACGAAAACATATAACTATATAAGTAGATGACATATATATTTCCTCCTCCATATACCCATATTTACCTTTTTCTTGAAAACCAGCTTGAACTATCCTGTTCTATTACTCCTAATAAACATAACATTATTAATTCACTTGTTAACTCTTCATGTTTCAACTCAATATGAAATTCTCTTTTTAGCTTTTCTTTTATTGTTTCAACTGACTGGGGATAAAAATCCAGCACATTAATAATAGTAGCCCCCAAAGAATTATTCTCCCTCTCACTTATCTTACTATCTTCATTCATTTTATCTTTTGTAGCTTCCTTTTGTAATTGTCTTCTTGAGTCATTTTCTATTAACTGTTGTTTCCTTAATTCTGCCATTTTAACAGGTAACATTTCCTCCAAATCCATCATCAAATCTTCCGGAGACAAAAATACATGCGCTCCTTCCTTAAGCATTTTATTACAACCATCACTTAATCGGTCGGTAATACGTCCCGGAATAGCATAAATTTCTCTTCCTTGTTCCAATGCCATTTCTACTGTGATTGAAGTTCCACTTCTTTGCCTTGCTTCAATCACTACCAACACATCTGATAGACCGCTTACTATACGATTTCTAGGAGGAAACAGCTTGGATTGTGGTTTTGTTCCCGGTGGATAAGTTGATAATATTCCACCCTTTATTAAAAGTTTATCATATAACTTCTGGTTACTTTTAGGATAACAAACATCCACACCGCATCCTAATACTCCGTATGACACACCTCCTGTCTCCAAAGCTGTCCATTGACTAATTCCATCAATTCCTCTTGCCATACCGCTAATCACCTGAATCCCTTGACTTCCCAATGTCTTACCTAATTCTGACGCAATATATTCTCCATATGCAGAGCACTCCCTTGCTCCTATAATGGCTACAGATGGTATTTTTTCATCAGGTAATTTTCCCCTATAATATAAACAAAATGGGGGATCCGGAATATTTATCAGTTTTTGGGGATAGTTTGTATCATGATAACAACACATTTGTATATTTTTATCTAGTAACGCCTGAAAAGGTTTATCTATTTCCACATTATTCCTTGCATTCTTCAAAATTTCTGATTTTCGGTCATTAAGAATATATTTTAAATGATTATCACAAGCTCTATATACCTCTTCTGCGGTCCCAAATGCCTCAATAAGATTTCTTTTGGCAATTGTTCCTAATCCTTCCGTTCTGTCAAGCCAGTATAAGTATTTATCCATGTTCTTTGTCCCCTCTTTCCGTCAACCTATATGCCAAAGCCTCACTAATGTGTTTTTCCTTAATTTCATCACTAGCATCTAAATCCGCAATGGTACGTGCCACCTTTAATATTCGATGATAGGTTCTTGCACTTAACTTAAGCTTTGTATATGCCATTTCCATTAACATTCTTTCTCTTTTCCCCAACAAACAAAATTCGTCAATATCAGCCGCTTTCATTTCTGCGTTAAAGGTATAGTTTTTCTTTAAAAAACGCTTTTCTTGAATTTTGCGGGCTTTTTCCACACGCTTTCTTATAGTATCTGTACTTTCTTCTTTACTGGTTCCCTGCAATTTGGTCAAATCCACTCGTGCAGTCTCTACATACATATCAATTCTGTCAATCAAGGGACCGGATAAACGATTCCAATACTGTATCATATCCTTTTCACTGCAGGTACATCTGTTTTTATCCGGATAATACCCGCATTTACAAGGATTCATGGCACATACCAGCATAAAATTAGCAGGGTATTGAAAATTACCATTTGCACGAGCTATGCTTACCTTATGGTCTTCTAATGGTTGCCTTAAGCATTCTAAAATATTTCTGGGAAATTCTGTTAATTCATCTAAAAATAAGACACCTCTATGAGATAAAGAAATTGCTCCCGGGTGAATACGAATGCCTCCACCCACAAGTGCAGCATTGGATATAGTATGATGTGGGCTTTGAAATGGTCTCTGTGTTATTAATGGATGCTCTGCGTCCAATAGTCCGGCCACACTATAGATTGAAGATACTTCCAAACATTCCTGATCAGTTAATTCCGGTAAAATCCCCGGTATCCTTTGGGCAATCATGCTTTTACCACCACCGGGTGGACCGGACATTAGTAGATTATGAAACCCGGCTGCGGCTATTTCTGCCGCTCTTTTTGCAATCTCCTGTCCTCTGACTTCTGAGAAATCTGCCATCCCATTTTCTCTATGCTTTTTACGTATTTGTGTTAGACTGCACTGAAAAGAAGGAAGGATTTTTTCCTTTTGATGGCTTTCTTCCTGCAAAAATTGAACCAATTGAACAATATTTTCCACTCCTTTTACTTGCACCCCCGGTATCACACTTCCTTCCAAAGCGTTATCCATGGGCACTATACAACATTTAATATGTTTTTCTGCTGCTATTCTTACTATGGGTAATATACCATTAACCGGTTTGATCTCGCCATTTAAACCCAATTCACCAATGAACATGATGTTCTCACATGCACTTTCTTCAAAATAACCAAGGCTTTGTAAAATTCCAATTGCAATAGGCACATCATATCCTGTACCATCCTTCCGAATATGTGCAGGTGACAGATTTACAGTAATCTTATTCGGCGGTAAATCAAAACCTGCATTTTTTAAAGCCACTTGTATTCTTTCTTTAGCCTCTCTTACTTCATTGCTTAACGAACCAACCATACAAAATGTAGGCAAACCGTGGGATATGTCCACCTCTGCCTGCAACAAATAGGCCTCCATACCATAAAGACCGCCTGTCAATATTGAACTAAACATATTTACTCCTTTCAATTAATTAAAAAACTTGAACTGTAACAGAATCTGTCACTGAAAAAATTGAAAAATAGATTTATTGAAAATCAGATAGATATATCATAACATAAATCCAAACATTTGCAAGGGGGTATACCAAAAAAGAAAGCAGTCATATTGAACTGCTTTCTTTGTATCAACTATATTTTAGCTATTTTCATCCACATAAATCTGTACACGACTTTGAATAATCTGCGCCACTTCTTTTGCACTCTTTTGTCCCTCAAAGTAGCTACCTGCTTCTTCATTAACAATATTAATGATATTCTGATTATAATAGCTTCTCTTATTCAAGGCATAAATGAAATTACAAATATCATCTACTTCTTTCTGGCTGAATGGCTCTAAAACAATCTGTTCATCATTTATCCAATAGTAATCATCATATTCTACTTTTTCACCTGTTACTTCATCTATATAATAAGGTTTTTCTGTCGCTTTCTTTGCTTTTTCTACAAAGGCAGATTTCAAAACAGGCATTTCATATAATTGCTCACTGTTTTGGTACTCTTCAGTCAAATACCCCCTGACAAATTCCCATGCTCCATCCGCATTAGCTGATTTGGCTGAAACTGCAAACATATTGTTGCTGGGCATTATTACTGAACTATTACCTTCAATACCGGGAAATCCTATAAAATTAGCTTCATCCCCAAGGGTTCCATGAATGTTATAAACCATGTTCTGAATATTATAAATATATCCATTCATCATAACAGCTTTCTTATCACGATACATGGATTCCATTGCCATCCAATCATAATTTTCCCAATAATCCTCTGAAAATTCCTTGGGCAATGTATTAGCAAACTCTAACATAGCAATAAATTCCGGCGAATCAAAATTACATTTACCGGTATTTACATCCACAAAATCACTTCCGCAATATTGCATAATATAATACATCATATTATCACGTAAAATATCATCTCCAAACGGCTTTACATCATCAGGCTGTGTAGCCATAAACTGCTGGAACTCTGACATAGTCCAACCATTACGATTTCCAACCAAATCCTTACGTGCAACCATGGTCTGTACTGTAAATGCGGGAATCACAATATACTGTTTATCATTCACAGCAAATGCCTTCCAAATATTATCCAGATATTCCAGTTTAGACAACTCTTCATCCTTGGCAATCATTTCACCGATATCTACTAAAAGTCCCTTGTTTACCCAACTGGTAATATCCTGCGATGAATCCAGAACCATAATGTCCGGCATATTGCCACTGATTATATCATTATTCATCTGGGTATATGACTGCATATAATCATCGGGAGTACTATACACACTATAGTCTTTTATAGTAATTCGATATTGATTGTTAGTCTTATTGAAATCAATTATATCCTTTCTGATTTCGCTGCTTAAATAGTTGCAGCCAAGTAATAAGGTAACCTTATCCTGAATTGTCGCCGGATCCACATAAGTAAATCTAGCCACATGATTAGTCCATGTCGTAACGTCATTATAGGTTGCGATAAATTCCTTATCATTGATAAATGTTATATTTTCCAAACTATAGGTTGCCAAATCTGAATTTACAAAATCCATAATCTTAACCGGCTCGGCATCTCCCACATTAAAGGTATAAATACCAGTAGAATTGTTCAAAATAAAGTCCGTTTTCTTTCCTGGATATAATCCGTAATTAGTGATATTTCCGGGCAGTTCCACCTTATCCTTCATCTGGCAGGTTTCCAAATCCAACTCACTAACAAAAATCTTGGTATACTCATTATTATAAGTAATCTGCAATGCCTTACCATCTTCTCTTACAATAACCTGACCGCCATTATTCATATCAGCGCCTTCTATTTTCTTACGTGAAAGTTCTTTTCCATCGTTATTAAAGGTAAGTATCTGGCTATCACCGGTTATCAACACAATATTTCCTTTGTACTGAAGGATTTTCTGGGCATAAATATACTCACCATTGTCACCACTGATATCTACACTCCATTTTAATGCACCTGTATCATCCCATTTCATTAACAGATACTTGGTCTCATAAATGGGGTTCTCAGGGTCAGATAAATCCTCCGACCAGTTCTCATTTATACCAATCACAGAACCATCATCCAGAACACTCCAGCTTCCAATCCAGCCGGTATGCATGGTGGCATCCTTTTCCAATTTACTAAGCATTTTGTCAGAACCATCTGTATTAACGGATACCAGCACATAATTAGGTCCAAAATAAACTTCTCCTCCTATCGGCTGCATAACTCCATCTTCTATCATAATATCGTCTTCTATCGCCACATCCGGAGCCGTAACAACAGGCGCTGGCATCTCTACTGTCACATCAATATCTTCTTCTGCTCCATCAACTTTGGAAGCATAAGGTGCCTCATCAGGTAACAGGACATAATTATAGTCTTCCATCACCATGTAAATACGATCATTCTTTATCATTGTAGCATGAACTGCTACCTGACTGAAATCAATTCCTAAATCTAAATCCTTTGCATGAAATACATACTGTTTGGATAAAGAAGGGTCCGTAGCCTCATTCATTTGCTTATTAATATTTTCACCTTCCTTTTTGCCACAGGCACATAGCGATAAAATCATTATCCCTATTATCAAAATACTTAAAATCCGCTTCATTTTTTTCATAATATTTCCTCCCTCAAAGTAACTAAGCTTTTCTTTGCTTTTTCTGCTTCTCATACATTCTCTGCTGATTTCGCTTTATTATCTTTAATTCCATCCATTCCTTTAATCGAATTAATACACTTTTCACAGTACACTTTTTATTCTTCCAAAGTATGAATAAACTAATTGAGATAACTATAACAGATATTGCAGTAAATAACAACTGTAATATCATTAATCTCGCCAGTTTATCTTCTGTCACTCTGGCCACATTTTCCCAATAAGGATAAATAATGGCTTTTCCATTCATAGCACGATTTTGTAATTTAGCAATGTGCTTGATACGATTAAAAAAAGTAAACCTCTTACTGTTTTCCACTATTTCCAGTTCTTCTTCCGCTACTCCGATGGCTTTCTTGACATAATCATATGCATATCCTTTAACCGGATTGGGCATAACGATTTCAAAATGATTGATTCCATTATTGCTTCCATACTTCTCCAATGTAGAATAGGACACATAAATCAAAGCACTATCTAATCCGGCTGCTTTATACAGTTTGCTTTCATCCCGCTTCACAACACCTGTTACGATATGAGCCACTTCACCAATGTAAACAGTTTGTCCCACCACATTATTAGACCCAAACAGCTTCCATGCTGCATCCTGATCTAACACACAATAATCCTGCATAATATCATTACCAGAAAAATAGGAACCACTTAAGAGTGGCAAGGGATGAAAGAGAAAGAAATCACCACCAATTCCTATTGCATCAACGTCTATTTTACCAATATTACTTTTTATAGCAATTTTTCCGGAAGCACTATAAGCATCTGCCCATAGTCTGGCATTTGCATGAGGGGATTCTAGCACAATAGAAGCTGCCTCTAAAGCACTATCCAGATTATGTTCAAAATCTTCTATACTTTCCGGAGTGAGTTTTGTATTAACGGAAAAAAAGCAACTAATCTGAGCCGCACCACCCTCTTTTTTCCAGCGGGTTGCGGCCTGCTGTGTATCCTGCTTCTCAATAATTGCTGAAGCAATATTATTTAGGATGAATGTAATGATTAGGAAAACACTACAAAGCAGGAGAAATAGTAATCTTGAAAACGAGAAAGCTTTTCTCAACTTATTCATAACTAATCTCCTATTCAGGCATTCTCACATATTGTCCTGCTTCTACAGGCTTTGTTGACGTAGTAATAACAAATTCATAACCATATAGTGCTCCGGTAATAGCAGATTGTGTATCATCACTGGCAACCACTTCCACATCCACTCTATTTGCTATATATCGGGTCCCTATGGGAGAACTCTTAGCTTCCACAATTAGTATAAATTTACCATTATTATCCTCCCTGATAGCACTGTTGGGTACAACCATTTCATACATTCCGCCACTTCGCTGTGCTACAGATACATTCACTGACTGATTAGGTACAACATCCTCACCGCTTACATTAAAGATTAATAATTTGTTCTGCCCCGGATTGGTAGTATCAGGTCTTATGCTGCTTAATACAATCTGCATATCATCATAGCGCCATGAATTAACAGGTTCTGCCACATCTCCTACAGCCAGTTTCTTAGCCTGCTCATTGGTTACCGTAAAACTAAGAGTATATCCCTCTCCCTCCGGTTGCATGGTGAAAACAATACCATCCTCAGGTGTATCCAGACCGGATTTAACATTGACTGTCATAATCGTTCCACTAATGGGAGCCACTATCTCGCTTCCTTCCACCATATCTTCTAATCGTTTTACCTCCGCTTTGGCCTTTGTTACTGTATCATACAGACTACCAAGATTAATCTCATCCGAAATATTCTTAACCAATGTATCCAGCTCTGCCTGTTTTGAAGTCATATTTGCTTCTTTTTCCATTGCAATCTTCTTTGCATTGTTCAATTCTACTTCCAGTAATGCCTTCTGTCTTTCCAGACTGGCAACATTTGCCTCCACATTATTGGTAGCTTTCTTATCCTCCAAAACTTTCAAAGCTTTTTCATAATTCAATGCTGCCGTTTTATATGCTGCCTCTAAATTTATCACATTTTGGCCGGCTCCCAGCTTTTGTTGATTTAATTCCTCCAAAGCCACGGAATCCCCACTACTTATAGACATTTGTTGTTCAATCTGTGCTTCAATTGTTTCCAACACATTCTTAGCCTCAGTTAATGCAAAACTTGCATTATCCATTACTGTTTTAGCATCATTCACCGCTTTTGTTTCATTAGTGGTATCCACAACAGCAGAAGCTGTGACAGAAATCTGTAGACTTATTGCATCCACTTTGTCCTGCCATTCTTTCACCTTAGAATCTGCTGCGTCTTTTTCCGCTTCCACTGTATCCAGTTCATTTTGTACTAATATGATTTTCTCTTTATAATTCTGAATAGAATCTGTATTACCTGCATTATTCATAATAGAACTGTCAACAGAACCGGTTAAAAGGGCCATTTCGAAAGCCTCCTCTGCTACTTTCAAGGCTTCCTTTGCAGTTTCTAATTCGGTACTGTCCTCACCGGATAACAAACAAAGTACCTGTCCTTTCTCCACCTTATCTCCTTGTCTTACTTCTACTGATTCTACTTTACGAACAGTCTTGATTTTAACTGTATATGGATCACCACTCTCAATTGTACCATAACCTCTTATCTGTGCATTAATATTCCCCGATTGTATGTATTGAGCCGCAACCTCCGGCAGAGAATAATTCATAATGGTATTTGAAAAGAACGTCAGTATCAGTAAAATCACCAGAAAGATAATTGCGATTGTTTTAATCCATTCTCTTCTCTTTGTTCCTTTTTCGTTCATCTTAGTCACTCCTATATCCTAACTATTCTTATGGTAAAATTCATCAAACTATTACACTTCTTATGTTTATCCTTTAATACCGCCCTGATAGGTGATACCATCCACCAGATACTCTTCACCATATAAGAACACCAATAAACTGGGAACCATATAAATGGTTGCTACAGCAAAAGCCAATCCCACTTCTCCACTGTTAATCTTACTTAAGAACACGGACAGTGGATGGGTTTCCGGATCAGATAATAAAATCAAAGGTTGTTCCACCATGTTCCAATAATCAATAAATACCAATATTGCCGCAGATGCCATGGCACCTTTACAAAGCGGCAGGCAAACCAATCGAAATATGGACCACTCACCTGCTCCGTCAATCTGTGCTGCTTCGATAACTGCTGTGGGTATACGACGCATAAACTTGGTCAATAAATATACGGCAAAAGGCGAGAAAATACCCGGCAGCCAGATAGACCATTTAGTGTCCAGTATATTCAACCAGTCAGACACCAGATAATTGGGTACCAATGTAACCTGGTAAGGCATCAGCATTAATATAATATAAAGGAAAAACACAATCTGCCTTAGTTTTCCTTCGTATCTTGCAAAACCATATGAAGCCAATGCTGCTACCGTTAGCTGAAAAATCACAATGGGTCCTACCAATATTACGGAATTCCAGAATTTTATCAAATAATCCGGACTCTTAAAAAGTACTGTAATGTACTGGCTAAAGGAAACCATGTCCGGTATAAATTTTAAATTTACCTTTTCTGCTATGTATACCTTACCACCTGTATCTGTGGTAGCAAAAACCGTACCGTAATTGGCAGATATTTCACTGGCTGACATAAAGGAATTACTAATGGTCAGTACAATGGGTGCCAAAAACATAAATGCGAAAAACGCTGCAACTACTGTGGCTATTACAATTCTTACACCATGATTAAAGCGCTTTCTCCTAGCTTTACGTTTTGCCCGTTTTTCAAATTGGGATGCAGTCTGATTCTTTTGCTTTTTCATCCTTCCACATCCTTTCCGAAATACTTCTCCGTTAGGAAAAGGATTCCTATAATCACAACCATCACCAGGGACATCAATACCGCCGCACTGGACAGCTTCTGATAATCCAGCTTATTAAACATATTGTTCATAAAATGCTGCAACATATAGATAGTATCGTAGGGATAATCCGTTGTCAGCATATATACCTCTCGGAATACCTTAAAGGAATTAATCAGGGACATGATAGTCACAAACAAAAATGTGGAGGAAAGGTAACGCACTTTTATGTAAAAAAAGGTTTGAAATGCATTGGCACTCTCCAGTCTCGCCACCTCCAATATATCCTTTGGGATACTTGCCAGTGCTGCCATAAATAATATCATATTATAGCCCAGATTCTTCCATAGGAATAAGAGTACAATTACCACATGGGAATATTCAGATTTTAACCAATCAATTTTTTCCACACCAAAATGTGCCATCAAATCATTTACTGCACCGTTATAGCTGAACAACACCTGCCAAATCAGTACAATGGAAGCCACCGGTACCATCATTGGACTTAAGAAGAAGGTTCTAAACTGACTTCTAAAGGGAAGCTTAGCTTCCAGCATTATGGCCAAAAGCAGGGATAACAACACTGCCAGCGGTACTGCTACTACTGAAAACTTAAATGTATTGGTAACCGCCCTCTTAAAAGCGTTATTTTGTAAAACCATGGTATAGTTATCTAATCCCACAAAACTTTTACTGATGGGATTATCCACTACCGAATAAAAAATCACCACAATAAAAGGAATCACAAAAAATAATAGTACGCCAAGAAAGCTGGGAGCTATAAATAGCCCCGAGCTTCTTTTTAACTTTCTTTTACGTTTTGTGTTCTTATGGAGTTTTTTCTTGGTTATGCCTCTTTGTTCTTCCAAGGCCTTCCGTCCTCCTTAGCTATTCTCACTAATAAATATAGACACTCTGCTCTGAATTACCTTTGCCACATCCTGTGCACTTTTTTGTCCTTTAAAGTAAGGGGCTACTTCCTCGTTGATAATTGCAAAGATTTCTTCATCATTCATATCATAAGGTTTTGCTGCGGCAATTAATTCCTTTACCGCATCTACTTCTTCCTGGGTGGCTGCATAAATTTCTGCCTCCCAGCTATCATACCCCCAGGTAGTCTTGGGACGCTCTATGAGTTCACCATTCTCATCCTTTTTATACTCACCTGTAGAGAAATCTTTCTCATATTCCGGTGTCATGGCTTCCTTAAACTGTTCTTCAAGCTTATCTGCCTTTGTGGATAACCCATGTACATACATACTGTCCTGACAATCAGACAGATAATACTCAATAAATGCCCATGCACCCTCTTTATGTGCACTCTTAGATGTGATGGCATGAATATCCTGTCCTACTAAATAAATCCCTCTGCTTCCATCTATGGTAGGATAACCGATACAGGTAACCGGCTCCTCCATCATCATGGTGTACATCTGATAAGAGGCTATATCAAAGATATTCAAGCTTCCCAATAATATTTTATTCTCCCTTATCTGAGTCGGATAATCTCCGCCATAGGAAGGATTTTCATCAAAGGTATTGGCAAACTCTAGTATCTTTATAAATTCCGGTGTATCAAAGTGACAGGTGCCTTCCTGATAATCTACAAACGCCTTAGTATTATACATTAGGAACTCACTTAATACGGACTGTTTTGTAGCATACTGCATTAAGTCAGCATCCGGATATTTTGCTGACAAAGCCATCAAATCTTCAATAGTACAGCTTTCCACATCTCCTACCAGAGATTTCTTCGCAATCAATGAATTAATATTAAAGCTACTGGGTATAGTCACTAGTTTATCATTATAGGTATAGGCATTCAATACGCTGGTTACAAAATCCTCTTTCTTTAAGACGGTACTTTTTTCCAAATAGGGATACAAATCCTCCAATACCCCTTTATCAGCTAAGGTTGATACATTTATAGAAGACAAATCTATAATATCCGGAGGATTATCACTGACCAAATCCATATTCATAGCCTTAATGGTGTCGTTATAAAGGTTCTCCGTCCACTCCGCATTGAGATCATAATAAGGTTTATAAACCACTTTATATTTGGAATTCGACTTATTAAAATCTACAATGGCACGTTCTACTCCCTGGTTTTGACCATATAGGGTGGCCACTACAATAGTTTCCTTCTCCGGAAGCTCTGATGCTTTGGTCTTGGTAAGCGTTACCAGCTCATTAGAATCCTTTTCCCAGTCACTATAATATAGCATGAAATTACCATCCTCAAGCTGCGTAACACCTTGTACATAATCGGCAGTAATATAGCTATCCAGCCAGTTCAATACAGGAGTGGCAGTCTGGGTATCCAAATCATACTCATACAAATAGCTGCTTCCGCAAACAAAAAGCTTTCCATCTTTACCGGCCGCGATTCTGCCATTCATATCCGGAAGGTTCTTAAAGGTGCTTCCAATGGCATATTTAGCAGTATCAATCTCCACAAGCTCCATACCGGCACCGGTATTGCTGTAGCGTCCATAGAAAATCCTACCATCCTCCGTCTGAAGGAATCCACTAATCCAATCACTTTGGGTAGGGATATTTTTAATAGGTGTGCCATCTGCTCCAATCACATAAATCACATTATTAGATGCTGCATAGATTACCCCATCCTTACCAATCTCAAATTGTCCCAGATAGGAATTATTCTGGTCTACAAACATATCCTTCAAATCACTCTCATAGACCTTATTGCAGTTACTGTCATACTTCACCAAATAGCTGGTATAATCCTCATAGTTATAATCAGCTCCCTCTTCGTAAGGAGGTGCCATATGATATACTATGTATAGATTACCTTCTTCATCCAGATTAAAGCTATTCAAGCTGGACTGATAACCTTCTAATTCCGGCGGTTGAATATCCATAGCTTCTATAGTATCCGGATTGTTTATATCCATCTTCATAATCTGAGAAGAAGTGGTCCCGCTTTCCGGTTCGTATTTGGACTCACTAAAATACAGATAATCCCCTTTTATAATGGTAGTCCCAATATACCCATTCTCATCCGTTCTGCCAAAGGGTGAAAAGGTGGGTACATAAACATATTCTTCACTAAGTCCGGAAGAAACACTCTCGCCTGCCTGTTCCTGTCCTTTGGTTTCTTCTTTTCCACCACATCCGGCCATGGTTACTGCCAACAAACCGGTTACAATAAAAGTGGTAACTCTTTTCCAAAATTTTGTCTTCATATCTATCGCTCCCTATAGTAAATAGTATACTACAAGACCCTCCATATATCATCTTAAGAATTTCTAAAGATGAGGTCTTGTATAATATATCATTTATTATACATTATACATAAATAAAGTGTTTTAAGAAGCGTTTAAGATTGTTTAAGACTTTCTTAATTTTTACTTATTGTTCATTATTTACAATACATAACATAATTCCCAGCACTACCACACACAGAGCCAATCCTGCACCAACAGTATACATACCATTGCTTACAGGTAATGCTTCCACAACCAATTTCCAAACAAAGGCAGAAAGGAAATTATTAATCACATGGGCTATTATGGATGACGTCACACTTTTATACTGATATGCCAGAAATCCCAGTACCAATCCTATTATAAATGCATATACCCCCTGTATAAGATTCATATGAAACCAACCAAAAAGCATGGCTTGTATAATATTTGCAATCCAGAATGCTTTTCTTTTTGACAGCTTAATTTCACATATTTTTATAAGATAATAAAATATTACTCCCCTGAATAAGAATTCCTCTGCTATTGGTGCCAGAAACAGACAAATTATAGTAGGAATCCATTCCACACCATATCCTGCCTGCTCTAGCATATTGGTATATTCTTTTACTATACTATCAGGCAATACATTCATAACAATGGGAAGCTGAAAATTTATAAAGAAACACATACCTGTCGAAATTAACATAACCGCCAAAATGTTTACAGGCTGGACCGCTTCTTTTATCCTTGATTTATGTATGTCGGCATCCATACACAAATAATAATACATTGTTACAAATACAATTGCTTCCAATAAAATCATCCACACATTCATCACCCACAATTAATCAACAGACTTCAAAGACTCTGTCATACTGATTTTTTCCAATTTACCTTCCATCATTTTATTTACGCAAACTGCAAACAACATTGTAAGCATAACACTATACAGATAACTCACTGCATTTATCCTCACATCAAAACTAATCATATCAATCTGTATACATTCCATTATAAAATAATGGAACACTTTACCTAATACAAGACCTGCCAATGCACCTACTAAAGTCAATAATATATTCTCACGGAACACATAGGTTGCGGTCTCCTTTTTATAGAATCCTAAAACCTTTATTGTTGCAATTTCTCGTACTCGTTCCGTTATATTAATATTGGTCAGATTATAAATAACAATAAATGCCAATGCCGCAGCGCAGCCCAGTACTAATACAACAATATAATCAAGAGTTGACATCATAGCCTCAAATCGCTGTCTTTCCACCTCATTAATAGTAACTGCTGTCACATCATCCAGTTTCATTAATGCTGCAGATAAACCATGCATATCTGTTCCCGATATTACATTTAAATACATATTATTATACTCCGGTGCATTTCCCATATATTTTTCATAGGTATCCGGGTGAAGATACAGGTAATTGAATACAAAATTTTGCATAATACCACTGATTTTCACCTGAATCGTCTTAAAATCCTCATCCTTTAGCTCTACAATATCTCCAATCTGTATTCCTAAATTCTCAGCAATTTTATGAGAAATCACTGCTTCCCCGAAAGCCGGAGGCTGAATTCTTTCCCCATCCAATGTATGCATATCCACAAATGTATTTATTTGCTCCATTTGCTTTGCACTTATTACGGTAATCGCTTTTGTTCCTTCTGTTCCTGTAATATCCATAGACCCTTCCCATACAGGCAAAAGTCCTTCCTTTTGTGTACCCAATACGTTTTCGAACTGTTTTTTCTGAGTATCATTGTAACCTTCCTGAAGCATAATACTCATATCATAAATCTGTATTTCTTCATATTGCATCGTCATAACATCTGCAATGGAATCCTTAATACCGAAAGCTGCTAATACTAATGCAGCACAGCCACTGATACCCAGCACCATCATGAAGAAGCGTTTTTTATAGCGGAATACATTACGAATGGAAACCTTCTGTAAAAATTTCAAGTGATTCCAAATAAAAGGAATGTGTTCCAGCAAAATTCTTTTACCCGCCTGAGGAGTCTTAGGTCTCATCAGCTGTGCTGCCACCTCATTTAATTCCTTATGACAGGAATACCAGGTAGTACCCACAGAGCATAATAAAGAAACTGCCAAGGACAGAATTGCCAGCTTCCAATCAAATACAAAACAGATACTACCCATATCATACATTAATCCATAGCACATCCAGATAACAAAAGGAAAAAGCACTATTCCAACTAAATAGCCACTCACACATCCAATAAAAGCCGCGCTACCACTATAAAACATGTATTTTCCCATGATAGCACCTTTTCCATAACCTAAGGCTTTTAATGTACCAATCTGCGTTCTCTGCTCTTCAATCATACGACTCATGGTAGTCATACATACCAATGCTGCCACTAAGAAGAAAAAGATAGGAAGCACTGTGGATACTTTTTCTACAATATTGCTGTCACTTTGAAACATCATATATCCCACATTGGTATCTCTGCCAAGAAGATAATTCTCCGGCAGTTCCAATTCCTGCAGTTCCTTCTTGGCATTTGCTATTTCTGTTTCTGCATCTGCGATTTCCTTTTCAAATTCCGCAAGACCATCATTGTATTCTGCAAGTCCTTCTACATATTCTTCTTCTCCCTCAACCAATTCTTTTTCCTTCTCAATCAGCTGAGTTTCTGCATCTGCCAATTCCTCTTTGGCATCCTGTATTTGTCGTTTTCCTTCTTCAATATCATTTCTTGCTTTTACCAGTTCCTTGCGACCTTCACTGATCTGCTTTCTGCCATCCTTTATAGTTTCCCATGAAGTTGCTAATTCCTTTTCACCTGATTCCAGCTCGGTTTTACCATTTACAATCTCTTGCTTGGCTCCATCTATTTGTTGCTTACCACTTACCATTTGTGATTTAGCTGATTCCAATTGTATACGTCCGTCCACCAGTTGTACTCGATTCTTTTCCAATTCAGCCTGACTTGATAAAATCGTATCTTTGGATCGTATCAAAAATTCCCTTTGTGAAGCAATTTCTACTTCAACATAATCCGGCACAACACCTATGGAATTCATCCAATCCTGTTCCTGTTTATTCAGCTGTTCTTCCTGTTTCTCAATCTCTACCAATGAATCCTTTAGTAATTTTTCCATGATAGTAAACTGCTCTTCACCGGCTATCAACTCTGCTTCCTTTTCTGCCAGCTGTTGTTGCCCCACAAGCAATTGACTTTCTTGGTCAGCAAGTATTTTTTCGCCCTGCTCTAATTCTGTTCTTCCTTTTTCAAGCTCTGTTTTTCCATCCTCCCATTGCTTTATACCCTTTTCAAGTTCTGTTTCCTTTTCTAATAAAAGTTTTTCATTCTTCGCAATTGTTATTAAAGCATTCTCCAGCTTTTTCTCTTCATTTTCAATCTTTTCATAACCTTTAGCAATTTCCTTCTTGGCATCAGCAAGCTGTGTCTTACCATCTTCTATTTCCAAAGCTGCCTCATCTAGCATTTGTTTGGCGTCTGCAAGCTCCTTTTCCCCTTCTTCCTTCCCTTCTTTCAGTTCTTTTTCTGCATCTGCCAACTTTTCAGCACCATTCAAAAGAATATTCCTGTATCTAAGCAATCCAAGATTTTCAAGATAGCTTTCCCATTCCGGTTCCTTCTTTTCTATATAGTCATCATATGCATCATCATACAGATAAAAGCTTTCTGTCAATTTCACATAGACTTCTGTAAATGCATCACTTTGAAATCCTTCAGGAAGCAGATATACAAATCCGCTTACCTTGCCATTTCCCAAAGCAGAATTACCTCTTTCAAACTGAATATATAAGGGCGATTCTACAACACCTACTATTTTATATTCTGTATAGCTGAAATGTTCCAAATCCTCTTTTGTATTGCTGTCAGACAATCGTATCTTCTTACCTATATATTTGTGTGAATACATAGAAGAATCCACAACACATTCATTAGGCTGGGAGGGTAATCTTCCATGTAAAACTTCTAATTCATTAATATCCTTTGTGATACTATGCGCTTTCACTACCTGTACATTCCCATCCCCTGCACTCTGACAAAGAATATCAAAGGTATAAGCCCCTTGCACCACACTCACATCATCTCTTTCACTGATTTCATCTATTATTTTTTGATCAAAACCTAAAGTACTGACCAATCTATAATCATAAAAATTCTTTTCCTTCAGATACCTGTCTGCTGTTTCAACCATAGCTGGTTTCGTTTCTTTTATACCTGCAAAAAAGCCTACACCCAATGCCACAATTGCAAGGATGGCCAGATATCTTCCTAAGCTTTGCTTTATTTCCTGCAAAGTGGATTTATTCATCATCGACTTCATAAAACAACTCCCAAATGTACTACCATTCAATTAAGTCAATATCTATCACCTGTTCATTTTTAACAATGCTTTGGATGGTACCGTTTTTTACAGTAATCACTCTGTCAGCCATAGCTGTAATAGCCTGATTATGGGTGATTACAATTACTGTTTTTCCTTTCTTTCGGCAAGTATCCTGCAATAGCTTTAATACTGCTTTGCCTGTATTATAATCCAAAGCTCCGGTAGGCTCATCACACAAAAGAAGCTTAGGATTCTTGGCCAATGCTCTTGCTATGGCAACTCGTTGCTGTTCACCACCGGAAAGCTGTGCAGGAAAATTCGCCATGCGCTCTCCCAGGCCCACTTCACGTAGTACGGTAGCTGCATCCAAGGGCTCCTTACAAATCTGGGCTGCCAATTCTACATTTTCCAAAGCTGTCAGATTCTGCACTAGATTATAAAATTGAAAAACAAATCCTACATCAAAACGTCTGTAAGTTGTCAATTGTTTATCGTTGTAGGAAGATACCCTTTTTCCATCCAGATATACAACTCCGTCTGTTAAAGTATCCATGCCACCTAATATATTTAATATCGTGGTTTTTCCTGCACCCGAAGCACCTACAATCACGCAAAACTCGCCCTCATCAACAGTAAAATTCACATCATGTAATGCCGGTATCTGCAATTCACCCGATTGATATACTTTACTTACGTTCTCAAAGGTTACAAAACCTTCCATTTTATTCCTCCTGCTTATCTGTCTTTTCCATTGCCAGCTTATGTATTTCTTCTGTAGCAAAGGAAAGCTTAGTAATCACATCTCTTTTACTCATATAACACCAAAAGCTGTCATCAGGTATGGAAATATCAATACAATCCCCATGCTTATGATAATCATATTCAATATGCATACTTTCCAGACTCTTTGCATTTTTTACTAAGGTATAAGGTTCTCCATAGTAATTACATTCCAATCTGGTTTCCGTAATCGTTTGAATGAATTTACCCTCACCTTGTTTATAAAATCTGGTGGAACCGGGAAGTGTTTCCACTCTTACTGTATCCTCAAAATAATACGTACCGTCCAGAATTTCTTTACGTACACATTCTCTTTCCCAATTACTCCAATCCGGAATGTGGGGGAATTCTGTTTCCCCTTCTACAGCTTTTAAGCGTCCGTACTCATCCATTTCCCATTCTTTTCTACATGCTTCGCACCAAAGCTTTGTTCCTTCTGAATGCATCCGACCTTCTTCTTTGCAGGAGGCACATTTATACAAAAGGCTATGGAGACCATTCGCTCTTTGTGGATGTTCTATTTTAATCTGCTTTTCATACTGCCACTTAAAATCATCATATTGGAAATTATCATTTACTATCCGGTTTATTTCCTGATAGGACATTTCTTTCACATCATTACCACTTAGTATTTTTTTCAGTTCTGCCTCCACATAGGTCTTTTTATTTATCTTATTCCATTGTGGGCAGGTCACAAAATTACCATGAATCTGAAGTACTGCCACCGGAACCTTCAGTATTTTAATCATCTTCCCCAAAGAATCCGGCAAATAGGAAGTACAACCATCCAGAGAATATCTTGCTTCCGGATACAAGGCAAAGGTGGTTCCCAGCTCTTCAATGCAATACTTTATATTTTTCACCAGATGAATATCCTGAATAAACTTACGTGTTCCCAATACTCCTAAATGTCGCATCAGAGGCTCCGTATAATCCTTAAAACCTTCCAGCGTCATAACATTATTTACCATATTGGGTTCCGTAGCAACCAGCATAATATTAAAATCAACCATGGAAGAATGTGTAACCAATAATAAATAAGGTCCCTGTATGGTTTCCATATCCGTTTTTGTCAGTTTAAATCCTCTTTTCTTTAAATCCGGCTTACTGATAATTTCCTTAGCCACATTCAATAAAAATCCCGGTCGTTTCGGCTTCTTGGCAAAATTAAATCTTTTTACCCTATCCTTCGTAATCACCATACGATTTCTCCTTTTCTATCTACATATCTCATAAATTCCACTATGCACAATCCATGATATTATAACACACCAAATTAGCCCCTTGCAAGGGATAGCAATTTACTGTAAACTAAATGTAATAATCAAATATATGGAGCCGGGCTATGACAGAATTAGAGGAATACTATAATAAATTTAATGAAGAAAAACGATTGGATTCCAGACATGGACAGGTAGAGTTTATTACCTCCATGAAGTATATACATAAATATATTAATCAAAAAATCCCTACAAACGACTATAAAATACTGGATATCGGTGCCGGAACGGGGCGTTATAGTGTAGCACTTGCAAACGAAGGATATGATGTTACTGCTGTGGAACTGGTTAAATACAATCTGGGTATCCTAAAAAAGAAAAACAGCTCCGTTAAGGCCATGCTGGGTAATGCTTTAAACCTTAAGAAGCTACCCGATAATACCTTTAACATGACACTGCTCTTTGGACCCATGTATCATTTGTTTGGTTCTGGTGACAAAGAAAAAGCCCTCTCAGAAGCCAAGCGGGTTACCAAACCCGGTGGTATCATATTAGTAGCATATTGCATGAACGAATATAGTGTATTAACCTACGCCTTCAAGGAACGACATATTCTGGAATGCATGGAGCAAAACCGCTTTACAGAAGATTATCACACAATTTCAACCAAGGAGAACCTATATGATTATGTACGTATAGAGGACATTAATGCACTGAATGAAGCCTGTTCACTTAAACGGTTACAAATCATCTCACCGGATGGCCCTGCAAATTACATCCGCCCGTTCTTAAATCAATTAACTGATGTAGAATTTAAATGCTTCATCGAATACCATTTATCCACTTGTGAACGACAGGATTTAATTGGTGCAGGAGCACACACGCTGGATATACTGCAAAAAGAATAATAATTACATTAGGGGCGCTACCACTTTCATTAGTGCTCCTAATATTTTATAGTATAATTTTTCCTTTTTTACATCCAACATACAAATTTTGCGACATTGTTTTAAAGTTTCTTGAAAATCCTTCTCTATCTCATTAATACATGGTACCTCATATAAATATGCACCACATTCAAAATGATGATACAGACTACGATAATCCAGATTAATCGTTCCCACTGTTCCTTTACAATCATCTGACACAAATACTTTTGCATGTACAAAACCGGGGGTATACTCATAGATTTCTACTCCTGCATTTAGCATGCTTTTATAATGTGTTTTAGCCAAGGCATATGCTGCCTTCTTATCCGGAATGCCGGGAAGTATGAGTTTTACATCTACCCCTCTTTTAGCAGCATATTTTATAGCATACTCCATCTCACTGTCCAATATAAGATAAGGTGACATAATATGTACATATTTATCTGCATGATTTAGTATATCTATATATACACATTCTCCAACCTTATCATCATCCAGTGGCCAGTCACCATATGGCAACACATAACCAGCTTTCTCTTCATTCATTTCTATAGATTCTTTCAAATACTTATTATATTCAGCATTCTTTTCATCTACATTCCACATTTGTAAAAACAGTAGTGCGAAACTTTTTACAGCTTCTCCCCTAAGCATAATACCAGTATCTTTCCAGTGGCCATATTTGTTTATTTTATTGATATATTCGTCTGCCATATTTATTCCACCTGTAAAGGCAATATGTCCGTCAATCACCAAAATCTTTCTATGGTCACGATAGTTATAATGTGTGGATACAAAAGGAGAGACAGGTGCAAATGCCTTACATTGTATACCGAGTCTTTTTAGTCTCTTGGGATAATCATGAGGTAATAATGCGAATTCACAGGTTCCATCATACATTACCTTAACTTCGACCCCCTCCTCAACTTTAGTTTTCAAAATTTCTAAAACCTTTCCCCACATATATCCTTCATCGATAATAAAATACTCCAGAAATATATAGTGTCGTGCACCTTTCAACGCCTTTATAAGCATCTCAAACATATCTTCGCCACCGGTAAAATAGTCCACTTTCGTATCATCATATATAGGAAAACAACCTGAACGATTTAAATAACGTTGCAGGGATACTAATTTGGGATTCTCTTCCTGCAGTCTATCTATAATGTTTTTATCTTGTTCTATAGCCTCTTTGGAATCTTTAATAATCTGGTACAATCTTATTTTTAATAGTCGATGCCCAAATTCCATCTGAGTAAACACAAAAAACAACAAACCAACTATCGGAGCTATCATACTAATAATCAGCCAGGTAATTTTAGATGTGGGATTTATTTCACTATTCAACAGATATAACATAAGAATTATAGACATTAGGGTATTTAGTCCGGCATACTGTGGCAAAAATTCACTAAATCTTATAAACATAATAAAAAGAATCAAAAATTGTATCATTAATATTAATAATAATATGCCAAATCGACTAAACACAGCATGAACGATTCCTCTTTGTCCCCTCCTAAGTAAACGTAATCCAAAATGTTCTTCCTGTACTTTCAAAAAATCATCTCCCGCTTCTTCTATTTTGTACATACTTACATTATAATACCTATTTCTAAAATCCTAAGATTATTTCTATAAAAGTTTTATTAAATTAAATTCGCACATTCTTTTCACTGCCTAACAGCAAAAAACTACCAACAGATTACTGTCGGTAGTTTTCATGTTAAAACTTTATATTTTCTAATTGCGTCATATATTGTTCCTTACGATTTTCCTGTTCTGCAAGATAGTCCTGATTACCGGATTTATGAAGCTCTTGTAAATATAAATGATGATTCTTCATAATCTCCTCATTATTTTTACCAAGCAATAATAATGCGATATTAGAACACTGGTCTGCTGTACGTTCAAAATAGGTAAGCATATCCATAAAAATCAAGCCGGAATTAATAGAGCAAATGCCCTGACACAAACGATTTGTATGGCGGTTCCTTAACAGAAGTACCATATCATCAATAACTTCCTCTAAAGGTTCGATACGACGTACTACATAATCATTATCTCCCTTAAGACCTTCTAAGGTAAGTCTCAAAATTTCCTGTACAGCATC
Organism: Lachnospiraceae bacterium; assembly: GCA_017521605.1. Taxonomy (GTDB): domain Bacteria; phylum Bacillota; class Clostridia; order Lachnospirales; family Lachnospiraceae; genus Acetatifactor. Next base: position 82,677 of record JAFXCD010000045.1, on the reverse strand, counting down.
ATTTAAAATCTCAATTTCTTTATAAGCCATTTCCGAAAAGGTAAGTTCAGAAGCGGACATTTTCTCAGCCATTTCATCAAAATTGGTTGCATAATCGCCAATACGCTCTACATCACGTAAACACTGCATTAACATATTCAACAGACGATTATCACTTTCTGTTTCAATATTACCAGATAACTCAATCAAATAATTATCTGCCCTGTCTGTAAAGATATCTAAACGTCCCTCATTCTCTGCTATTACTTCAGTCCTTTTTACATCATAACTACTGAACTGCTCATAACTTAAGGAAAGATTCTCCTTCGCAATATTGGCCATTAAAACCACTAATTTACTCACTTCTGCAAGTGCTAACTTAGGTGCAATCATTAACTTACTATCAAGACCTGCCAGCTCAGGATATACTTCTTCTTTCACCTCATCATCCTTTACAATCATGCACGCAATCTTTACCAGCACTCCTGTAAATGGTAATAATACAATTGCAGTAACCAAATTAAATAATGTCTGGAAATTCGCAATCACACCGCTGTCAACAATACTTTCCCACAAATCCGGAAAGCCTCCCATCTTTTGAATAATGGTCATCACGATCATAAATAATATGGTACCCACACTATTAAATACAATATGTACTATACCGGTTCTTTTTGCATCTTTTGAGGAACCGATAGAACATACCAATGCAGTTGTCACGCAAGTACCTAAATTAATACCCATAATAAGCGGATATACTAAATTAAAGGTTATAACACCGGTTACGGAAAGTGCCTGTAAAATACCAACCATAGCGGAAGAACTCTGAATAATTACAGTCAATACAAGACCGGTAAATATACCCAATAGAGGCATATCACTAAAATATGACAATACATTAACAAATGTATCTGATTCTGCCAAAGGTTCTACCGCATCTGTCATACCCATAAGTCCCATAAATAGTACACCAAATCCTAATGCAATGGTTCCAATGTTATTACATGACTCTTTTTTTATAAACATAACAAGAATAATACCAAGAATTAAAGCAATTGGAGCTAAAGTATCCGGCTTAAAGAAAGTAAGTATAGAACTTCCTGATGAATCAATATCCATCAACCTAATAATCTGCGCTGTAACTGTGGTACCAATATTTGCTCCAAGTACAATACTTACTGCCTGCTTCAAATTCAGGATTCCCGCACCAATCAAACCTACAGTCAATACAATGGTTGCTGTTGAGCTCTGGATTACTGCGGTAACCATTGCACCTGTCAATACGCCTAATACTGTATTTTGTGTTAATTTCCCAAGCACATTCTTTAAAACTGTACCCGAACCCTGCTTTAAACCATCTCCCATAACCTCCATACCATACAGGAACATGGCTAAACCTCCAAGAAGCTTAATAATCATCAATATCGTTTCCATATTTTTCTCCTCTGTGCAATCATAATATACTTATTATATTTTTCTTTACCACTTCTTTACCGTTTGTTCGCACATATATAATCATATAATAAATACCAGCATTTGACAAGAAAACTTTTTTTATAAATATTTTTTTTATTTTTGTTTTAAATAATCGTCTGCCTGATTAACCATTTCACCACAAAAAGATAATACAAGAGAATGGCTTTCCTATACTTCCATTCAGCTTCACACCTACATAGGTTGCTTCTTTCATAATCTTTATATCTGCTTCATAATATATTAACATGAAATATACCGGTAATAATTGCGAAAACAATAATACCGGTAATCATAATAATCTTATTCATGCTATTTATCCTACTTATTTTAGATCAAACACTGCAATATCCATATGTGGATTTGATTTTGCCACTGCTAATCTGGTAGCAGTGCCTCTAATCACTCCAAATTGACTATGCAGCATTTTAAAAGCACTCAACATCTCATCCTGTGACAGCATCTTTGCTAACGTTGTATGTGGGAGCCATTGGAATGGTTTGTAACAATTTCTGACTGATACATCTCCCAACTCTAAAAGACTTTTATAAACTTCCGTCACAGCATTATTCAGTCCTTCGTTCAGGACTGGTGCCAAATATACAACATACGGCATAAACGCTCCCACTGAAACCCATTGTAATGGAAATTTGTTGATTTTTTTACTTAAATCATCAACCAGTTCAATTATTTCGGATTCCTTTTTTGTGTCAAAAGCTGAAAGTGTAATATGTGGCGGTACTTGATTATCTACCATATGCATATTTCCTGTCTGTCTGGCAATCTGATTAATATATTGCTGTATCATCTTGTTGCTTATTTCGTCAAAATATATTGTAATTGTATACAAAACCATTTCCTCCTTCCTAATATTAATAATATAATAATTTATAGTTTCATGCAAGATATAGAATGGATTTTTGCAAGCAAAAGACCGAAAGAGTAACTACTCTTTCGGTCCTATTAGTTTATCACTAATTTCAAATTAATTTCCAGCCATCTGTGCTGCCACTTCAGCTGCAAAGTCTTCACTCTTCTTCTCCATACCCTCGCCAACTTCGAAACGAACAACCTTCTTGATAACGATAGCACTGTTTACTGACTTCAAGTATGCTGCGACAGTCTGCTTTCCATCTTCTGCCTTAACATAGGTCTGATCTAATAAGCAGATTTCCTTTAACTGCTTAGATACACGACCTTCAACTGCGCCGGAAAACATCTTTTCAGCAATGATGTTAGTCTTATCAGCCATAGCCAAACCAGCAAGTGCAGTCTTAGCTTCATTAGAAAGGAAGTTGAACAAGAAGTTCATATTGCTCTTCTTCTCTTCGTAAATAGCGATATCTTCGTCGCTCCATACCTTTTCTGTACAAGCCTTGTTGATTAATGCATTCAAGATAGGCTTAGGAAGAGATGCGGGATCATTCAGAGATGAATCTACAATGATATCTCTCATCTTTTCGATTTCTTCAGCTGAGATATCTTCTCTGCTGATGTACTGAGGATTCATAGCAGCAATCTGCATAGCTACATTTGTAAGAGCTTCCTTAACGTCTGCTGCACCATCAGCTGCTACGATTACACCAATCTTACCACCTGCATGAAGGTAGCTGGCTACACATTCACCGGTAACCTTCTCAAATCTACGAACTGATAATTTCTCACCAATAGTAGCGGTCTTTTCAATTAATACTTCCTTAAGACCGTTCATTTCAAGAAGAGCTTCAATATCTTCACCATTCTTACCACCGTTTAAATCGGAAGCAAGAGCATTATCAGCTACTAACTGTACGAACTCCTGGAAGGTCTCATTCTTAGCAACGAAGTCCGTCTCAGAGTTAACCTCTGCCACAACTGCTACATTTCCATTTACTGCAACACGAGCAATACCTTCTGCTGCAATTCTTGAAGCTTTCTTTTCCATTTTAGCTGCGCCACTTTTCTTTAAAAAGTCAACAGCTGCATCCATATTTCCATCACACTCGTTAAGAGCTTTCTTACAATCCATCATACCTGCGCCGGTCATTTCACGCAGTTCTTTTACCATAGCTGCTGTAATTGCTGCCATAATCACATTCCTCCATCTTCTATTAATATATTCATGAGTTCATATTACAGAGAGAAACATCCGATAAACGAATGTTTCTCCTTATATACTTATATTATTCCTGCTCTTCTGCTACTTCTTCAATATCAGTTGCTTCTACAGCTACATCTTCTGCTGTGTAAACAGCTTCACCCTGATTAGCTTCGATAACAGCATCTGCCATCTTAGCAACAATTAATTTTACTGCTCTGATAGCGTCATCATTACCCGGAATGATGTAATCTAATTCTTCAGGATCACAGTTGGTATCACCAATACCAATTAAAGTAATTCCTAAAGAATGTGCTTCCTGTACACAAATCTTTTCCTTCTTAGGATCTACTACAAAAATTGCATCAGGAACTCTGGTCATATCCTTGATACCACCAAGGTTCTTCTCAAGCTTTTCCCATTCCTTCTTTAATTCAATAACTTCCTTCTTGGGAAGAACATCGAAAGTACCATCCTGTGACATGGTTTCGATTGCACGAAGTCTGTCAATACGAGACTGGATAGTCTTGAAGTTTGTAAGCATACCTCCCAACCATCTCTCATTAACATAGTACATACCACATCTCTCAGCTTCTGTCTTAACAGCATCCTGTGCCTGCTTCTTGGTACCTACGAAAAGAATGGTACCACCCTGTGCTGCAATTTCAGAAATCGCATTGTAAGCTTCATCAACCTTGCCAACAGACTTCTGTAAGTCGATAATATGGATACCATTTCTCTCTGTGAAGATATAAGGAGCCATCTTAGGGTTCCATCTTCTGGTCTGATGTCCAAAATGAACACCTGCTTCTAATAACTGCTTCATTGAAATAACGCTCATGATATTACCTCCATTTGGTTAATCGGTTCCGCTTGCCGGTAACCGTCGTCCGTATTCCTTTTCTGCCGAACACTGCGTTAAAGTTCGGTTAGCTCTAATGCTCATCTTTCATACCCAAAAGACACCTACATCAAATCAGAATACGTGTTTTATAGTCACAACGATGTGATTTTACCATAACTTAGAAAAACTTGCAATATTTATTTGCAAGTTTTCTTATATTTTACATACTTTCTTTCCAATTATTGGGTTCTGGTAATAATTTTTGCTATTTCATCTTCTGTCATTCCAATAGAAAGTTTATATGTTCCAATATTTAATTTTCTATCATAACCATTATTACACAAATAATTATTATAGGCTACTGCATTCTCAACCAGCCCTTGTTCTTCCAACCTTTTGCTGATAGAATCTGAGCTCTCGCCTTTCTGTATCTCGAAAGTGATTATCTCCTGTTCCGCAACTAACGACTCTGTAGTTTTCGATTCCTCTGTGGGTTCTTTCGTTGTAACAGGTAATGTTTCTGCCGGCTTCTCCGTTTCCAAAGGAGGCTCTTCTGTTCTTACCGGTTCCTGTTCCACAGGTCTGATTGTCTCAATGGGCTTACTTTCAACAGGTGGTGATGATGTTACCGGTGGCGTTATTTCTGCAGGCCTTTCTGTAGTTTGTGAAGCAACTTCCTGTCTTCTATCTGCCAAGGTTTTCTGTTCCACCATACCTAGTTCTTTTGCACGGCTTTTTATTTCTTCATCCGTTATAGTTGTCGGTCCCTTTGTAGCAAGTCCCATTAAAAGAGAAGCAATAATCAGTCCAATACCCAGCCCCTTTAAATAATACTTTAATCTCATAATTATTTTTCCTTAAACAATCCAATCACTAATTCCACTTCTCCTACACCCAGTCCCAGTTCTCTGGCAATTTGAACCTTATCCCAGCCCTGTTTGTATAATGATAGAATATTGGCGTTACTATTGTTTGGTTTGCTCTTTGTATCCTTTTTTGTCCTGGTACTTTTGATACTTTTTGACGGCTCACCCTTCTTAACTGTATCTTCTACCTTTTCCGGTTTCAGAGTTTGAAATGCTTCATTAACAATTGCTTCTGCTTCCTTCGCCTTCTTTTCTACCACAGTAGCTGTTTGCTTTAGGTTTGTGTGTTTATCATTAAGCATATCATAAAGAAACATAACTTCCTGATGATTCTTATGAATCTCGGCTAAAACAGTATCGGAATACTCACTTACAGCCATGATTTTCTCATTGGATATCCTCTCTAAAGAACGCTCTGTTTTTTCCATAGCATAGGAAACAGCCTCTTCAACCGTATCATCGACCTGTTGTTTAATTTCCTTCATTTCTTCATCAACCAGCTCTTTAATCTCTGCTTTTGCAAGTTCTCTGGTTACTTTTGTATCCGTTTCTCCTTTTTCAGGTAATAAAAAGCCGGTTATCAATAAAGCTACACCTACTATTAAAAGCATAATTTCCATTATTTCCATAGCTTATTCCTCATATCTTTATGTCGAATCCTTGTTGTCCTTTTTTTATCACTTTGTCTTCCTGCTTTGATGAACGCTTCTTACCACCATCTCCGCCATATTCATTATCCCCTTTTTCCTTGGCATCAAACTTTTTCTGTTGCCAATTAACCTCTTCTTTTTGGAACACCTGTCCGGCACGTAGCTTCTGTGCCTTATCCTCCTGTTGCGCAGTGGTAATCTGCATCATTGCAGCTCTATTATCTTCATTTTGTTTAATAGACGTATAATCTTGTGTTCTTGCCATTGTTACAATATTAATGGGATTAATTGCCATAAACGTATCCCCCTTTCCTATTAGGAGTTAATACACTTTACATTTCCTCGTACTTTTTCAAATCTACAGGATCGGTTGCTATTTTGAACAACCATAGATAAATCACCAATAATAATCTTCGTTCCCGGAAACACCTGTCCTCTCACTTCCACATATGCCTGATTCTGAACGCCAAGCTTTTCCTGAATCTCTTCTACTCTCTTTTGGTCTTTCTCCAATTCTTTTTTCTTCTTATTATCCAACAGGATAACAGACTTTAAGTATTCTAATTGTTCGTTATTTAATTGTACCCCTTTTGCTCTCTTATCTGCATAGGTGGCAATAATGGAATGTGTACTGTTTAAAATTTTTTGTGTTTCTGCCACATTTTTTTGTAATTGCAGATACTCCTCCTTCATCTTAGGATTAGCCCCCACTTCAACAACAGTAGATGCCCCCATCTCAGAACCCAGAGTTTTAACACCTAATCTTTCTGCCGCAATTACATGACCTCCTGTAATAAAACCATGTTTTCCATCAACTTCAATATACTTTTCTGAGGAAACATTACTATGTAATATGGACTCCGTCTGTATATATCCACCTGCATTCGCTTCTACATTTTCCAAAAACTTTGCTATAATATTACCGCCTGCTTCCATTTTTCCTTTGCCCATACCATTCATACCCCGGGCTATAACTATATCTCCTCCGGCAATAATTGTAGCACCTTCCACCACACCATTAACAATTACATTACCTCTGGCTTTCACCTGGAAATTTGATATTACATTACCATTTATCTGTACACTGCCTTCAAATTCTATATTACCGGTACTGTTATCTACATTTTCAACTTCAAAAATATCTGATACAAATACCTTGTCATCTACCAAAGTAACATGTCCATCCACCATTGAAATTAAACTGAGATTATCCTCGGACACTTCAATATTTCTTCCAAAGTGAAATAATGTAGCCGTCACTTCTCTGGGCTCTATTTCCATACCCATAATATTCCTTCCGTTTTGTCCTTTCACTTCCGGTATAATTCTGGCCAACACCTGACCTTTACGACAGTGACTGATTGTATTCAAATTAAAGAAATCTACACTTCCATCCTCTCTTACAGTAGGACGAATATGAATATCCGTATTAAAAGCATACTCAATATAGGCATCTTTACCTTGTATCACATCTTTGCCCTTTGCAACCACAATATCTTTACAATATTCTCTGTTTGCGAAGAATTCCTGCAGGTTCTGAATCTGAATACCAAACATAATTTTACGGAAACGCAAATCTTTTACCAATTCTTCCAGTGTAAGCAGACGCCCGCCTTCTGAAGGTGCAATAAAACGAATTACAGCCGTCATTTGATCCTCTGATATCTCTATCTTATAATTTTCCGACAAAACAGGACATTTCCCTTTATCCAACCAATATTCGGTTTTTACACCTAAATTGATTTTTTCCCTTAACACAGAAAGGTCATAGACCAAATTGTTGCTTTGCAAATAATCCATGACCTCTACAATATTTATTTCTTCACCCTCTGCGTCCGGTGGTATCAACTGTAATGCAAAGCCATCATCAACATTAATCAAGCGAAAAAAACCGTTCATTTTGTCTCCCCCAAGTAAATACTTTCCTTCTTATCTATCTGAAAACATCCCCATATAACTTCCCAATTTACCACGCATTTTCTGTAAAGCCTTTGTATGTAATTGTGATATTCTGGACTCTGAAACTTCCAATATGTTGCTGATTTCTTTTAAAGTCAACTCTTCATAATAATACAATGTAATTACTTTACATTCTTTTTCCGTCAAAACTTCCAAAGCTTCCTGTAAAACCAGTGTCAACTCCTGTTTTTCAATGTTTTCTTCAGGACCTTCAAATCTGGATGTGGTGCGTTGATTCAAATCCTGAGCCACATCACTCCCCTGTTCTACATACTCATTCAACGAGACCAATCCTGTAATCTTCATCTGGGATTGCCATTCTTCATATTCATCAGTAGAAATCCCCAGTTTTTCAGCAATCTCCTCATCAGAAGCATTTTTTCCGGTTTCCATTTCTATTTCTTTTATAATTGCCTCTATTTTTTTCTGTTTCTGACGTATGGTACGTGGAATCCAATCCATTTTACGTATCTGATCCAAAATAGAACCACGAATTCGCAAACTTGCATAAGTTTCAAACTTAACTTCCTTCATAGTATCAAACTTGTCAATTGCATCAATCAAGCCAAAGATACCATAACTTACCAAATCTTCATATTCCACATTGTAACCCAGATACATGCTCAATCGGCCGGCAACAGTTTTTACCAATGGAGCATACTCTAAAATAATCTTCTCTCTAAGTTCCGGGTCTTTATTCTTCATATAATCGTCCCACAGTTTTTTTCTTCCTGTTTCGTCCATATAGAATTCCCCCGCCTTTCTCCAGATTATCTATTTCTAATTTTCCTGCTGATTTGCTTCAGCAAGTCTGGCTTCTTCTGCCCTTTTTTCTTCTTCCAAACGCGTTTGCTCATTAACTTTATCGAAATAATTCATCGTAAACACCAACAGACTGCCCAGTCCATAAAATACAATTAATATAATAAGCAAAATCAAAAGTTTTTTTAGAAGTTCAAACTCTTTAATGAAGGTTATAATACTAACAATTGCTCCTGCAATCAGCATTAAAACAATCGGTATATTTTTACGATTCATAACTAAACAGCCTCTTTATATAATCTTATTATCACGGCCTATTGCGCGAATATGAAACTCTCCCGTTTCCGGATAAAAAGTCACTGTTCTACCATAGTTATCTCCTGTATCCCGGGAAAGTAATGCAATATTCAATTCATTCAGCTTTTTGATACTAGCTTGTACATTTCTCTCACCGATTTTCATAATGTCACTACGACCCTGCAGTTGGAACATGGTAGCACCACCTGCAATCTTTGCAACAAGACGATTTCTGTCAGCACCTAACCCAACCATTTGTTGTACCAACTCTTCAATTCCTGTATCTGCAAATTTTTCCTTTACACCATTATTATTCATAATAGCTTTACTGTCCGGTAACATAATATGTGCCAAACCACCAATCTTTGTCAGCGGATCCCGAATAGCAATTCCAACACAGGAACCCAACCCCAAGGTAATCAGTGCATCCGGAGCCTTACAGGTCTTCAAATCAGCCATCCCTACCTTAATAATCTCCGCCATGCTATTTACCCTTCCATGTAAACTACATTATTCCCAGTGAAGTTAATATCTTTTTATAGGAATCCACATCCGGTATTAATACAAAATAACCATCGATTTCAACTTCATCATAAAACTGTGACTGAATCATCAGTATTTTATCGCCCAAAACTCCAAACTCTATAGCCGGTACACTCAAAATAGCAGCTGCCATATCAATGGATAAGCTGGGCGGTGTTGGATAAATCACCAGATTTGTTAATGATGACAATGAATTCAAATATGCTCCGGTAATGATATTGCTTACCTCCTGCATTGCCGAGGCTTCCATTTCGTCAAACATTGGCATACCGGATTCATAACCCATCATAATCTTTTTCACTAAAATCTTTGCTGCTTTTAACTCAATAAGAAACATAATACTTCCGGTTATATCTCCATCTACTCCCAGAAACACACCCACCATTAATTGTTCCTCATTGCCTACTACAGTAGACACATTTTTCAAGTCCAACAGCTTAACCTGTGGTACCTTCATATCCACCTTACAATTCAACATCTGAGATAACGCAGTCATGGCATTACCTGCACCTATATTTCCTATTTCCTTTAATACATCGGCATAGTTTTCCGTCATTTGTTCCAAACTTAATTCTGCCATGACTGTTCTCCCTCGACTACTTTAAACATTTTCTTTCTCTTGCATTACCAAATTGAAATCCAGTAAGGAAATCAATTCTCCATCAAATTTACCCACACCATTAATATAATTAGTGCTTTCATCTTTTGGATCATATGATATTTTCTGAACCTGGTCTGAAGTTAAAGTAACAACCTCCTTAACCTCGTCAACAATAATGCCAATCATACCATACTGTTCCAGCTTTAAAATAATGATTCTTGTTGCTCGTGTTATCTCATCCTCAGGAAGATTCATTTTCAACCTCAGACTCATTACCGGTATTACTTCACCACGTAAATTAATAACACCTTTTAAATGAGCTGCAACCTTAGGAACTCTGGTGATACGTTGCATTCTCAAAATACTGTCTATGTACTTAATATCAACACCATATTGTTCTTCTCCCAGACCAATTACAATATACTGGATAGAATCCACTTCATTGATTACTTTTAACTCATCCATGTCCAAATCTCCTTTCTTACAATAAAGCATTGGTATCGAGAATCAATGCAACTTCACCATCACCAAGAATGGTTGCTCCACTGATAATCTTGGTCTGCTTCATGTATTTACCTAAAGACTTGATAACAATTTCCTGCTGACCCAGTAATTCATCAATAACCAGACCCGCCTGCTTATCACCCTTCTTAACAATAACTACCACCATACTCTCATCATCCTTCTTCGTACTTTCCACTTCAAGTACTTCAGAAAGGCGTACCAAAGGAATAACATTACCTCTCAAATGAATAACTTCCTTGTTCTGAACAAGCTTAATATCATCAACCATAATATCTTCTATGGTTTGAATAGAGCCTAATGAAATAGCATACTTTTCATTTCCAACTTCAATCATAAGAGCCTGAATGATAGCTAATGTCAATGGCAGACGAATGGTCCATGTACTTCCTTCACCCAACTTACTCCTTACTTCTACTTCACCGCTTAAAGATTCAATCTTGGACCGTACCACATCAAGACCAACACCTCTTCCGGATACATCCGTAACTGCTTTAGCTGTAGAAAAGCTGGGTAAGAATAAGAGATCAATAATCTCTTTGTCAGTCATGTTCACTGCCTGCTCTGCTGTAATGGTTCCACGTTCAATGGCTTTATTACGTACCTTTTCAACGTCAATGCCATTACCATCATCACGTACTTCAATAATAACATTATTACCATCCTGATATGCATCCAGGAAGATGGAACCTGTTTCCGGCTTTCCTCTCTCTGCTCTAAGCTCTGCACTTTCCAAACCATGGTCTGCAGAATTACGCAATAAATGCATCAAAGGATCTCCTATTTCATCCACCACTGTACGATCTAATTCTGTATCTTCACCACTCATATATAATTCCATCTTCTTACCTAATTTCTTAGATAAATCACGAATCATACGTGGGAATTTACTTACTACACTTTCGATGGGCACCATTCGAACCTTCATAACAGACTCATGAAGATTGGTGGTTACACTCTCCAGATATTCAATCTGTTCATTGAACGCATCATCCTGACTCTGTTCCTGACCGGTAGTGGAAACAAGTGAATTCTTGGCAATAATCAATTCACTTACCAGATTCATCAATACATCCAATTTTTCTATATCTACACGAACTGTACGGTTTACAACAGGTTTGGAACCGGATGATTTTTTTTCTGTAGCTTTAGCTGCTTCTTTTTTCTCTGCTTCCACCACCTTAGCTGCTGATGCTACAGGTTTAGTTTCCTCCTGTACATTTGCTTCCTTCTGCTTCTTCATGTTGTTTAGATCGATTACATCACCTACAACACTGGCAATCTCTGAAACATATTCTGCAGCTTTTATTACATCCTGCAAACTATTATCGGAAATTACAATTAAACTGAAATCTTTATCAAACTTCTCATCCTCAATGTCCTGAGCCGGTGGATTAGACACAACAATTTCTCCCTTCTCTTCCACTGCTTTAAACACCAAAAACGCTCTTGCTGCCTTTAATATACAGGTTTCCTGTACCGCAACGGTTATTCCATATATATTCTTTTTCATTTCCTGAGCAGCTTTGATTACACTTACCTGAGTGCTATCCAAAACAATATTCAACCATTTCTTTCCGTCACCGGCTTCTTCCTTAGGTGCTGAAGTCTTTGGTTCCTCTTTGACCTGCTCAGGTTCCTCACCCTTATTATCCAAAATGGCATTTAACTGCTTTATCAGGGATTCGTTATCATTGGTACCTTCATCAGCAGATTCCTTGATATTTGATACATACTCATCCAGTGCATCCAAACACTGGAACAAAATATCAATCATACTGGGAGCCACCTTAATATGACCATTACGTACCTCTGAGAACACATTTTCCATATCATGGGTAAGATTCTGCATTCTCTTATATCCCATGGTTCCAGCCATACCTTTTAAGGAATGGGCTGCACGAAAGATCTCATTGATAGTATCCATATTATCCGGTTCTGCTTCCAAATTGAGAATCTGTGTGTTTAAATTCTGTAAATGTTCATTTGATTCATCGATAAAGATTTCAAGATACTGGCTGACATCCATATTAGTGTACCCCCACGTTTAATATTATTTCTTGAGCGATCTCATCTAATGGCACAGTTATATCGGAAAGACCTGCGTTCACTACACTTTTGGGCATTCCGTATACTACACAGGTTTCCTGATTTTGTGCAATTACATGTACCTTCTTTTTTTCTTCAAGGTTCCTGATACCAACCGTTCCATCTGCTCCCATACCTGTCATTACCACGCATACAATTTCATCATAAGTACTGTTTACCAACGACTCATACATATAATTGGCACATGGTTTAACCCCTTCTCTGCTGGGCTCATCTGAATAATGAATTGAATACACCCCTAATGTGGATTGCACTACATTCATGTGTTTTCCGCCTTGGGATAAATATACATTCCCAGGCTTTAGTACATCTCCTTCTTCAGCTTCCTTCACAGTTACCTGACTCAAAGTATTTAATCGCTCAGCCAAAGTAGCTGTAAAACCTTTAGGCATATGCTGCACTATTAACACCGGGGCGTCCAAATTCTTTGGCAGATTAGGTATTACCGACTGTAAAGCCTTTGGACCACCTGTAGAGCTCGCAATGGCTACCAGCTTTTTGCCTTTTGATTTTATGCTCTGCCTGGAAACAATTTCTACTACCTTCTGTACTCTGTCACGACTTTGTTGCTCTTGCACCCGACTTTCTATTATGGGTGCCTTGCTGTTTGCCAAAGCATTCAGAATTCGTAACATTTCTTTCTTAAAGGTATCTTCCTTGCAATCAAAAGCATTTTCTGGTTTGTGTATAAAATCCATTGCACCAAGTTCCAGTGCATCCAATGTCGTTTGGGCACCTTCTCTTGTATCCGTACTTGCCATCATTATCTTAGCAGAGATTTTGTATTTACGTAATTCCTGCAAAAGCTGTAACCCATTCATCTTTGGCATGTTTACATCCAAAACCACTGCATCATAATGATTTCTGGTTAACAAATCAAATGCTTCTAATCCATTTGTTGCTTTATCAACAACCTCGAATCTGTTATCACTATTGATTATATCACATATGACTCTTCTCATAAGTGCAGAGTCATCAACAACCAATATTTTTTTCTTCATTTCTACCTCCACATGAAGTTATTATTCATAATTCTTTAGAATCGGTCCTTCTTCATGTTTTTACGCTCTTCCTGGAATATGTAGCGTATAATCTGCTCCCTCATTCCCTCTGAAATATTCACATATTGTACACGATGTTCAAACACGCCTTTTCTATTTTCAACCGGTTTTACTTCCAACACCTTACTCACTATTTCATATAGCTTTCTAGTACCATTTATCAATAAGTGATAGCTACAGTATATTAAATTTCCTTCTTCATATTTCTGTTCAGAAATAAAACGTAATCCACCACCACTAATATCCACAATAACGCTTCTTTTCAAAGGTAATCCCGGCACCAAATTATATGTCATGTTATTTTCTATACTTTCCAATTCTTCTGTTTCCAGACTTCTGGAACACATTTCCAATGCACAGCTGAATCGATAGTATTCTCTACGTTGATTTCTGCGTAAATTGCTGGTCAATTCCACCACTAACAGATACATGTTATCGCTTTTGAATCTGTCAATTACTCGTACAAAGCATTGATACAAACCATTTTTGGAATAAATAGCCATATCATATTCTGCATCCACAGGTAAAAGTATCAATTTTGTTTTTTCCATGGGCATCAGAATTTCCAAACGATCTTCCGACAAAATATCATTAATTTTGGACAGATATATTCTCTTCTCCCCGTCTTTACTCTCACTATGACCATGTTCAACAAGCATTAATTCCAGTTTGTCGCCTGGTTCTACATATTTTGAAATCATCTAGGTAACCTCCTTACCATATTTTAAATAGTTCTACGAGCATTTACTATGTGAGAAAAAAATGCTGCCATGCCTCTCTTAGGCTGCTTTGTCACATCTTCATTATTTATAAGCTTATGTGCCATTACTTCATATGCCAAACTGGACTTGGCTGTAGGACTCTGTAGTGACACCGGCGTCTGTTGCATAACCGCTTTTAACAGTTTGTCATCCTGCGGGATACTACCCAGATAACTTATGGGTATCTTTAAATATCGTTCTACTACTGCATTAAGCTTTTTAAACAAGCTCCAGCCATCTTCTTCTCTAATTACCCTATTTGCAATCATTTTAACCGACATACATTCCTTATCATATCTGGGATGTCTGCTTAATGCCTTCAATAATGAATACGAATCGGTTATTGAGGTAGGTTCAGGTGTTGTAACAAGTAAAACTTCACCACCTGCCACTAAAAATTCTAACACTGAATCTGAAATTCCTGCTCCTGTATCCACTATAATTATATCAGCCAAAGAATCTAATTCCACCAGGTTTTGTATAATATAATTTAAATAGTCCCTATTTAAATTCGACATGCCTGCAATACCAGAACCACCCGAAATAAATCCTACTCCCATGGGTCCCCAGGTAATAATGTCTTTTATATTTTTCCCCTGATAAATAAGATCACATAAATTGTGCTTTGGTATAGCACCAAACATTATTTCAATATTGGCCAGTCCAAAATCCGCATCCAGAATAATAACTCTGTAACCCATCTTTTTAAAATGGATTGCCAGATTAATTGAGGTGTTGGACTTTCCTACACCACCCTTGCCACTGGTAACCGTAATCACCCTAGCTAAAGGTCTGTTCACCTGACTTGCTTTTAATATCCGTAATTGTTCCGCCTGATCCATAGCCCCTCCTTATTGACGCTTTCCTCCAAGCAACTGCTTTACTATGGTTTGAGGGTCAAAACTCTCTATATCATCCGGTACATTCTGTCCACACGTGACATAAGCAATCCCCTTACCGGTATAGAGCTTAACATTTAACATATTCCCCAATGTATACGTTTCATCTAATTTTGTAAATATCAATTCGTAATCTGTTATTGCAGAATAACTATCAACAATCTTTATTATATCCTTATATTTTGTAGTTGTACTTAAGACTAAAAATTTTTGCACTTCTGCCAACTCTTTTAAACAATTAATCAACTTTTCAATATTATTGTTCTGTTCTTCATTCTGATGTGAATGACCGGTTGTGTCCACAAAAATATAATCACTTTGGTAAAAATCTTTAACAGCTGTAGCCAACTCTTCTTCTGTGTATATCACACGAAAAGGAACCTGTAAAATATTTGCATAAGTCCTCAACTGTTCTGCGGCTGCAATACGATATGTATCCGTAGTCAATAATACCACTTTTTTCTTTTGTTCCAAAGAAAACATACTGGCCAACTTAGCAATAGTGGTTGTTTTCCCTACTCCCGTAGGTCCAATAAAAAGTACCACCTTAGGTCCCTCTGTTGCAGGTGCAATACCCATTGTTTTTCCAAACTTCAAAACCAAACGCTGATAAACATTGGCCAGGAGTTGATCATATGTCTGTCCCGGCTTATACGACCGGTCCAACCCTTCGATTATCTGGTTGGCATAACGTTCATCAACTTCATTGTCGACCATCATATTATACAAAAGTTTTATAAATCGCAGGTATTCATTTTCTTTCTCATCCATAGCAGTGTCATCTTCATCCTGCTCTCTTCCGGTAATCATTTCCTTTTCATTATGGAGTACTGCCCCCTGTTTTTCGTCATTATCTTCCTCTGCTTTCAAGCGGGTAACAAGCAAATTCTGCAAATTTTCCAATTTTTCTTCAATGCTCTTGGATTCCTCCGTACCCACATTCTCTTTAACATTGTTCTCTTTTGTCCGAACTGTTGCAGTTTCCTTACGAAAAGTACTGTATTTCTCCTGCTCTTCCTCCAACGCAACTGTTATTTCTACACACTTACCACGAAAAACAGAAAACAAACCCTTTGATTTTACTTCCTTGACATTCATAATCACTATGCTGTTGCCAAGTTCCTTTTTTGCAGTCTCAATCGCTTCTGTTTCTGTTTTCCCTATATATTTCTTAATAATCATTTAAGCAGTCACCATCCCTACTGATTGTAATTCCACATTAGCTTCTATTTCATTATAGGATACAACTACCAAATCTCTGTAATAATCTTCTGTCAGGCGCTTAAAATACATTCTGACTATAGGAGAAGTAATTACAATCGGATTCTTACCAAGATTTTCAAGCTTTTGTACCTCTTTACCTACGGAAGCTATAATTGACTTAGAACGCATGGGATCCAGATTGATAAATGCTCCTGTTTCGGTCTGTTTTATACTTCCCATAATCTCCTGTTCCACTTTGGGATCCAGCGTAACCACACTGGTAGTTTCATTAGCAGGAAAATATCTACTGGATATGGCACGTTTCAAGCTTTGGCGTACGTATTCTGTCAAAATATCCGTATCTCTGGTTGTAACAGCATAATCCGCCAGTGTCTCCATAATAGTAAGTAAATCACGAATGGAAATACCTTCACGTAACAAATTCTGCAAAACTTTTTGTACCTCTCCAATACCCAATAGTTTGGGAACCAGTTCCTCCACCAAAGATGGATTGGTTTCTTTCAAATTGTTTACCAGACTCTGTACATCCTGTCTTGTTAAAAGCTCTGCAATATGCTGACGGATAATCTCTGTCAAATGGGTGGCTATAATAGACGGTGGGTCTACTACTGTATAGCCCATACTTTCAGCACGCTCACGTTGCCCTTCCGTAATCCAGATAGCAGGCAGATGAAAGGAAGGTTCAAAGGTTGGAATACCTGTAATCTCTTCCTCCACATACCCGGGATTCATAGCCATATAATGGTCAAAAAGGATTTCGCCTTCACTGACCTGAATACCTTTTACTTTAATAATATACTGATTGGGGTTTAACTGAATATTATCACGCAAACGAATAATTGGAACCACTGTACCTAATTCCAAAGCCATCTGACGTCTAATCATTACAACACGGTCTAATAAATCGCCACCCTGACTAACATCCGCCAAGGGGATAATACCATAACCAAACTCCAATTCAATGGGATCTACCTGTAGCAAACTGTTTACATTCTCCGGTTGTCTGATTTCCTCAGCAGCCATTTCTGCCATATCCACTTCTCCTTCAATCTGAGAGGTTTCAATGGTAGCCTGAATATTACGCCCCACAATAATAAACAACACGCCGAGGCCCACAAACAATATTGTATTCAAGGGTGTGGCAAAGCCAAGAAACACCATGGTTGCTCCTACAATGTACATAACCTTAGGAATACCAAACAATTGATTAATTATACTGCTTCCAAAATCTGCATCCTTACTTCCCTTCGTAACCAAAACACCTGTAGAAAGCGAAATCAGCAGAGAGGGAATCTGACTGACAAGACCATCACCAATGGTCAAAATCACATACTTATCCAAAGCTGCATTTAATTCCATCCCCTGTCTGGTCATACCCATAACTATACCACCGATAATATTGATAGCCGTAATAATCAGACCTGCTACAGCATCTCCTTTTACGTACTTCACCGCACCATCCATAGAACCAAAGAAATTAGATTCTTCCTGGATTTTTTCTCGTCTTTTTCTTGCCTCTTCGTCAGTAATAGCACCGGTATTTAAATCAGCATCAATAGCCATCTGCTTACCGGGCATAGCATCCAGTGTAAAACGTGCAGTTACTTCAGCTACTCGCTCAGAACCCTTATTGATTACCATAAACTGAATTAAAATAATGATAATAAAGATAATAATACCAATTACCAAGTCTCCACCACCTACGAATTCTCCAAAGGTAGTAACAACATTACCGGGGTCACCGGTACCTAAAATCAATTTGGTTGAAGATACATTTAATGCAATACGGAACAACGTAGTAAACAGCAAAACCGTTGGGAAAAATGAAAAATCCAACACTTCCTTTACAAACATAGTTCCAAACATTATAGCAAAGGCTATGCCAATATTAATTGCAAGAAAAACGTCCAACAACCAGTTTGGAAGTGTTACAATGAACATGATAAAAGCAGTCAATACATATATGGCAACAAATAAATCGGCTTTTTTCATCTTCATTTAATCACCTCCTGTCTAAATCTTTCCTTGTACCTTATAAACAAAAGCCAGTACCTCTGCTACTGCCTGATATAGCTCCGGCGGTACTGTCTGTCCAATATCCACATTAGCATAAAGCATACGGGCTAAAGGTTTGTTTTCCACAATCTCAATATGATTTTCTTTTGCTACTTCTTTAATTTTTGCAGCCAGATAATCACTACCCTTTGCCAATACGATAGGTGCTTCCGCCACTTCAGGGTCATATTTTATGGCTACCGCATAATGAGTAGGATTCGTAATAACTACATCTGCTGTAGGCAAATCCTGCATCATTCTTCGTCTGGATGCCTCCTGCATCTTTTGGCGTATCTTACCCTTAACCTTAGGATCACCTTCCTGTTGTTTATACTCATCCTTTACTTCCTGCTTTGTCATCCTCATATCCTTCGAAAATTTATATTTCTGATATGCAAAATCCACAAATGATATTATAAGATAAAAGGCCGAAATACGTATTCCTAAATCTGTTATAATTTTCGCTATCAATTGTAAGGCCTGTAATAAAGCCATATCATAAAGAGTAAATAACAATTGCCATTTATCTTTAATATAATTATACACCACAATTCCTATCAATGCCAGTTTAGCTATGGACTTAATTAACTCCACAATGGCATTTGCCGAAAATATCCTTTTAAATCCCGATATCGGATTTAGCTTACTAAGCTTCGGCTCCATAGCCTTCTTCGCTATCTTCCATTTCACTTGTGCAAGATCACACAAAAAAGCTACCAGTACCGCAACAATAAATACCGGTGCCAGTATAATCATAATCTGTATAGCTGTGCTTTGAAACATAATACTTATATCATTTAAGGGCATATTGCCATTCCAAAAGGTTACGATATCCGGAATCTTATTGTATGTAGTTGTAAATACCCGTAGAAATTGACCGCCCATATTTCCTATCCAGAAACGTATAACCAGAAATAATGCAAGCAGACCAAATCCATTGGCTATTTCCCTACTTTTTGCCACCTGTCCTTTATTTCTTGCATCATCCAGTTTCTTCTGTGTAGCCGGTTCTGTTTTTTCACCACCGGGACCATCTGCAAAGAATTGGAGATTATATTTTAAACTCACATCATGCCTCCTACAAAAGAAGTCATCATTTCCTTCATCTCATTAAATATAAAATCAGCCGCATCCGGCAGCATTGAAATGCTCAAAAATATTGCGGATAACCCCACTAATACCTTTAATTGAATACCTACTGCAAACATATTCAGCTGGGGAGATACTTTTGCCATAATTCCTAAAACAGAATTCAGAATCAACATTACACAAAAAACAGGTAATGCAATACGAAAAGCAATTACCACATATTCTCCCGGAAACTGTATCATGGACTGAAGCAAAGAATCTGTTCGGAATACTGCACCATTGACCGGAATTAATACAAATGTATCTGCAAGTGCCCCCAACAAGAAACGATACATCCCTGTTACTATCATTAATAGCAATAGCATATACTGATATAAAGCACCGGATATACTGGTCTGTTGATTAGTATTTGGATCCAATAATGTAGCCATGGACAATCCTGTTTCCATGTCTATAATGGACCCTGCCAAATTTACTATGGCCGAACACATTGTTGGTGCAAAACCAATTAATAATCCAGTAATTGCTTCTTTGACTACAATCGCCGCATAACCGGCTGCACTATTATACGTCACAGTTCCTTCCATAGGTGTTATAATTTCATATAACAACATGGAAACAAAAAAACTCAAACCAATTCTTACATGGCTGGGTGTATTTTTCATGCTAAAAAAAGGAGCAATAAATATAAAACAACTTACTCTGGTCAATATTAGCAGAAAATATTCTAAATCTGATAAAGAAAAAGAATAATTTACCATGAATCCCCTCCATCTTTACCCATTTAAATAAACACTAAAATTAGAATACAACTCTATCATAAAATCTACAATAGCATTAATCATCCAATTACCAAGCAATATCAACGAAAGAAAAACTGCCACAATTTTAGGAACAAAGGTAAGTGTCTGCTCCTGTATGGAGGTAACTGTCTGAAATATACTGATAATCAGTCCAACACATAATGATACCAGTAAAACAGGTAAAGATACTTTAATAATCAAGAATAATGCTTTACTGGCAATATCGATTACTGTTTCTACGGTCATACCCTTCTTCCACCCTTTCTTTCGCATTAAGTACTAATAAAATGTCTTCACTAAATTACCAATTACCAGACTCCAGCCATCTGCCAATACAAACAATAATATCTTAAACGGCATGGATATTGTAGTTGGTGGTAACATCATCATACCCATACTCATCAATACCGATGCAACCACCATATCAATCACAATAAATGGTATGTAAATAATAAATCCCATAAAAAAGGCTTGTCTTAATTCTCCAATAATAAAACTGGGGATCAGTATGGAGGTGGGTATCTGCTCTAAGGAATCCCCATCCCACTCCTTGTTTGCAATATCCATAAAGAGATTGACATCCTTAATCAATGTCTCTTTATACATAAACTCACGTATAGGTACAATTGCTGCTTCAAAAGCTTCCTTCTGTGTTATCTCCTTCGCCTCAAAAGGTACCAGTGCTTCTGTTTGAATCCTTTCAATGGTGGGTGTCATAACGAAGAAGGTCAAAAATAAAGCCAGACCTATCAACACCTGGTTTGGAGGTGCTGTTTGTGTATTCAATGCAGCTCTTGTAAAATGCAACACTATAACAATTCTGGTATAACATGTTAACAGAATCAGAAGTGTCGGTGCAATAGCAATTAATGTCAGCGTAATTAGTATTCTGAGTGCTCCATTAATTTCACCATTTCCGCCCTCAACAGTCACCGTAAAGGAATCAGTAATATTGGGCTCCATTAATTCTTCCGGTTCCGTTAAGGTCCCGGGTGGATTAATAACCGTTGTAAGGTCTGTGGTACCCGGTTGTGAAGCGTAAACCGGTATTGCATTATGAATACACAATATGCCTACCGATAACAGCAGGCATATTATTAACAATATTTGCTTTTTCTCAAATCTTTCAACTAAGTTTTTCACTTATTCCTTGGTCTCCTTGTGCATCACCGCATTTAACATTTCTTTAAATGAAAATCCATTTAATTCACCCGGTGTTGTTTCCTTTAGCTGTTCCTTCGGTATTTCACACAGTTTTGTTACCGTATCTTTGCAAACAGCCATTGCTACATAGGTATCACCAATTCTGACAAGCTGTATGTATTTTGTTGCTGAAATTCGGATGGTTTCCAGAACTTCCAGATTACCGCTCATTCCTGTCTGTCTTTGTACTTTAGCAATATACTTTGTTGTATATGCTGTTATTGCTAAAACTGCGACAAAAATCAGAAGTACGGTAATTAGCTGTGCCCACCCGTCAACTTTACTGCTTGTAAGTATCATTAGCCAATAACCTTTTTCACTGCTTCAATTACACGCTCTGCCTGAAAAGGCTTAACAATAAAGTCTCTTGCACCGGCCTGAATAGATTCAATAACCATCGCCTGTTGTCCCATTGCAGAACACATAATAACAACTGCAGAAGGATCCATAGCTTTAATTTTCTTTAAGGCAGCGATACCATCCATTTCCGGCATAGTAATATCCATTAATACCAAGTCGGGATGTAATTCATTATATTTTTCTACTGCCTTTATACCATTCTCTGCTTCACCTGCTACAGTGTAGCCGTTCTTGGAAAGCACATCCTTAATCATCATTCTCATAAATGCTGCATCATCACAAATCAAAATATTCTTTGCCATAATATCCTCCATCTGACACAATATAATTTATTTAATAATTTCTGTTACTCTGATACCAAAGCTTTCTTCAATTACTACAACTTCACCTTTTGCAACAAACTTACCATTTACCAATACATCTATAGGTTCTCCTGCAATACGGTCAAGCTCAATAATCGTGCCCGGTGCAAAATCTAAAATATCTGCTATTGATTTCGTGGTGCGTCCCAGCTCCACTGTCACCTCCAATGGTACATCCATAATCAAGCCAATATTCTCCTGACTTGCCATGGCATTTATATCACTGGAAAAGTTCTGAAACTGTGCTGGTTGAACATTCACATTCTGTTGTGGCATCCCCATATTGTATCCATAGGGATTCATGTTCATCATCTGTGGATTCACACCCATCATCTGTGGATTCATGCCCATCATTTGCGGATTCATGCCTGTCATCTGTGGATTCATGCCCATCATTTGCGGATTCATGCCCATCATTTGCGGATTCATGCCCATCATTTGCGAATTCATGCCCATCATTTGCGGATTCATGCCCATCATTTGCGAATTCATATCCATCTGAGGTGGCATACCCATCTGTTGGTTCATGTTATTCATCTGTTCATCCACAACTTTTTGTGTACTATCCGGCATGGAAACATCGGCTGATGCCAGTATTTGTTCTGCTTCATTACTTATGTCTGTAGCTGCAGCCTCCGTAGGTACTGAATCACCAAACTGGACACCAATAAAAGTATCCACTATCTTTTTTGCAAACTCGACAGGATACAGCTGCATTATAGTACTGTCAACCAATTCGCCAATCTGCATGCTGAAAGAAATCTTAACAAATGTACCACCAAGGAATGAAGCAACACCTGTTCCGTTGGTATGTTCAATTAAATTTAAAAGTTCTGCGCTTGGTGGACTGATATCAATCACAGTACCAAGCATAGTGGAAAGTGATGTTGCTGCGGAACCCATCATCTGATTCATAGCTTCTGAAATAGCACTTAAATGCATCTCTCCTAATTCAACATCAGTATTTGTTCCATCGCCACCCATCATTAAATCAGTTATTATTTTAACATCATTTTCTTTTAATACCAGAATATTGGTACCATCCAACCCCTGTGTATATTTAATCTGGATGAATACACAAGGCTTTTCATACTCATCCAACAAGTTTTTCCATTGCGACATAGAAACTACAGGAGTAGTAATATTTACTTTTCTGTTAACCAATGAATATAAAGTGGTAGCAGATGATCCCATGCTGATATTGGCTACTTCACCAATCGCATCCTTTTCCATATCATTTAATTGTTCTTCACTATCAGCTGCTGCTTCTTCAACAGCAGTTGTATATTCACTACTAAATGATGATTCATCTGAACTATCCATATTACCGGACAAATCCATGCCATTTAATAAGGCATTTATCTCGTCCTGGGATAACATTCCATCCATTTTCTCCTCCTATCTGCCGTTTTTTAACAGCGTTTTTAATATAAGAAATTGCGCATGTACCGTAGTATGCGCCAAGGAAAATCGCGAAGCAATTCTCGGCGAGAACGTCTCCGGACATTCTCTTCTATTCTTCCTCATGAATAACAGATGTTACTCTTACTGCATAAGCCTCATCGCTGGCCCCGGGAAGCGCAGTAAACTTTCTGATATTGCCAACAAAAATATCCATATCACTATCCACTTTGGTGTTTAGCCGGATACAATCTCCAACCTGCAACCCCATAAAGTCAGATACGGAAATTATGCTTTTACCTAAAACTGCTTTAACCGGCATCTCAACTCTACGCAACAGCGTTTCTATATGTTCCTCATAATTCTCATCATGGTTTTCCTGCATAATAGAATACCAATACTTGGTATTCAGCTTATCCATTACTGTTTCCAATGTTACAAATGGCAAGCATACATTGGTATATCCTTCCACGTCCCCCATTTTTATATTAAGGGTAACTATAGCAACCATATCTGTGGGTGGAACTACTTGTGTAAATTGCACATTTGTTTCCAATCGGTTTAATATGGGTGAAATCTCAATTACATTTTTCCATGGATCACGCATTAATTGTGTTAATAATGCAATAACCTTTTCCAAAATAGTCAACTCAATCTGGGAAAATTCTCGGCTCTTTTCTAATGGTGAACCATCTCCTCCCAGCATTCTGTCAATCATGGCATAACCTAAATTAGTTGACAATTCAATCAAAATATTACCATTCAGTGGTAAAAAATTAACTACGCCTAAAATAACAGGATTGGAAAGTGCATTACTAAATTCTGAAAAAGCTACTGTTTCCGAACTTGCAACAGATACTTGTATATTCTTTCTCAAATAAGCCGGTAAATTGGTTGAAACCAATCTTCCGTAATGTTCAAAAATAATTTCCAATGTACGCAGGTGCTCTTTTGAGAATTTGGCAGGTCTGTTAAAATCATAATTTTTTACTGCCTTTTCCCCATTTTCCTGCATATCATCTGCATCCAGTTCTCCGGATGATAATGCTGCCAGCAAACTGTCTATTTCACTTTGGGATAATACATCACCCACGCCATCACCTCCTTCTAATCATCTCAACCTATCGGAGGTTACTGATACTTAATCCCGCTAATTGCCACATTGTAAATAAATTCCTTATCAAACAATGCCCTTACTGCTTCCAAAACTTCCTTTCGGATTGTATCAAAATCATTACGACAATCATCAATAGTGTGCTTGGAAACTGTAGTTGTTACAGCATCCCTTACCATACTTTCATAATCAGCTATATTAGCTCCGTACTCCTTATACCCTTTGGCTTTGGTATCCAACGAAAAAGCTATACTCTCAAAAACTATATAATGATCCTTTTTACCCGTAACATTCCCTTCTGTATCCAGAATATCTTCACTTTGTAGGGGAATTTCCAGTTTGTCTGAAAGATTCCAGATGAATTGTTGGGACATGGGAATCTCAACCACTTCTTCTTCCTCTTCCACTCCCAGTTCCAAACTCAAAACTGCTGCAATATCACTCACCAAATCTGCAGTTTTTTTATTGGTTCCCATGATACTAATCATCAGAATACCGGTTAAAACTATATTCACAATAAGTAATGCTATAATAATTATGGTTAAAAGATTCTTCTTCATAAATCCTTCTCCTTTTATTGAATGATAGGATTATATATTCTGATTTCCACTCGGCGATTCTTAGCCCGGCCCTCTTCTGTAGAATTGTCGGCAATAGGAACATATTCCCCTCTTCCAGAATGCTTAATATCCGCCGGATTCAAATTCGTATTGTCTACCAGATAATCAAAAACACTGAGTGCTCTTGCACTGCTCAATTCATTATTATTGGCAAAATTTGCACTATTAATGGGTACCGTATCCGTATGCCCTTCTATTTCAATGGTACTTCCGGCATAACGTTGCAAAATCACTGCCACACGCGCCATTACAGGCATTGAGCTTTCCTTCAATTCAGCCCTTCCCGAATCAAACAGTAAAGCTCCCTTCAAGGACAACTCCACATATTGAGAGGTAAAGCTTACATCAATTTTCTCAGCCAATCCGGATTCTGTAACAGCCTCTTCAATAATTTCGGCCAACTGCTCATTTGCGGAAAGATTATGTTCCTCAATTTTCTCCAGCATTTGTTCAAATTTCTCTGCATCTGTCAATTCATTGCCATGCTCAAAATCATTATAATCCTCTGAATCCACGGTATTATCAGCCGTATTACCTGTACTATTTATATACTGATCCAGTTCATTTAACTGACTTACTCCATTGCTTACCAGCATGCCATCACCAATAGATGTGGCTCCACCATCCAAAATACTGAACGCGGAAGAAATAGAAGCCAGCAATTGATTGTACTTTTCCTCATCTACAGTCGACATAGAGAATAACAGTACAAAGAAACATAACAATAAGTTCATCAAATCGCTGAAGGTGGCCATCCATGCCGGAGAACCAGTCGATGGTTCATCCTGTCTGCGTCTTGCCATTATTCCTCTCCTCCAAAATCTGCTTCATCCTGTCCACCGTCTCTATCCTTTGGTGCCAGGAAGGATTTCAGTTTCTCTTCTATAACTCTTGGATTTTCTCCTGCCTGTATAGACAGAAGACCTTCTATCATAACTTCCTTTAATTGCATTTCAGATGCATTTATCACACGTAATTTATTTGCAATAGGTGTTGCCACCCAGTTTGCCAACAGGGAACCATACAAAGTAGTGATCAATGCCACCGCCATCGAAGGACCTATTTTAGTAGGATCGTTCATATCATTCAACATCGCTATCAATCCTATCAAAGTACCAATCATACCCCATGCCGGACCCATGGCAGCTACCATGTCCCAAAAGCCGATTACTTTTTTATGTCTTTCTTCAATACTAATCAATTCAGTTTCCAATATACCTCGCACCAATTCCGGATCCGTACCATCCACAACCAAAAGTATACCTTTCTTTAAGAATGGTTCTTCCAGTTCTTCTGTAGCTTCTTCCAAGGAAAGCAAACCTTCCTTTCTTGCAATATTGGAAAGCTCTATAATATTCTTTATCATTTCTGAAGTGTTTAATACAGGTACCTTGAACGCCAATGCCGCTCCCTTTATACCGTTAATAAAGTCCTGCATGGTATGACTTACCAGCACACATGAAAAGGCTCCACCAAAGGTAATAAGCGCTGATGGTAAATTACAATAATCAATAATGGAAGCTCCCCCACTAATGACACCAAATACAGTTAATACTGCACCTAAAATTAATCCAATAATTGTTGCTATATCCACAAAAATCACCTATCTATCCGTAATATTTTTACTCTTCGACAAAAACATCTTTTCTATATAATTTTACTAAATTTTTTATGTCTTGTCTACTTTCTTTTACAATTATTTTTCTCCCCGTAGTCAATGTCAAGACAGTATCCGGAGTTTCCTCAACAATTTCCAACAAATGAGGATTCACAAGTATCTTAACACCATTGATTTTTGTCACTTCTATCAAAACAATCACTCCTTTTTGACAATTAGTCCCAAAGTACTAATAAACACAAAAAACGCAAAGCCCTAAGCTGCTTTTAAGGCAGCTTAGGACCTATCCGCTATTATCTCTTCAGATTCGTCAACTCTTCCAGCATGGTATCAGATACAGTAATAATACGACTGTTCGCCTGGAAACCTCTCTGGGTAGTAATCATTTCAGTAAACTCAGCCGACAAATCCACATTACTCATTTCAAGCTGTCCGGTAGACATATAGCCGCCGCTTGCAGTTACATCCACACCAATGCCATCAAAATCACCGGAATTCAAGGTTGATGCATATAAATTGTCCCCCTTCTTCTCCAGACCGGATGCATTGGCAAACTCTGCCGTAGCAATTTGACCTACCAACTTAGTCATACCATTGTCATATGTAGCATAAATCATACCATTATTCTGGATACTGACACCAATCATATCTCCCAATCTTCTACCTGCACCAAGACCGGTAAAATCACCACGAGTGGAAGCTATAGTTGAAGTGCCCTTGTTATCAAACATAGAGCTTTCCGTAAAGTCCATATTAATATCACTGAAATTACCGCCTAACGCTGAGAAAGCAAGGGTAATTCCTGTAGTTCTGGGGTTTCCGTTAATACCATCAAACTTACCGGAATTGGTATTATAATTTATGCTGGCACCATCATAAACCCTGCCACTGAAGTTGATATTTTCAGCACCAATCGGGAACTGATTTGCTGTGCTGCCATTGGCCAGATTTGCCAACATATTCTGTACGGTAACTCTGGTTTCAGCACCACTGTCAGGGTCAGTAACCACATTACAAAGAGCCAAAAATTCATCTACAGAACCTTCATAACCATATGCTTTAGCAATAGCATTCAGTCCGTCTTTTGCCTCAGGAGTATCCAACACTTCACCCTGCGCATCAAATATTTTACTCAAATCCGCCAGAACGGTTTCATTAGCTTCTGTTGAGCCTTCCTCAACTGCATATTTCAACTGCATACCATCCCATCTGTATGCCAATGTATCAAAGGTTACACTAGTTGACTTGGCCTGATAACGCAAAGCATCACTCATTTTTACAGCAGAAATATCAATCTCATTACCATTGGAATCTAAAAGAGCTGACAATTCGATACTATATTCATTTGTATT
This sequence comes from Lachnospiraceae bacterium, assembly GCA_017521605.1. GTDB lineage: Bacteria > Bacillota > Clostridia > Lachnospirales > Lachnospiraceae > Acetatifactor. The sequence goes on along the minus strand of JAFXCD010000045.1, from coordinate 54,073 downwards.
ATCAGACTGCTTCATGGAAATTCTCGCAGTATAGCTGTATCCCAAATTGTCAAAGAAATTCAAATTAATCATCTTACCGTTAACACTGGTAACATCCGGATCATTTTTATCCAGAATACCTGACATATACGCCTGGGAAGTAGCTTCCGGCGGATAAGTCATATTCGCAGCACTCATAATACGAAGTGCCTGTACGGAATCCTGACGAATCTGCTGAGTAGCCTCATCAGGCAACCATCCCATTACATTATATCCTGTACTGGTCATAGCCAGATTTCCAGCGGAATCCACATAAAACGAACCATCTCTGGTAAACAAATTTTCTGTACCATTATTTACCACAAAGAAAGCATTACCGTTAATCATGATATCAAAAGGATTACCTGTTGACTGACTTGCTCCTTGAGTGGAAATATTTGTATTAATAGCTCCGCTTCTTACACCAAGACCGATTTGTCTGGCATTGGTACCACCAGTACCGGTAGTGGCATTGGCACCACTTGCCTTCTGGGTAGTCTGACTCATCAATTCACTAAAAACAATGGAACTGGACTTATATGCTGTTGTATTTACGTTTGCAATATTATTACCAATTACATCCATCTTAACCTGGTGGGTCTTAAGACCGGAAACACCAGAGTATAATGATCTCATCATAACTTTTGTCCTCCTTACTTTCAAGCAGCTCCTATCCCTCTGTCATTCAGGATATCTTTCGCCTCCATAAGGTCCGGCTACATTATCACTGCTCCATCAATATTTGTAAAAACATTAGAATCTGTTTCCGTGCTATCCAAAGCAGTAATCACTGTATTCTTTGGAACATTCACGATAAATGCCAGCTCATCCACAATCACAAGAGAATCCCGGATTCCTTTTTCTCCTGCCTGTCTGGTACCATCATGAAGCCTCTCCATCTGTTTGTCCGTCAAACAGATTCCTCTTTGCTCCAATCGGATACTGGCATGCTTGGAAAACCTTAAAGGTTCCTTCTCACTCTCTTTTGTTTTCAGAATATCACGGAAGGATAAACCTTCTTCATTCACCTTCTCCTGTACGCTTATCTGTGTACGACTGTTTTGATATTGCTCTTGTAACTGTAGGGCTGTAAGAAAATTAGAATTCTGTATCATTTTTCTCTCCTTCTACAGCTTGTATCTATACCATTACTCTTCCTCATTCTCCTCATTTCTCAAGGATTCTATCTTGTCAGTATAGGTCTTTAATGCATCTGCTTTTTCCTTTGCCACAAAGCTCTTCTGATAATCGCTCATATCATTGTAAATCTTATTAAGATCATCCACTTCCGCAGCATCACTTAAACTAATCACATTGATACCAGGCAACTTATTGATTCTTTCCACCAAATCTGTTGCCATCTTATATGCTTCCAGATATTCAGGATCATGTACTGTATCCAAATCATCTATGGAATACAAAGATTCATTAATTGCCAGATATGCCTTGTTGTTTTCATACACTACATAATCTACTTTACCCTGCACATATTTGGTTTCACCATTACTACCCGTAGTTTTTACATAAACTTCCTTGCCAACTAACTGGCTCGCTCTTTGTAAGTCCATGCTTGCTGCCATATTGTTCATCTGTTCTACCTGTGAGAACTGTGCATATTGTGAAATATATTCTGTATTAGATGTAGGTTGCAGCGGATCCTGATACTTCATCTGCGCTACCAAAAGCTGTAAAAAAGCATCCTTGTCCATCGCATTATTGCTTTCATTAGCTTTATTTAAGGAGCTTTGAGATGTGGATTCTACAAATTTACCATCTTCTACAGGTGCGATTAAACTCATATACTCACTTCCTTTCCATTATGCCAGATAGTCTACTGTATTACCGTTTGCTACCATCATTTCTGCTACTATCCGATCTTCTTCTGCTAATTCTTCAACTTCTGCCGCATCATTTAGGTCAATCCTTCTTGTACGTGCCTTTTTCTCTTCTCCAGTCTGTTGTCTTTCGTCCCCCTGCTGCAAAGCACTTTCAAACGCATGTGTTTCAACCATTACTTCAATGGCATCCACCTTAATGTTCTGACTCTCCAGCTGTTGCTGAAGCTGTACCATCTGTCCTTCCAAAACCATTTTCACGTTTTCGCTTGCGGTGGTAAACTGAGCAGTCATAAGACCTTCCTTAGCCGAAATACGTATCTGAAGGGTTCCTAAAGTTTCCGGCTGCAACTGCATCTCCAAATAACTGGTGTCTGCATTCAATTGAATCTTCATATAATCCATTATCTGATTCATAATATCCGCCGCCTGCATGGTAGTGAAACTGCTTTGTGGCTGTGATACTGCTTCCGTACTTATTACATTACCTGTGGAAATCGTTGAATTCTGTCCAGTCCACTGAAAAGCCTGTTTATTCTCTGTCGGAGCTTCTTCCTGCTTTGTATCTGTAGTCATTTTCACCACTTCCGGTTCTTCAGAATTCTCCGTCGCATTTTCAATGGTTATAACTGGTTCCCGGCTTTGATTATTCATCTGACCAATCTGTTCTTTTATTACAGTCATATCATCTTCCGTAACCCCAATGGTCTCCTGCACATTTTCCATAATCTGTACAAACTCCATTTCCAGATTCTGCAAAGCATTCAACAAATTCTCATCTGTCAAAAGAGCTGTCACATCTTCTGCCCCACTGGTCTGTATAAACAGTTCCTTTACCACTTCAAAATCCATCAACTGTTCATTGGAAATCTGCATATTTTCCATCAAGACATTCAATTCTTCCATAGATATACCTAGCTCTGTAGCCAGTAATTCTTTTACATCACTTACTGCCACATTCAGCATGGGAATAATCAATTGCAGTTCTTCCTGACTGAGTCCCTGCTCTTCTTCCTGTCCTGCTTCTTTACCGCTGTCTGTTGCTGATGTTTCTTTCACTTCTGACTCCTTACTGACATTAGCGGTATCCACTTCATGATTTTCTTCTGTTGTGCGCACTTCTTCAACACCATCATCACAGTATTCCTTAACTTCATCTCTTGGCACATTCTCAGTAGCTTTTGAAGCGGTAGTCTTTTGATTTTCCAGTATTTTTCCAAAATCACCTTTGCTGTCCGTTTCCTGTACCTTACTTGTACCCAAAGAAATATTTGGCATAAACTCAGGTATGTTTACAGGTATCTTTGTCATCCTCCTTCCTCCTTTCCTTGAAATTTATAGTATAATGTAAAGCACACATTATCCACAAAATATATATCGGCATTACCTGCAAAACAATTAAGATTCCGGGTCCATAATCTTTGTAAGCTTTGCTGCAATTGCAGGATCCATTACGCCTAAGATAGAGCCTCTGTCATCTGCACTCATGGCATTTAAAATCCTGGCCGCCAGCTCCAGATTATCCGTCATGGCTTCAAAAATACCTGCAGCCTGTTTCGGTTTCATGGCTGAGGAACCATATGCCGCTGCATATTTTTTCACCTCTGCATCCTCTTCCATCTGAGTTGTTACCTGACGATAAATATATTCAGCAGTAGCAGGATCCATAGCTTCAAAGTATTTCTGATAGCTTTCAGCACCGGGTCCTTTTTCTGAATATACAACTTCTTCATAAAATTCTGTCATAATACGTTGAAAATCAGCCTGTTTATCTTCAAAAGCCTTTAGACGTTCCACCTCTGCCCTTAAATTCTGCAACTCCAGACTTTTGTTCTGATTATCTACATTAACACGTTCCAGCTCCCCTTCCAATAAACGGATCTGTGCAACCGCATCCTTAAGATTGGAGTAACCTCCATACTCATCAGGATCGGTGGTCTCCAGCATATGACTGTTAGGTAATATCTTGTTCAGCACAGGAACATCCTTTAATACAGGTGTTAATACATTGCTGCCAAATCCACCTACATCCAGCTTGATAATCACAGCAATCACTGCCAGCCATACGATAACAATCAGTATTGTAGCCATAAAAGCCGCAAAACCGCCACCACCTTCGCTTTCGTTTAATTCATCCTCTCTCCTGGCAATCTCGCGGGCTCTCTTTTTTGCTTCCTTGCGTTGCTCCTTCTGTTCCTTCTGCAATTGCTTCTTTTCACTTTTAATCTTATTCTTTTCCGTTATAATCAAAGTCTGATTAGGATCTTGTTTGGCTGCCATCTCCTACATCCTCCGCATTTATCTCTTCCGCCTCCAGCAGTTTCTGCCCATATATATAGCTGGTCAATTCATCAATTTCTTTACTTTCCTGCTGTTTTTCTTCCATCAGGAACTCTTCAAAAGCCTTATCCTTCAAGGTTTCGTGAACCTTTCTCTCCTGCATGACATTTTTAAGTTTTTCACGCACTTCATCCAGATTTTCCCTTGCAGACTTAACCTCCAATTCCTGCATTGCTATAGCCTCTTCCGTATGTATAATGGAATCCTTATTGAAAAGTATTTCCAACACATCCAGTTTACCCTTTAAAAGTTCTGCCGCCTGCTCCTCATACTGAAGTTTTCTGTTCTTTAAGCGTTCTAATTGTTCCAATTCACGTTCCAGTATAAGCTTGGCCTGAGCGAATTCCTGTCTTGCCTGTGTTTCCATCTTTAGCTTAATATCCAGAATTTCCTGCATTCTGTATCGAAACCTTGCCACCTGTTACTACGCTCCTTCAAACATCCTCTTTAATCGTTCTACGCTGTCTTCAAATTCCACCTTTTCTTCCACATCCTGGCAAAGATACTCATTTACCGCCTTGTTCATCTGAATGGCATAATCAATATCAGGATTACTGCCATGCTTATATGCTCCGATATTAATCAAATCCTCTGCCTCATTATAAGTGGCCAATACATTTTTCAGCTTACCTGCGGCTTGACGATGATCCTTGGCAACAATCTGGCTCATACATCTGGAAATACTCTGCAAAACGTCAATGGCCGGATAGTGGTTCTTATGCGCCAGCCTTCTGTTTAACATAATGTGTCCGTCCAAAATACTTCTCGCCGTATCGGTAATAGGCTCATTAAAATCATCTCCATCTACCAATACCGTATAGAGTCCTGTGATAGACCCTTTTGACGACCTGCCTGCACGCTCTAACAGCTTAGGCATTTCTGAATACACACTGGGTGGATAACCGCGGGTAACCGGTGGTTCACCACTGGCCAGACCTATTTCTCGCTGTGCCATGGAAAAACGGGTCAGTGAGTCCATCATTAAAAGAACATCCTTACCCTGATCACGAAAATATTCTGCAATAGCTGTAGCAGTTTTGGCAGCTTTATTACGCTCCAATGCAGGTCTGTCAGAAGTAGCCACTACTACCACCGAACGGCGCATACCTTCCTCGCCCAAATCTCTTTCAATAAATTCCCTAACTTCACGACCACGCTCACCAATCAAAGCAATAACATTTATATCCGCCTTTGTATTGCGTGCAAACATACCCATTAATGTAGATTTACCAACACCGGAACCGGCAAAAATACCGATACGCTGGCCTTTTCCAACACTCATGAGTCCATCCACCGCTTTTACTCCCAAAGGCAGAACCTCATCTATAATGGCTCTGCTCATAGGATCCGGTGCCGTAGCTTCTATGGGATATCTGGTACCACGGATAACCGAACCATCAATAGGTCTACCCAAACCATCCAGAGTCATGCCCAGAAGTTCCTTGCTAACCTTTACCATCATAGGCTCATTGGTATTCTCTACCATGCTTCCCAAGCTGATACCATCCACGGCATCATACGGCATCAGTAAGGTCTTTTTATCTTTAAATCCTACTACTTCAGCCATTATGGGCTCAGCCTCTTCCTTACCATTGGGTATAATACGACACACATCTCCTAATCGTGCATCCGGTCCTGCCGATTCAATAGTAAGCCCTACTACATTCACAACCTTGCCCAGTTTACGAAAGAATACCTCGTCCAACACTCTGTTATATTTTCTTTCTAACGACTTATTTACCATATAATTTCCTTAAATTCGGTTAATTCTCAAAAGATAACATTTTAAGCATATTGCTCAGCTGTTTTAACTGTGTACCCAACCCGCAATCAAAAATACCGCCATCCGTTTCGATAAAGCACTCACCTTTAGTTAAATTTAAATCTTCTACCACATCCACGGTGTTGCTGGCTGAACTCACAGTAACCAATTGCTTCTTCTGACTGCTCACAAAAGGATAATCCTCCTTGGATACATGCACAATAAAGTTTCTGCCACCTTCCACCTTACGCAATGTGGTATTAATCAGATAAACCAGAATTTCTCTGTTTGAACTTAATTCCACGTTAAATATATGCTCATATATATTGGTTATGGCATTAACCAAATCCGACTCCATGGACTCATATTTCGCTTCATATTCTGCTTCCATATCCGCTTTTTGTTTCGCCAAAGCTGATTTGGTATCATTAATCTCCTTTGTGGCACGGTTCATACCTTCACGGTAACCGTTCATCCGGGCTTCCTCCATTATATTCTTCTTGGAAAGCTCTGCCTGTTCTATAGCCTCTGCCACAATGGTATCTGCCTGTTTCTTTGCATCGGATATCAATTCAGAAGCTTTATCCTTTGCCTGCTGAAGTACATTGTCCGGATTTATGGTTTCCGACTTCAAAACAGTGCTTTCATCTCCCTCACTAAGCAGTTCGGAAACATCCTCAGCATTTATCCCCTGAACAAATCCCTCCCCTGATTCCTTCATACGCGGATTTGCTCTTAAAATCTCATTCAGCTTCTCCAAGCGGGAAGCAATTAATTCATTGGAATCAATAATTCTTTTATCAGAAGGTGTTTGACCATTATTTACTAATCCAAAACCACCTTTAAACACATTACTAGACAACGATATCATCACCTCCGCCTCTGGATACGATAATCTCACCGGCATCCTCCAGCTTACGGATAATATTCACTATCTTCTGCTGTGCTTCTTCTACATCCTTCATACGTACAGGACCCATGAATTCCATATCTTCTTTAATCATCACAGCCAGACGCTTAGACATATTGTTAAAGATTGCAGTCTGTACCTGTTCGTTGCCACCCTTCAGTGCCAGAGTCAGGTCATCATTTGCCACATCACGCAGCACACGCTGAATAGCTCGGTCGTCCAGAAGTAAGATATCCTCGAATACAAACATCTTCTTTCTGATTTCGTCGGCCAAATCCGGGGCCTCTATTTCCAAAGACTCCATAATATTCTTTTCTGTACCACGGTCGACAGAGTTTAAGATATCCACCACTGCATCCACACCACCAATGATGGTGAAATCCTGATTGACCAAATTGGACAACTTGGACTCCAGAACTCTTTCCACCTCCCTGATAATCTCCGGGCTGGTACGGTCCATTACCGCAATACGCTTTGCCACATCTGCCTGCTTCTCCTGAGGTAATGCAGACAACACCTGGGCCGCCTGTCCCGCTGACAAATAGGACAAAATCAACGCAATGGTCTGAGGATGTTCATCCTGAATAAAATTAAGCAGCTGGGAAGGTTCTGTCTTTCGTACAAATTCGAAAGGCTTTACCTGCAACGATGCTGTCAGCTTGCTGATAACACTCATAGCCTTCTCTGAACCAAGAGCCTTTTCCAACAGTTCTTTGGCATAAGCAATACCACCCTCTGCAATATACTGTTGTGCCAGACAAATTTCATAAAACTCATTAATAATTTCTTCTTTTATCTGAGGTGTAACACTTCTGGTATTGGCAATCTCCAATGTAAGATCCTCAATCTCTTCTTCCTTAAGATGCTTAAAAATACCGGCAGAACGTTCCGGTCCCAGGGAAATCAATAAAATTGCCGCTTTTTGTACACCGGTAATCCTGTCTTCACCAAATCTAGCCATACCATTACCCCCAATCATCGTTCAACCAGTTACGCAACAGATTTGCTGCCGCATCCGGATTCTCGTCCACAAATTTCTCTATCATCTTACGGGCTTCAGATTTATCGTCCACATTAATGCTTTCCAATTCAGGCTCCTGTGTTGACTGCAACAGGTTTTCGATAGAAAGCTCTTCTTCCTGCTCCACCTCTGTATCATTGCGCATACTGCGAAGTATTACAAAGGCCAAAAGTGCCAGTATAATAACAATAATAGCGATACTGAAAATCGTATTCCAGTTAATTTCCTGTTCTTCCTCGTCGTAGAAAAGATTTTCACGATATGCTACGATGGTAATTTTAGCAGGGTCAATGCCGGTTGCTGTAGCAACAGCACTGTAAAAATCTTCATCCACTGATATTTTTTCGGAAGTATCGTTAACTACTTTGAACTCCTCCCAGGTGATACCATCCAAAAGCCCCTGGCTCTCTGCCATTTCCTGTCGAATCACATTATAGGATATGGCTGTAACGGTAATGGAGGAATTCTTATAATCTATGATTCCTGCCGGAGTCATGGTCCTCAACATCTCTTCATTGTACAAATAGTTCCTGTCAATGCTACTGCTGGAAGACTCTGTATTACTGCCATCCTGCCATACATAAGAATTTTCATCATTGGAATCCGTACCGGGAAATCCTCCCACTCCACTGGAATTTTCCGTCTCTTGAATATTCTCATGGGAAACAAAACCATCTTCCCGTCCATCCGGGGCATTATAGTTATGCTCAGTCTTCTCATAATTGGAATAATCAAATTGCAGATAAGGAGCCACTTCAACCATATCAAACTGGCCGGTAGTAATCAGTGCCTGAGTTACCTTGGACTTAATATAGCTCTCTGCCTGGTCATTCAACTCCAGGAAACTGGTAGCCTGGCCGGAGGTGGTATAATCATTTTCTCCGGAGAACAGAAGATTTCCTTCTACATCCACAATTACAATATTTTCAGTGGTATCATTACCCAAACGTGCAGCAGCCGCCTTCGCCATGGTTGCTGCATTTTCCGCATTAAAGCTTCCGCTTAACTCTAATAGAATATAACAATAAGCCTCCTGTTTCTTGGAAGCCAATGTACCATCCTGATCCGGATAGTTAATCTGGACTTTTGCGTCTTTTACTGCCTTATATGTTTCAAAATTGGCTGCCAGCTCTTTCTGCATATGGTCTATGTAAAGCTTCTGTTTGTCTGAATCCGAGGTGGAAAAGCCGCCGTTTAACACTTCACTAAGATTGGGCACATCATCTGAAAGTCCTGCCGCACCCAAAGCCAGTTCTGCTGCATCCACCTGATCTTCCTCTACATCCACACACAAACCTCCTGAGGTTACTCTTGCTGTTATTTCCGCACTTTGCAAGGTCTCCATCACTTTGGAGGCCTCAGCCGCGGTGGCACAATTACGAAATCGTACATACTTAGGCTGTGAACCAACATAAATAATTATTGCAAATATAAAAACAATGCCAACAACTATGGAAATAATTAAAGTTTTTTGCTTTGATGTATATCGATTCCACCATTCAAGCATTTTTGCCTGAAGCTCTTTCAATTTATCTGCCATGGTGTTTCTCCTTGTACTTCTTACATTTTACTCCTAAAAACAGCTCTTAAATCTGCATATTCATAATTTCCTTATATGCTTCCAAGAGCTTATCTCGCACTGCCACAGTATACTGCAAGGCTGTGGAGGCCTTCTGTAAAGCAATGGTCAAATCATGGGTGTTTTCCGTCTCACCCAGTGCAAAACGTATTTCTTCATTTTCTGCATTGGACAAATAGGTATTAGTAGTATTGATATTATCAATCGCCGTATTTAAAAAAGCTTCAAATACTGTACCGTCTGCCTTTTTGGTTTCCTCAAACAAGCTACCTGTTAATGAACTTACATCCTCTGCTTTATTTACATTAAATCCGGAGATACCGGTAATTCTTGACAAATCCATACCTTATTCCTTCCTTATTGTCCAATCTGAAGTCCTTGCAACGCCATACTTTTGCTGGCCGAAAAAGCAGTTGCATTGGCTTCATATGCACGACTGGCATCAATCATATTGGTCATTTCTGTCACGATATCCACATTAGGATAGAATACATATCCATCTTCATTGGCATCCGGGTGGGATGGATCATAAACCATCTTCATCTCCGTTTTTGTATCTTCATAAACACCGGTAACCTTAACTCCCTGTCCACCGGAATACTGTCCTGTGGCATTGTGCAGACAGGTACTGAAATCTGCCGGCTTTTCCTCAAAATGTACAATCTTTCTTCTATAAGGAGTCCCATCTGCCGTACGGGTAGTATTGGCATTAGCCACATTCTCCGAAATCACATCCATACGATATCTCTGTGCCGTCATACCGGATGCATTAATATTAAATGATGAAAACATACTCATATGCGTCTTCCTTTCTTAATAAACAATACCTGTACTACTTCATAACTGACTGCAAATTCTTAAATTCTGCGGTTATGCTATTCATAAGTCCCTGATATTTCAACTGATTCTCTGCCATCATCACATTTTCATTCTCAATATCCACGCTATTACCATCCAATCGATAGGAAAAGCCTGCATTATCAATATAAGTAACAGGATTTAAATTTGCAGTTTTCAATCCGGAAACTCTTTCATCCATAGACCTGCAATCATCCTGTCCCAGTGCTTTCTTTAATTCTGCTTCAAATGCCACATCCTGACGTTTATATCCCGGAGTAGTTGCATTTGCTATATTATTGGCAATAGCTTCATTACGCATCCAGGATGCGTCAGCCGCTTTATCCAATACATTAATATAATCATACACATTCGTATTTAACATAAAATTCCTCCTGTTCGGAAAATGTTTTCAGTCACAATAGAGCAGAATAAAACCACTCTATTCTATTATAAATTATTTGTCGAAAAAGACAATAATTTTTGTGTTTTTTTTCAAATAATTTAGCTGATACTTTAGGACTAATTTCTCCCCAAATGCACAAAAGGGATTTATTGACCTTGCAACAAATCCCTTTATACGCTATTTACAAGCAAACTCCTTTTGCTTTTTAATTGTAATCTTACCTACTCTGATTTTTCAGTTCTTCAATCTCATCAAACACTACATCATTCAGTACCTTGATGTAGGTTCCCTTCATACCAGAAGAACGTGATTCAATAACACCCGCACTTTCAAATTTACGTAATGCATTCACAATTACGGAACGGGTAATTCCCACTCTGTCTGCAATTTTGCTGGCTACCAGAATACCCTCCATACCATTCAGTTCATCAAAAATATGAGTAATTGCCTCCATTTCCGAGAAGGAAAGGGTGCTAATAGCAGATTTCACAACTGCAACCTTTCTGCTTTCCTCTGCACTCTCCTCATTTACTGCACGAAGCATTTCTAATCCTACCACTGTAGAACCATATTCGCAAAGAATAATATCATCAATGTCATATTGCTGATTGCATTTATAAATAAAGAGAGTTCCTAATCTCTCACCGGCGATTTCAATAGGATTGATAATAGCCTGTATTTTACTTACATCTGTCTTTTCAAAACCTAAAGTAGCAAGATTCACATTTTCTTTGGTAGATAAAACAGACAATAATCTCTCATTTAACATATTGTCTATAAAACCGCCTACATTTTCAGTAATCAATTCACTGATCTGATCAACACCTTCGAATTTACCTACACCAAGAACCTTACCCTTTTTACTAATTACCAGTATATTGGAACATAAAATTTCACGCATTACCTTACAGATGTCATTGAACACAACTTTACTGGAATTGTTATTGTGTAATAGTTTGCCAATTTTTCGTGTTTTATCTAATAATTGTACGCTGCTCATTTCACAAAACCCTCCATCCGTAACTTAATAAACTTATCTTTTGTATTAGTTTAACACAAATAAAGCCAGATATCAATGCACAAATACTAAATTTTTGCGATATTTTTCATATTTGCGCAAATTTTCTGACTTTATTCATACAACTTATTGTTTTTCTATCATTTTCGAATAGCCGCACTGTTCATCCGCACATACCAGTCTGTTTCCTTTTTCCAACAAAGCGTTGCTACATTTAGGACACTTTTCTGCAGAAGGCTTCTGCCATACCATAAAATCACAATCCGGATTATTCATACATCCAAAATATCTTCTTCCTTTTTTAGACTTTCTGGCAATTACATCACTGCCACACTTGGGACATGGTACCCCAATTTTTTCAAAATAAGGCTTTGTACTGCGACAGTCCGGAAAACCGGGACATGCAAGGAATTTGCCATGTGGGCCGTATTTGATTACCATATTGCGTCCGCAATTTTCACAAATTTCCTCTGAAACCTCATCCGCAATACTAACCTGCTCCAGTTCCTTCTCTGCAACCTTTACTGCTTCCTCCAAATCAGGATAAAAATTGGAAATAACGGTCTTCCACTTGATATCCCCTGCTTCCACAGCATCCAACAATGCTTCCATATTGGCTGTAAAATTCACATCTACAATGGTAGGAAATGCTTCCTTCATCATATTGTTAACTACTTCACCAATTTCCGTCACATATAAGTTCTTATTCTCTTTAACAATATATCTTCTTGCCAGAATCGTGGTAATGGTAGGTGCATAAGTACTGGGACGACCAATCCCCAATTCCTCCAAAGCGCGTACCAGACTGGCCTCCGTATAATGAGCCGGTGGCTGGGTAAAATGCTGTTTATCCATGGCTGATACAAAAGTAAGCTTACTGTCCTTACTCAGTTCATTGGTCAAGGCATTGTTTTCTTCTTTATCATCTTCTTGTATATATACACTCATAAAACCATCAAAGGTCATTTTAGAAGCCGCCAATGTGAATATTTGCCCCTTTGCTTCGATTTTAACAGAGGTAGTGGCATATTGTGCCGCCGCCATCCTACTGGCCGTAAATCGCTTCCATATGAGCTGATACAGGCGGAACAAATCTCTGGGTAACTGTTCCTTTATCTCTATAGGGGTTCGACCTATATCTGTAGGACGAATGGCTTCATGGGCATCCTGAATCTTCTGTTCTGTCTTTTTCGTATTGACTACTTCCACAGCATATTGTTCACCATATGTTTTGGTAATATAATCTGCTGCTCTCTGCGCTGCCTCATCAGATACTCGGGTAGAATCCGTACGAAGATAGGTTATCAAACCGACTGTACCCTCTCCCTTTATATCCACACCTTCATACAGCTGCTGTGCAAGACGCATGGTTTTCTGTGTGGAAAAGTTAAGCACCTTGCTGGCTTCCTGTTGCAATGTAGATGTCGTAAAGGGTAAGGGTGCCTTTTTCACACGCTCACCCCTCTTAATCTCCTTCACTTTGTATTCTGCATTCTCTATTTTCTTAAGAAGGGCCTGCATTTCTTCTTTATTATTTATAGCTATTTTGCCGCTTTTGTCACCATAATACTTGGCAAGAATAGGCTTTTTCTCACCATCCACCTTTAGTTCTACATCCAAAGTCCAATATTCTTCAGGAATAAAAGCATTGATTTCATCTTCTCTGTCCGCAATAATACGAAGTGCTACAGACTGTACACGCCCTGCGCTCAAGCCTCTTTTCACCTTAGCCCAAAGCAAGGGGGAAATCTGATATCCCACCATACGGTCCAAAGCACGTCTTGCCTGCTGTGCATCTACCAGATCCATATGAATATCACGGGCATTTTTTAAAGATTCCTTAACGGCATTCTTGGTAATTTCATTAAAGGTAATACGATACACCTTCTTATCCTGTAGCTTCAAAGCATGTATCAAATGCCAGGAAATAGCCTCTCCTTCACGGTCCGGGTCAGTTGCCAGATATATTTTCTCCGCCTTCTTAACTTCCTTACGAAGCGCCGCCAAAATATCACCTTTACCTCGGATGGTTATATATTTGGGCTCATAATCATGCTCTACATCAATGCCCATGGTACTCTTGGGCAAATCACGTACATGACCGTTACTGGCCATAACCTCATAATTTGCTCCCAAAAACTTCTTTATGGTCTTCACCTTGGCCGGTGACTCTACAATTACTAAATATTTCGCCATAAGTTTTCCCCTTATTGTGTTACTTTTGTTAGACTTAAACGTTTAAGTAACACTCTACATCTTTACATAAAAATACCAACGTTTCAAACTATACAACAAAATCAATAGAATGGCAAGGGGAATTTTGAAATTTTATAGAGATTTAATGATGAAAATGTTTTCTTAAGTATAATAATATAGTTTGACTTATTCTATAAAACATGTTAAAGTGAATTCATATTCAAACACCACTCAGGTGTATATTTTCATAAATTTTCCGCCACTCTGACGGAAGATTCTTGTGTCTATCGAGGCCAAATCGCCGGATATACCATTAAATTTTTATTTTCATACCACAGGAGGAATTTCTATGCAACAAAACGAAAACCATTTAACAATTACCGGCAAAATTCGGTATAGTATGACCAATGATTATATGTTTCGGTCAACCTTACAATCAAATCCTAAGATTCTTCGCGGTTTATTAGGTTCTTTGCTCCACATCCAACCGGATGAAATTGAAGATATCTCCATCGAAAATCCAATACTATTAGGTGAATCCTTCAAAGATAAAAAGTATATACTCGACATACTTGTCAAACTTAACAAATGTTCATACATTAACCTTGAAATGCAGCTCTTAAACAAGCATAACTGGAGCGATCGTTCTCTACTTTATCTATGTCGTGTATTTAGTAATTTGGAAATAGGCGATGATTATTGCAATGTAAAACCTGCCACACATATCGGTTTTGTCAACTATACTGACTCGCCAGCCAATCCACAATTCTACTCTACCTTTAAACTGTTAGATACCATGAATCATCGCGTTTTTAGTGACAAATTAGTTTTAAGTGTGGTAGACTTAACCCAAGTAAACTTAGCAACTGATGAAGACAAAGCCTATCAAATCGACAGATGGGCCAAAATATTCAAAGCCAATACATGGGAGGAATTACGTATGCTTACCAGGGATAATGAGTATATGGAAGAAGTAACCAAAACACTATTTAATTGTAATATGGACCCCAAGATTTGTAAGCAATGTCAAGACTGGGAATTTGAACAAAAATTAATTAAAATGGAAGAAAATCAAAGAAAAAAATTGGAACTAGAGGCCGCACGTCTTTCTAACGAGAATACCGAACTGACACATAAAAATACTGAGCTGGCAAACAAGAATTACGAGCTGGCAAACAAGAATTACGAGCTGACAGACAAGAATTGCGAGCTGACAGACAAGAATTGCGAGCTGACAGACAAGAATTGCGAGCTGACAGACAAGAATTGCGAGCTGACAGAAGAAAACACACAGCTACGAGACGAAATCGCATTACTCAAAACACAGCTTGCCTCCTTATCCAAACCATAATAATGGGATAATCGCCGATAAGTGGTAAAAAGGAACCATCTCCAACTGAAGAGATGGTTCCTTTTTTTTATGCTTCTTCTTTTACTTCTACATTGGTATTCTCAACCACGTCTTCTACCTTTTTCTTACGCTTCTTATTCTTCTTAGGCTCTAAAAGGCGTTGTTCCAAAGTAGCGTTCACTTCTGTTTTCAGTTCTGCAAGACCGGTATCAATCTCCTCCTGCTCCTTAGGACTACGCCCAGCGGCCATTCCCCAGAACATATACAGATAAGGTGTGGTATAAAATGCACTTACACCAAACTGTGCCGATATGAGATAGGCAATCATACAGCCTGCCGCTACCAGTATACACTTATCCAGCTGTTTCATCTGTTTCCATTGATGGATAAATAGAAGGATTAATGCAGCAAGATAAAGTAAAATAGCCGGAATCCCCATATACACCGTATGTTGAATAAATTCATTATCAGGTCGGTTAATAGCCATATATGCTGCATAAAATTCATTCAAATGCTCCGGTCCATATCCAAATATAGGTCTTTCGGGAATCATTTTCAGACTCTGAATCCAATAATTGCCACGGCCATGTCCAATGGACTCTACACCTCCACCGTCTCCACTGTCTGTCACTGCTTGTGAATCATTGAACAAAAGTTCAAAATTCACTCTCATATCCTCACCCTTACTGTTGGGGATATAACCAAAATAACTGGCAATTACCAGAGCAATTACTATTATCACGGGAGTAAGCATATGTAAGGACCATTTGGAATATTTTCGCACACAAAAAACCAAGACCATCACCAAAGCTCCACAGGTACCTATAAATGCTCCTAAAGTACTGTTTACAAGAATACCAAATACCTGCAATATCATGGTAAGCATATACCATATACGCAGCTTACCTTTTGCATGCATATACAATCCAATGGAACAAACAATGCCCATATTAATGTAATAGCCGGCATGATTAAAATGGAAAAACACACCTGATAGCTGACTGGGAAATACTTTTTCCCAAAAACCCACATCGGCATAATCTACTACAATGATAACTGCTGACACCATAGTTGCAATTATATTAAAAATATTTAGAATTATCCCTTTAAACTTAGTTTTTGTAAGGATAAAGGTACATACATAAACCCCTGCGTAAAACAGATAAGCTCGATATCCTTCTGACAGATATATATCACCTTTCCATGCCAGTTGTATATCCTTAGCCAAAAGTGTGGAAATACCACCCCATGCCAGCATTAATAAAAGCAGAAAATGCCATGACTCTGCATTCATTTTCTTCCATGCATTCTTACCATGTACAAATAAACGGGACAGCACAAAAAAAACTGCCACATATACAGAACACATTCCCAGTACACGCATTGAATATTGATGCCCTAAGATTATAGCCTGTTGATGTTCATATTCATTTAATGCTACCAAACTCCAATATATTCTTTCTATTGTCCAATATACCGGTAACAAACACCACAACAGTACCAGTATAAACGCAGCAATCTCAAATGGTCTGGTACCTATCATGGCAAATATTTCTTTTAAATTTTTACATTCTTGTAATTTCTTGAACATATATACCCTCTTATAATGTTTATCTTTTAAAAACAGCCGGTAGAACCTACCGGCTGTTTATTATTAATCTACAATATTGAAATAGAAGAATCCGTCTCTAATTTCATCAGCTGTATTATCTTTACTGGTATCGTATAAATTCCATGTATCTTGTTCATAATCAAATGTATTATTAAATACTGAAGCAGTATCAGCATACTTATACCAATACATTTTCAAATCAACACCTACTCGATACTCACCTTTTAACTTCTCTTTCTTCGTTGCGTCGCCTTGTACTCTATCGTTGATATCCCAGATTGAGAAATAACCACCATTACCACTATTATCCTTTTCAAATCTTAATAAAGCACTGGTTTCAGCATCTAAAGCTGCCCACTTATTATCAGAACCTTTCTTCCAGATCTTATATTCATAAGTGAATTTCTTATCCTCTTGAGATACTCCATCTGCTGAACTACCACCCTTCAACAAATGTCTAATATCAAAATTCGCCTTAATCTGTTTAGGATTACCACCTGCACCTGAGAAAGATAATGTCATATTTACTGTATTAACTTGTACATCTGCACCAACGCCGGTGTAATTATCATCCGAATCAGATGCTTTGTTTATATAATAGAGTTCTGCTGCAGGTACTGTATGACTTCCGCCATATTGAGCAAACTGTGTTACAGTTGCATCTTCATCTGCCCATCCTTTACCAACTCCTGCTTCTGCAAATCCAAGACCGGCATTTAATAAATTAGAATCCTGAGGCCATACAATCTTATTGCTACCATCTAAGAATACATAAATCAATTCAATTGTATATGCCTTATTCGGAAGCATAACCAATGTTTCATTATTTCCATGGAATTTCTTAGCAGCACCATTATCAATTGTAGGATAATACTGTGTTGCATTACCATCTTCATCAATATATCTAATATACCAGTGAGGTGATACAGTACCATATTTTGCTTCTAATGCGCTCTTGTCTATTGTACTATCAAGTGTACTGTTCCATACAAAGTCCATACCTCTCTGAATACCTTCCGGGAATGTTACCGGAGGAACATAAGGCATTGTATTTGTATAAGTTTTTGAATCTATAACAACACCATATGCAACATTTGTTCCACCATTTTGTACAGTTGCTTTATTAGTTCCTTCAGGATGTTTTGCAACAGCAAACACTGTAAATGACTCATTGAATCCTATATTTGTATTAAGTGTTATTTTACATCCATCATTACCTACCGGAATAATAGGAAGTGAAACGCCGGCAGAGGTTCTTGCTATAAACTGTACCTGATTGGGATCAATATAATCATAAGGTGCTAAATCATAGCTTTTTCCAAAGCCCTTACTCATATTAGTACCGCTTAAATTAGTCTTAAATTCATATACGGAACCGGCAGTAAATCCAGAACCACTAACTAAATTAAGTTCAATATCATTAACACGACGTACCCTTACCTGAACTGTTTTTGTAGCCCATTTATCTGTACTGCCAGTTTTTGTACCAATAGTCTCCACTTCAAAAGTAAAGCTTGTATCAACACCATTTTTTCCTGCATCATAAGGTGCCTTTATTACAATCTCTTTGTTGGCAGAATCATACTTAATAACATCGTCTGTATCCCATATACTGGGTACACCTGCTCTATTAACCTTCAATCCGCCCACTTCACTAATATCCATACCCAATACATTTACTTTCATCTTGAATTCCTGATTGGGTTCAATTACAACTTCATCTTCCATACTGATTACACATACTCTTTCTGCATATTCAGTAGTTGATAATTCACCATTTCTGGATGTCGCATTGTAATTGGAAGTAAATTCTTTTCCATCATTTTCTAACACAAGGGAAACATTTACATTCTTATTACTTTCGAACTTAGAAGTATCTGCAGTAAAGCCATTGGGTGCAACACCTTCTGCCAAAACACCTTCTGTGGTCACACCACCTTCAGTACTAGTATACTTGAGTTTGCTTCCATCCTGATAAACCAGATGAATTTTTTCGTCAGCTACAATCTTAAGCTTATTTCCTTCCCATTTTGCTTCTGCAGCATCTACTACCAGATTACCAATAAGATTGGTGGCTGTCTGTGCTTCCTGCTGTACCTCAAACTCAGCGGAATCTCTCTTATAATGCTGTGCACTGATAACCATGGCTCCACCCAAAGCTGTGGTAGTAAGACCCAGAATTGCAATTGCACAAATAAGCTCTACTAGAGACATACCTTTGTTATTTCTTTTCATCAGTTTCCTCATTAATTTCATGTTGACCTCCTTTAGGAACATTAATCTACAGATACCTTTCCTGTTAGTTTATCGATACTAACCTTCATATCTATACCATCTAATTCTATTAAAAAATAGTCTATAAACTTATTTGTTTCTTGTGGCTTCAAAGCTCCGGAATTACGATCAAATCTTATTGTAATTTTATTAGACACTTGAGGAACAGAATTCTCTACCCCATTAAAACTATACTTATAAGTCAAACCTGAGTCACCCACTCTTTTGGTATTTATTTCACCATTAATATCTTCTTCCAATACCAAATAGCCTTGACCATCAACATATACGGATACACTTGCACTCAGCTTACCCATATTGGTCACACGATTTGTCTCCAATCCCATCTTAAGCTTTTTAGCACATTCATCTAATTTTCTTGTATTCAATGCACCAAAACTCATAATTACCAAACCTGTAACCAGTGCTATGATAGCCGCAACTATGATTACTTCCAACAGGGAATATCCCGCATTATCCAATCTCTTCTTCTTCATATTCGCACCTACCATATCCTATTGTTTCTTATATCCTATATATGTAACACAGGTTTCAAAATCTATATCTTTTCTTTTAACAGCTTCTGTTGGATCATCATCCACAAAACTGTTAATACTTAAATCAATACTGGGAGGTATAATATTATAATTGGTTTCGATGATTGAAGTAAATTCATTCTTTGTAAAAACCAGCTTAACGCCTTCCAGTCGTAGCTTATTAACAGTATTAACACCTTCTGTTTCCGTATGCACTTTAAGACGATTACTATCCGTAATACTATCATCTAATATTATATGGTAAGACTTCGTACATCCCGTAGACGAACACCCTGTACTATCACTCCATCCGGTACTCTTCAAAACATGAATATCAGAACCGTCTATTGGCGAAATATTTTTATCAAGATCTGGTTCATTATACAGTGCTGTCAAACCATAAACCCAATCCCATTCTACACTTCCATTTTTACATCTGGTTTTCCATGCCTCTATTACACTTTCATAAAAATTCGTTTGAAACTCAGACGCCCGTACATCACTCGCTACATTTGCATAGTTTAACACACTAATATCATATGCTTCAGCAGAAGCCGTTGCCACATCCATAACCAATCTGGTTCGTATAGTTTCTAATGGTACCTCTGCATTATAAAACACATCTTTTGTCTTAAAGTCTGTAGATTTCATCTGGTAATTCATATTGGCAAGATATAACAAGACAGTTGTCAATATACTTACAAATGCAATAACAAGAATCGCCATAACCAATGCAGCACCCTCGTTATTCAGTTTTAAACTTGTATACTTCTTCATACCCATCTCACCTCATCCTATACATATTTTACCAGTTTATTTTCGTTCCTTCAAGTGTTAAAATTTCATCACCTGTTATGGTATACTTATTAGTAACCGCGTCCTTCTCCACTGAAGGATTGGTATACATCTTCACCTCTATAGTATACATTAATTCCTTAGTTTCTGTTTCTACTAATCCCTTCTTATCAACACAGGTACCTGCACCACTTACTTCCGTATATTCTTTTATTGCCAAATCTGACCATGTGTTTAAATCAGTCACATTAGTTCCAATATTTGTATTGAAATTATGATACAAATTAACCTTACCCATTTGACTTCCGTTTACACGGGTCATAACCTCTACAGTATTCTTATATCCGGGGTCACTCTCTGCCAACTCAATTATCATATCAGTTGTAGAAGGTAACTTCTGCTTAATCAGATACACATCCAAATCTTTTCCGTCACCATTATCCTTTTTGAAAGCACTGGTATCAATATATATATTATCTTCCTCAAAAGGTAATTCTACATAATTATTATATGCAGGATAATAATAGAAATAAATTCTTTCTAATTTACCACCATCCATTTTGGAACTGTTATTGGTGTAAATGGTTGCCTCTATTGTAGGAGCCGTATATGTACTCGTCATAGGAACATTTACTGTTGACCCATCAGGCATTGTATAGACATAATCGCCTGTTCCAACTGCTGTATATGTATACTCCACTTTCGCGGTATCGTACCCTGCTGCATCTGTTTCAGCCGTTATTAAGATATCGCGTAAAAGTTTTAGTTTTCCTTTATTTGGACTACTATTATCTTTAAATAGACTTTCCTCAACTTCTTCTGCTGTCACATCAACTGTAACACCCTTTTGAGCCAATACTTGAGCTTCTATACTTCCATTAGACGGTGCATTTTCAGCAATATATTCAAAAAAACTGTTTATACAAAGCTGTTCAAGCTCCCAGAAAGTATATTCCGCACTATCAAATGTATCCTTAGCTTCTGTTGCCACAAAGATACCATCCAGTCTTTCATTACAGTTTTCATATTTGGTAATCTCTTGGTTTGTTGCAGATATAGGATTCAATCTTACCGACATGGCCATTTTACGACCATCTACGGTCATATTGTCTATAAAATAGAGGTTATCCTGATCACTTTTATACTGTGCACCTGCCATATAAGACGCACTGGGATTCAAAAAAGTACTGTCTCCCATTTTTCCTGCAATGTCTGTAACATTATATGCCTTACAATTTTCCATCGCTGTTTGTGCTATGGAAGTAGCTTGTTGCAGATTTCTTCCTTTTTCACCATAGCGTCCAACCTGTATAAAACCTCTCATCATGGGAACAATTGCTACGGTTAATAAAGTCATAGCAATCAAAACTTCAATTAGAGTCAGACCACTGTTATTCAGTTTTCTTTTTACTTTCCTCAGTCTTTTCATGCTTAGACTCCTTTAATCCAAATTTATTCTTCCTCTTCCTCATCCTTAGCTACACCAAAGATATTCTCTGTACCACTTATATACTCGGGCAATACAGGCTTTACATATTCCTTGCCCGTACCGGTCACATAGTAGTAAGATAAATCAATTTTACCCTGCAATTCACCCTGATCACCTGCTTTTGTATAGGTGATGGATCTGATTCCAATCAAATAATCACTATCAAACAATGACTGTACAGCAGTTTTTAAACCATCATAAGTAATCTTATTAGGCAAAGAACATGTCTGCTCTACAAATGTAATCTGTTCCTGATATTTTTCGATTGCAGCATTCTGCACCACATCTGAACCAATAGCTTTCATTACATTCTTACTTCCTAAATCAATAGCAGTATACTCAATAGGTGACACCTGCTGTACCGCAACTGCCTGCATAATCAAATCCAAATCTGTTACATTTGATGCATAAGGCTCTAAATATTCATCAATTTCTGCCTTAATCGGTCCCATTTCTGCCAAATAGGTAGGCTCATCAATATGGTATTGTTCCAAAGCCTTCACTCTCATATCTAAAGTTGCATTACTTGCCTTCTTTAAATCCACATATTCCATATCCTTTTTATATTTCAGGAAATATAATGCCACTAAAGCAACAATACCAATCAATAATACAGATGTAAAAATTTGTTTACTGGTAATCTTTTTCATATTCAGTCAATATCCTTCCTTTAATTCTGTACCTCAGATGAATTTGCACGTGTTCCCGGAGGATAATAGGTTGCAGTTACAGTAAATTCAATCTTACCACCTTGGCTACCTTCATAAACCTCTTCATCCTCGTTATCCCTATTGTTGTTTCTATTGTTACTCTCTTCTTCTTCATCCTCTTCAATAGGAGCTTCTGTAAGGGAAGGTGTTGTTACCTCTTTGATGCAATCCAAATCACGCAGTTTATCAAGCACAGCAGCAGCAACTTCCTTATTAGCCACCTTCATTACCATAATTACACTATTATCATCTGATTTAAATTGTGAAATCTCAACATCCTCAGGAAGGACGGTTTCTAAATCCTGGATTAATTGTAAAATATTATCATTATTGCGAGTTCTTAAAGCAGCGCCTTCTTTTACCTGATTCAATAAAGAAACTAAATTGGTATGAGCAATATAAGTCTGTTCAGCTTTTTTATAATCCTGCTCCAGCTTTAACAATCTTTGTTCTTCATCATCTACTGCGGTCACCTTCTTATGTGCATCTACCAGCAACAACGCTGCTGCTATACAAAACAGTACAAGCACAAGCACAATAAATGGTGTATAATCCAATTCTCTCTTCTGTTTAGACTTCTTTTCTTTGGTGATAAAACCTACAGGATGGAAGGTTGCACCGATACAAGATACAAAGTTATAGATACCGGCATCCTCACTGGTTACATGGTAACCAACACCTTCCAAACGATTTACTACATTTGTTTTAATTCCCAGCTCATTGGCAATCAGTTTCGCAATACCCTTCATGGCACCTGCAGTACCGGTAATCAGGATACGATCAACTTCATCACCTGCATTACGGGATGCATAAAACTCGATTACACGACGGACGGAACCAATAAAGGTATCCAGGCTCTTGGTTACTGCAATCTTCGCATCACGCACTTCAGGGCTTTCATCCACATCGCGAAGTTCTGTATCTACAGCAAGATTGGGATTATAGCTGTTCTTTTGTGCAATTTCAGACACATTAAACTTTATGCACGCCTTTTTCTGCATCAAATCCCAAGCTTCATCTTCACTGCTCGCATTGAAAACCTTCTGGTTCATCACTTCAGAGACTGCTTCATTAATACCGTAATTGATACTTCTCTGAAGCATTAAGTTCTTATTCTTAATAACGGATACTGTAGTCTGTCCTTCTTCTATTTTCAGAACCATTACTCGGCTTGCTGTTTCTTCTCTTCTGATCGACTGGAAAATACTGTTTCCTGCATAATCCAGGGAAATCAACTTTAAGCCACACATGGTAGCCAACTCATCATAGCTGGAAACCAAACTCTTATCAGCAGCCATAATCATAGTACGATACTTACCCTTATCCGGTCCGTCTGCAAACTGTTCCAAAACAATATGTGCAATATCATAAGAGGATAAATCAATAGGGAAATATTCACTCAAGTTAGATCTGATTAACGCATCAATCTGATTAGGCTTAACCGGGGGTAATACTACCTCACGAGTTACAATCTTGCTGGATGCCACCGTAAAGATTACATCCTTTGTCTTAATCTGCTTATCATTCAACTCTCGCCTAATAACATCACGAAGTGCTGCAGACCCTTGCAAATATCCATCCTTAATAACACCCGGAGGGGTAGGAATGGCACACTGACGATAAATCGTAATTTTCTTTTTCTTATCACCAACCTGACGGTCCATTTCCACCATTCTGATTAAGGAATTACTAATCTCAATACTTATAACCTTTGCCATTTACTTTCATCCTCACATATCTCTACCGGGCAAAACCCGGTTATTTTCAAATCCATCACATCAACCCCAACTTCTTATAAAAGAGGGGTGAAAAACATATTTAAATACCAATTCAAAAATGGTTCTCCATACAAAACGGCTATCGCTATCCCCATTGATAAATAAGGACCCATAGCCAATACATGACCTTGTTTGCTCACCTTCATCCGTATCACATGGATAACAGAGCCCAAAACACATCCTACGAAAAAGGCCAATATAATCAACTTCCACCCTATCAGCAAACCACAGGTAGCCATCAGCTTCACATCACCGCCACCCATAGCTCTGCCCCCGGACAGAATCACCAATAAATACAAAAATCCACTGACCACCAGGAAACCGATACAGTAGGTTGACCAATTCTGCAAATCCGTCACCAGTCGTATCAGTCCCAGGATCAGTATGAAATAATTGAAACCCACAGGGATTTCATAAGTTCTGAAATCAATGACACTCAAAGCAAGCAGTGCACTGAATAATAAGCAATAGAGTAGGGATTCTATGCTTAAACCATAGTGGTAAAATACCACCACATAGAAAACACCATTCACAGCCTCTATCAGAGGATACTGAAAAGATATTTTCTCTTTACATTGTCTGCAACGTCCACCCAGGAAAATCCAGCTGAAGAGTGGTACCAAATCGTACCACCTCAGCTGATAACCACATTTCATGCAGTGCGATCTCACAATTGCTATATTCTCTTTTTTCGGAATTCTGTATATCAGTACATTTAAAAAGCTACCAATTAACAGTCCGTATGTAAATACTATTATATAGAGCAATATAACCGTGGACATATGCGGTTCCTTTCAAAATTAGTTGAATCTAGCTTCCAAATCAGGAGAAATCTTAGCGATTTCAGTTAAGTTCATGTTACCGGTAGGAGTACCAAATGTAACAATGCCATTATTTCCCTTGCTAGCTTCAAAGCTAATGCTTGTCCAAGCACCGGTAATCTTAGCGTCACTTACGATAGCTTCCATCTGTGTAACAACATCAGTGTCAGCACAGTTGTAAGTAACACCAGCAGATCCAACTGATACAGTCAATGCTTCAGTCCAGTTGATAGCAACATCAGCAGCTACGATTTCACAAGCATCCATGATAGAACCAACTGCCTGACAGTCCTTGGTTCTCTTAGACTTCTCTACATACTGTAAGTAAGCAGGTGCCAATACACCAATCAATACTGCCATAATTGCCACTACGATGATTAATTCAACGAGTGAGAAACCTTTGTTGTTCATTTCCTTTTTCATAATACATTCTCTCCTTTTCAATAAAAGTATTTTTAGTTACCGAGTATGCTTTCGCATCCTCCCCTTGAGACTTTAGTCTCTGAAACTTTCGTTTCATTTTATCATCAAACATCACATCCCTACATGTGATGTCTAACTTCTCTTTTACAAGCTGTTCAATGCCTCATACATTGTCAACATCGGAGCCATACAAGCACCCAGAAGCACACAAACAATAGCAGCAAGTACAATGATAATTGCCGGCTCTAATGCTGCCATGAAGCTGGCAACCGCCATCTCCACTTCTTCTTCATAATAATCAGCCAGCTTATCCAACATATCTTCGCTATTACCGGTTTCTTCACCGATACGGGTCATGAAGTATACCATAGGCGGGAACAATCCACACTCCTCCAAGGGTCTGGAAAGAGGCTGTCCAATAGTAATCTCATCCTGTGCCGCCGCCATGGCATCCCTGAAATAAGGATTTCCCATAATCTCTGATACGATACCGGTAGCTTCCACCAAAGGAATACCGGCAGCCATCAGGGTACTCATGGTTCTTGCCATCTGTGCAGAAGCGCTCTTAGTTACAAGTCCCTTGGTCATAGGGAATTTTAAAGCCAAATTACCAAAGAAATACTTTCCCTTTGTAGTCTTGCTAAACATAATAATAAGTATTATAACCGCCGCTATAGCCGGGAAAATAATAAACCAATAATCAATCACAAGATTACTGAGTTTTTGTACAGCTACCGTAATCGCCGGCAGTTCCGTACCCAAATCATCAAACATATTTACATAGTTTGGAATAACCACAGTAAGCATAACTACCACTACCGCAAATGCTACGATAACTACTACAATAGGATATACCATAGCCTTTTTAATCATAGCCTGGGTTTTACTGTTACGCTCGTACTGGTTTGCCATACGTTCGATAGCTACATCCAAACTACCGGAAGCTTCACCTGCCGCTACCATCTTCTCCATAAGTTCAGGGAATACATCCTTATGTTCACCGAATGCAGCAGAAAGAGGTTCACCCTTTTCCGTGCTGATACGAATCTGCTGTATCGCATTTCTCAAAGCTTTATTTTCTGTAGCTTCACAAAGCATCTTCAAGGCATCCATAATGGTTACACCTGCACGAAGCATACTTACAAACTGTCGACAGAATACTGATAAATCTCGCGCACTGGGTTTCTTTTTGATACCAATATTGATGTCTTTATCCAGCACACCCTGCTCATTAATATTCACAGGGGTATAACCCATACGTTTCACTTCTTCACGGGCTTTTTCTATAGTTTCCACCTCAATTGAGCCCTTCATAACTTTACCGGCCGTATTTATCGCTTCATATTTAAAACTCGCCATGCCGTTATATCTCCTTTAGCTTCCGCCACTCATTCTCTTAATCATCAAACGAAACTCTCAGCATTTCCTCATAAGAGGTCATACCTTCCAGCACATACTCTGTTGCACTCATATGCAAGGTATTCATACCCTCTTTCAACGCCTGTTCTTTAATCTTCTCAGCACCACCACGATTACTGATAATCTTCTTTAGCTCCGGTGTAACCGTCATAATCTCATACACACCGATTCGTCCCTTGTATCCGGTATGATCACATTGAGAACAACCACAAGGCTTATACATGGTAATCTCCTCAGATGCCTTAACACCCATGATTTCCTTTTCCTGTTCCGTCGCAATACGCGGTTGCTTGCAGGCCGGGCACAATCTACGTACCAGACGCTGTGCAATAACACCAATAACAGAGTCCGCAATCAAATAAGACTCAATACCCATATCTTCGAGACGTGTAATGGTACTCGCAGAGGAGTTGGTATGTAATGTAGATACAACCAAGTGTCCTGTGATAGAAGCCTGTACCGCAATACTTGCCGTTTCCTGGTCTCGAATTTCACCGATCATGATAATATCCGGATCCTGACGCAAAATAGAACGCAGTGCCGACGCAAAGGTCAATTCCGCTTTATTGTTAACCTGTACCTGGTTGATACCATCAATATTTGCTTCCACAGGGTCTTCTACGGTAATAATATTAACATCTTCTTTATTCAGCTCACTAAGCGCTGTATAAAGAGTGGTCGATTTACCGGAACCGGTAGGACCGGTAACCAGCAGAATTCCATGAGGATGTGCCAAGATATGATCAAATCTCTGCAATTCTCTGGGTTTCAGACCTAACTGACTCTTTTCTCTCGTCAGATTTGTCTTGGAAGTAAGTCGCATTACGACCTTCTCGCCATATACAGTAGGAAGTACAGATACACGGATATCATATTCCATACGGTCTACAATCTGCGTGATACGTCCATCCTGTGGTTTTCTCTTTTCCGAAATATCCATACCGCCAATAATCTTAATACGGGCAACAATTGCCGGCAACAACGCTATTTCATATTTACCCCTCTCATAGAGAGCGCCGTCAATACGATAACGTACACGAACCTTACGTTCCAACGCTTCAATATGTATATCAGATGCACGCTGACGTACAGCTGCATCAATCATTTCTTTAACCATAACTACGATAGGGGAACTGTTAACATCCTCCGCCGCAGCTGCTTCTAACTCATCATCGCCCACCAGATTCTTTTCTTTTGCATATGCTTCCAAAGCACTGGTAACTTCTGACTGTCCGTAATATTTATCAAGAGCCATCATAATGTCACGACTGGTAGCAACATAAGGCTCGATCATGCAGTTTGTAATAATAGAAATATCATCCTGTGCATACATATCCATGGGATCCACCATGGCCACACGTAGAACATTCATATTATTCTCTGCATATTCAAAAGGAAATACCTTGTTTTTCTTCAAAACACTTACAGGAACCAGACTTAAAATATCATTTTCAATGGTAATATCCATCAAATTAATGGTCTGCAATCCCAACTGTCCACTAAGGGCCTTTGCAATATCCTCTTCATTTACATAGCCCTTTTCAACTAAAACCTCGCCCAGCTTCTTACCTGTACCCTTCTGGGCTTCCAATGCTTCCTCCAACTGTTGTTGGTTAATTGCATTACTATTAATTAAAACATCTCCAAGACGTAATTTCCTTCTGCCAAAATCCATTTCCAACAAAACCTCATTCTTTATACTTTATATATCGGCACTTTTTCAGTGAACTTAATACTTATTTTTAAATTTGTTAACATTTTATTTACAAAAGATTTAAACTCACTTAATCTTTGGTCATATTATACCACTATCTTGTTCGTTTGTGTAGCTTTTTTTTACATTTTCTTAATAATTTTCATCATTTTGTTAAAAATGTTGGTATTTTGTTGTAGTAAATCGTTTTCAATCGACGTATACCCACTTAATCGTTTTAGCACATCCAATCTTTTACTGTATTTTTTGTGCATTTCTAACAATTCCTCAATTTTGAATATATAGATTTCCCTTTAACAAAGGATAGGAAATCACTATATTTTCATCTAAGTTCTCCCTATACATATCCACTCCGATTATCTGCCGGTTTTCGTAGGTAGTATAATAATAAATCCCTCTATCAGTATTACAGCAGGAACTATAAATTGTCAAATCCATTGCTCCGTCTGTAAGCTCTACGCTTCCTCTTTGCATTTCCACACTTCCCAGCAAATGGAAGAATTGATTTACACTTTCACTTTCCGTTTCACCGGACACAGCATTAAGTCTATGAAAAGCAGCCCTCACAAATCGCGAAGCAGAGGACAAATCCCCGGGCAATCCCAGCGCTCCCATCCCCCTGCTGTATTGTTCAAGCTCTATCCCTTCTGCAAATTTACTATCCACATCCCTTCTGCTTAAACCTCTATATTGATTCAGATTCATCATCTGAAAAGGAAATGGTGGATTATTAGTCAGTACCTTCACCGGATTGTCATAAATCTGCACCCCGTCTTTTGCAGCTTCAACCACAATACACCGGTCTTTATCCGCTATCATCCAATGCAAGGGCGTGAGTTTTAACTCCTTACTATAATCTATTTCTACTAGCTGCACCCTATGCAACTTCTTTTTTGCTTCCGCAACATTCCTGCATTGGCCTAATATCCATGGAATTAACTCAAAAGGGCTAATATGATCCTTTCCTGCCTCTTCTGCCTTATTATAATATGCATTCCCTGCAAAAAGCAGACCTGCCATACTAAGTCCTTTTTCATTAGTTGCTTCATAATATAATGGATACCCATCCTTTACATAAGCCATACCAATCATGGCATAATGTGTCTGTAATTCTCCCGCTCTTCGAAATATAAACGGATAATTTCTGGGTGTAATCGCCACAGTCTCATCATAAGAATATTCCAAATCCAGATTCCTTCCAAAGTAATGTTCTTTCGTTTTATAGGAAATTGCCGTGCACATACTAACCTCCGTCAAATATTATGTTTAGTATAACACTACCGGTAAAGAAAATACAAATTTCACAAAACTTTCATTCACAGTACTACATTTTTATGATATACTGTTGTAACGTAATAAAATGCATTATTAAATAAGAAGAAAGGGGTTTAACGACATTGCAATTTCTACACTCAAAATTCAAAGAAAAACTAACAGAAACCCTGAAGGCAGTATTTCCCATTCTTGCCATTGTATTGATTTTATGCTTTACCATTGCCCCCATACCGCCCAGTATCCTGATGACCTTCCTGGTAGGTGCTGTACTACTGGTAGCCGGTATGCTCCTATTCAATGTAGGTGTTGAACTGTCCATGACACCTATCGGTGAAAGAACCGGTACTATTATGACCCGTACCAAAAGCGTTCTTATCGTAGTACTTGTAAGCTCTATAATGGGATTTGTCATCACCATATCTGAGCCGGATCTACAGGTACTTGCCGAGCAGGTTCCTTCCATACCTAATCTGACACTTATTCTGGCTGTGGCCCTGGGAGTAGGTTTGTTTCTGGTATTTGCCATTTTGCGTATGCTTTTAAGCATTCCTCTTTCCTACTTACTGGTAGGCTTTTATGCTATTATTTTCCTATTAACATTATTTGTACCCGGAGATTTCCTGGCTGTAGCCTTTGATTCCGGCGGTGTAACTACCGGACCTATGACAGTACCTTTTATCATGGCATTCGGTGTGGGTATTTCCGCCATCCGTAATGACCGCCATGCAGAAGAAGACAGCTTTGGTCTGGTATCCATGTGTTCTGTAGGACCCATTCTGGCAGTTATGATCCTGGGCATGATTTTCAAACCCGAATCCGCCGAGCAGGCTGTTGAAACCATTCCTATCATTGATAACACCGTAGATTTATGGAGACTGTTCTCTGTAGAGTTACCTACCTACATAGAAGAAATGGCCGTATCCATTTTACCCATTGTATTCTTTTTTGGATTATTCCAGCTGATTGCCAGAGATATCAACAAGAAATCCTTAATCAAAATAGGTGTAGGCTTACTTTATACCTATATTGGGCTGGTACTTTTTATGACCGGTGTAAATGTTGGTTTCATGCCGGCAGGTAACTTCTTGGGACAGACCATTGCCGGACTGTCCTATGCATGGATAATCGTCCCCATCGGCATGGTTATCGGTTACTTTATCGTACTTGCGGAGCCTGCCGTATTTGTCCTGACCAAGCAGGTTGAAGAAATGACCTCAGGAGCCATCTCTTCCGGAGCCATGCGCTTAAGCTTGTCCATCGGTGTTGCCACCTCTGTAGGTTTGGCCATGATACGTGTACTTACAGGCATTTCCATCTTATGGTTTCTGGTGCCCGGTTATCTCATTGCGTTGATTATCACTTTTTTTGTACCCAAGCTTTTCACCGCCATTGCTTTCGACTCCGGTGGCGTTGCTTCCGGTCCCATGACCGCTACTTTCCTGCTCCCCTTTGCAATGGGTGCCTGTAGTGCTCTTGGCGGGAACATTATTACCGATGCATTCGGCATCGTAGCCATGGTAGCCATGACACCTCTTATCACCATTCAGATAATGGGTCTGATTACAGTCATAAAAGAGCAGCATATCCACAACATGGTGGTTGCTCACCCTTCAGAACCTGCTTCAACAGAAAATACACTCTTTGGCGACATGGAAATCATCGAACTTTAGCGTTCATTTTATTATGTAGTACACCCCAATGGGCTTAAACCTCACCATTATACCGCCGTACCTTACGGCAGATTGGAGTTTTTATGGGTAATATTTTCTTAATGACCGCCATTGTTGACCGGCGGGATGTAAACAAATATTCCGACTTATTTGAAGAAAATGAGCTGCATGTCATGTTCCTGTCTCTCGGATACGGAACCGCAGCCAACGATATTTTAGATTATTTAGGACTGGAATCCACTGAGAAAGCCGTTATTTTCTCTGTATTGGAGGACTCCTCCTGGATTACCATCAAAAAACAACTGGAAAAGAAATTAAAAATCGACGCTCCCGGTGGAGGAATTGCTTTTATCATTCCCCTAAGCAGTATCGGAGGTCGTAAAACATTAAATTATCTGTTAGAACATCAGGAATTTCAAAAAGAGGAGGAATCCACCTTGAAAGAAACATCTCATGATTTAATCGTTGTAATTGCTCAACAGGGATATACCGAAATGATTATGAATGCTGCCAGAAGCGCGGGCGCATACGGTGGCACAGTTATCCACGCTAAGGGAACCGGTACAGAAGCTGCCGAGAAATTCTTAGGCGTTACCCTGGCGACAGAAAAAGAAATTATCTATATTGTAACTAAAACTGAACAGAAAAACCCTATCATGAAGGCTATTATGGAGCATGCCGGTTTAGACACCAAAGCCAAAGCCATCGCCTTCTCCCTGCCGGTTACTGATACTGCAGGTTTACGATTGATTGAAGACTAAACGATATTGATTCAATAAAAAGGACCCCTTCCTTGGGGTCCTTTTGTAAACTTTATTATTTTATTCTACAACCTTCACAGAAGTAATGTGAGGATTTACTCCCTCATACCAGTACAGGAAGCCTTCCATATCAATCACATCACCAACCTGCAGGTTCTTAACTGCTGCATATACATCAGTTGTATTGTCACACAGATAAGACTCTACGGTAAAGGTATAGGTGTTACCATTGTAATTTACGTTGAAATACAGGTCATCACCATCCTGACCGGAACCATCCCACTTGTAAAGGAACGCATCTCCGGAGTCATTTAATACTTCTACTGTCATACCCTTGAATGCTACAAATTCATTCTGATGCTTGATTAATTCATCCGTACCAAGTAATTCTGTTACATCCAAAGCTTCTGCCACATAATTACCTTCTATAATTTCGAAGGTAGCATCAATAATCTCTACTTCACCAGACCACTCAGCCTTATAACCGGTTACCTTAATCTTGGTACCCTGAGTCAGCTTATCGTAGTCTTCTTCGCTACAAGCCATTTCATACAGGAAGTATGCACCATCTTCATCCTGTGCATATACAGTAGCCTTATCTTCCCACCAGGACTGCTTTGCCTGTACATATGCTTCGATTACCACTTCTGTTTCCAAATCAGCTGCTACATACTCAGCATAAGTCATTACGCCTTCGCTCTTAACTGCTTCTTCAGGTTCCTCAGCTGGTTCGCTTGCCTCAGCTACAGTTACAGCAGTGATATGAGGATTTACACCTTCATACCAGTACAGGAAACCTTCCATATCAATCACATCACCAACCTGCAGGTTCTTAACTGCTGCATATACATCGGTGGTATTGTCACACAGATAAGACTCCACGGTAAAGGTATAGGTATTACCATCTAAAGATACATTGAAATATAAATCGTCGCCGTCCTGACCGGAACCATCCCACTTATAAAGGAATGCCGCACCTTCCTCATTAGAAGCTTCTACAGTCATACCCTTGAATGCTACAAATTCATTCTGATGCTTAATCAAATCGTCAGTACCTAATAATTCAGTAACATCAAAAGCTTCTGCCACATAATTACCTTCCAGTATTTCAAAAGTAGCATCGATAATCTCTACTTCGCCAGACCACTCAGCCTTATAACCGGTCACTTTAATCTTGGTACCAACGGTCAGCTTCTCATAATCCTCTGCGGAACAAGCCATTTCATATAAGAAGTATGCACCATCCTTGTCCTGTACATATACAGTAGCCTTATCTTCCCACCAAGACTGCTTAGCCTGTACATATGCTTCAATGACTACTTCGCTTTCCAGTTCCGCTGCTACATACTCTGCATAAGTCATTACGCCTTCGCCCTTCGCATCCTCATCCACTACAGGTGCTTCAGTAACAGCAGGCTCTTCAGTAGCCTCAACTGTAGGTTCTGCGGTTGGTTCTGCTGTGGGTTCTGCTGTAGCCTCTGCCTTAGACTCCTCCACCTTAGACTCTTGGGGAGCGTCTGTGGTAGTCTTTGCACAACCGGCCATAGCCAATGCAAATACCATGGTTAATAACAACACTCTAAATTTTTTCATCTCTTCCTCTCCTTTTTTGGTGTCTATTATTTCACTCCAAACAGTTACCATTATACATATTTTGTCAAATAAATCAAGATTTTTTCTTCTTTATTACTTCTTTCAACACATAAAGTCCCATCAATATCCATACAAGCGCCAAGCTTATAAGTAGCACCACTGATTCCACAGGTAGCTTGCCCAGCATCTTCTTACCGTCCCCATTCACAGCAATCTGATCCAATCGATATAGGGAAGTCATATCTGTATACAGCTTCTCCATATACTCTTCATCCACAGTCTGCTTTCTTCTGATAGACTTGGTTACATTCTCTATCATCTGACCGGAAGCATCACGCAATGATGCCGAACCATTAAATACCGGCGTCACAAAGGTATTATCTATATTATCCAAAAGAAGCTGTGATGCTTGAATTTTAATATCATAATACTTATTATTATCCTCTCCGCCTCTGGACATATAATCAAGATATTCCGCACTTTCCTGTGCCTTGCTTGTTACCGGTACATATCCTTCCGTACCGGCATAGGCATTCTGTACCTCATTGGTCAGCAAATATTGGGTAAAGAGCCATGATGCTAAAACCTCCTGAGGATCCGCTTTATTAAACACACATACAGACGGACCCTGGGAAATCATCTGGGGATGCTCTGTATCAAACTGGGGAATAGGCATAACTACTGTTTCGAATTCCACAAATTTATCCTCACTGATATCAGAAAGCGGTGCATGACTACCCATCCAGGTAGCACCTGCTGTGGAATCTATGGCAAAAATACACTGTCCCGCATTTAGGAAATTAGCCGGATAACTGGATATCTTAAAGGTTGAAAATGAACCTAATTTTACGTGTTCCGCTATCTCAAACAACAAATTCTTTGTGGTATCATTAAAAATCAATATCTCTCCCTTATCATTGGAGTAACCGGCTTCTTTTTGTTGCAGCATCTGAATCATCATATTATCTGTAGACTTATAAATAAAGGGAATCATGACCTTCTGACCATTCACCAGAAAATTACCCTCTGCATCCTTGGTCGTGGCAGCATCTGCCACCTCCCATACAAAGTCCCATGTCAGCTTCTCCGGTATGGTATAACCAAGCTTCTCCACATAGGTTTTGTTGATATAGCAGGCCTCTGTAGAACGCATATAAGGCAAAGCATAAAAATGCCCCTCCAAAAAACACTCATTTAGAAACTCCGGAATAATTTCCGCTTTGGTAGGTGCATCAAAAAGCACTTCACTACCACCCAATCCATACTTTTTATCTACCAGCAATTCATCCAAATCCACCACACAGTTCTGTCCACTTAAATAGGTGGCTATATGGTCCGGATAAGTAATACACACATTGGGCGTGGTATTGGTAGCTATATTGGTAATCACATCATTGTAAATCCTGCCATAATCCGTATAAAGACGTAAATTCACTGTTACATTGGGATAAATCTTTTGAAAATCCTCTATAGCCTTCTGATAAATATCCGTCTGAGTCTTATTCGTATCATTTTTGGCCCAAAAGGTAATCTCATACTCTCTGGAAGTATCAAATTCCTCCGGAATCACAAAGGCACTCTTTTCTACAGAGCCGTGACAGGCCGTGCAAAGTATAGTCGCCAGCGAGGCATAGATAAGTGCCAAACTCTTTTTCCATCTCTTTATCATCCCTTGGTACCTCCTCTGGACACACCCTCCATAATCTTCTTATGAAAGATTAAAAACAGTACGATTAAGGGTATGGAAATTACTACTACAGCAGCCATCATGGCAGGAATGTTCTCTCGTCCAAAACCATTCTCACGAATTTCCTGAATACCATTGGATACCAGGAAATAAGCCTGGTCATCAGTAATGAGTCTGGGCCATACATAGGAATTCCAGCACTCAATAACCTTTAATATAGTGATTGTCACCAATGTGGGTTTGCAAATTGGTATCATTACCTTCCACAAATACTTAAAATCCGATGTGCCATCCACCTTGGCTGCATAATACAATTGGTCCGGCACCTGTGCAAAATTCTCCTTTAATAAGTAAATATAAAACACGCTGGTTACCGAAGGCAATATTAGACCCATAAAGGTATTTCTCATCTCCATATTGGTAATTGTCACAAAGTTGGTAATAATAACCAACTCATTGGGTATCATCATCAGGGACAGAAACAGAGTAAACAACAAATCTTTGCCCCGAAACTCCAATCTTGCAAAGGCAAATGCCGCCAATATGGTAACCACCAGCATAATAGCAGTTGTCACTATGGTAAAAATCAACGTATTCACCAAATAACCCGCCAAAGGCACTGTGGTAAAGGCGTCCACATAATTCTGCAATGTAGGCGACAAAGTAAAAAACTTTGGTATATACTCCGAGTTATATGCACTGTAGCTCTTTAAGGAAGACAAAACCATCCAGTAAAAAGGAAACAGCACCACAATTCCCCATACAGTAAGCAGGGAATAGAGCACCATATGAATAGCTCTCTGACGATTTTTCGCTGCTTTCTCTATTTTTTCAAAATACTTGTTTTCGCTCATAGCTTCCTCCGTATCTCTACACATAATGAACATGCTTCCTGCTTACCAACAGATTAATACAGGTAATGGTCAGCACTATGGTAAACAGTATAATAGCCGCTGCTGATGCATAGGATGGATATCCGCCACTGTTACCATACAGCATATCGTAAATATACCCTACAATGGTATTCATTTCAGATGCATTTAAATCCGTACCAAACAAAGCTACCGCGTCGCTATAAGCCTTAAACGCCCCGATAAACCCGGTAATAATCAAGTAAAACAATGTAGGTGAAATCATTGGAATGGTTATTCTGGTAAATATACGGAAACGACTGGTTCCATCCACCTTAGCCGCATTATAATACTGCTCATTTACACTAGCCAGGGCACTGGTCAGTATGAGTATCTTAAAGGGCAGTACCACCCACACGGTATAAAAGCATAGCACAAACATTTTAGCCCAATAGGGTCCATCTATAAAGTCCACCGCGCTACCACCAAAAAACTGAACGATTAAATTCACCAAACCATCTGAATACGGGGTCTTCTTAAACAAAATCATAAATACCAAACCTACTGCCAGAGTATTAGTTACGTAGGGCAGAAAATAAATGGTCTGGAACAAATCCCGTAGTCTCTGTATGGAGCTTAAGCCTACGGAAATCAGCAGTGCCAGTCCTGTGGAAATGGGCACTGTAAAGATTACTAATATAAAGGTATTTTTAATAGCCTGCAAAAAGTATGGGTCATGTAATACATAGGAATAATTATAAGTACCCACACCAAAAGAAGTCTGGGATGCCGAGTTATAGCCTTCCTCGAAGGAGTAAATCAATACATCCACCAAAGGATAAACCATGAAAACACCCAGAAACAGTATGGCCGGCAATAGGTAGAGCCAGGCCTTTGTGTCTTTCTTGTCCATAATCGCTCTCCTATCCTAGAAATAAATCCGTTCTTCCGTTACTTTGTCAAAAATATGTACCTTCTTTGGCTTCAGGGTAAAGTGCACATCTTCCCCACTTACCTCTGCCATATTTTCTGCACTGATAATGGAACGAATTTCCACATTTTCACAAAGTGCATGTTTCGATACAACTGTTATATCGCGTCCCATAACTTCCACTTCATCCAGCTTACACACTAAAGGTCCATTCTCAGCCAGCACAAAGCCTTCAGGACGGATGCCGATATACACTTCACGATCGGATACACCTTTTACATCCAGTACTGCTTCTTCCCCGATATACAGCTTTTCTGCCTTTACACTGCCTTGGAAAACATTAATGGGGGGAGTTCCAAGGAATTTAGCCACAAACAGATTCTTGGGGTCATCATAAACCTCCTGAGGCTTGCCTGTCTGATGTATCACACCATCTTTCATGACGATAATCATATCCGATATACTCATAGCCTCTTCCTGGTCGTGGGTTACAAATATGGTAGTAATCTTCGTTTCACGCTGAATCCTTCGAATTTCCTCTCTGGTCTGAAGACGAAGTCTGGCATCCAGATTAGACAAAGGCTCGTCCATCAATAATATTTTGGGCATCTTCACCAAAGCTCTGGCAATAGCCACTCGTTGCTGCTGACCACCGGAAAGTTCGCTGGGCTTACGCTCCATAAGTTCATCAATCTGCACCAGTTTAGCCACTTCCATAGCTTTTTCACACATAACTTCCTTGGTCATTTTCTCCTCCCCTTTCAGATTCTGTAAAGGGAAAATAATATTTTGAAGCACAGTCAAATGAGGATATAATGCATAATTCTGAAACACCATACCCACTCCTCTGTTTTCTGCCGGCAGTTTGGTCACTTCATCTTCACCAAAGAAAATCTTACCTCTGGTAGGCTTCTGCAAACCACAAAGCAGATTTAATGCCGTACTCTTTCCACATCCGGAAGGTCCTAACAAACCAATTAGCTTTCCATCCGGTATTTCTATAGTAAAATCATTCACCGCAATCACTTCCTCTTTGGATTTCTTATTGCGACTGGGAAATATTTTCGTTAAGTTTTCTAATACTACCTTCATCTTACATTCCTCCCTATGTCAGTTTTTCGTACTCATTATATTCTTAATAATGTTATTTTTCAAGAATATTTAACAAGTTACGACAAAAACAGCATGCAGTTCCCTCAAGAAACCGCATGCTGCTTAATTTACTTATTCTTCCACTCCAAAAAGGAATAACTGTCCAACACCTGGAAATACTTGGCCAACCTCTCATACAAAGGCTCAGCCTCGTCACCAAAATGCTCTTTTACCAACACACCGATGGCCACAATATCTTTTTCGCCATCCAGCAGAGGCCACACAAAGCTCCCCATCTTGTCCAGATGCACATGGGATACCTTGGGCTTTTTAAAGAGCTTCTGCGCCACCCGATTAAAGAAACCTGTATTTTCAATATCCAGGGTTACCATTCCTTCATTATCAGCGGACCATTTTATTCTATCCGGACGTTTGGGAATTCGTTCCAGATAATTCTCATTTTGTTTATTTGTCTTCTTCATAGACTATTTCTTTCTCTTCTTCCATACAGAGAATTTCAATAAGGATACAATCACCAGTGCAAATACTACCAAACTACCAATATTACTTACTACAGGAGACAGATTCAGGTACTGAGACAGATCAATCACCTTGTCCAGACCAAAGATTGCAAATACTGCCAGGAGAATACCAACCAGACCTTCACCTGCAATCATACCGGAACAGAACAGGATACCATCACTGGTAATCTCCTTTTTCTCTTCCTCATTCTTCTTCATCTTGTCAAATGCCAGACGTACCAAACCACCTACCATAATACAAGCATTCAGCTGTACCGGCAGATATACACCGATAGCAAAAGGCAGTACCGGAATACCTAAAATCTCAACTACAATAGCAATACATA
This sequence comes from Lachnospiraceae bacterium, assembly GCA_017521605.1. Taxonomy (GTDB): domain Bacteria; phylum Bacillota; class Clostridia; order Lachnospirales; family Lachnospiraceae; genus Acetatifactor. Next base: position 14,501 of record JAFXCD010000045.1, on the reverse strand, counting down.
CACCGATAAATACCAGTCCCCAAGGTAGGTTATTTTCCATAACCCCCTCGATAATCATCTTCATCAAAGTAGCCTGAGGTGCACCCAGTTCTTCTGACCCAAAGCCCCATGCAGTATCCAAAAGATATAAAGTAGCACCGATGGCCAGTGCAGATGCGATAACACCAATCACTTCTCCTATCTGCTGCTTTCTGGGAGTCGAACCTAATAAATAACCGGTCTTTAAATCCTGTGAAGTATCACCCGAAATAGCTGCCACGATACAAATAATGGAACCGATAGCGATAGCTCCCTGCATACCATGAATACCGCTGTCTCCTGTAACCTTCAAAATAACAGTAGCAATCAACAAAGTTGCAATCGCCATACCGGAAACAGGGTTATTACTACTTCCTACCAGACCAACCATACGGGAAGATACAGTAGCAAAGAAGAAACCAAAAATAACTACAATAATTGCTCCAATCAAGGAAACCGGAATGGCAGGTACCAGCCAAACCAAAAGAGTAAGAACTACAATTGCACACAGTACAATCGGCATAGGTAAATCTTTGGCTGTACGGGACATATCCGTAGAACCTGAACCTTTCATGCTCTTTAATGCATCACGGAAGGTTGTAATAATCAAAGGCAAGGACTTCACCAAACTGATGATACCACCAGCCGCCAAAGCACCTGCACCAATATAACGGATATAAGACCCCCATATACCGGACGCACCATCTGCTGCAAAAATTTCCCCAATAGTAACAGTTCCGGGATATAATACCAGCTGTTCACCAAATAGTACAATGATAGGTATTAATACCATCCAGCTTAACACACCACCGGCAAACATATAGGAAGAAATACGTGGACCACAAATATACCCCACACTCATTACTGCCGGATAAATCTGGGTACCGATTTCACCATTGAAATTCTTAATTCTCAAAGACACCTCACTGGGAACCACTTTTAAACCATCAATAACAAACTTAAACAATGCAGCAAAGCCCATACCTGCAAAAACGGTAGTTGCATTTGCCCCCCCCTCTTCACCAGCCAAAAGCACCTCTGCACACGCAGTTCCTTCCGGATACGGTAACACACCATGCTCCTTTACAATCAATGCGTTTCTTAAAGGCACCATAAAGAATACACCAAGCAAACCGCCCAACAAGGCAATCAAGGTAATTTCGATAATACCGGGCTTGTCCATCTTGCCCTCTGCCGCCCACAAAAACAAAGCAGGAAGAGTAAAAATTGCACCAGCGGCCAAAGATTCTCCTGCAGAACCGATAGTCTGTACTACGTTACTCTCCAAAATAGAATTCTTGCGCATAACAACGCGAATCACACCCATTGCAATAACTGCAGCCGGAATGGATGCTGAAACAGTCATACCTACTCGAAGTCCCAAGTAAGCATTGGCTGCACCAAATATTACCGCCAGCAAGATACCCATAACAATAGATGTAAACGTAATTTCAGGGGTAATCTTCTCTGCCGGAATATAAGGCTTAAATTCTTTCTTCTCGTTCATAAACCTTCTCCTTAGATATATTTTCGCAATGATTTCAGTCCTTTATTACCCGGCACAAAACCATACACTTACATATCCATTATTCTAACCAAAAATACGTTTTCTTGCAAGCATTTTCAGCATATTCTTAAAAATTGGCAAAGAATTCTTTACTTTTAACTCTACCTACCACAAAAAAGACACCATAGTAAGAAGATCCTACTCGGTGTCTAAGCTGCTTTTCATTATTCCATTACCGCTTCAAAGAACTCCAGCTGCTCCCCATTTGCCTCCCTGCTGAATTTATTTCTCATGTCCACATGAAAAACATGATAGGTCTGTTCATCGCCATAAATCTTATACTCGCAATTCACACCTTTGCTTTTCAGAAGTTCTGCCATGGGCTTGCATTCTGCCATCAGGTAATCCCCGGTAGCACTGAACAAATATACCGACGGATAATTTCCTGTTATGTAATCCAATACATCTAATTTCTTATCATATTTCGTGAGTACCTTTCCCAGGTAATCTCCCATCACACCTTTACCACCGGCTTCCAACGCTCTTTTCTTCAGGTCATATGTACCACAGCAAAGCCCCAATGCTCGCAGGGTAAACTTTGGCACTTTTATCTCCATAATGGCTTCATATTCTTTATTGGAATACATGACCCCATACTGAGATGCAATCTGCGCCCCGGCAGAATCTCCCACCAAAAACACCTTTTCAGGATCTAATGGGTACTTCTCCTGATGCTCCAACAGCCAGTTAATTACTGCATTTAAATCCTCCAAAGGAGCCGGAAATTTATATTTCGGCGCAAGTCTGTAGTTAAAATTTATTACTGCAAAGCCCCTCTGTGCCAGGCTTGCCGCATAATATTGATAAACCTCCTTGCTACCATACACATAACCGCCACCATGTACGCTAATGATAACCGGTAGCTTATCCTTTATCACATCAATCTTACATCCTTCCACGCTTTTAGGCCAACATATATCCAAATTATGATACTTCTTGTTTTCTCCATACCAGATATTCCGTAAATATTCAACATCTCCCGGTATTTCCAGACCCTCGTCCCTCTTCTTATCGGATTTAGTACACATTTTGCAGAAAAGATAACCGGAAAGTGACATACTGTTCCTCCTTTATCAAACTAGTTTTTCCTGTTATGTATCATTTGTTCGTAGGTAATCTCATACTTCAACGCAATATTTTTGGCGTAAGATTTTAATTCCGGCTCACATCGTTTCAACCGGAAAGTATTCATATCGTCTTTAATCTCCATGACGATGCTGACAATATCACTCTCACCATCCCACCCATTCATCTCATTTATGGACATTGCCAGTTCATGAATATGAGTATTAAAAATCACTGCTGTACCAAGCTCCTTTAACACACGAAGCAAATCCATGGATAGGTACAGTCCGTCCGTAGCACTGGTGGTAGAATAGGTCTCATTAAAAAGAATCAGGGTTCTGTTATCCGCTTTTGCCACCAAATCACGAATACGTACCGCCTCTTCTCCCAAACGACCATAATTTATGGTCAGGTTCTCATCAATGGGAAAATGAGTCAAAACATTAGTAAAGGGGCTCCCCGTACAGCAGGATGCTGTTACAAAAGAACCTATGGATGCCATCACCGAAATAATCCCCAATGCCTGCTCAATAACAGTTTTTCCACCTCTGTTAGGTCCCGTTAAAATATACAGATTCTCCTTCGGTGTAAATGTAAAATCATTTTTTACAATATTTTTTTCTCCTGCGAAGAACAATCTTACATTGTACAAATCTTTGATTTCAAAGTTTCCTGTTCCTTGCGTCAGTTCCGGTATACAGATATCACAACCATAATTACGAAGTCTCTGTCCAAACCTTGCCATAGCCAGATAAAAGGTAAAGCCTTCATACATTTCTGTAATGGATACCCCATCCATTTTAACATACTTCGTCATAATTTGGCGGATTTTTGTAAAATGTTTTTTTAAATGCTTTTCAATATGAGGCGTCATGGTGGCCAAAAGAGGGTCAATGACTCTGGTAGTAACCATAGCCCCTCCGTGCGAACCGGTTGCTGCACTGGTATTTATCACATTATGCATGGACGCGGCAAACTCTGCCAATTTGTATTTAGACCGCAAACGATGAGGCACAAACTCTATAGCAGTAACCTGTTCAATATTTAAATCAGGCGTAAAGTTTACAGCCACCATGGCACCTCTCACATTGGATAATTCCTCCAACATAATTTGAATATCCTGTTTTGCCTGTGAAAAACTCTCGTCATTGACAATGTCTTCCATCTGCTTCAACACATTCTTCAAACCTTTTGCTTCAATCCTGTGCTTCTTCAGACAGTTTACCATATTCTCTACCACATTCACATATACGGAAAGCTCTCTCAATTTCTCCAAAAGAACATATAACGACTGTTCCTGATTCATCATGGCCGTTTTCATATCTGCATATTCTTTTAAAGCCTTTATTTGCTGGAGTACTTCAGTCAGTTCCTCAACAAGAACCTCATTCTCCATAAAATCCTTCAGAATCTCCTGTCGATATCTGATATCCTCCAAGTCCGAGGGAATCTTTGTAAAAATACCGCGAATTATCTTTTTTTCACTTTCTCCACGAGCCACAAAATCCACGATTTCTTCCAGCGCCAGATCTTTCACTGTTTCCAGGTTTAATTCTACTACACTTTTCGTCGAATTTTCAACAAATAAGATATCCATTTAAACCTACCTCTTTCATTATTTTTCTTCATGCTGCACACATACTTATTTATAATCATATCCGTTTCTCCCACAAACTTATATCACATTTCTTAGTTTTGTGATATAATCTTTTGACAAAGATATATTTATTATATTGTAAACAGCAGAATGGAGACTATTATGAAAAAAGACGAACGCCTCATCAGTCATGACGAAATACATAAGCTTTTACATGATAATGCTGAAAAAGGCTTTATTCATACTACCTATCAGGAAGAATCCCAGCGTTTTCATTATCTTATAAATGGTGACACAAGAGCTATTGAAGACTCCATGCGTCTTATGAATCCAGAGCTTCAAGGTAAGCTTTCCAATGACCCTGTGCGCAATATGAGATACCTTTTTGTTATTAATACCGGACTTGCAACCCGATATCTTATAGAAGCAGGTATTCCTCAGGAAATGGTATATTCTACAAGTGATTTGTATATCCAGAAGGCTGATTATGCAACAACCATAAACGAAATCCGAGAATTAAACCATGAGCTTTGGACAGTATTTGTGGAAACCGTAAAAACTTTTAAAAGAGAAAACTTATACTCCAAGCCCATACTTTTCTGCCTCAACTATATAGACTCTCATTTTAATGAGAAAATCTCTCTTGAAGCTGTGGCTGATAAACTGAATCTAAATCCCTGCTATCTTTCAACCCTCTTCAAAAAGGAAACCGGCAAAACCTTTGCCGGATATGTATTAGATATGCGTATCCGTACCGCCATCAGCTTACTGACCAAAACAGATTACTCCTATACGCAGATTGCCTACTCTCTTGCGTTCTGTTCACAGAGTCATTTTACCAAGACCTTTCACAAACATACCGGTTACACGCCAAAGCAGTATCGCATGAGTTTTTATAATACCAATCTATCCGCCATCGAATATTCAACGAAATAGAAACTGCCAACAGTTCTAATCTGCTGGCAGCTATTCGTCTACAATAATTACTTAACATAACATTCGCTACAATCTCCGCAATCGCCACATGCATGCTCTATATGGTTATGTAATAATTTATGTTCTTTATCCTTTAACAATCCATCATACAACATGGTAATAAACGGATTCTCACTGGATAACTTAATCTGAGAAGCCTTGTCAATATTATAGATACCTTCCATACGTGCCTTCTTGGTACGAGGACCTATCGGTGTAGGCTGACCGCCACCTGTAATACATCCACGCTTACAAGCCATTACTTCTACGAAGTCATAATATACTTCGCCACTCTTAATCTTCTGTAATAATTCATCCGCAGAAGCCAAACCGTTTACAATAGCAATCTTAACTTCTCGTTCCCCAACCATAATGGATGTTTCTTTGATACTTTCATCACCACGAACTCCCATGAAACTAATGGTCTCCAAATCTTCAGGTCGGTTGCTATTCACAATTCTACGAAGAACCGCTTCTGTTACACCACCTGTCACACCAAAGATTGCGCCTGCACCGGATGAAAGACCAAACGGCATATCCAAGGATTCTGAAGGCACCTGAGCCAAATCAATACCGGCCTCATGAATCATACGTGTTACTTCTACGGTTGTAAGTACATAATCTACATCCTGTTCCCCATCTGTAAAATGTTCCGGACGAACTATTTCGTTTTTCTTTGCAGTACATGGCATAATGGAAACTACGATAGTTTTCCTCTTATCCTCTGTACGCATACGTCCGTCTTCTTTCAGCAATGCGCCAAACATCTGCTGTGGTGAACGGCAGGTAGAAATATTCTTTCTAAACTCCGGATACTTGTTTTCGCAGAACTTCACCCATCCCGGACAACAAGAAGTAAATAAGGGTAAATTCTCACCGCTTTCAAGTCTTTCCAGAAATTCTTTTGACTCTTCGATTACGGTAAGGTCCGCTGCAAAATTGGTATCATAAATTTCTTCGAAACCCATTCTACGCAGTGCTGCTACTAATTTTCCCAAAGAATTTTCTCCCTTAGGAATACCGAATTCATCACCAATCGCCACACGAACTGCAGGTGCAATCTGAACTACCACTCTGTTATTCTTATCTGCCAGTGCATTCCATACTTCATGTACATTGGACTTAATGGTAATGGCTCCTGTGGGACAAACCACACGACACTGACCACATCCAACACAATCCGTATGCGCCATAGGCTTACCAAACGCAGGCATCACTCGCATTTCAGAACCACGATGTACAAAATTCAGCACTCCAATACCCTGAATTTCTTCACAGGTACGCACGCAGTCGCCACAAAGAATACATTTATTAGGATCAATTACAATACAGTTGGAAGAATCATCTAAGGGTTGCTGCTCCTTCGTATTCTGGAAACGAACAGAATTTACGCCAAGCTGCTGTGCTAATGTCTGTAACTCACAGCTTCCGTTCTTGCGGCAGGTTGTACAATCTCGGCAATGTGAAGCCAATAGCAATTCCAAAATCATTTTTCTATGATGCTGTAATTTGGGAGTATTGGTATAAATCACCATTCCGTCTCTTGGCTCTTCAGAACAGGAAGCCATAATCCTTCCCCTGTCATCCTCTACCACACACATACGGCATGCACCGTAGGTGGAAAGCTCTGAATGGTAACAGAATGTGGGCAAATCAATTCCTGCCTTACGGATAACGGTCAAAAGATTCTTTTCATCATCAAATGGTACTTTTCTATTATTAACTGTAATATACTTCATCTTTCCATCACCTAACTTTCTGCATGAATTGCGCCAAACGGGCATGCACTTTCACAAGCGCCACACTTAATGCATATATCACTATTAATTGTAAATGGCTCTTTTATCTGACCTGAAATAGCATTTACCGGACAATTTCTTGCACACTTAGAACAGCCCTTACACTTTTCAGGATCAATTACGTAACGCTTAAGTGCTGAACAAGTACCGGTCTTACATTTCTTGTCCACCACATGCTCCAAATATTCATCACGGAACAGTTTCAAGGTACTCATAACGGGAAGGGCTGCACTCTTACCCAAACCGCATAATGCCGTATCAGTAATGGTAGTTGCCAATTCCTCTAACATATCCAGGTCTTCTACCTTTCCCTGACCGGCAACAATTCTTTCCAAAATCTCCAGCATACGCTTGGTACCTTCACGACAAGGCACGCATTTACCACAGCTTTCATTCTGAGTAAAGTTCATGAAGAAACGAGCCACTTCCACCATACAGGTATTGCTGTCCATAACTACCAGACCGCCGGAACCAATCATAGCACCCATCTTCTTTAAGGAGTCAAAGTCAAGGCTAACATCCAACTGGGGTGTTACCAAACATCCGCCGGAAGGTCCGCCAATCTGAACTGCCTTAAATTCTGCATCACCCTTAATACCGCCGCCGATATCAAAGATTACTTCACGCAAAGTAGTTCCCATAGGCACTTCAATCAAACCGGTATTCTTTACACTACCGGTAATGGCAAATGCTTTGGTACCGGGGCTGTTAGGAGCTCCGATTCCCTTATACCACTCTGCGCCGTTTAAAATAATCATAGGAACGTTTGCATAAGTCTCCACGTTATTTAATACGGTGGGCTTTTCAAACAAACCTTTTTCAACGGTACGAGGGGGTTTTACACGGGGCATACCTCTGTTACCCTCAATGGAAGCAGTTAATGCACTACCTTCACCACAAACAAACGCACCCGCACCTCTGTTAATATGTAAATGGAAACTGAAATCAGTTCCTAAAATATTATCGCCTAACAACCCGGCTTCTTCCGCATCCTGAATAGCCTTTTTCAAACGACTGATTGCTAATGGGTACTCTGCACGCACATAAATATAACCTTCCTGTGCGCCTACTGCATAAGCAGCAATCATCATACCTTCGATCATCTTATGAGGGTCACCTTCCATGATACTTCTGTCCATGAATGCACCCGGGTCACCTTCATCACCGTTACATACTACATAACGAATTTTCTCTTCCTGTCTGGCAACCTGCTTCCACTTATAACCGGTCTGGAAACCTCCGCCTCCTCGACCGCGCAGATTGGATTCCATGACCACATCAACCACCTCTGCGGGAGTCATCTCAAACAATGCCTTTGCAAATGCCTGATATCCGTCATTTGCCAAAGACTCATCGATATGCTCTGCATCAATACGACCGCAGTTCTCCAATACCAGACGGGTCTGCTTCTTGTAAAAAGGAATTTCTTCCTGCTTGGGATACTCCACACCATTCTGCTTATAAATCAGACGATTCACAATCTCACCATTTTTAATGGTCTTCTCGAAAATCTCTTCGCAGTCCTCTAACTTAACCTTTGTGTACAAAACTCCCAAAGGCTCAATTCTCATTAAAGGTCCCATTTCACAGAAACCGTGACAACCGCTCTTCTTTACTTCCATAGGGCCATTACCATGAGCGATTTCCGGTCCGAAATGCACTTCCACATCCGGATTCTCACTAATTAGTTCCTTGATTTTCTCATAAATCTCACCGGAACCGCTGGCAAGACAACCTGTACCCGCACAAATCAACACTCTGCACTTACTGCTATCAATACGCTCCTTATTAACATCACGGAGCTGGTCCAACACTTCTTTGTTGTCTATTCTTTCCATATGTTTCGACCTCCCACCGTCTAAATCTCTACTTTGCCTTCGCGCAAATCACGAATTAACTCTGAAGCTGCATCCGGAGTCATAGACGGAAATACCTTATCATTTATGGTAAGTACCGGTGCCAATCCGCAGGCGCCCAGACAGGATACGGTTTCTAATGTAAAAAGCATATCATCTGTTGTTACTTTGCTTTTAGACAAACCCAGGTCAGAATATAAACGTTCCAAAATCGGAATGGATTTTCTTACATGACATGCTGTACCATCACATACCTTAATCACATATTTTCCTTTGGGCTCAAATGAGAAATTCTCATAAAAAGTAGCAACACTATATGCTTTACCTTCCGTAACACCAATCTGCTTAGCCACATAAACCAAAAGCTCTGCCGGCAAGTAACGGTATTCACTCTGAATATCCTGAATAATGGGAATCAAAGAGGCCGGTTTTGCACCATATACTGCTATAATCTCATCTGTTTTTTCATAATAGCTTTTATCTAGCATGGTATTCTCCTTTGTTATTTTTTCTTGCTACAACCTTGAACTCGCAGTCTCGTGCTGCGCACTCACTCCCCTGCTTCGCAGGGGGACTGCTCGTTAATGGTGCGAGAAAAACAAATGCCACCTTCGGTGTCGCTTGTTTTTCTTATGCACCTATTACATTATATTCCATTTGCGGACTCTCGTCAACTTTACACACTCCTATTTATTTCAACCACTAAACCTCTTAAACTAGTCTCCTGAAGATAATGGGCGCCTGTGATTATATGATGCAGCCATGTAAAGTTTGTTACAAAAAATAGCCATTTCAAAGAAATTTTCTTTTAATGGCTATTTATCACCTATTTAGTTACCAAACAAGCTCAGTTGCTCATATCCCTTATCATAGGGAAAATCATTTATGTAAGTAAACACCTCATCCGGATTACACAATATATTATGTGCCTTACAAGCATCCTGCAATCTATTATATATTCCTCTTCCGTTAGGACTTTCCAACTCATAGGCAAAACCGTAAGTTTCCTGGTATTTCCGTTTCAGTCCCGGAAAATATTCATCCAATTTCTGATAGAAATATTCCCTATTACCGTTTCTAAGCGTCATTCCAATCCCAAAGCAAATAATCCCTTTAACCTCTGCTTCAATACAATAATCTAAAAGCCCATCCAGATTTTCCTTTGTATCATTGATAAAAGGTAAAAACGGATCCAACCAGACAACTGTAGGAATTCCTGCTTCCTTCATAGCCATAAGCATTTCAAATCGTTTCTTCGTTGTACACACATTAGGTTCTAATATTTTACACAAGCTTTCATCGTATGTAGTGAAAGTAGTCTGAACCACTGCTTTTGCTTTTTGATTAATCCTGCTAAGTAAGGGCAAATCCCTTAAGATACGGTCTGATTTAGTCATAACTGCAGCACCAAAACCATACCTTTCAATCACCTCCAGGCATTTTTTCATAAGCTCCAGCTTTTCCTCACAATGCATGTAGGGGTCCGACATACTTCCTGTCCCTATCATACATTTTTTTCGTTTTGACTGTAATGCTTTTTCCAATAGTTCCACACAATTCCGTTTCACTTCTATATCTTCAAAGGCATGATTCATCTGATAGCAATCACTTCTGCTGTCACAATAAATACATCCATGGGTGCATCCCCGGTAAATATTCATTCCATTCTTTGCTGATAAAATTCCTTTTGAGTCTACAAAATGCATTTTAGCCTGATCTCCTTATGTATCCGAGGAAAAAACTTTTTGATACTGTTCACTTTCTTCGTCCCACTCAAATAATTCCGTCCGTATCAGGGTAAAATTTTGGCCATTAAACTCATAAAAATTCTGATAATAAGATGCAGCATTTGAACGTACTGTACCTGTAATCCATTTCTTGTAGGAGTCCACTGATGGATTGGTTATCTCCTCAAAACCATGGCAATATTCAAAACCATCACCTGTTGCATTTGCCAAATAGCAGCGAAATCCCAAACCTCCCTGAGCACCATAATGTCCCTGGCATATTAACAAATCCTTAACACCGTCAAAATTAACATCTTCTTCCCAAATCGAACCTTCCAAGGGCGTTTGACCATTTGCCAATTCATCACGTTCAAAGCTAATCTCCTGAATTAAAACCTCTTCATCATAAATATTGATGTGCCAATTAAGGATTTTCAGCGTGTCTGTTTCATAATATCTTGTCACGTCATATCGATACCGTTCTCCCTGCTCCTCAATTGATTCACTGCTTATTTCATCACTTACTTTCACACTTTCTTCTGCACTTGTTTCCATGTTTTCTTCCGTACTTGTTTCTACACTTATTTCTGGCATCTCTTCCTCAAAATCTTTATCTGTATTATCCTCTTCTGCAACCGCCGTCCATGACTCCTGTTTTACTTCTTTTGTATCTTTTCCACAGCCCACCATACATATTGTCATTACAGACATGATTATCATAAAGGTGGGGGTTATTTTTATATTCTTTATCATACTATAAACTCTCCGCTCTTCTAAAATTTAACAGCTAAATTTGATTATACATCAAAATATGTAATATATCATCTCCTTTTTTTGATAACCATATGTTCTTTGCCCCTATGCATCGCTGTCTTCTCCAATGAACCGGCAGACATTGGAATCCTTCATCAAACATATCAGATATCCAATCAAGAAGATACAAAGCATTTCTACGCTTATTAAAACTATCAATTGACCATAAGTATGTTTCAATCAAATTACTCAAATGTTTCATGATTTCTCCTCCCCTGTTATCTATAAAGGCACACACTCATTATTTATCTCTCATAGGCAAGGCAACAATAAATTTTACGTATCCTTCCTCAATATTCCTAAATACTCCTCATATGCAAACACTCTATTTCTCGCAGCATTGGTTCTTTCCTGCAAAATACCAAGTTCCACAAGCTTCTTCACAGCCGTAGCTACTGTATTATAGCTAATATCTAATTCCTTTGCAGTTCTCTTAATATCAATAATAGGATACTGCTCGATATAATCAAACACAGCCCTTAAATTATCTTTACTTCTAGCCGTTTTTGGAAGTTTTTCTATATTTGTATCATGCAATGCCGAAAGCTGACGAATTGCTTCCAAAGAATCCGATGCCGATTTACTCACCGCCTCCAAAAAGAATCTTATCCATTGCTCAAAGTTTCCACTTCTTCTAACTTCACTAATCCGATCATAGTATTCTATCTGGTTCTTTTTCAAAAAATACGATATATAAATCACCGGTTTAGCAAGCAATCCCTGCTCCATCAGATAAAGGAGTATCAAAAGTCTTCCGATTCTTCCGTTGCCGTCCAAAAACGGATGAATTGTTTCAAACTGATAATGAATCAATGCAACTCTAATCAATGGATCATAATCCGTATTCTCATTAATATATTTTTCCAAATCAGACATTGCGTTTTGCATATCTTCTATATTTGGCGGAATATATCTTGCATCTTTTAACGAACAGTTGGCAGGCCCAATCCAATTCTGAGAATGTCTGAATTCTCCCGGAGTTATATCCTGTCCGCGAACATTCTCCATTAATACTTCATGTATTTCCCTTATTAATCTGCAACATAACGGCAATCTTTCCAAACGATTCAATGCATATTGTGTTGCATTAACATAATTAATAACATCAGAGACATCAAGATTTGCATTCTTATCCACTTCCGGATCTAATACATCGTCAAAAGTACACTGTGTTCCTTCTATTTGTGAAGAAATTAATGCTTCTTTTCTTACATACATTGATATAAATAAATCTGCATTGGAAATTAACTGTGATGCAGTATCAAGTTTTACAAGTTGTTTATTGGCATCTACTAAAAGTTTTACACTCTCTTCATCCATTTCAATTTCCGGCATAGGTGGTAATGGATTTGGTTTAAAAGATTGATAAGTAGCCTCTCCTGTTAAATTGTCAACATATATTCCTGCTCGATTCATATAATTCTCCTTGTTTTGCGAAGCAAAATGCCTGCCTGATTATGCAGGCAGAGAATTTTTCACCTCTTTTTGAAATAACTACATTCATCATACCTCTTTTATTTCAAAAAGTCATTAGGTTTTTGAAATAAAAGTGCTTGTTTTTGTGTTTTGTTTCAAAAAGTCTTTTTAGCAAACGTTATTTCTTACGTCTGCTACCTTTCTCAATGCTCCAGCATCTCCTCAATAAAATTTGAATGTATCAAGTAAGAAACAAAAATAATAGCCATTACAGAGAACACCATCTCCATAATGGCTATATGTATGACTAATATCTTATGTTTTATTTACCAAGCCACCCAATACCACATTCTATGTAACTTTTTATAATACTTTTCTTGATTTTCCATTTGTGACTTATAACCCTTCCATACGAGAATGCAGTTCTTGTATAAGAGTCTAATTCCATTTTGTCATTATAATCAAAATCAAATGTTTCGACACTTTCAGGATTCATTCTTTCTATTGATGGATCTAGAATTAAACCAATCTTTACATATAGCTCATCATCGTATGATTTCAATTCACGATCAATATCTAAACTGAATATTGATTCAGCCTTAATAATACTGTCGTTATCATAAGTATAAAATATACTATCAAGCTTTCGCTTTGATTCACCATCCATCGAAAAACGGTCAAACTCGATTGGACGACCTTTTTCATCAAAATGCTCAACGGTTAACCCACACAACTTTTTGTCACTGCAATGGAACAATGCACCTGTAAGGAAATTTTCCTTTTTTATAAAAAATTTCTCATATACAACGTTATCTTTATCGCCATAAAACTTTGAATAAACAGGGGTATTATCAGCCATATGATGTACTGACACATACTTTTTGGTTAAGGGTTCTTTTTTTAGTAACTTTCTCGGAATAATCGTATTATCATTCAGCTCTGTTATATAATCGGTACAAAAAGGTTCTATCCAGCCCTTAGACCAAATAATTTTATCAGTACTTTCAATATTAACACCTTTTTTCACCTTCGGATATTCAGAATACTCGGCGACCAGTTTTGTAATTTCGCCTACAATTTCTTCCATTTTCTTTTTACTATAAATCATTTTTCCTCCTAAAAACACTATACAAGATTTAAACTATAAGAATATTATCAATATATAATCTATAAACTTCAAGTATTCTTCATTAATTATATCATACACCATAATACAAGTCATTAAAAAAGAAGTCCAACCGGCCTTCTTAATTTCCATGATTTAACATAGATTCGAGGAATATCCCATACCCTCTCGTCGGATCATTTACTAAAACATGCGTCACAGCCCCCACAATCTTCCCATCCCGAATAATAGGACTACCGCTCACGAATGTGTCAAGTAGGGAACAACAAATTTCGACAATATGTTATATCATCCATATAATGTTTTTAATCCGAAAGAGTTTTCATTGTTCATAAAATGCAAACATAGATTCATATAACTCTCGACATTGTTTTTCATCCCCATAGGATAAACAATCGTCAGCATAAGATAAAATATGAAACGGTTCTTCCATTTCGTCAATTGCAGAAGGAAGTCTATTCCATAATTCATACATTTTCTTTCCGAACTCTGATATTTCAACAGATAAATATATATCTTTTAGTTCCTTCATCAAACACTTT